>JAICXJ010000099.1 GCA_025980465.1 Frankiales bacterium | reverse complement strand
TCGGGGTTCGAGTCCCTGCCCCGCAGCTGCGGTTGTTCTCGCATCTGTTTCAGGTTCGCGGCGTTTCAGCGCGACAGCCCGAGAACGGCGTGATCAGCGACCGAAGCCACGCCTCACTTCTGACTTCGGGGGTCGCCGAGCCGGCGTGAGGTCTGCGCCGGGGCCTCCCCCGGACGTCTCTCACCACCATCCACAGGGGGTCACATTTCCACCGGCGAGAGGGGTCAGTATTCAGGCGGCGCCCACACTCATCGAACGCATCCGCCGCAGCCTCACCACCGCAGCACCCCAACCCGACCACCTTGAGGTCGCCGCCGCCTAACATCACACCGGGAGCTACGCCCAGACGCTTTTACCCGGACGACGGGACGCCACCCGCGGCCGCGAGACAGGAAGCGCTTCGGCGCAGGAGATGATCGAGCCTGGCGTAGCCAGTATGGCAAGACCCCGAACTCCGCCGCTCACGTCCTCCATCTAGGACCTCGCGGTCGCGCGCGCTCTTGACGGCCCGAATCTGATCCACATGGCCCATGGCTCTAGCCCCTCGCGAGCGCATCCTCGCTACGCCCGTGATCGGGTTCGCATCGTTCGACGAACGGGAGGTGGTAGTACTCGCCGGCCGGACTAGGCGACCAAGTGGAGACCATCCATCCCCAGGACGTATGAGGTGCCAGGTCTGGCCGACGAGAAGCGTATCGTGAGCGGAAAAGGTCCATGCTGACGCCGCCCACGGTGGGCGGCGTCGTTTGCGCGGATCATCGAGCAGTCAGCGTTCGACGTTGGCCATGTTCGCCTCTTCGTGGCGCTCGCCGATGGCAGGGGTGAGATCGTTGAGGCGCTGGAGTTGCTCTGTGCTCAGTTCGAGCGCGCCGGCGGTCGTGTTCTCCTCGACGCGGGAGACCCGCTTCGTCCCGGGGATGGGGGCGATGTCTGAGCCTTGGGCGAGCAGCCATGCCAACGCGACCTGCGCCGGCGTCGCGCCCAGTTCGGACGCGACTGCTCGGACCTCGTCGACGATCCGCAGGTTCTTTTCGAAGTTGCCCGGGGTGAAGCGTGGGTTGGTCTTGCGCCAGTCGTTGTCGGCGAGCTCTTCGGGGGAGCGGATCGTGCCGGTGAGGAAGCCGTGGCCGAGCGGCGAGTAGGGGACGAAGCCGATGCCCAGCTCTCGCAGCAGCGGCAGCAGCTCGGCCTCCGGGTCACGCGTCCATAGGGAATACTCGGTCTGCAGCGCGGCGATCGGGTGTACGGCGTGGGCGCGGCGGATCGTTGCGGGCGCGGCCTCGGACAGGCCAATGTGGCGGATCTTTCCCTCGGTCACTAGCTCGGCCAGGGTGCCGACGGTGTCCTCGATGGGGGTGTTGGGGTCGACCCGGTGCTGGTAGTAGAGGTCGATGTGGTCGGTATCGAGTCGCTGCAGGGAGCCCTCGACGGCGGTGCGGATGTTCGCCGGGCTGCTGTCGAGCACTCCCGGCCCGCCGCCAGCGTGCGAGACGAAGCCGAACTTCGTCGCGACGACGACCTCGTCGCGGCGCCCCTTGAGTGCCCGACCGACGAGCTCCTCGTTCGCATAGGGGCCGTAGATCTCGGCGGTATCGATGAGGGTGACGCCCAGTTCGAGCGCTCGCTGGATGGTGCGGATCGACTCGGCATCGCTGCTGTCCGGGTCGAGGTAGTACCCGGACATCGCCATCGTGCCGAGTCCGATGCGCGAGACGTCAAGTCCGCCGAGTGAGATGTGCTTCATGAGAGTGTGCCTCCGTTCCTGGGATTGTTGGTGTGATCGCGGAGGGCGCCACGGCGTTCAGCTCCTGGTCCCGGCTCCCTCGACGGCCAACGACGACGAGAGCTCCCGGTGACCGTCGATTTGCTCCTGGAGCGTGACGATCTGCTGCTCGGCCGTGGCGATGGCGTGGCTCCGGCGATGAAGCGCCGCGGCGGCTGCTCGTCGTCGGCGAGGGTCAGTAGCGCGTGGGCGAGCTTGGCCGGGTCGCCCATCTGCCGGCCGTTCTGGCTCTCCCAGAACTCACGCTGGGCGGCGTTCCGCTCGGCGTAGTCGGCGATGGACGGGGTGGCGTAGTTGGTCGACTCCTTGGTGAGGAGTTCGGTGCGGAAGAACGCGGGGTTGACGATGGTGGTGTGGATGCCGAACGGCTCCACCTCGGGGGCGAGCGATTCCATCCAGCCATCAACGCCGAAC
>JAICXJ010000059.1 GCA_025980465.1 Frankiales bacterium | reverse complement strand
CGGAACCGGGACGCCCCAGTCGATGTCGCGGCTCATCGCGCGAGGCTTGAGGTCCTCGAGCAGATTCATCGAGAACCGCAGGACGTTCGGCCGCCAGTCGGTGCGGGTGGACAACCAGGAGCCCAGCGCGTCGGCAAGTGCCGGAAGGTCGAGGAAGAAGTGCTCGGTCTCGACGAACTCGGGCGCCTCGCCGTTGATCCGGGAGTGCGGGTTGATCAGCTGATCGGCGTCGAGCTGGTTGCCGCAGTTGTCACATTGGTCGCCGCGAGCGCCGTCGTAACCACAGATCGGGCAAGTTCCTTCGATGTACCTGTCGGGCAGGGTCCGCCCGGTCGACGGCGAGATCGCGCCCTTCGTCGTCTTCTCGATCATGTAGCCGTTGTTGTAAAGCGTCCGGAACATCTCCTGAACGACGGCGTAGTGGTTGCGAGTCGTGGTCCGGGTGAACAGGTCGTACGCGAGGCCGAGCTGCTGCAGGTCCTCCGCGATCACCCGGTTGTATCGATCGGCAAGCTCGCGTGGCGTGACGCCCTCCTGATCAGCCTGGACCAGGATCGGGGTCCCGTGCTCGTCGGTGCCGCTGACCATGAGCACCCGGTTGCCGGCGAGCCGGTGGTAGCGACTGAACACGTCCGAGGGAACGCCGAAGCCGGCGACATGGCCGATGTGACGCGGTCCGTTGGCGTACGGCCAGGCCACTGCGGTCAGGATGTGCCGGGACATGCGATCAAGCCTATGAGGCTGCGGCAACCGGACACTCGTTAGCGCCGCGAATCGCTTCGCACCCGACGGCTTCGGCGTCCGGCGCTGGTGTGTCGCTGGCAGGTTTCCCAGCAAACACAAGGGAAGATAGTGCGAAGCCCCTCCGAGTATGAGTCGGAGGGGCTTCGCTCGGATCCTTGCTGCACCGGCGGGCCGATTGCTCGGTCGCCGTGCGTTGCGCGAACCCGGACTCCGGTCTCGACAACCGGCGTGAAACTCGTTACCACCAGCGCTTCGGTTGCCCGACGCGCCGGCTTCCCGGTGTCTCACGCGTTGCGAAGGGTTGCCCCTCCGCCTGGCCTGTCGTTCCCGGCGACAGACGAATTTGTAGACCCTTCCGCACCCCTCCGCAAGGGGTTTCCCAAACTATTTCCGAGATCTTTTCGGCGTGCACAAGATGTCCACAGATCGCCCTCGGTTGTCCCCCGAAACCGATCGCTGCTGCACCGGTCATCCACCACTTCGTCCACAACCGGTGGACCGGCCGGCGGTCGCCGCGTCGTACACCACCCGTCGTTTCAGACCGCGGTCGGCAGCGACGGCATCGACCGCATCACGACGGGACATCCCCGCGGCGACCAACCCATCGACCTCCTGGCGAAGCGCGTCGGGGTCGGCCGTCGGGTGATGCGGCCTGGCGCCACCGACGACCACCGTGATCTCCCCTCGCACCTCGCTCCCCACCGCCCACTCGGCGAGCTCGCCGAGGGTCCCGCGCCGGACCTCCTGGTGGGTCTTCGTCAGCTCGCGACAGACCGCGGCGACGCGGTCGGCGCCAAACCCGACCGCGAGGTCGGCGAGTGAGGCCGCGAGTCGACGCGGCGATTCGAAGATCACCGTCGCCCGCTGGTCGCCGGCGAGCTGGGCGATCCGGGTACGCCGCTCGCCGCGTTTACGCGGTAGGAAGCCCTCGAAGCACCACCGCGCGACCGGCAGCCCGCTCACCGCAACGGCAGCCGTCACCGCCGACGGGCCCGGGAGCACCGAGACCTCGAGGCCGCGCTCGATCGCGCCGGTGACGAGGAGGTGGCCGGGGTCGGAGACGAGGGGCATCCCGGCATCGCTGACGACGAGGACGGTTCGTCCGGCAGCCACCTCGTCGAGCAGGCCGGTCGCGCGCTCACGTTCGACCGCGTCGTACACGGCTACGACGCGCGCCGTGATCTCCACGCCGAGGTCACGAGCCAACCGGCGCAGCCGCCGGGTGTCCTCGGCCGCAATCACGTCGGCCGCTGCCAGGGCCTCCCGCAGCCGCTGCGAGGCATCCTCCGCGACGCCGATCGGCGTACCGGCGAGCACCAGCGGCATGCTCCTCATTAAATCGGCACGTCCGCCACCCGCAGCGACCCGACGGCGGACGGCGGCGTTGCGTCGCCGCGCCACTCTTACGATGAGCGCCATGCCGACCGCGCTCGACCTCGAGCCGACGCAACCGGCACCTGCTGCTGACGAGCTCGAGACGCTGCAGCGGATCCGCGCGAAGCTGATCCGGCCGCTCCCCGACGACCGGCTGCTCGGCTGGCTGCTACCGCTGGCCGTGATGGTGCTCGGTGGCGTCGCGCGGTTCTGGCGGATCAGCCGCCCTGGCGGCCACCTGCTCTCGGCAGCGACCGGCAAGCAGAGCATCGTGTTCGACGAGACCTACTACGCGCATGACAGCTGGTCGCTGCTGCACCATGGCGTCGAGACCAACAACCTGATGAACGGAAGCGGCTTCGTCGTCCACCCGCCGCTGGGCAAGTGGATGATGGCGATCGGCGAGGCAATCTTCGACCACGGCAAGACCGTGGTCATCAACAACGGCACGGCGACCAGCCACCAACTGACCGTGTATCCCGCCAATCCGCTGTCGTTCCGCGTGATGGGCGCCGTGGTCGGAACCCTTGCGATTCTGATGGTGGGCCGCCTCGCCCGGCGAATGTTCCGCTCCACCGGCCTGGGTGTCATCGCGGCAGCGCTCCTCGCCCTCGACGGCTTGGAGTTCGTGCAGAGCCGCACCGCGATGCTCGACATCTACCTGCTGTTCTGGGTGCTGGCCGCGCTCTGCTGCCTGGTGATCGACCGCGACGACGGCCGGCGACGGCTCGCCGAGCGGCTGGCCCGGCCGCTCGCGCCGAACGAGTGGGGCCCGGCACTCGGTGTGCGGCCGTGGCGCTGGGCCACCGGCATCTGTCTCGGCGCGGCCTGCGCGACGAAGTGGAACGGCGCCTACTACATCCCGGCGTTCCTGCTCCTGGCGCTCGCCTGGGACATCGGCGCACGCCGTACCGCGGGCTCGCGTTCCGGGCTGGTACACGGGACCTACCGCGCCGCGGGGCCGGCGCTCGCGGCATTCCTCGTGGTCCCCGCCGGGGTGTACCTGGCGTCGTGGACCGGCTGGTTCCTCTCGAACGGCCACTACGCCTACGACCACGACAAGTTCGTCCATGGCCAGGGCTGGTTCAGGCACGACTGGGCGGTGTTGCGGGGGTGGTGGTCCTACCAGCACGACATCTGGCACTACGACACGACGCTCCACGCCGCCCATCCCTACCTGTCCCGACCGTGGGGCTGGTTGCTGCTCGAGCGGCCGGTTGCCTACTACTACCAGACCCCGACCGGCTGCGGCGCGACGGCCTGCTCGCAGGAGATCCTGGGCATCGGCAACCCGGCCCTGTGGTGGGCCAGCATCCCGGCGCTCGTCGGCTCGGTGTGGCTATGGATCTCCCGGCGGGACTGGCGGGCCAGCGCGGTCGTCGTCGGCTTCGCGTTCGGCTGGCTGCCCTGGGTGATCCAAGAGATGCAGCTGGTCCACACCACACCGGCCTGCACCCCCGCCGGTGACTGCCACCGCACGATGTTCCTGTTCTACATGGTGCCGAACCTGCCGTTTATGGTTCTCGCCGTGACGATGGCGATCGGTCTTGCCGTCGGCACCCGGGCGCACTCAGACCTGCGGCGAGCCGTCGGCACGACAGCCGTGTCGGTATACCTGACGGCCGTAGTGATCCTGTTCGGGTTCTTCTATCCGGTGCTCGCCGCCAAGAACATTACGCAGGCGCAGTGGGACCAGCGAATCTGGTTCCGACATTCCTGCAACCAGCAAACCCCGCATCCGAATCAACATCACGAGAATGCGCCCTGCTGGATCTGATCCTCGGGCTGCAACGCGGGCTCGGCTTGCGCCGTAGCGACCACGCGTCGCCGTAACCGCTGACGCACTGCTTCCAGTCCAACGGCGATGTAGTACGCCGGCACCAGGAGTACGACGGCGACGATGCCGTCGAGCCAGTAGTGGTTGGCGGTCGCAACGACGACGAACGTGGTGAGTACGGCGTGCGTTATCGCGAGCCAGCGCCACCGGCTCGGGCTGCAGGTGACCACGGCGATCGAGATCAGCACCGCCCACCCGACGTGAATCGACGGCATCGCGGCGTACTGGTCGGCGATGTTGGCGGTGAACGTCGTGTAGACCGTGGGTCCGACGACCGCGCCGGTGTCGACCAAGCCGGTGCCGCCGATCAGCCGAGGCGGCGCGACCTGGACCATCTGGATCAGCAGCGACATTGCCGTAAAAGCGGCGATCGTGTTGCGGACGAACGGATATCGGTCGCGATGCCGTAGCCACAGCCACATCAGGAAGATCACCATTGTGGTGAAGTGCGCCGACTCGTAGAAGTAGTTGGCGAGCCGCACGAGCTCGCGGTGATGCAGGATCAGCTTCTGGACGCTGGCCTCGCTGGGAAGGTGCAGCCACCGCTCGGCCTTCCAAAGATCCCGGCCGCGCGCCAGGCCGCCGGTGGTGTGGCCGCGGGCCAGACCGTTGGCGACCTGCCACAGCGCAAACAGACCGCAGATGATCGCGATCTCCAATGCCGCGGCCGCCACGAACCGCACCCACCTGCCTGACAGCTGGTACGCCGTGGCGCTCACGACCAGCATCACTGCTGCGATGACAGTCGCGCTGTGGACGTTGAGGATCAGCCACGACACGTTCGCAGCCTACGAGTGAGTCAGGTCGCCGCGGGCGTGGGTTCTGGTGTGGCGTCGACGGCGCCGATCCTGGCGCCTCGCTCAACCGGCGGCAGCCACAGCTGGACCAGCGTTCCGCCGGAATCGCGGTTGGCCACGGTGACCGTCCCGCCGTGACCGTCGACGACCTGCTTAACGATTGAGAGCCCGAGCCCTGATCCCGGCAGCGCCCGGGCGACGTCGGCGCGATAGAAGCGATCGAACACGTGGGCAAGAGCATCCTCCGGGATGCCCGGCCCGTGGTCGGCCACAGTCAGCGTCCCGTCTGCCCGGAGGTCGACCTCGACGACAGCGCCGGGCGGCGAGAACTTCCCGGCGTTGTCGAGCAGGTTGGCGATCGCTCGATCGAGCCGGGCCGGGATGCCCCGAACGACCACCCGTTCGAGATCCGGGATGAGGCTGAGTCCCGGCCAGTGCCGCCGAGCCCGGTCCACCGCATGGCTGACGAGGTCGTCGAACGGAATGTCCTCCTGGGCCGATTGGGGCGCGTCGCCGCGGGCAAGCTCGACAACGTCCGCCACGAGACCGGTCAGCTCGTCGAGCTGGGTGACGATGCCGTCGAGCAACGCCCGCCGCTGTTCAGCCGAGAGCCGCTCGACGTCGTGCAGCACCTCGACATTGGTGCGCAGGCTCGCGAGCGGGGTCCGAAGCTCGTGACTGGCGTCGAGGATCAGCTGCCGCTGTTGGCCGAGCGACCTCTCCAGCGCGTCGAGCATCGTGTTGAAGGTCGAGGCGAGCCGCCCCAGCTCGTCGTCGCCGTAGTCCTCGATCCTGGTGGTGAGGTCTCGGGTTTCGGCAATTTGCTCGGCCGCCTCGGTCAACGTCGCCACCGGACGCATGGTCCGCCTGACGACGAACCAGCTGCCGACCGTCGACAGCGCGAGCCCCGCGAGGACCAGGAACAGCAGCGCAGTCGCGACCTTGTGGAGCTGATGGTCGACAGACGTGAGCGGTAGCGCGAGCTGCACCGCGATCCCGCTGCCCGCTTGTGGGAACTGGAACGTGAGCATCCGGACATGTACGCCGTTGACGTAGGCGTCGCGGAGCGACGTACCGCCCGAAGTAGCGACATGCATGTCGGCGTCGGAGATCGGCAGATTCGGCCCGTGGGTCGCCGATTGGCCGCTGTCGTTGATTGCCTGGAGATAGCCGACGCCCTCCCCGAAGTGGGTGGAGATCGTCACGACCGGAACGAAGCCCGGCACGCCGTCCTGCAGCTGAAGCAGGCTGCTGTGCGTGACGTGGACCTCCTTGGCCTGATGGTGGAGTTGGCTGTCGAGGTCAGCGAGCAGCTCGTGGCGAACGGCCACATACGCGACCGCGACGACCGCCACGATTGCGAGCGTCGCGGAGAACGCCGCCGCCGCCGTGAGGCGGCTCCGCAGCGGCGCCGAGCGCCAGCGACGATCGACCGCCTCGACCCCGTGACGGACCCGCACGGCGGGTCGGGTCATGACTCGGAGCGCAGGACGTAGCCGACGCCCCGCACGGTATGGATGAGCCGAGGCTCGCCGTCTGCTTCGGTCTTGCGCCGCAGGTAGCCCACAAACACCTCGAGCGAGTTGCTGGTCGGCTCCGACTCCCAGCCCCACACCCGATCCATGATCGTCTCGCGTGGCAGCGGCCGGCCGGCATTGCGAAGCAGCAACTCGAGCAACGCGAACTCGGTGCGGGTGAGGTCGATCGGGCGCCCCCCGCGGCGCGCGGTGTGGGCGGCCGGATCGAGCTCGAGGTCGTCGTGGACCAGCACAGCCGACTCGTCGTCCTCGTCCGGCGTCGTACGTCGTAGCAACGCGCGCAGGCGTGCCCGCAGCTCCTCCAGCGCGAACGGCTTCGTCAAGTAGTCGTCGGCGCCGGCATCAAGCCCCGCGACCCGGTCGCCGATCTCGTCACGGGCGGTCAGGACGAGGATCGGCAGCCGGTCGTTCTTGCTCCGCAACGTGCGACAGACGTCGAGGCCGCCGACGTACGGCATCATCACGTCGAGCACCATCACGTCAGGCCGCTGCGTGCTGACGGCCTCCAAGGCCTTCACGCCGTTGCTCGCGGTCGTCACGTGGTAATCGTCGAGCTCAAGCGCTCGCGTCAACGCTTCACGCAGTTGCGGATCGTCGTCGACGACGAGCACCCGGGGCCCGGCTGACATCAG
Organism: Frankiales bacterium; assembly: GCA_025980465.1. Classification (GTDB taxonomy): domain Bacteria; phylum Actinomycetota; class Actinomycetes; order JAFAQI01; family JAFAQI01; genus JAICXJ01. The sequence continues at coordinate 11,770 of JAICXJ010000059.1, read as the reverse complement.
CCCTCCTACGAACTGCTCGTTGTCTCGTTGGCCAGCACGACGCTGACAGTCTTGCTGACGCCGCCCCTGACGAACGCGACGATGATTCGTTGGCCTGGCTGGTGCGTGCGGATCGCCGCGATGACGGCGTCGGAGCCGGCGGTCGGCTGGCCATCGATCCCGGTGATCACGTCGCCTCCCTTGAGACCTGCCTTAGCCGCCGGTCCGCCTGGTGTCACCGAATGGACCAGCGCCCGGTCGATGCCGTTGCTGGAGGTGGCGTCGGTCAACGTCACTCCGAGCAAAGGATGCGTTGCGTGACCGGTATCGATCAACTCGGCCGCGATCACCCTGGCCTGATCGATCGGGATCGCGAAGCCGACGCCGATGTTGCCGCTCTGCGAGCCGAGCAGGTCCGATCCCAGGGACGCGATCGCTGAGTTCACTCCGATCACCTGGCCGTCAGCGTCGACCAATGCGCCGCCAGAGTTCCCGGGGTTGATCGCCGCATCGGTCTGGATCGCCTCGATCACGGTTGGCTGGCTGGATGGCGTTGAGCCACTGCCATTGCCCAGCCCGAACGGGTTCAGTTGCTGGGGCTGCTCCTGGGTCTGTACCGGCCGATTGAGGGCGGAAACGATCCCGGACGTGACGGTTCCGGTCAGTCCCAGTGGCGATCCCACCGCGAGCACCGGGTCGCCGACCCTGATCTGCGAGCTGTTGCCGAGGACGGCGGCGGTAAGTCCGTTCTTCGCCACCTTGATGACGGCGAGATCGTCGAGCGAATCGGTTCCGACAAGCCGGGCGCGCGACGTGCTGCCGTCGTTGAACGTCACCGAGACCTGACCTCCGTTGGAGGCAGCCGCGACCACGTGATCGTTGGTCAAGATGTAGCCGTCGGGCCGCAGGATGATCCCGGAGCCGGTGTCCGCCGCGCCCGAGCTCGGGTTGGTGACGTTGATCGAGACCACTGACGGCAGCACCTTCGCCGCGATCGCGGCGTATGACTTCGGGCTCAGGTCGAGTGAGCTGGGCGTGCCGGTCGCGACGTTCAGGCCCGCCGACGGCAGCGACGAACTGCCATCGTTGTCGGCGAGCGCGGCGCCGATCGCGGCGCCGCCGCCTCCGAAGACGAATGCCGTCACCCCGACGAGCGCGGCCGTTGTCCACCGGCGCGGCGTACGAGGCGGCATACCACCGGTCGACGCGTCCGGCAGCGGCGCAGTAGTCGATTCGGGCGGCCCGGGGTAGCGTCGTTCGTCGTCCTCGCCGCCCGAGAGCGGGGGCCAGAACAGGTCGTCACTCATGCATTCCTCCGTCAGTTCCTCAGATATGACGGTGCACAGTTGTTCTGAATGATTGCTGAGACTGCCTCCGGAGCTGACGCATGACCGAACCACGCGAACTCGCAGCCACGGCAGTCGCCGCGGGTGCGCGTGCGGTCGAGCGCACCACCGAGGCCGTTGCCGACGCGGTCGCGCTCGCCAAGCCGCGACTGCGCGGCTGGCTTCACACCGTGTCCTCACCGGTGGTCCTCGCGGCGGGCGTCGTCCTCATCGTCCTCGCCCCGACCGCTCCTGGCCGGGTAGCGGCAGTGGCCTATGCGCTCACGTCGTTCGTGCTGTTCACAACCAGCGCGATCTACCACCGGGGTAACTGGTCACCCGCGGTCGAGCGTCGGCTCAAGCGGCTCGACCACGCCAACATCTTCCTGTTGATCGCCGGCTCCTACACCCCCTTCGCGCTGCTCGCACTGCGCGACGAAGCTCGGGTCGCCGTGCTCTGCGCCGTATGGGGGACGGCCCTGGTCGGCGTCGTGTTCCGAGTGTTCTGGGTCGGCGCGCCGCGCTGGCTCTACGTGCCGCTCTACATCGGGCTGGGCTGGGCGGCAGCGTTCGTCATTCCGGAACTCCTGCGCGGCGCGGGAATCGCGGCCTTTGTCCTGATCGTCGTCGGCGGCTTGCTCTACACGCTCGGCGGCCTGGTCTACGGGCTGAAGCGCCCGAATCCCAGCCCGCGGTGGTTCGGGTTCCACGAGATCTTCCACGCCTGCACGGTGGCGGCCTTCACCTGCCAGTACGTCGCGGCGTCGTTCCTGGTTTATCGCGCCGGGGTGGCCTGACTGCCGCCGTCGAGGGCGCTGGTTGAATCCGGGTCGATGAACGCCGAAACGATCGCCTCACTCACCACTGCCGGGGGCACGCTGGTGCTCGCCATCGCGACGTTCGCGGCCACCCGATCGGCCAACCGGGCGTCGAAGATCTCGGAACGAGCGATGCTGGCCGGCCTGCGGCCGCTCCTGGTGAATTCCCAGCTCGACGACCCCGATCAGAAGATCGGCTTCGGCGACGGGCGCTGGTTTCACGCGTCCGGCGGGGGCGCGGTGTTCGAGGAGCACGACGACGTCATCTACTTCGTGATCTCAGTGCGTAACGCCGGTGCCGGGATGGCGGTGATCCAGGCCTGGTCGCCGATTCCGGAACGGCAGGGCGCCGAGGGCCACTACGGCGACGTGGACAACTTCCGCGCGCAGCAGCGCGACTTCTACATCCCTCCGGGCGGCGTCGGCCTCTGGCAGGGCGCACTGCGGGATCCGAGCGATGAGCGCTATCAGCAGTTCAGCTCAGCGTTGGTGGAGCGTCGGATCGTGACGATCGACCTCCTGTACACCGATATGCACGGCGGCCAGCGGACCGTCTCGCGGTTCACCCTGCAACCCGTCGGCGACGACCGCTGGATCACCGCGGTGACCCGGCACTGGATCATCGATGGTGACAGCCCGCGCTGACGCGTCAGGGGCAGGAGATGGCCGGCTGCTGCCGAAGTCCTCGGACCGTGGCAGTGGCAGTGCTCGGGTGGGGGAGACCGGCCGGACGGCGCCGAGCCGCCCCGACGCGGGGCCTCGCCGGACTTGCGCTTGCTGCCGGCGTGCTCGTTGCCATCGCAGCGCCGAACGTGGCGCGGGCCGCGGGTGGTTGCCCGTCACGGACCCTCGTCGTGTCCGCGATGCCGGTCGAGCTCGGCCCGCTGCTCGCCCAGGAGCACGTATCGAAGACGGTTCATGTCGGGAGCCGCGACTTCTTCGTCGGCCGGCTCCGCGGGCACCGCGTCGTACTGGCCCTGACCGGAATCGGTCCGGTCAACGCCACCCGAACCACTCGCGAGGCGTTCCGGTTGTTCCGTTGCGACGGACACAGTGCAATCGACTCGGTCGTGTTCTCCGGGGTCGCCGGCGGCGACTACATCGGCGACGTTTTGGTACCGACCCGGTGGACCCTCGACAACGGCAGACACTTCTACGGCGTGGACAAGGGGATGCTCGCGGCGGTCCGCGGGGTGGCGTCCGGCGGGTCCGTGCGGCTCGAGCGGACCAACCATGTCGGCGATCCGCTCTGTCTGTGCGCGCCAAGTCCAGACACCCTCCCGCTGACGACCGTCACCCACAAGCCGACGATCGAGGTGGGCGGAAAGGGACAGACGACCGACCCGTTCGACGGCAACCCATTTCCCTGCCTGCCCGGTGGCGGTGACGTGTTCGGCTGCGAGCCGTGTCCCGAGCAGAAACACCTGGTGCTCGACACTGCGACCTTCCTGGCCGAGGTCGGTCCGCTGATCTCCGCCCGCTTCATCCAGTCCAACATCAACCCGGCTTCCGGGGAGTCGCCGGGCTACGCAGCGGAGGACAACGAGACCGCGGCCGTCGATCGGGTGGCGCACGCCCACCACGCCGCCTTCCTCGGCTTCCGCGCGGTGTCCGACGGCGGAGGCGATCCGCTTCATCTCCCGGGCTACCCGTCGCAGTTCTTCGTCTACCGCCAGCTCTCCGCCGACAATGCCGCGCTCACGACGCTCGCGTTCCTTGCCGCCTGGCATCCGTCCACGCCCTGAGCCTGTGCGCCAGCGCCGATCCGGCCCTGCCGAACCCGCCCGACTGATGTGGCTGAACCGACAGCGCGCGAGCCACGGAATGCAGCATGCTGACCAGGCAGCAGCCGACTCGTGAGAGGGAACGCCATGTCCGAACCTGCGGCCGGTCGCGCCCAGCGTGACGCGCCTGCGTAACGGTCGAACCTGACGTGAGTGGCCCACCGCGGGGGCGGTACCGCGACGCGCTGCGTCAACCCGACTTCGCCCGACTGGTCGTCGCGACCCTGGTCGACCAGATAGGCAGCTGGTCCTACAGCGTCGTCCTGTCCGTCTACGTCTACCAGCAGACCCACTCGCCAGCCTGGATCGCCGCAGTTGCTGCCTCCCGCTGGATTGTCGGCCTGCTGCTCAGCGGGTACGCCGGCACCGTCGCGGACCGGTACGAGCGAACCAGGGTGATGGTGTTCTCCGCGCTCGGCTCCGGCCTGACCATGACCGCGATCGCGGTGGTGGTCGGCCTCAAAGCGCCGGTCGCAACCCTGATCCCGTTGACGATGGTCTCGGGTGCGGTCGCCGCGCCGTACCGGCCCGCCGCAGGGGCACTGCTGCCTCACCTGGTCACCGAACGGGATCTGGCAGCCGCCAACTCGCTGTTCGCCGCTATCGAGAACCTGGTCGTCGTACTCGGCCCCGCCATCGGCGGACTGCTGCTCGCCCTCGGCTCGCCGGTGGACGGCGTCATCGTCAACGCCGCCAGCTACTTCCTCGACATCGTCCTCCTCCTCCGCCTGAAGGCACGTTCGCGAGGCTCGGTCGACAGCGACGAGTCAATGCTCAAACAGTGGATCGCGGGTTTCCAGCTCATGGCAGCGCAGCAATCGTCGCTCGCCCTGGTGATGTTCTGCGCCCTCGACTCGGCGGTGTACGGCGCATCGACGGTGATCTTCGCGCCGCTGTCCATTCGCCTCGGCACCGGGGTGAACGGCTACAGCTACCTACTGGCCGGCGGAGCGCTCGGTGGGGTGATCGCCGCGGGGCTCGCCAACCGCCTGAGCACCCACATCCGCCTTGCGCCAGTGATCGCGGTCGGCATTGTCGCGCAGGCGGCACCGTTCGCTCTCACCGCGACGACGCACACGCCCGCGATCGCGTTCCTGCTCCAGGTGATGTCCGGGGTCGGCATGGTTGTCGTGGATGTCCTCGCCATCACCGCCCTGCAACGGCAGGTCGCCAACGAGAAGCTCAGCCGGGTGCTCGCCGCATTCGAGGCGGCGATCACCGCCGCGATCCTGGTGGCGAGCTTTGCGATCTCAGCCGTGCTATCGACCGAGGGCGTCGTCGCGGCGCTGCTCGTGACGGGCATCGGGGTGCCGGTGCTCGGGGCGGCCGCCCTGCCGCTGTTGCTCCGCGCCGATCGGTCGTCGATGGCGGCAGCGCAGGCGATCAGAGAACGGGTCGCTTTGCTTCACGAGCTCGACCTGTTCGAAGGTGCCGCGACGGTCGCGCTGGAAAAGCTGGCCAAGGCTGCCGAGCCGGTCAGCCTTCCGGCCGGCACCAGCGTGATCAACGAGGGCGACATCTCCGATGCCCTCTGGGTGCTGGTCGAAGGTTCCCTGGCGGTGTCCGCGGTCGGCAAGACGGGAGCGGCGAAACAGCTACCGGTCGTCACCGCACCTGGCTACGTCGGCGAGCTGGGACTGGTCCACGACGTCCGGCGGACAGCGTCAGTGAGCACCCGGGAACCCAGCCAGCTGCTTCGCATCGACGGTGAGATCTTCCTCGACGCGCTCAGCTCGGCACCGCCGAGCGGCTCGTTGATCCAGCTCACCGGTGCGAGGTGGTACCGCACGAGCGGGCGGCGAACGCCGCCACGCCAGCCTGCCGCTGACACCGAGGCCGCCATAGGCTTTCCCGACGACTCGGACAGGACGGGGCGATCCTCAGTGTCACAACCATGACCACCGCCGACGAACTGCTCGCGGAGCTCGCTTCGCTGGCATCCAGCATCGGCCCGGCGGTACGGCCGGTGGGCAGCGAGGAGTTGCTGCGCAGTCTCACCGGTACCGCGCGCCAGCTGTTCGGTGCCGCGGCCTGCTCGCTCGCACTGCTCAGCGACGACGAGTCCGAGCTGGTGTACACCACCGCCGTCGGCGCCGGCGCCGACGACGTCACGGGAATGCGAATTCCGTCCAGCCACGGCATCGCCGGCTGGGTCGTGCAATCCGGTCAGCCGATAGCCATCAGCGATCTCGGTAACGACCCACGGTTCTCCCGCGACGTCGCCGAGCAGACCGGATACGTACCGACCGCACTGCTCGCCGTACCGGTTGCGTCCCCGCAGCGCACCCTCGGCGTGATCACGCTGCTGGACCGCGACGCGCGGCGTCCCGATGCCGAGCACGACATGCGACTGTTGTCGCTGTTCGCCGACCAGGCCGCGATCGCGCTGGAGAGCGTGCGGGCGTTCTCCGAACTCGGCCGCGTGCTGCTCAGTGCCATCGCCGAGGCGGCGACGCCCGACGGCGACCTCGCGGCCGCCGCGATGCAGGTCGCCGAACAGCTACCGGCAGGTGACCGGGATCTGGCGACCCTCGCCGCAACCTTCGTTGCGTTGATCCGGCAGGGTCCAGCCGAGCGACAGCTCGCCGTCGCCGTGCTCACCGAGATCGCCGACTACGCGAGGAGGCGGTCCTCACGGATGCGCTGAGGCCGGCGTGGGCCGAGGCGTTCGCGCCGGAGACGCTCACCGCGATCCGCCGAATCGACCTGCCGATCAGCAAGGAATGGGCCTGGGGTGGCGCGACCGGAGCCGGGGTCGACGTCGCTGTCGTCGACAGCGGCATCGACGCCACTCATCCGGCGGTCAGGTCGGTCGAGGCGGCGGTCGCGCTGTCATGGGACCGCGAGGAGGAACTCGTCCGCTACGAGGACGGCCCACACGACGACCTGTTCGGGCACGGCACCGCGTGCGCCGGCATCATCCGGCGCGCGGCACCGCAGGCTCGGCTCACCTCGGTCCGGGTGCTCGGCGAGCGGCTCAGCGGCAAGGGCATGGTGTTCGCGGCGGGATTGCGATGGGCCATTGAGCACGGCGCTCGGGTGGTGAACCTTTCGCTCAGCACCGGACGAGAGGACTATTTCGGCCTGTTCCACGAGATCGCAGACGAGGCGGCCTTCGCCGGCACCATCCTGGTGTGTGCGACGAACAACGTGCCCGCCCCCACCTATCCGGGCCAGTTCTCGTCGGTGATCTCGGTCGCCGCTCATGACGGTCAGGACCCGTTCTCGATCGACGCCAACCCGGCTCCGCCGGTCGACTTCGGCGCACCCGGCATCGACATCGAGGTGCCGTGGCTGAACGGCAGCACGATCGTGTCCACGGGCAACTCCTTCGCCGCGCCCCACGTGACCGGACTGGTCGCCCGGATCTTGAGCAAGCACCCGTCGCTCACGCCGTACGACGTGAAGTGCGTGCTTCGCGCCGTATCCAGCAACGCCGAGGCAGGTGACGATGGCTGAGAACAAAGACCTCACCGCGATGCTGAGTGGGTTGCCGCTGTTCGCGGGGGTACCGGCTGCGACGCTCAGCAAGGTCGCGGCGGACTCACGTGTCAGGCGGTTCCGCAAGGGCCAGATCGTGTTCAACGCCGGCGATCCGAGTGACAACCTCCTGATCGTCATCTCGGGCCGGATCACGGTGATCGTGCGATCCGCCGACGGCGGTGAGCTCATGTTGGCGATCGTGGGGCCGGGCGGGGTGCTCGGTGAGCTGGGTCTGATCGACGGCGGTCCGCGGTCGGCTGACGCCGAGACCCTCGATGAGACCGAGCTGCTGTTCGTTCCGGCCCAGGCCCTCCTCGACCTGCAGCGCGAGTTCCCGCGGGTGACCTCGAGCCTGCTCGCGGTGGTCGCGTCGGGGTTCCGTCGCCTCACCGATGCCACGGCCGACCTGGTCTTTCTCGACCTGCCCCGCCGGGTGGCGAAAATCTTGCTCGAGCATCCGCGGGACGAGGCCGGATCGGTCGACCTGGGACTGAGCCAGGAGCAGCTTGCGCACCGGGTCGCCGGCACCCGACAGAGCGTCAATCAGGCGCTACGGGGCTTCGAGAGGCGGGGATGGATCTCACTCGCCGGGCGGGCGGTGGTGCTTCGCGACGTCGACTCGCTCCGCCGGTTTGCCGGCGACGTGTCGTGAGAACGACGGGGGCGATGTCGCCCGCCCGACAGACAAGGCCGCGATTTAGCGGCAAGGTATGAGCCAACCGGTCGAGAAGGACCGGGCAAGGACCGGGCAAGACCGGGCAGGAAGGAAGGTCGACCGACATGTCAGACGAGAAGATCACTCCCGAGGACGACGACGTCGAGGGCCACACCCGGCTCAACCACGGCGCCGCCGATGACGACGACGTCCAGGGCCACACCCGGCTCAACCACGGCGCCGCCGATGACGACGACGTCCAGGGCCACACCCGGCTCAACCACGGCGCCGCCGATGACGACGACGTCCAGGGCCACACCCGGCTCAACCACGGCTGACGACGAGAGACGACAGCCGCCACAGGCACAGGCGAGCGAGCGTGTGGGGGTCCAATTACGGACGGGCCCCCACAGCGCCGCATCAGTTGAGAGACGGAACGTGCGCGTTCCGTCTCTCGATCACTAGACTGCGCCGTCACTGTCGGACGGAGTCCGGCGCAGCTGAATGAGGTGGGGGGAAATGCCGCGTTTTCTGATTGAGCGGACCTTTTTCGTCGATCAAGAGGAGATGCAGGAGATCGGCCGGCGCTCGCGGGAGATCGCTCGGGACAAGTTCCCGGGGATCACCTGGGAGCACAGCCACGTGGTCGTCGACGAAGAAGGAAACGTCAAGACCTTCTGCACGTACGCCGCGCCCGACAAGGAGTCGGTCCGCCAGCACGCTGAGCAGCTCGGCGAGCACCGGGTCGAGCGAATTCACGAGATAGCGGGCGACGTCACCCCCGAGGACTTCCCGCTCAGCTAGTACCCCATCAACCAACGTTGATCGGGTACTAGCTGCCGCGGCGCATGTCCATCACGTGCATGGCGGCCACGCCATGGACCAGTTGCTTCGCGCGCACCATCGGGCGCCGTTCGTCGTCCTCCGGCAGGCACGACAGCGCCTCGCCGTAGAACATCGCGGCGCTGTCCTTCGCCCAGCCGCGGCCGGTCAGCTCGGCGGCTGTGAGGAAGTAGTCCACCGCGCGCTCGGGCCGACCGCCGTCGCGCCAATGTCGAGCAGTCGCGGCAACTGCCTCCGTCCCGGTCAGGGACGCGGCCTCGAGGAACTCGGCGACCTCGGCATGTCGTTCGAGCCGGCGACGACGCGGGAGTAGCTCGTAGGCCACGTCGCGAATCAGGCCGTGCTTGAAGGCGAACTGCTGCTCGCCTTCGATCATCGACACCATCTCGCGGTGGACCAGGTCCCGCGAGTCAAGCTTGCCCAGCAGGCGGGTGAGGGTGGCATCGTCCCAACTCTGCGTCAGGGCACCACGCCAGAACACTCGTCCGACGACCGCCGCGTCGACCAGCAACGCGCGCTCGTCCGCCGGGAGAGCGTCCAGTCGCGCCGTGACGATGCCGCGAATCGTCGTCGGCAGTGACGACTGCTGCACGAATGTCTGCTCCGTCAGGGTCGCCGCGAGCTGTTCGAGGAACAGTGGATTGCCCTCGGCGGTACGGGCCAGCAACGCTGCGTGCCGGTCCCGGTCGGCGTCCGCCAACGATCCAAGCAAGTGGGCGGCGAGGGCGCACGCGTCAGTAGTGGTCAGTGGCTCTAGCGTGAGGGCGAGGTACGACGGCAGCCCGCTCCCCCAGCCGGGCCTGCTGTCGAGCAGCTCCGGCCGTGCCAGCGCGAGCAGGAAGACCGCAACGTTGCGCATCCGGGCCGCGAGGAGCTCGGTGAGGTCGAGCAGGGCGCCGTCGGCCCAATGCAGATCCTCGAACACCAGCAGCAGCGGACGCTCGGCGGCAACAGCTTCAACGAAGCACCGCACCGAGAAGAAGAGGCTCTCGCGGTCGGCGACATCCGTCGTTCCTTCAAACCCGAGAATTACGGCAAGGTGGTCGGTGACCGCCTCACTCTGCGCGGTACCGAGCAGCCGCTCGACCTCGGCGCGAAGCTTGGCGAACGCGACGTCGGCGGAGTCATTTTCGAAGATGCCGACGAGTTGCTTGATCTGGCCGGCAAAGGCTCCGTACGCGCCGCTGTCGCGATACGGCAGGGATCGGCCTTTCACCGTCCGACCGCCGCCATCCGCAACCCGCCGCATGAACTCGAAGCCGAGCCGGGACTTTCCGATTCCTGGCGGCGCGAAGACGGTGACGAGATGCAACGACGCGTCGGCAACGACCCGCTGCCAGGCATCCTGCAGGATCCGCAACTCGCGGTCGCGGGCGACCAGCGGCGCACCGCTCGGCTCGGCCTCCCTCGGGAGATATGCGGCGGCCAGAGCCTGCCAGGCCGACACCGGCTCCGCCTTGCCCTTGGCCTGAATCGCGTCGACCGGCGCGTAGGTGATGACCTCGCGGGTGCAGGTGTAGGTCTCGGAGCCCACCAGGATTCCGTTGACCGGTGCCTGGCTCTGCAGTCGACTCGCGGTGTTGACCACATCACCGGCGACCATCGCCTGGCCCTGTTCGGGCATGAGCGACACGAGTGCCTCGCCGGTATTGACTGCGATCCGGGTTTCGAGGTCCAGATCCGCATGCTCGGCGTTGAGCTCGGCCACACTGTCGAGGACGGCCAGGCCCGCCCGGACAGCCCGCTCCGGGTCGTCGCCGAACGACGTCGGCGCACCGAACAGGCCCATCACGGCATCGCCGATGAACTTCTCGACCACACCGCCGAATGACTCGATGTCGGCCCGTACCCGCTCGTAGTACAGCGAGAGGATCGCGCGTACATCTTCCGGGTCGAGCTTCTCGGCTCGACTGGTGAAACCGACCAGATCTACGAAGATCACCGTGACGACGCGACGCTCCTCGTGCGGCTGCGTCTCGCCCTGCAACTTGGTGCCACAGGCCAGGCAGAACCGAGCTATCTCGGGGTTGTCCTGGGCACACGCCGGACAGATCGCCACTCGGTCAGATTAGGGGGCGCTCCGAACCAGGGCTAGGCACATGCCGTGCGGCCCGCGCTACCGGTAGCGCGCCAACAGCCTCAGAACCGGAAACGGGTCAACCCACCAGGCTCGACGCCCAAGGTCACGGTCGCTGAGCGCGGCTCAATGCGATACACGTTCCACGGTGGTGGGCCTTGCGACGGCGCGTTGAACGGGGCGGTGATGCCGGTCCCGCTCCCGTGGGGCTCCGCCGGCCAACCGCCATCGGCCCACGCCTTCGCGATGCGTGCCACCTCGGTCGGCTCGGATACCCGCGCAGCGTCACCCTCGATGACGACGTCGGCATCACGGATCGACAACGCAAGCGAACACCGCGGATCGCGCGCGACATTGCGCGCCTTCCGCGTGCCGGTGCCGGTCTGGAACCAGAACGCGCCGTCCAGCCAGATCGCACCGACGGCGGTGACGTGCGGACTGCCGTCCCCGTTGAGAGTGGTCAGCCACTTCGTCCGGGCGTTGTGCGCGTCGGGATCCGGCGCCGATCCGGCGTCGAGCTTCTCAGCGACGGTGGCCCAGTCGACTGGCGGCAGCCCGTCCGCTTCACCCAGGTTGATGATCTCCATCTGCGTATCCCTTCGCCGCGCTTGTCAGTTGCCGATGCAGTCCCAGGTAGGACGTTGCAGGGTCGGAAGACTCATCGCAGCCGAAGCGTTGGTGGGGGTCGACCCCAACCGCAACTACCAAACCCGCAACAAGACCTAGCCTTGTCCGGGATGTCCTGCGACAGGAGTCCAGGATGTCTTGCGAGATCACAAGGGTGGAGCTGAGGGTGGAGCTGAGGG
>JAICXJ010000035.1 GCA_025980465.1 Frankiales bacterium | reverse complement strand
GGCCAGATCTGGACAACCCACCACAAGAGGGAGTAGGTCTGGGCCTGGCCCACCAGGCCTGACCCGGACCTACTCCCAGAGGTGTCGATGTCTACAAGGAAAGTTCTCAGTCTCAGCGCTGTCCTGATCACCTTCGCCGGCCTGGGGGGCGGAATCGCCGCTGCCGACGACGACCTGGTGCTTCCGGTTACGCATCAGACCTTCAACGTGCTCGCTCCGGGATCCGCCGGTGCTGTCGGCGGAGCGTCGGCCGGTGCGACCAAGAACGTGTCCGGCCAGATCTGTACCGCCTCCGGCCTGGACGCCAGCAACCGCCGTACCGATTGCGAAGCGACTGCGCCCGACAACGAGACCACCATCGCGGTCAATCCGGGCGACCCGAGCAACCTCATCGCCGGGGCGAACGACTATCAGTTGACGGCAAGCGGTGGCCACGTCTTCGAAACCGCGCTGTCGCGGGCGCATGTCAGCACCGACGGCGGTCAGCACTGGGCCGACTACGCCGTGCCGTGGTCCGGTGACTTCACCGGCGACCCGGCGATAGCGTTCGACGCCACCGGCCGCGCGTACTACTCGACTCTGAGCTTCAACGTCGCGCAGGGCAACGCACCGGGCGAGACCGCCCCCGACGTGCAGGTCTCCACCTCCTCCGACGGCGGCAAGACCTGGACTCCGGCGAGCAAGGTGGCGCGCGGCAGCGGCAGCAGCAACGGCGTGGGGCGCTTCCTCGACAAGGAGTACATCGCAGCCTGGGGCGACGGCAACGCCATCGTCACGTTCACGATGTTCCACGACGGCAACAAGGGTGCCTACATCGCGTCGCCGATCTACGACACCGTCACCCACGACGGCGGCAAGACCTGGACCACGCCGGTCAACATCAGCGGCTCGGCGCCGTTCTGCACCGGAAGCGGTTTGACGACTGCCGATGCCTGCGACCAGGACACGCTGTCGGTGCCCACGGTCACCCCCGACGGCCGGGTGATGGTTGCGTTCGAGAACGGGCCGGCGCCGGGAAGCACCGACTTCGACGACCAGTACGTCGATGTCGAGGTCGATCCCACGACCGGTGCACTTGCCGCAGGTCCGTACCAGGTTGCCCCACTGCAGGACGGCACCGCGGACTATCCCCTCGACGCCGAAGGTCGTCAGACCTACCAGGACAGCCAGTTCCGGACCTGGAGCGGCGGCAACATCACCGCCGACCCCGCGTCGCCTGGCACCCTCGCGGTGACGTGGTCGGACATGCGCAACAGCCCGTCGGACAACAGCGGCGACACCGACCCGTACACGACGGTGACGAACTCCGACGTCTTCGTGTCGCGGTCGTCCGACTACGGCCGTACCTGGTCGGCGCCGGAGCAGCTACCCGGCGGCGGCGCGAATGTGACGGCCGACCAGTGGTTCCCGTGGGCGGCATACTCGCCGAACGGCACTCTCGGCGTGACGTACATGGACCGGTCCTACGACCCGGCCAACCACGAGTACGGGCAGACGCTCGCCACGTCACCGGCCGGGTCAACGGGCTTCACCGCCAACCAGGTGAGCACTGCGCTGTCCGACCCGACGACCGGCGACCGCTGGTTCCGGATCACGGTGAATCCGGCGTTCCCGGGCGCGACGTTGTTCATCGGTGATTACACCGGGATGGCGTACGGCCCGGACGGCGCGGCTCACCCGATCTGGACCGACCTGCGCAACGACGTGACCTTCGGCGGAGTCGGTGGCCACGACGAGCAGACGGTCACCGCCGCAGTCCCGGGCAGTTAGTGCAGTGAAGCAGCAATGAGCAGCTAGCAGGCCCCTGGTAGCGAGAGGGACGGGCAGAGCGCCCGTCCCTCTCGCCGGCTGCGGCTAACCGAGGGTCACGCGTCGCGGCGGCGGAGCAACGCACTGCCGATGGCGATCAGCACGGCGACGTACCCGACCATCAGTGCGATGCCCGCCCAGGTGCTGAAGTGGTCGGACATCCGCGCGATCGTGATCGACTGCTCGCCGACGTTCTGCGGCAGGAAGCGCATGATGTGGCCCTGCAACGGCTCGGAGAACGCGCCGCTGATGATTCCCGGCAAGACGAACAAGATGGCAATCAAACTGACCAGTGCACCCGCGGTGTGCTTGACGATGAGTCCAAGCGCGGCACCCATGATTCCGACCAGGGCGATGTACAGGCCCGACGCCACCACGATTCGCAGCGCACCCGGGTCGCCGAGAGACAGCCCGACATGGCGGATGTGCAGGATCGCCTGTCCGATACCGAACGACGTGAAGGTCAGCACCTGACCGACGACCAGCGCGACCGCCGTGAACACCGCAAACTTCGCGGAGATCCAGCGCAACCGCTGTGGCATTGCGCACAGGCTGGCCCGGATCATCCCGGTGGCATACTCCGACGTCACCACGAGTACGCCGAGCGCGCCGATCGCGAGCTGGGCGACGATCGTGCCGACCAGGGAGCGGTTGGGATCGGTCGGGTTGACCAGGAACTCGCCCTTCAGGGGGATTGTCGCGCCGGACAGGTCGGAGACGAGATGTTGGCAGGCGATCGCGCAGATGCCGATCGCGATGACCGCCGCGGCGAGCAGGGTGTACATCGTCGATCGCACCGTTCGTAGCTTGATCCACTCGGCGTGAGCGAACGAGCGCCAGATCGTGGCGTTGCTCACTGTCATCACCGGCGGCGTGGCCGTCGTCATGCTGAGATCCGTTCGTTGTTGCGGGTGACGGGCGAGTTGAACTCGACGCTGTCTTTGGTCAGCTCCATGAACGCTTCCTCGAGCGAGGCTTGCTGGATCGACAGCTCATAGATCGCAAGCTGATGTTGCCGTGCGAGCTCGCCGACCTGCGGACCGGTGAGGCCGGTGACGCGGAGCGCGCCGTCGGGTTCAAGACTGACCGTGGCGCCGTCGGCCGTGAGCAGTCGTCGCAGCTCGGTCGCGTCCGGGCTGACCAGCCGGAGGCTGCCGCCGGCGGCACCCGCGACGAGCTCCTTCACAGAGGTGTCGGCGATGAGGCGTCCCTTGCCGATGACGAGAACGTGGTCGGCGGTCACCGCCATCTCACTCATCAGATGACTCGACACCAGAACCGTGCGGCCCTCGTCTGCGAGCGCCCGCATCAAGGTACGGATCCAGAGGATGCCTTCCGGGTCGAGGCCGTTGACCGGCTCGTCCAGCAACAGCACACCCGGGTCGCCGATCAGTGCGGCCGCGACGCCCAGCCGTTGCGCCATACCGAGCGAGTAGGCCTTCGCCCGGCGGCGGGCGACCTTCTCGATGCCAGTGAGCTCGAGTACTTCATCGACCCGTCGCTGCGGGAGGCCGTTGCTCGCGGCGAGCCAGCGCAGATGGTTCACCGCCATTCGGCTCGGATGCACGGCTTTCGACTCGAGCAGCGCGCCGACCTCGTGCAGCGGGTAACGGTGATCGCCGTACGGTCGCCCCGCGATCGTCGCGGTGCCGGCGTCCTGCCGATCCAGGCCGAGGATCATTCGCATCGTGGTCGACTTCCCGGATCCGTTCGGGCCGAGGAAGCCGGTGACCCGGCCGGGCTCAACCCGAAACGACAGGTCGTCGACGGCGCGAACCGCACCGTAGTTCTTCGTCAACGACTGCACTTCGATCATGTGTGATTCCTGACGGCTCAAGACAGCACGGGGCGACGGACAGCGTCATGGTGGCGGCTCAACGTCTTGAGCACATCAGGGAATGACCCTGACTGCACCCTGATCCGGCACTGTCACCCCTGCTTCAGCTGGACAGCCGGGCGGTGTCGAGGTCGTCGTAGGCAGCGCCGTACCGCCGAATCGTGGCAAGCGAGGTGGCATATGGCTGAAAAGTCCCGGCTGACAGCGTGTGCAGCCACGTTGCGAGCCCGTACGCCGGAGTCGCGCGGTAGTGGGTCCAGGCGTCGTCGAACGCAGGTGCGGTGACGCCGCCGCTCGCCAGCCGCTCGAGGTAGTACGCGATCAGCTCGCGTTCGTGCCGGCGGCGATCCTCCACATCGAGGCTGCCGGCGATGAAGTACCCGACGTCATGCGACCAGTGACCGGTGCGGGCGAGCTGCCAGTCGAGGAATCCGGTCCGGTCCCCAGGCAGCGCGTAGGTGTTCGCCGGATGCGCATCGCCGTGCAACACGGTCTGCGGGCCGCTCGCCGCGCGCAGGGCGCTCTCCCGGAACTGAAACTCCAACGAGCGGATCGTCGCGTCACGCGGCAGCGAGGCCGCCGCCGGTGAGGCGCGCAGCTTGCGGATGCCGTTGGCGAGGTTTGCGCCCGACACCAGCGCCCAGGTCTTGGTGAGCCGCCACGGCTTGAGGAAGCCGAGGTTCGCCGGCAGCGGTCGGTCCCAGTACGCCGCATGCAGCCTCGCCAGACCGTCCAGCCCGTCGCGGACCTCGGCAACCGACAGCGGGGTGATTCCGTCGTTCGGTCGTCCGTCGTACGTCGTCACGTCATCCATGACGACGATCGAGGCGAGCCGCCGCGGATCGATTGCTGCCGCGTAGGACTCCGGATGCTCGACCGGGCGTTCCGCGCCGGAGCTGGCGAGCTGGGCCTCGGTCGCCCAGGCGCGTAACGCGAGCAGTGCCAGGCGATGCAGCGGCCGGCCGTGCACCTTGATGAAGACCGAGGCCGGTCCGACGCCCTCGGAGTACGACAGCTGCACACTCGCCCGGCGGTTGGTACCGTCCTCGATCTCACCAATGTCGAGCTTGGCGACCACTGCGCCGGGACAGCGCTGCGACAGCGCGGTGGTGAGAAGTGCGGGAGTGAGCCCCGCCATGTCGCGCGGGACCTGAAGCGTCGGAGTCACCGTGGGTGGTCAGCTGCCGGGGGCATGCGGCTGGACTGCCTCGGCGATCAGTCGCAGGTGGTCGAGGTCGGTGAGGTCGAGCACCTGGAGGTAGAACCGGTCGATGCCCTGGCTGGCGAAGTCGTTGAGCTTGTCGAGGAGTTCGTTGGGCGTGCCGGCGAGACCGTTGGTGCGCAACTCGTCGAGGTCGCGCCCGATCGCGGCGGCTCGGCGGTTCAGCTCGGCGGCGATGCTGACCGTCGCGCTCGGCCCGGTGTGCTCGAAGCTGGATCCGTTGGCCGCTGTCCACGCACCGTGCAGCAGCGCCAGCTGGTCCTCGAGCAGGTCGTAGCGGCGGGCGAGCTCCGGGAACGTGATCGCGAACGCCTCGTGCTCGGCGCCGTACCAGCCGGCACCGAGACCGATCTCGACCCGGCCACCGCTCATCTGGTCGACCTGCGCAGCGGTCACCGCGAACAACCCGGGGTGGCGGAACGTCACCGGCGTCACCAGGGTGCCGAGCCGGATCGTCGAGGTGTCGCGGGCGAGCCCGGCGAGGGTGATCCAGGCGTCAGTGACGCCGGGCAGACCGCTGACGTCACCCATCTTCAGTACGTGGTCGGAACGAAAGAACGCGTCGAACCCGCTCGATTCGGCGAGCTGCGCGACGGCGAGCAGTTCGTCGTAGGACGCACCCTGTTGCGGTTCGGTGAAGATGCGCAGCGCCACGGGAGGCGACCCTAGCCGACCGGTCTCGAAAGGCCCTGCCACTGCGACGATGGTGCGGTGCGGACCGTCGGTGTCGACCTCGCGGCGGAGCCGAAGAACACCGCAGTGGCGATCGTGGACTGGTCGGGTGGGACGGCGACCGTCGTGTCCGTCCGGGTTGGCCAGGACGACGACCACGTCCTCGCAGCGATATCGGAGGCGACGCGCGTCGGCCTCGACTGCCCCCTTGGATGGCCGGATCCGTTCATCGACTTCCTCATCGCGCAACGCGGCGGCAGTGTCTCGGCCCCGACCGACCTTGCCGGCAGGCGGTTGCTCGCCTACCGCGAGACTGATCGCGCCGTCACTGCGCTCACCGGGTTACGACCGCTCAGCGTCGCAGCCGATCGGATCGGGCATGCCGCGATGCGGGCTGCCGGAATCCTCGCCAAGCTTGCCGAATCCGGACAGCCGGTTGATCGCGGCGGTGACGGTCTCGTCGTCGAGGCGTATCCGGCCGCCGCGCTGAAGCAGTGGGGTTTCCCCCACTCCGGCTACAAGCAAGGACGCAACCTCGAGGTGTTGGAACGGCAGGTCGATGCGCTCCGCCGACGGTTGCCAGGCCTCGATCTCGCCGATCACGCGACACTCTGTCGACGCTCCGATGATGCTTTCGATGCAGTGGTCTGCGCGCTGATCGCGCGGTCCGCGGCGCTCGGCAAGGTCTGCCGTCCCGATTCGCGGCAGGCCGAACTGGCCCGGACCGAAGGCTGGATCGTCGTCCCGACCTGTGAGCTCACCGCCCTAGTCGGATGACCCGCGCAGGGCCGAAAGCACGTCAGCCAGCGCGGCGATCTGTTCGTCGACGATCGCCGGCTCGAGGCCCGGGGCGTGGACTCGCAGGTTGAGCGCGTCGGCGCCGGCGGCTGCACGCGCAGTCGCGAGACCCTCCGCGATGTCGTCAACGCCGCCCGTGATCATCGCGCTGCTGTCCCAGTGCGTCTGCGCCGCGCTGCTCGCGTATCCGGCGTACACGTCGACCTGATCGCGGTGCCGTGCCGTCGGGGCGCCACCGACCCAGACCCGGCGGATCAGTACGACAGGTTGCTGGCCACCATCGGCCCGGAACTCCTCGACCAGCTCCCGGCAGCGGGCGACGTCGGTCAGGGAGTCGAACAACAACCCGACGTCGCACGATGCGGCTCGTCGTACCGCGGCGGGGCTCATCGCGGCGCTGAGCACCGGCACCGGATCACCAGCGCACCGCTGCACCGCTTGGTCGTTCGCCAGTACGCCGGCCGCCTCGCCGCGCAACGCCGCAGCGACCATGCCGAGCCCGTCGGCGAACCGCGACGTGAGGTCGGAGTTGGTCTGGCCCATCACCTCGAAGTCCGACTCGAGCGATCCTGCCGCGACACCGAGACCGACCCGGCCCGGGTGACGTGCCGCGAGCCACGCGATCTCCTCAGCGACGAGTGCCGCCGGCCGAAGCGGTAGCAACAGCGGGCACGGCGCCGCCCATCCGAGTGGCATCGCGTCCAGCGCCCAGCCCGCGGCCTGGATCGGATTCGGCAGGTAGCCCGCGAACCCGCCGTGATGCTCGCTGGTCATCACGCCGTCGAACTCGGCGGTGGATGCGGCCGTCGCCTGCCGCCGGAAGACGGCCACGATCCGCTCCGCCGGCAGCTCACCGTGCGGATACAGCCGCAGCGACACGCTGCCGGGTGCGAACGGCCGGACGGCGCTCACGGGTTGGTCGTCATAGCGTCGTGAACCGGCCGCCGTCGACCACGATCGTCTGGCCGGTGAGGTAGCTCGACTCCGGACCGATCAGGAACGAAACGACCGGCGCGATGTCGTGCTCGGGATGGCCGACCCGACCGATCGGGATGTGCTGGGTCAGCCGTTGCTCGAGGGCCGGGTTCTGCTCGTAGGCGCGAGTCAGCGCCGGGCTGCTCGACAGCGGTGAGATGCACGCGACCCCGATCTGATCCGGCCCCCATTCGATCGCGAGGCTCTTGGTGAAGCCTCGCAGCGCGCCTTTCATCGCCGAGTAGGCCGGCAGCGTCGTACTGCCTTCCATTCCTGCTGGCGACGTCATCAGGACGTATCGGCCGTGGCTTGCGGCGAGGTGACGATGGGCGTTGACGGCCAGGAGGTACGCCGCCCGCAACGACACCGCGGCGTGGTCAGCCCACTCATCGTCGGTCACGTCGACCAGCGGCACGGGCGTGCTGGAATGCCGGCTCGTCGCGTTGTGCACCACGGCGTGCAACGCGCCGTGAGTCGCGACCGTCATCTGGATGCACTCAGCGACCCCTTCGGCATCGGTGACGTCACAACGATGCCAACTGGCGGTGCCGCCGCGCTCGGTGATCAACTCGACGGTGGTCGCGGCGTTGTCGCGCGGAGCGGCGACGATGACTACCGCTCCCTTCGCCGCCGCATCGAGGCAGATGCCGCGCCCGAGCCCGTCGCCCGCACCCGTGACGATGACCACCCGGCCCGCCAGCGGCCCTGTCATGGCGCCATCCAGCGACCGCCGTCGAGGGCGATCGTCTGCCCGGTCACGCCGGCGAACGCGTCGCCGCACAGCACTGTGATCAGGTCGGCGAGCCGGTCGAGATCCGGCGCCGGTACCGCTGGTGCGGGCAGTCCGCCGCGCTCGGGCTCCTGGTCGGTCACCACGACGACGGATGGCGTGACCGCGATGCAGTTGACCGTGATGTTGGCGGTGCCGCTGATCCGGGCTTGTGCCTTGGCCAACGATCGTTCACCTTCAGCTGCCGTGGCCAGCGGGGTGAAGCCCGGGGCTCCGCTCAAACCTGTCGTGGGGAGGACGACGATGACCCGCCCGCCACGGTCGGTGAGAAATCGGGCCGCGGCCTGGTGAAAGTGGAAGGCTTCGCTCAGCGGATGTTCGGCTCGCGCTGCCCACTCCGTTGCGGTTGTCGCGATCACAGCGGAGTCGACGGTCTGCGCAGCCCGGATCCCGATGCGCACCACCGCCGGCGTCGCGCCGCACGATTGCGCCGCTGCCCGCAGCTCGGTCTCGATCCCGGCTGCGGTATCCGCAGCGATCGCGATCGTGGTCCCGCCTCGGGCGTCGAGCCGGCGGGCGAGCAACCGCACCAGGTCACTCTCGCCTCCGACGATCGCGACGGCCACCGGCCCATCGTGACGCATGTCGATGCCGCGGTGGGGGTGCGAGGTACGGCGCCGGGCAACCCCCGGGCTAGTGCGGGCTGGGTGTCGGGGTGATCTGCGCCGGCGCGCCGGAGCTGGCCGGCGCTGTCTGGGCCCGCGCGTACCCGCTGCTCGGCGACGCGGTCGGGGTCGTCGTAGCGGCCGATCCCGAAGTCGGTGAGGCCTGCGGGTCCGGGCCGGCGCCGTACGGCGTACCGGTCGCGTAGACCCCGGAGGGGTCCGAGAGCTGCACCCTCGCACCGGTCGGCAGGTAGCCGTCGATCTTCATGACGCCGATGCCGTCGTGCACGTCCATCGCGGTGAAGTCGCTGCCGTCAGCGGCGTAGGAGATCGCGGTCGTGTCGGGCTGACCCACGACGATCAGCCACTGCTGCTCGAGTCTGTAGTCGTTGTGCGCGGCGAGGGTCGGTGACTCGAACGACGTCCACGTCATTCCGCGGTCGACCGGCTGCCGGCTCTCGCCGTAATCGGGCGCACCGTTCCACCCCTGCAGCCATTGGAGGGCGTGACCAGTCGTGGCTGAGGTGAACAGCACCCAGTCGGTGCCGTCCGGCATCGAGCCGGTCGCCCAGGTTTGGATGTCCTCTGGCTGCGACTCGTTGCCGTACATCGGCTTCGCGGCGGTGAGGAAGGTCTGGTCGACCGGTCCGTTGTGGCGGCCGGTGGTCCAGGTGTCCCACCAGGGCATGGTGCCTGCGCCGGTCGGTGAGCCGGCGGTGCTGTTCGGTGTGACTGAGGCGCGGTTGTCGGGGCCGAGGTTCGCGACGGCAAGACCGCCGCCGACCACCGCCGCGATGGTCAACGCCGAACCACCGACCGCGGCAGCGCGACGTACCCGCTGCTTGTGCCGGCCGCGACCGACTGCGCGGTCGAGCAGGTCGCTGATCGGCGGGACGGTGTCGGCCTCGCCGTGCAAGCTGGTACGGAGCATTTCCTCGACGTTCACTGCAGGGTCCTTTCACCATGCTTGATCAGCGAGATGTCCTCGGGCACGACATCCGCGTGCTCGGCGAGGTCGCGTAACGACGTGAGGGCGCGCGAGATCTGACTGCGCACCGTGGCTTGCGAGCAGCCGAGAGCCTCGGCGATGTCACGGTCTGGATAGTCGGCGTAGTAGCGGAGTACGACGGCGGCGCGTTGCTTCGGTGGCAGGTCACGAACCAGCCGCAGCAGGGCATCGGAGACGTCGGCCCGTCCGGTCGTGTCTGCTGTCGGCACCTCGGGCAGCAGGTGGCGCGGCTCGACGCGATTGCGGTGCCGCCGCCACAGCGAGATGTGACGGTTGACCATCATCCGCCGGACGTAGGCCTCCGGCGAGTGGGCACGCTCGATCCGCCGCCAGCTCGCATAGGCGGAGGCGAGGGTGTCCTGGACCAGGTCCTCAGCCTCGGCTCGGTTGGGCGAGAGCAAGTGGGCGAACCGGGTCAGTTCGTGACCGCGTGCCACCACGAAGTCGCTGAACGACTGCTCGGTCATGTGGCTCCGTCTCGTAGTCATTGCCCTACGACTATGACAACGCTGCCGCCGCTCGAAACGCTGCATGCGATCGCGGGCGAGTAATCTGACGCCGCGTCAGAAGTAGGGCGGACCTCGGGAGGCCAGGATGGCGCGCATCGCACTGCCCGCCGGTGATCAGCTCGACATCGTCAAGGCGCTGTCACTTCGACCCGGGCTCGCGAAAGCGGTCGCGGCGATGAACGACGCGGCGTTCGCCAGCGCACTTGATTGGCGGCTGCACGAACTCATCCGCATGCGAATTGCGATCATCAACGGCTGCACGGTCTGCCTTGCCTGGCGCACCCCGCAGGCGGTCGCCGCCGGTGTCACCGACGAGTTGCTGCTCGGTGTGGCCGGCTGGCGCACCAGCGATGCCTACACAGCTGCCGAGAAGACAGCGCTGGAGTTCACCGAACGGTTCTGCCGCGACTCGACGTCGATCAGCGATGAGCTGATGGCGCGGCTGGCTGAGCACTTCGACAGCGGCGAGATCGTCGAGCTGTCGCTGGTGATCGGCAAGTACCTGTCGCAGGGCCGCTTCATGCAGGTGCTCGGTCTCGACCAGGACTCCTGCGTCGTCGACAGCCGATTTCTCGATGAGAGCAGGACGGCGTGAGCTACCGAGTCGTGCAGTGGAGCACCGGACACGTCGGCAAGCACGCGATCGCCGGCATCGACGCGCATCCCGAGCTCGAGCTGATCGGGGTGTGGGTGTCGAGCGACGCGAAGGTCGGCAAGGACGCCGGCGAGCTGGCGGGCCTCGGCCGCAGTCTCGGTGTGACCGCGACGAACGACGCCGACGAGCTGCTCGCGCGCCAGCCCGACTGCATCGTGCATACCGCATGGGCCGATGACCGCATCTTCGAGGCGCTGGGCGATCTGGCGAAGTTCCTGCGCGCCGGGATCAACGTGGTGTCGACCAGCCCGGTCTTCCTGCAGTACCCGTACGGCGTGGCCGACGAGCTCGTCGGCGACGTACTCGCGGCCGCAAAGGAAGGCGGCGCGTCGATCTTCGTCAACGGCGTTGATCCCGGCTTCGGCAACGACGCGCTTGCGCTGCTCGTCACCGGCATCAGCGAACGCATCGAGCAGGTGCGCTGCATCGAGCTGCTCAACTATGCAACGTATGACCAGGCTGCGGTGCTCTGCGACATCATGGGCTTCGGTACGCCGCTGGACACGGTGCCGTTCATCCTGCAGCCGGGCGTGCTGAAGCTCGCCTGGGGCAGCGTCGTACAACTGCTCGCGAACGGACTCGGGATCACTCTCGACAGCGTCGAGGAGAGCTACGAGCGGTATCCGGCACCCGAGGACTTCGACATTCCGACC
The DNA here is from genome assembly GCA_025980465.1 of Frankiales bacterium. Lineage (GTDB taxonomy): Bacteria > Actinomycetota > Actinomycetes > JAFAQI01 > JAFAQI01 > JAICXJ01. The sequence goes on along the minus strand of JAICXJ010000035.1, from coordinate 19,017 downwards.
GGGACGATCGCGAAGGGCACTCAGGCCGCCCTGCACTTCGAGGTCAGCGGGATGAAGGATGGCAAGGCCGTCGTCGTTCTCGAGCATGTGACGCGGTTGCGTGACGACCTCGCACCCGAGTGGCCGCAACCGGCCGGCCAGGGGTGCTACCGCGTGATCGTGACCGGCGAGCCGAACTACACCGTCGACCTTCAACTGCTCGGCACCGACGGCGACCACAACACCGCCGGGTTGAAGGCGAGCGCGATGCGGATCGTGAACGCGATCCCCGCCGTCGTCGCGGCCGAACCGGGACTCGTTACCGCGCTCGACCTGCCGCTGATCACCGGGAAGGGCCTGGTCCGCACCTGAGCCCACGGCGTCGCCCGGATGCCGTAGCCGCAGATCGCCCGCTCGCCACGGGAATAGGTTTCCCTGCCGCGGTTGCTCATGACAAAGTAAGAGGTGCCGGATCGACGGATAACATCCGCGGCCACGAGGTGACAGTGCGATCACCGCGCCGTGAGGTGCCTGGCGGGTGATGCGTCACCCGCCGCGGGGTGGGGGGCGATGGGAGACATGCGGTGACGACGGAACGGCTGAACCTCGCCGCGTCGTCCTCGGGTGCCGGTTCCGCCGATGAGCTCGTTGCTGTCCGCAACGAGACCGCCGCGAGACGAGCGTTGCGCCTCGAATCGCTGCGCGCGCATCGGCGTACCTGGACCGCGATCCGCGGGTTCCGCGAGGTGCTGCTCATCGGGAGCGTCTACTCGCTGTACGACCTGACCCGTTATCTGGTGGCGGGCGACCATGACGGTGCGATCATTCACGGCGCGACCCTGCTGCGGTGGGAGAAGGATCTCGCGCTGGAGCCGGAGCACTGGCTCAACAAGGTCTTCTCGGCGCATCTCGCGCTCGCGCTGCCCGCCGACTACATCTACGCGACGCTGCACTACATCGTGACGCCGGCGATCCTGATCTGGATGTGGCGTCGGCACGCCGGTGCGTATTCGTTCTCACGCACCATCCTGGCCATCGCGACGATCCTCGGTCTGATCGGCTTCACGACCTACCCGACCGCGCCGCCGCGGCTGCTGCCTGACTTCGTCGACACGATGGCGAAGTTCTCGCACTACGGCTGGTGGAGCGACGCCGCCAGCGCGCCACGCGGTCTTGGCGCCGACACCAACCAGTACGCCGCGTTGCCGTCGTTGCATGTCGGCTGGGCGTTGTGGTGCGGCTGGCAGATGATCCGCTACGGCCAGCATCGCATCACTAAGGTGCTCGGCGTGCTGTATCCGGTCGTGCTGTCCGTCGTCGTGATGGCGACCGCGAACCACTACTTCCTCGACGTACTCGCCGGTGTTTTCGTCGTACTGATCGCGACCGGGATCGTGTACGTGCTTGCGTTCCTTGGTCTGGTGTCGCGGCCCGGCTCCGGTCCGGCCATCGAGGCGGCCAAGGAGAACGCCGAACGCGCCGCCGCTTAGCGCCGCAGCCGTTAACTACGCTTCACGTCGGTGTCCTCGACATACGCCGGGATCGGCGTCAGCAACGGAGTCGCCGTCGGCGTGGTCGCCCGCGTCCACGGCCCGGTCCTGCCGCCCCGCGACGGCGCGCCGATCGATGTCGAGAAGGAGACCGACCGGGCGTTCGACGCCTTCGACGAGGTCGGTGGCGAGCTCGAGGCGCTCGCCCAGCGGGCCGGCGCGTCGGGTGCAGTGCTGGTGCGGCAGGCGCGGATCGCCCGCGACCCGACCCTTGCCTCGCTCGCCGCTCAGCTGGTCTCGAGTGGGCGGACCGCGCCGCGGGCGGCCTGGGAGGCGTTCGGCGCCTACCGCGACATGCGCGCCGCCGATCCCATGCGGGCGGTGCCCGACCGCGCCGAGCTCGACGACATCCGCGACCGGGTGGTGGCGCGGCTGCTCGGCGAGCCGACGCCGGGCATCCCGGATCCTGGTACGCCGTACGTTCTGGTCGCGCGCGACCTCTCGCCGGCGGTGACCGCCGGGCTGGACCCACAGCGGGTGCTCGCGATCGTCACCGAGCGCGGTGGACCCACGTCGCACACCGCGGTCCTCGCCAAGTCGCTCGGCATCCCGGCGGTCGTCGCCTGCCCGGGCGTGGCGTCGCTGCGCAGCGGCCAGCGGGTGATGGTCGACGGCGGCGCGGGAGAGGTCACCGCGGATCCGGACGCCGCGGCGATCGACGCCGCCGGCCGGCACGTTGAGCCGGCGGCGCCGCCAGTCGTTGGCCCGGGTCGCACCCGCGACGGCCGATCGGTGCAGCTGCTCGCCGCCGTCGGCGGCGCCGGCGACGTCGCCGATGCGCTCGCTGCCGGGGCCGAGGGTGTCGGGGTGTTCCGGACCGAGTTCGCCTTCCTCGACCGCACCGAGCCGCCGTCGGTGACCGAGCAGTCGGCGGCGTACCGGGAGGTCTTCGACGCGTTTCCCGGGCGCGAGGTCACCGTGCGCACGCTCGACATCGGCGCCGACAAGCCGGCGTCGTTCGCACGGCTCGGTGACCAGCCCAACCCGGCGCTCGGCGTGCGCGGCCTGCGGGTCGCGCGTCGCCATCCCGAACTGCTGACCGACCAGCTGACCGCGATCGCCACCGCCGCCCGTGGCTCGCAGGCGCAGGTGCGCGTCATGGCGCCGATGGTCGCGACCACGGCCGAGGCGGCGTGGTTCGCGGCGCAGGCCCGCCAGCACGGCGTGAAGGTGACCGGTGTCATGGTCGAGGTGCCGGCGGCGGCTCTGCGGGCGGCCGATCTGCTTCAAGTCGTCGACTTCGTGTCGGTCGGGAGCAACGACCTGGCGCAGTACACCTTCGCGACCGACCGTGCCGACGGCGAGCTGGCCGACCTGCTCGACCCCTGGCAGCCGGCGTTCCTCGACCTCGTCGCGACGGTGCTGCGGGCCGGCGCGGTGGCAGGTCGAATGGTCACGGTCTGCGGCGAGGCACCGAGTGATCCGCTGCTGGCGCTGGTGTTGGTCGGGCTGGGCGCCGGTGCGCTATCGATGAACGCCCGGTCGCTGTCGGATGTCCGATCCACGCTCGCCCGGCACAGCTACGACGACTGCGTGCGGTACGCCGCGGCCGCCCTCTCTGCTGACGGACCCTCCGAAGCCCGAGCCCGCGTGCGAGCGGCCCTCGACCCCGGCTAAGCAATGTGGCATTGCTTGGGCGGGACCTAAGCAATGTGGCATTGCTTGGGCGGGACCTAAGCAATGTGGCATTGCTTGGCCAGGACCTAAGCAATGTGGCATTGCTTGGCCAATGTGAGCGGCCACCCGGCGTGTCGTCCTAGCAATGCCACATTGCTCGGCTCGGGACCCAAGCAATGCCACATTGCTCGGCTCGGGACCCAAGCAATGCCACATTGCTCGGCTCGGGACCCAAGCAATGCCACATTGCTACGGTCCTCGCATGCGGGTTACTGGGGACGGCGGGGTCGGGATCGAGGTCTTCGTCGAGGGGCCGGAGAGCGGGCAGCCGGTGCTGTTCATGCACGGCTGGCCGGACTCCCACACGTTGTGGCGGCATCAGGTCAAGGCGCTGTCCGATGCCGGCTTCCGGACCATCGCGCCGGACCTGCGCGGATTCGGGGACTCCGACAAACCAACCGACGTCGAGGCGTACAAGATCGCGCACACCGTCGCGGACATGATCGCCGTACTCGATGCACTCGAGGTCGACAAGGCCCACGTCGTCTGCCACGACTGGGGTGCCCTCGGCGGGTGGGGGCTCACCGCCTTCGTTCCGGATCGGGTCGAGCGGCTGGTGGCCCTGTCAGTCGGCCACCCGAAGGCGTTCGCGGATGCCGGCTTCGCGCAGCGGATGCGCTCGCTGTACATGCTGCTGTTCAACCTCGAAGAGATCGCCGAGGAGTGGTTCAGCCGGTACGGCAACGAGATGCTCGCCCAGCATCGCGACCGTGAGGCCGTCATCGAGCTGCTGAACCGGCCGGGCGCGCTGACCGCGAGCTTTGGCTGGTATCGCGCGAATGCCCACCCGCGCACGATCATCAACCCGCCGCCGGAGATCCCGCCGATCCACTGCCCAGTGATGGGGGTGTGGGGCCGGGGCGAGACGGCGCTGACCGAGACCCAGATGACGTACTCGCAGAAGTACGTCGACGGGCCGTGGCGCTACGAGCGTCTGGACAATGCCGCCCACTGGATGCAGCTCGACGCCCCCGACGAACTCAACGCCCTGCTGCTCGACTTCCTGCAGTAGACGCACGTATGTGCCATCAGTGGGCCTGGGGGCCCACCCATGTCACATCAGTGGGCCTGGGGGCCCACCCATGGCACATGCGGTCGGCACATGCGGTCGGCACATGCGGTCGGCACATGCGGTCGGCGCATGCGGTCGGCGCATGCGCTCAGTGCGAGGCGGTGATCGCGAGGTCGGCGGACGGCGACTGCTGCGGCACGGGCATGCCGAAGGCCTCGCCGAGCTCGCCTCCCTTGGTCACGGGCGACTCGGCCTCGCCGGAGCGAAGCGGGATCTCCTTGAGCCGCAACGACAGCAAGAACGCGACGACCGCGATCGGCACTGCCGCCAGGTAGACCGTGTGCAGCGAGTCGCTGAACGCGTGGTGCACCGCGTTGCGGAGTACGGCGGGCAGGTGGTTCAGCGCTGACGGGTTCGCCGACACCGACGCGCCGTTCAGCTGCGTCATCGCGTGCTTGATCCCGGGCGCGTTGCGCACGTTCGCGGGGATCCTGGCGATCTGCACCGGCATGTTGTGAGCGAGCCGGTTGTTGAATACCGTGCCGAACATCGCCACACCGAGCGAGCCGCCGATCGAGCGGGAGAAGGCCGCGAGCGAGGTGGCGACGCCGAGCTCGGAGTAGGCGACGGAGTTCTGCGCGGCGAGCAACAGCACCTGCATCGTCAGGCCCATGCCGATGCCGAGCACCGCCATGTAGATCGCGAGCTGCCAGTACGGCGTGTGGACGCCGAGCAACGAGAACATCAGCATCGCGACGACCATCAGCGCCGTACCGCGGATTGGGAAACGCCGGTAAGTGCCGGTTGCGGTGATCCGGCGGCCGCTGTAGACCGACATCGCTAGCACAAACGCCATGATCGGCACCATCTGCAGGCCCGAGCTGGTCGGCGAGGCGCCGTGCACCACCTGCAGGAACAGCGGCAGGAAGGTCAGCGCGCCGAACATCGAGAAGCCGAGAATCGTGCCGGTGCCGAACGACACCCGGAAGACCGAGTTGCCGAACAGATGCAGCGGGACGATCGGCTCCTCGGCGCTGCGCTCGATCCGGAGGAAGACCACCAGCAGGATCATGAACATCGCGAACAGCCCGAGGATCGGCCGTGAACCCCATGCGTAGGTCGTGCCGCCCCAGGTCAGCGCCAGGATCAGCGCGACGACCGAGCCGGACAGCACCGACGCACCCAGGTAGTCGATCTTGTGCTCGACCTTGCTCATGCTGCCGTGCAGTACGGCGGCGACGACCACGAGCGCAATAGCACCGATCGGCAGGTTGATGTAGAACACCCAGCGCCATGACAGCGAGTCGGTGAAGAAGCCACCGATCAGCGGACCGGCGACACTGGCGACAGCGAAGGCCGTGCCGATCAAGCCGGTGTAGCGACCCCGGTCACGCATCGGCACGATGTCGCCGATGATCGCCTGCGCACCGACGATCAGGCCGCCGGCGCCAAGCCCCTGGACGGCGCGGAACATGATCAGCTCGTTGATGTTCTGCGACAGCCCGGACAGCGCCGAGCCGGCCAGGAAGATGACGATTGCGGCCTGGAAGAAGCCCTTGCGGCCGTACAGGTCGCCGAGCTTGCCCCACAGCGGCGTCGAGACGGTCGAGGCGAGCAGGTACGACGTGACCACCCAGGACAGGTGGTTGAGGCCGCCGAGGTCGCCGACGATGGTGGGAAGCGCGGTGGCGACCACTGTCTGGTCGAGCGCGGCGAGGAACATGCCGAGCATCAGGCCCATGAAGACGAAGCGGATCTGCCGCGGGGTGAGGTCTGCCATCAGCTGTCTGCACCTAGTTCTTGAGCGATCATCTCGAGGCCGCGGACGACCGCGCGCTGCTCGGAGGTCTTCATCCGGTCGAGGGCGCGCTGCACCGGGCGCAGCCGGGTCGACAGGAGCGCGTCGGCCAGCTCGCGGTGGGCTTCGGTGACCTGCACCAGGGTCCGGCGCCGGTCGGTCGGGTCCTCGATGCGCTCGACGAGACCGGTGGCCTCCAGGTCGGTGACGACCTGGCTGGCGGTCGCCAGCGAGATGCCGAGGCGGCCGGACAGCGTAGTGACACTCAACCGCTCATCGGCCACGACCTGCATCAGCGCGGCGATGTGACGTGGCGCCAGAGATGAGTCGTTGCGAACGGCGTCGGGATCTTTGGTCGGCAACGGGGTGCTGTCGAGGCGCTTGACGATCGTCCGTAACGCGGTGAGCAGATCGGCCGCTGTCGACGTAGAAGTCACTGACAGCGCGGTGCCCGACTCCGGAGAGGACGTGGTGGTGGTCACGGGGGCCAGTGTAGGTATTTACTTCGGACAATCAAACCGTTTTGGAAATCGAATAGATGTGACCTGCGTCTCAGCGCCGCCGGAGACCGGCAGCGCCCGGCGCTGCGCGCGTCGAGGCTCCATCCACAGCGGGGTGCATTAGATTGACGCGCTCCAGCCCACCTTCCCCAGGCCGGAGTACGAGGCTCATGCACCACCGATCGCGCACGACCCACGTCGTGACCGTCCTGCTGGCCGGCGCGACGTTTCTGCTGCCGACGCTGAGCTCGGTCCCGGCCTTCGCCGCCCCCCGAGCGACGACCACCACGACGTACGACGGTCCCGACGTCGCGTCGTACCAGCACCCCTCGTCGAGCAAGTACCCGCACGGCAAGCCGATCAACTGGACCGCAGTGGCGGCGGCCGGCAAAGAGTTCGCGATCGTCAAGGCGACCGAGGGGACGAACTACACCAACCCGTTCTTCAACGGCAAGTACGGCCACGACTATGCCGACGCGCTGACCGCCGGGCTGGTGCACGGCGCTTACCACTTCGCCCGGCCGGCACTTCCGATCGTGGCATCGGCGCAGGCGCAGGCCGACTACTTCGCCGGCGTGGTCGGTGCAGTGAACACCCCGTCGACGCTGCCGCCGGCACTCGACCTCGAGGTGACCGGCGGGCTGTCCAGGGCACAGCTGGTGACGTGGGCGCAGGTGTTCTTGTATCACCTGCGGGTGATCACGGGCCGGACGCCGATGCTCTACACCTATCCGAACTTCTGGACCAATGACCTCGGGGACCCGAGCGCGTTCAGCCGGTTCCCGCTGTGGATGGCGTCGTACGGCACCTCGGTCGCTCCGGTCGCCGACCTCTGGCAGTACACCGACGCGGCGAGCGTCAGCGGCATCCCCGGCAAGGTCGACCTGTCGAAGTTCCTCGGCGACGACGGGTTGCCGTGGACGACGCTGTCCGACGGCACGGTCGCGGCGCCGTGGGTCACCGCTGCTCCGAGCGCACCGCATGCGGTGAAGGTCGTTCCCGGTCCGGGTACCGCGACGGTCGGCTGGCTGCCGGGCTCCGATGGCTCGTCCCGGACGACCAGTTACACGGTCGTGGCGACGCCGAGCACCGTCACCCCGAGCCCCAGCCCGACCCCGACCCCGACCCCGACCCCGACCCCGACCCCGACCCCTACCCCGTCGCCGGGCGGGCCGGGTTCGGTGTCGGTGAAGGTCAACGGCGCGTCGACGTCGGCGACGGTGACCGGGCTCGACCCCAACCTGACCTACACGTTCTCCGTGTACGGCTCGAGCGGCGTCGGCGCCGGCCGACCCTCGACCCCGACCGCGCCGGTCCAGCCGATCGTCTCGAGCACGTTGCGGGCGGCGCAGCGGCATGCGGTCGCGTACCGCAAGCCGATGGTCGTCGCTGCGGCGCTGACCCGCGCCGACACCGGCGGACCGGTAGCCGGACAGCGGGTGCGGGTGTACCGACGCGAGCACGGCAAGACCACCTGGGTACGACGCGCCACACTCACGACTAACAGCGGTGGCACCGCGACTCAGACGATGCATCCCCGCCAGTCGGTGGACGTCAAGCTGGTGTTCCGGGGCGGCGCCGGCTACCGGCCGTCAACTGCGACCGCGACGACCTTGGTGCGACCGGTCGTGACGGCAGTCCTGTCGGCGCCGAAGGTGCGCCACGGCAAGACCGTGAAGCTCACCGGCCTGGTGACACCGGTGGTGTCGGCACAGCAGCTGACGCTGCAGGTCTTCAGTGCCTCGAAGGGCTGGCGAACCGACTCGACCTCGACGGTCGGAAGCGACGGGACGTATTCGTTCACGCTGCGACCGCCGCGCAAGCAAGCGGCCCGTAGCTTCCGGGTGGTGGCGGCTGCGACTCACGGTCGCGCGACCGGCAAGTCGCCGACCGTCGTGCTCAAGGTCACCTAGTGTCGTGAGACAACGCGAGGCCCCGGGCGAATGCCCGGGGCCTCGTCTTGTATCTGCCTGGCTGGTGCAATGCCCGGCTGGTCCTAGTCCATTCGAGCTTCAGCCAGGTCGGCCTTCTTCTCGTGCGCCTTGGCCTTGGCCTCGTGTTCCTTGGCCTGACGCTCCTCGGCGCCCTTGTCCTGCTGGGCCTGGCCTTCGTCCTTCAACTCTTCGTTGCCAGTGACGTCGCCGGTCGCTTCCTTGACCTTGCCCTTGGCTTCATCGAGGACACCCATGGCTAACTCCTTCCGCGCGTCGATCTCTGGGGATCGATACGATTAGCTGTTCTCCTTAACCCGCTGCGCCGAGCGCTCACGGGCTTCGTGGGCCCGGGCCTTCGCGGAGTGCGCCTTCGCCTTCGCGCCCTCGCGGGAAGCCTTCAGGTTCTCGGCGCCCTTCTTCTGCTGGTTCTCGCCGTTGTTGATGAGGCCCTCGCTGTCGACGACCTCTCCGACGATCTCCTTTGACAGGCCCACCACTTTGTCCAGCAGGCCGGTGGCACCCGCTCTGGTCAGCTGCGGGATCCGCATGGCTAAACGCCTCCTGATCTCTTGCGTTCTCGTTGGCACTTAAGGGATTCCCGGCCCTACCGCTGGAGTAACGACCGGATCCGGGTTTGTCGGTGCCAGGTAGGGGTAACCGGCCCGATTCCGCCCGTAGGTGGCGGGGCGACCGGTGTCGCCGCACAATGTCCCTACGCCGTGCAGCGGACGCGGACAGCTCAGGCCGTGGGAGACATACGTGCGAAGCACCATGCAGGACTTCCCCCTCACCATCGGCTCGATCATGCGTTTCGGCGCCGAGGTCTTCGGCGACAGCGAGGTCGTGACGTTGATGGACGGCGGAGAGCGTCGTCGCCGCCGCTACGTCGAGACCGTCGAACGGGCGGCCCGCCTCGCGAACGCGTTGCGCCGCCTCGGCATCGACGGCGATGACCGGGTTGCCACCTTCATGTGGAACAACGCCGAGCATCTTGAGGTCTACCTGGCGGCGCCGTCGATGGGCGCGGTGCTGCACACGCTGAACATCAGGCTGTTTCCCGAGCAGGTCACCTACATCGCGAACCACGCCGAGGACAAGGTGATCGTGGCCGACGACTCACTGATACCAGTGCTGGCGAAGGTGCTGGCGGACATGACCACCGTGCAGACCGTGCTGGTCAACGGCAACGCCGACTTCTCCGACCTCGAAAGCTCCGGCAAGCAGATCCTTCGCTATGAACAGGTGCTCGCCGACGCGTCACCGTCGTACGACTGGCCGGATGACATCGACGAGCGCTGCGCCGCCGCGATGTGTTACACGAGCGGTACGACGGGCAACCCCAAGGGCGTCGTCTACTCGCACCGGTCGTGCTGGTTGCACTCGATGGCGGTCTGTACGACGAACGGCACCGCGATGGGTGCCGACGACCGCACGTTGCCGGTCGTACCGATGTTCCACGCGAACGCCTGGGGCCAGCCGTATGCCGCCTTCATGTCGGGTGCCGACCTGATCATGCCGGACCGATTCCTGCAGGCCGAGCCGATCGTCGGGTTGATCGAGACTGAGAAGCCGACGATGTCGGCCGCGGTTCCGACGATTTGGAACGACATCCTGCAGTTCCTGCGCGCCCATCCGGATCGGGACATCTCCTCGATCCGGAAGATTCTCTGCGGCGGCTCGGCGGTGCCGCGTTCGTTGATCCAGGCGTTCGATGAGGAACACGGGATCACCGTCATCCAGGGCTGGGGGATGACCGAGACCTCGCCGCTCGCCTCGACGGCCAACCCACCGGCCGGCACCAGCGGCGACACGGCCTGGGACTACCAGGCAAAGGCCGGCCGGCTGATGTTCGGCGTCGACGGCCGTATCGTCGATGACGAGGGTGCGGTGCTCGAGCGCGACGGCAAGGCGGTCGGGGAGATCGAGGTGCGCGGCCCGTGGGTCACCGGCTCCTATTACAAGGAGGACGACCCGGCGAAGTTCGACGACGGCTGGCTTCGCACCGGCGACGTCGGCACCCTCGACCCGCAGGGATACATCACCCTCACCGACCGGGCGAAGGACGTGATCAAGTCAGGCGGTGAATGGATCTCCTCGGTCGACCTCGAGGTGCAACTGATGGCGCACCCGGCGATCCTCGAGGCGGCTGTTGTCGGCGTACCGGACGAGAAGTGGCAGGAGCGTCCGCTGGCGTGCGTCGTTGCGAAGCAGGGTGAGTCGCTCGACCCGGCGACGCTGCGCGACTTCCTCGCTGATCGCGTCGCGAAGTGGTGGTTACCGGAGCGGTGGGCCGTCATCGAGTCGGTGCCGAAGACCTCGGTCGGCAAGTTCGACAAGAAGGTGTTGCGCAAGCAGTACGCCGACGGCGAGCTCGAGGTCACGACGCTCTAGGCCGTTTCCCGCAGCGGATCGGGAACTAGGACGCCCGGGGCGCCGCTCGAAGGTTCTTCGCTTGGGATTCCAGCTGCAGTGGCATCGGACCGGGCCGGGCCAGGTAGTAGCCCTGGCCCCAGGGCACGCCGAGCGCGACGAGCTGGGCGAGCTCGTCGGCGGTCTCGATCCCCTCGGCGATCAGCGTCGCTCCGAACTCACCCGCGAACTGCACGAGTGACGAAGCGAGTGCGCGGCGAGCCGGATCCCGGTCGATGCCCTTGATGAGCGCGATGTCGAGCTTGATGATGTCCGGCGAGAGCCGAAGGATCTGCTGCAGCCCGGAGTAGCCCGCCCCGGCGTCGTCGATGGCGATCCGGCCACCGCGGGAACGGAACGGCGCAAGTGCCGCCAGCACCGCGTCGAAGTTCTGGATCCGAGTGTGCTCAGTGAGCTCGACGACGAGCCGACTGGCAGGCACCCGGCCGAGCAAGTTCACGAACGACGGGCTCGCTGCGGTCTCGGCCGAGATGTTCACCGAGAGGAACGCCGTTGCGGGCAGGTCCCGAAAACCGGCGAGCGCCAGATCGATGGCATGCAGCTCGAGCGCGCCGAGGCGGCCGACCTGTTCGGCCTCGGTGAACCACAGTGACGGTGGCCGCGGCGGCTTGCCGGCGAACCGGGCCAGCGCCTCCGCGCCGACGATGCGACCGTCGGATAGCGAAACGAACGGCTGGTACACCATCGCTACTCCGCCGGGATGCATCGCTGCCTCAACTCGCTCCAGCCGGACCTGCTGAAGTCGATCCTCGTCCAGCTGTCGGGCTCGCTCGACGTCGAGCTGGGCCTGCAGGGTGACCGAGCGCTTGCGCATCGAGGCGTGCAGGCGGGCGGTCTCGAGCATGTTCCCGACCCGCAGCATCACCTCGACGCTGTCGAACGGCTTCGTGACGAAGTCTTTGGCGCCGGCTGCGAGGACCTCCCGCCGGGTGTCATCCGTGATGTCGGCGGTGACCACGATGACCGGCAGGAACTGATTCGGGGCGAGCCGGCGGCGTACCTGGGTGAGGAATTCGATCCCGTTGAGCCCGGGCATGTGCAGGTCGAGGAGCACCAGGTCCGGCGCCAAGCCGGCGAGCTCAGCCAGCGCCATCCGCGGGTCGGTGTAGCCGTAGACCTGACCGGCGCCGGTATAGCTCAGCAGCCGCTTCAGGACGTCGACGTTCGCCGCGACGTCATCGACGACCATGATGCGAGCGCCCGCCATCGCCGAGGTGATCGAGGCAGGAAGCGGCCAGCTACGGTTCGAGGCGGCGGGCGGGGTGACGATCACCGCGCCGCCGCCAGCGCGCCGACCACGTCGAGCAGTTCCTCCACATCGAAGGGCTTCGTGAGGTAGCGCTCCGCGCCGGCGGCGAGCAGCCGATCGATCTGACCCGCGGTCGCATCGGCACTGACGATCACGACCGGGATGTCGCGGGTGCGAGGCTCGCTGCGGAGTGTGGCCAACACCCGCTCACCGGACATGTCCGGCAGGTTCAGGTCGAGAAGGACGACGTCGGCGTGTTCGCGGACGGCGACCGCGACCGCATCGCGGCCGTGGGTCGTCGACGCGACCCGGACGCCAGGCGCCAGCTTGAAGATCCGCTCCACGAGCCGGACGTTGGCCGGGTTGTCCTCAACCAGCAGCACGGTCCGGTCCGCCGGCTCGCGCTGATCGGGGATCAGTGGCGCCTCGCCGAGGACCACCTGCGGGGTCTTGGCACCTTGCGCGGCGGGCAGCTCGATCCAGAACGTGCTGCCCGCGCCGACGGTGCTGTCGAGGCCGATCGCGCCGCCCATCGCCTCGGTGAGGCGGCGGCACAACGCCAGCCCCATGCCGGTGCCCTCGACTTCGGTCTGGTCGGCGTCGAGTCGCTCGAACGGCGCGAAGACCAGCTCGTGATGGTCGCGGCTGATGCCCGGCCCGTCATCAGTGACCGAGATGCGGATCATGTCGCCGCCGCGGGTCTCGCAGCCGACGTGGACAGTCCCGCCGAGGTGGTTGTACTTCACGGCGTTGGACACCAGGTTGAGCAGGACCTGGCGGAGCCGTTGGAGGTCGGCGAGCACGATGTGACCGTCACAGCCCGGGTGGAGCCGCAGCTCGATCCCGGCGTCGTCGGCCGACGGACGCATCATGTCGATCGCGGTCCGCACCACCTCGTCGACGGCGACCGGCTCGACGGACAGTGACAGCGTGCCCGACTCGATCCGCGAGATGTCGAGCACCTCGTTGATCATGTCGAGCAGGTGACGACCGCTGGCGAGGATCTGCTGCACCGGCTCGGCCTGGTCCTCACGCGGCCCGGTCATCTCGAACAGCTGCGCGTACCCGAGGATCGCGTTCAGCGGCGTACGAAGCTCGTGACTCATGCGGGAGAGGAACTCGCTCTTCGAGCGGTTCGCGGCGTCGGCGGCCTTCTGGGCGGCTTCCTTGACCGCCGCGGCACGATGCTGCTCGTCGATGTCGAGGGCGTAGACGAGTACCGACCGGTTGTCGAAGGCGCTCCCCGCGGAGACGAACACCGTCGAGACCCAGCGGCTCTCGCCGCCGTGGATGCGCACCGGGAACTCCAGCGACTCGAAGCGGTCGGCCGAACCGCCCGCGACTGCATTGAGCTTTGCCCGCACGTCGCAGAGATGAGGTTCCTCGATGACTTCCTCGAGCAGTCCTGGGGTGAGCGCCTCCGGCTCCGAAAGGCCGAACAACCTGGTGATGTTCGGGCTGACATAGGACGCGTCAAGCGTGTCGGCGTCGATGACAGCGACCACGATCGGGCCGGAGGAAACCAGGTGGCGAAGGAACACCCGCGCCTCGTCGAGCTCCGCGTTGGCCTTCGCCAGCGAGGCGGTGCGCTGTGTGACCACGCTCTCGGCGAACCGGTGTCGGCGGGCCTGCAGGAAGAACATCACCGCGACCAGGACGGCGAGGAACATGCCGACGATCAGCAACAGCCACGGCAGGTTGGCGGTGAGGCCGCCGACCAACGGCCCGTTGGATGCGTAGACCAATGTCCATTCGTAGTCACCGACGAGGAACTTCGCCTGCTGGACGTCGCCGGTCAGCGGGAGGTGCTTCTCGGTCGTCATCACGACCTGGGTCGGATCGACCTTGGGAGCGGCGTACAGGACACCTCGCAGCTCGTTGAACGGTGGTGCGACGCTCGACAGCGGCGTACTGGGAATGGCGGACTCGAGGTAGACCACGTCCTGGTTGACCGGGATCGCCACGCCGATCGTGCGGCTCTTGCCGAGCGTCATCATCATCGTCGCGCCGCTGAACGATCTGGCTCCGCGTTGGATCAGGACGGCCTGCTGACCCTTGATCGGGCGGCCGACCGGTGCCGACCCGCCTACCAGCGCCTTCACCACATAGTGACCGCGCGACGGGGTGGCAAGGCCGATGACGGTGACGCCGTTGGTCGCCAACGATTTGGCGCCGGCGGTGAAGTCCTTGCTGGCGTCGTGGCGGTTGACCTGAGCTACCTCGCCCAGGACCTTGATCGATGCGAGCTCCTGCTGGAAGACGCTCTGCAGCAGGACCGCGACGGCCGAGCCGCGCTCCCGAAGGATCTTGTTTCGGTCGCTCCGGACGAAGCCGCGTCCGGCGATGAAGCCCGCTATCGAGACGCCGACGATGAGGGTGACGACGGCGACAGACACCGGTCGTAGCCAGCGGCTCTTCATCACAGATCCTGTCCACTTGCCCGCGACGATCGCGGGACTATCTGGAGTATTCGGGCACGGCAAGCACCGCTGCTAGAGACCAACACCCCCAATTGGGGGATGCACTTGCACTCTTTGTCTGGCTGGTCCCGGGTGGGTGGGCCTGCGGTAATCTCGTCGCGCGCGGTCAGTTCCGCGTTGGAGGCTTCGCCTAGTCCGGTCTATGGCGCCGCACTGCTAATGCGGTTTGGGTTTATCGCCCATCCCGGGTTCAAATCCCGGAGCCTCCGCTGTTGACGCGGCTCTGACCTGGACTTTTGCATTTGTTTGTGGTGTGAGTCGCTACAGAATTCGACCGAGCCACATTTTTCCAGTTGCAGTTCTTGTTGCGATTGAGCGCAAGCCCGTTAGTGCGGTTGTCTCAACAGCGCCCGGCTTCGCCTCGCGACGTACACTGAGGTCGATGACCGCTCATCCCGAGGTGTTCGACGCGGCATTGACACTGCCGCCGGATGAGCGCGCTGCGCTGGCTCACCGGCTACTTTCCAGCCTCGACGAGCCGGCCGACGATCCCGCGGTGGTCGCATCCGAGTGGGCGGAGGAGGTTGCGCGGCGGGTCAGTGGGATCGACGCCGGCGGAACCGAAGGGATGTCCTGGGACGAGGCGCGCGAGCAACTCGAGCGGTGACGTTGCAGGTCCGATTCGATCCTGCGGCGGTCGATGAGGCGCAGGCGGCCCGTGACTGGTACGACGATGCCAGCCCCGGTCTCGGCGCGGACTTCGTCGACGAGTTGTGGCAGACGATCGAGCAGGTCCAGCGGTGGCCGGTTCTGGCTCCTCGACTCGAGGTCGAAGGAGCGTCCGGTGAGGCACGACGGGCGCCGCTGCGGCGGTTCCCGTTTGGCGTGATCTATGTCGCCCTCGACGACACCCTGTGGGTTGTCGCGGTCGCGCACGCCCGGCGTCGCCCCGGTTACTGGCAGGACCGCGCTCGATAGCAGATCGGTCCGTTTCGCCGCATCGCGTCCGTGCGCTTCCGGCGGCTTGGGCCCGACGCGACCCAGAAGCCCGCGGGCAATCCGAGCTCGCGATGCTTAGAAGGGCAACGATCTCTGATCAAGACTTCACAGTCTGGGCCTTGCAATCGAATCTCGCCGATCAGAACTGGCACTATCGTTCGACTCTCGCTTAGCACCGCGTTCAGACAACGACCGAACGAACTACCGGGTGGGCCACCACCTCAGGCGCAAGGCCCGTGGCGGTGGGGCGGGGCGCCTACAGCCGCACCAGGTGCCTCCGAATGGCGTCGACGTCGTTGCTGCTGGCCGTCCGGCGGGCGATGTCGCGGTACGGATGGTCAGCACCGTGGTCGACGAGCAGCACCCGGTGGGCGTCGATAAGGACGCCAGGCACGCCGAGTTCGTCCATGTACCGGCGCAGTTGCCGGAAGTCCTTGGACTCTGACCAATCCCCGCTTGGTGGTTCGACCGTGGCGAGTTTGACTTCGATCGCCGTCGTAGGGGCGGTCCCGTTTCTGATCACGTAGTCGATTGACCCTCCCGGCACTCGATACTCCGATTTCGGTTTCAGGGTCGTTCCGTGCAGAACATGCTCCAGCAGCGGCTCCACCACATACCTGCAGACTTGGGCCTCTAGACCAAGTGCGCCGGCGGCGATCTGTTTCCACGACTCGATGTCGATGTCCTCAGGGGGCGGGAGGTCGGCCAGTCCGACCGGGACCGACATAACGCGCTCCAGTTCCGCCTGGTCCTCGGAGTTCTTCGCCCTGATCGGCAGCAGTGCGGCCACTGTCTCGGGCCGAAGAAACTTTCCCGAGCGCCCCTTCAGGATGAGGTGCCCGCCAGCCGCCGCCTGGAGAGTCTTGAACGGAATCGGTTCGATTTCGATGGGAGGCGTGAAGTAGGCCCACCGTTGCTCGTCAGCGACGTCCCGGTCGGCGTTGACCTCGATATCGCGGGCGAAGAATGCGTTAGACGCCGCCCTGGTGATGAAGCAAGCCGCCTTGTCGGGTGCCATGAAGTAGATCAGCGCGAGATCGCCGAGGAGGGTCTGCTTCGCTGCGGTCCATTGGAGGTCGAAGATGCCGACGTTTCCCTCGTCGCGGAGGACCGCCAGTTCGTCGCGGCCTGGGTAGGACGCCTGATCGCCGAGGAGTAACCATGCGTTGGACGGTGACAAGTCACGTGGATCGTCGCGAACCTGAAAGGCACCTCCGCGGCACGACGTGTAGTTGACGGTCTCGTCGTTGCTCCATGCGTCGAGAGATGCACGGATGTCGTCGGCGAGCGGATCGCTGGACCACTCGGTGCCGGTTACGGGGCGCTCGAACAGCAGACGTGGTTCAACGGCGCCGTCTCGATGGTTTACGACCTGGAGGCAGCCGGAAATGGGCTGCGGTTGGCGGGCGACCCAGCTCTCAACGACCGACGGCTCCGCGTAGCCGAGGTAGACCCGGATGCGAATGCGTGCCGCACCATCTTTGACATTTGCGTTGACGACGGCGTCTTCAAGGTCGAAGACGATATAGTCGGCACCATGCTCGACGTTCGCTCCGCCTAGCGCGGTCGCCAACTCGACCAAGGCGTCGGTAGGGCGGGTGGTCTCGCTCGTCACCATGAGACGCTCCCGGCGGCGCCGAGGTCGAAATTGTCGAGGCTGAGCCGTTCGACAAGCGTCTCGCAGATCTCAGGCTCGCTGTCATAGGTCTCGACAGCCTGATCGACCACCTCGCCGCCACGGACTCTGGCCAAATCGATAATCCCTGCTCCGCCGCGGAACTGCGAGTAGGCGATGAGCCAGCGAACATCGTCAGAGGGCACCCGGCTCGCTGCCCGCAGCAGGACGTGTAGCCGCGAGTACGTGGCATTGATCTCGATGAGGTCACGCAGGGGGTTCGAGTAGGCGCCGCCGTAGCCATGCTGCACGTATGCCGCGACCGGCCCGGCGCCGGTGACCAGACTGAGGCCGTAGCTGTTGAAGCCGTGGCCGGCATGAGCGAGCGCGAAGAACGGGCCGTGGTCAATGATCTGGCGGGCAACGAGCTGGACTTCGAACATGTAGAGCACGAACGGCGGAATGTAACGGCTGCCCCACGACCATGCGCCGTAGGTGCGTACGTCCGCTAGATCGACCGTGCCGAGCGGCGGCAAGGCGATACCGTCCGCCCCGAGCGTGGACAGAAGGTCCGCCCCCGCCTCGTCGCGGTTTACCCATCCGGCGCGCAACGCACGGGCGGTCTCCGCGGCGATCAAGATCTCGTCTCCGCTGTTGAAGGGCATTTCGACGAGCAGGCGGATAATGCTCCCGTCGTCGAGCTCGGCAAACTGTGCTTCCCCGGATGGCAGGCCGTCATGCTCGCTGACGAATAGCTCAGCCTCTGCCGGGTCGGGGTCGACGGCGATGAAGAAGGAGATCCGCAACTTGCCACGACGCGCTCGAGCGAACCCGTCAATGTCATCGAGTGTGAACTCGACGCCGCCTTCGTCGGTCACCCCGATGATCGTCGCCTCGAGACTCTCGACGGCGTCTCGGACTCGACGAGTCGTGTCGTTCGCGTCAGTCATAGCGTCTCCGTTGCTAGAAGTTCGTCGTACGGGAGCACGCTGCCTCATTCGAATGAGCGGTGAGGGGTAGTCGGCTACCCCCCTTCGCCAGGGACGTCCTCCGGTCCGATGACATCCGCGACCTTGACCAGGTGGTATCCGAGGTCCTCAATGTGCTCGATCCGGATGTCGCGATGTTTATTCACGTGCTCCATGACCTTCACGCAGGTGCGGGTGATCTGGGAGATGGAGTCACCGCTGAGCTTTGCAGCCGTCTGGATGAGCTGATCTGGCTTCGGGCGATCCTCGACCAGGTACGCAAACAGCGCTCCCAGCCGTCTGCGCTGTAGGTCGGTCAGGTTGAGCTGATCGCCAGCCAGGTCCGTCCCGACGGACTGCTGCGGATCGGCAACAGGTGCAACCGGCGCAGCGCCATCTCGTGCTGTCGGAAGCGCCTCGCCATAGTCGATCGGCCGGTACTTCACCGTGGCCTCGATGAGCACGTCAAGATCCCAAGTAAGGATCCAGTCCGCCGGCTGAAGTAACACCTGCGCGTCGCGCGTGAACCAGGCCCCCACCCCCACCACAAAGGGGCTCTGCACCAGCGCGCGCGTGCGCTTGCCGTTCTCTAGCACCCAGCCTCGCGGCGTCGGCGTGAATGCCGCCAGCTTTCGAGAGATCCTCGAATCATCGGCTCGCAGGCCGCATTGCTCGGTTCGACCCAGAGTGACCGGCTCATCGTGGGGCAGGAGGAACGGGCCGACGGTGCCGTAGCCTCCGCTGCTGACCTGGGGTTTTCCCGCTTTTAGTGGTGTGTTCCACTGTAGAAAAAGCATCAACCCGCATTTTTCAGTTGCAAATCGCACGCTCGTGAGCCGCATCTCGAGCGCGACCCAGCGCGATCGGCACGCCCTGTGGGCGGTAG
>JAICXJ010000024.1 GCA_025980465.1 Frankiales bacterium | reverse complement strand
CAGGTTGACGTTGATCCCATCGCGAGATACCTCGCGGGCGAGCGCCTTAGCGAAGGCATTGAGACCTGCCTTGGAGGCGGAGTACGCCGACCTGGCCTTCATCGGCTCCAGGCTCGATGAGGAGGACAGGAAGATGATCCGACCGCCAACACCCATCTTCGGCAGCACCGCATGCGTAGTGACGTACGCCGAACGCAGGTTGCCCCGGATCACCGCATCGAAGTCCTCGACGGTCTCCTTGCGCACGAACGTGCCGCGCAGGATTCCCGCCGAGTGCACCAACAGGTCGATCCGCTCACATCCGGCCACGACGGCCGTCATCTGCTCTGGCTCGGCAGCGTCGCCGGCGACCCACCGGGCACCGATCTGCTCAGCCGCGGCCCGCAGCCGGTCCTCCCCTCGGGCGGTCAGCACCACCTCGTACCCCCGCTCGATGAGTGCCTCGCCGCACGCGAGACCGATCCCGGCGCTTCCACCGGTGATCAGTGCGGTACGACGGACCGTGCCGCCTTCACTCACTTTGTGATCCCTCCAAGGGTGTGGCTGCGGTCTCCAGCAGGTCGACGAGGCCGAGCCGCACCACCTTGCCCATAGCGTTGCGGGGCAGGGCGTCGAGCCTCCCCCAGCGTTCCGGCACCTTGTAATCAGCAAGTTGCTCCGCGCAGGCGGAGCGGAGCTCGTCGAGTGAGACCTGCGCGCCTTCTGCCGGCTCGATCAAGGCCGCGACCCGTTCACCGAGGCGTTCATCCGGGACGCCGAAGACGACGACGCCCGCCACACCGGACACCGTGAGCAGCACTCGCTCGATCTCGGCCGGGTACACGTTCGCACCGCCTCGCACGATGAGGACCTTCAGCCGGTCAAGCACGTACAGCCAGCCGTCCGGGTCCACGATCCCGACATCTCCGGTCGGCACCGGGAGCGACGGCGGTGACGTGACGGCGCCGTCCTTCCACAAACCGAGGTACGGCGTGTATCGCCCGGCGTATGGGCCCTCGGTTCGGGGCCCAAGACACAGCTCGCCCTCCACATCGGGCGGCAGCAGCACGCCGTCCTTCCCGCGGGTCCGGACCAGCAGGTGGCCGAGCACCCGACCACTCGCTCCCTGCCGGCGCTCACCACCGATCGGGTCGATCGACACCACCGTCGGCGCCTCGGTCAGCCCATAGGTGGTGCGCACCGGAAGCCCGTAGATCTCTGCGAACCGGCTTCGCAGCGACTCCGGGCAGTCACCGCCGCCGCTCCACACCTCGCGCAGCGACGCCAAGCGAGCCGGATCGACCTGCTTCGTGGTCACCAGATCGTGGAACTGTGCCGGTACTCCGTTGAAGACGGTGATCTGGCTCTTCTCGACCCACTCGGCGACCCCGTCGGCGTCTCGCCGGTCCATGAGGATGCAGCAGCCCTGCGCCTGGGCCGTCAGCAACGTGGTGAGGACCATCATGTTGAGGATCGTCAAGGGCAGACAATCACCCTTACGCAACGAGGAGTCCCACCCCCGACTCGCAACCAGCACCTCACCCGGCAGCAGCAGGTTGTGCTGGGAGTGCACGATGCCTTTCGGCAGCCCCGTCGTGCCGCTGGTGAACGCGATCCCGGCCGGAGCATGGACGTCGATCTCGACCTCCGGCGCCGGACTTGCGCTCGTCATGGTCGAGCGCCACTCCTCCATGACGTCGTCGGCGGCGAGATACAGCCGCGGGTCGCAGGCGTCAAGCAGTTGCTGCTTCTCGGCGGCGGCGAGCGCCTGGCCGATACCGACCCAGATCGCGCCGATCCGCATCGCGCCGTGGAATGCAATGACGGCGTCGAGGTCGTTGGGCAGCGTCGCCGCGATTCGGTCGCCCGGTCGCATCCCCATCTGCCACAGCGCGGCGGCGGACCGGTCAGCCATGGCATCGAGCTCGGCGTACGTGAGCTCCCCGGAACGACCGATCACGGCCGTGGCGTCCGGACGGGCGCGTAGCGGTGGGTCGAGCACCCCGCTGATTCCGGGTCGCATCAGTGCGCAACTCCGCCGGCATCGGAGAACAACGTCTCGAAGTCGCCGGACTTCACCGCAGGGACCAGCCGGGCGGCGAGCACCTCGGCAGACACCGGCAGCCGTAGGAGTGGCTGCAGATGCCGGTCGAGGACCGACACATCGTGCTCGTTGCAGAAGCCGACGGCGCCGAGCATCTGATGGCAGGTCCGAAGGACCCGGACCGCCGAGTCGACCGCCGACAGCCGCAGCACCGTCGCGTCAACCGCTGCGCGCGGACCGGGCGCAGCCGCGAGGCGCCAGCTGGTGAACTTCGCCAGCTCCTCCAGTCCCCGAAGCGCAACGTTTGCATCGGCGATCGCAAATCGCACCGCCTGGAACTCGGCGAGCGGCTGACCGAACTGGGTCCGCGCCCTCACGTGCTCGACCACCTGTCCGAACGCTGCCTCGAGGGTGCCGAGGATGCGCCAGCTCGCCAGCACCTGGTGCCGGGCGACGTCAGCCGCCGAGATCCGCGCTGCCGTCTCACCGAGCTCGGCGAGAACCACGAACGGCCCGAGCTTTGCCGTTCGCGGCGGGCCGGGGCGGACGGCGACGGCGTGCCCGTCGAGGTCGCTGCCGACCCAGGATCCGGCGAGGTCACCGTGGTCGATACGTGGGGTCATCGGGTCTAGGAGTGCCAGCCGCGCACCATCGATCGCAAGCAGCTCCTCGACCAGCGGCCAGGGCAACGCGACCGATCCGGCGACCCGGCACAGTTGCGCCGCGGCGAGGAACTGGTTCAGGTCCGACCGCACATCGAGGTCACTCGCTCCCAGGTCGGACAGCGCCTCGCCAGCGCCGTCACGAAGCGGGCGATCGGTCTCGCACCGCAAGGCGAACTCGGCGCCGCCGAGTCGCGACAACCGGCTTCGCGCAGCGTCGCCGTACGACACGACGTCGGCGGGCAAGGTGGTCCTCACCGCGAGGCCCCCAGCACTGAACGGGCGACAAGAATCCGCTGCACCTCGATCGTGCCGGACGCGACCGTGGCCGCCTGCGCGTAGCGCCAGTGATCGTCGACCGCTCCCGCGAGCGGTCCGGTCGGGCCGGCGTCGAGTGCGGCGGCGCCGGCTGCTTCCATCAGGATCTCCGCGACGCTCTGGTCGCAGGTCGTCGTCACGATCCTTGCTGCCGCCGCGTTCGCCGGGTCGATACCGTCGATCTGCTCGCCGACAGCGCGGTACGCCAGCAGCCGCGCGATCCGAAGGTCCACCAGCGCCCGCACCCATCGGGTGTGCAAGGCCGGCGCGAGCCGGTCCCAGGAGTCGTCGCTGTCGAGTACGGCGAGCATCCGGGCGAGCAGCGATTCACACCGGGCGTAGCGCGCGATGCCGACCCGCTCGTAGGCGAGCGCGTCCCGCATCACCGCCCAGCCACTGCCCACCTTGCCGAGCACGTCCTGTGGGCCGACTCGGACCTTGTCCAGGAACACCTCGTTGAGGTGGTGCGGGCCGAGCATCGAGGCGATCGGCCGGACCTCGATCCCATCGCGGTCCATCGGCACCAGGAACAGGGTGAGGCGCTCGGCGCTCGGCAACTGCGGGTCGGTGGTCGCCGCCAGCACGCACCACTGCGCCATCTGCGCGTAGGAGGTCCAGACCTTCTGCCCGGTGATCAACCAGCCGTCGCCGTCGGGCTCCGCTCGCGTCCGCAGCGAGGCGAGGTCGGTCCCGGCCTCCGGCTCGCTGAACCCCTGGCACCAGATCACCTCACCGGCAGCGATGGGCGGGAGATGCATCGCCCGCTGCTCCTCGGTGCCGTGTCGCATCAGGGCCGGGCCGACCCAGTTGACCCCCATGTACTGCGCACCGCGGGGTTCGTGGTGGGCCCACATCTCCTCGCGAACCGTGGTCTGCTCCCACACCGAGCCGCCCCCACCGCCGTACTCGGTGGGCCAGGACAGGCAGAGCAGGCCCTCGTCGGCGAGCACCTTGCAGAACTCCTGGGTCAGTGCGAGGTCAGCCGGGTTGTCGCTGAAGGCGCCGAGGAATCCCGCCGGGAGGTGTTCTCGAATCAGCGCGCGCAACCGCAGCCGTAGCTCGGCTGCGGCGGCGCCGAAGTCGTAGTCGATCGGCGGCTCCGAGTCGGTCGGCGGTGGGTCAGTCATTGGGCTTCCCGTAGACGCGCTGCATCTGGCCGAACGCGTCGAGCCGGCTGTGTAGCGCCAGACCGTCAGCGGCGAACAGTACCTGCCCGGTCACCCACTCGAGGTCGAGCAAGTCGACGATCGCGGCAGCGATGTCGTCGGGCTCGCCGAGCCGGCCCAGCGCCGCACGTTCGGTCAGCCCGTCGACCCAGCCCGGGAGAAGTTCTGCTTGCGACAACAGCGGCGTCCTCGTCGCACCGGGACCGACTCCGTTGACCCGGATGCCGTTCACTCCCAGCTCCGCGGCCGCAACCTTGACCAGCATGTCGGCGCCCGCCTTCGAGACGCAGTACGCCGCCATCATCCGGTCGACCACCGTCCCGCTGATGCTGGTCACGACCACGATCGAGCCGCCCGACCCGGCTTCATCACGGCGTCGACCTGCGCGGGGTCGCTGACCTCGACCACGCTGTCGGCGCCGTCAGCCAGCTCCCAGATCACGACCTCGTGCCCGGCGTCGGCCAACCGCGCCGCAACGGCCGCACCGATGCCGGACTTCCCGCCGGTGACAAGCGCTCTCATCGCGGCTCATCTTATGAAGGATCACCCTGACGGGCGTGTCAGGTCGCCGCGCGAGCGACCTTGTGCACTTCGGGGTTGTAACAGACGCCGGGCATTCCGAGCATCTGTGCCGGAACGCATCGATTGGAGTTGCGGCACAGCCGAGGGCCGGAGTCGCCCGCGAGGATTCGCTCGGCGAGATCGGGCTCGGCGTAGAACGGTCGACCGATCCCGACCATCTCGGCCTCACCTAAGTCGAGGATCGATCGGACGTCGGCGGCTGTTCGGATCCCACCGACGGCAAAGACTGGAATGGACAATCGCTGCGACACAGCGGCGAACAGCTCGCGGTTCCAGATCGGCGCGAACGGCGCGCGTCTCGCGCCCCACCAGTAACCGGCCTTGATGGTGCCGCGGCGGAGGCGGGTCGGCGCCGCGCGTCGCAGCCGTTGGGCCATCGCCTTGTTCGTGCGCAGGTTGTCCGGCGCCGACCCACGGGACAGCGTGGTGTCCGGGAAGACCGACACGGTGACCGGCGTCACCGCATCGAAGCCCCACTCCTGCGCGAGCCGCGCCACCTCCAGCGCATCGTCACGGCGAGCGCGCGGGAATCCGGCCGGGGCTACCTCGGCGGGCACCTTGACGGTGCACGGATAGTCCTCGCCGGCGCGCTCCGCGACCGCCTCCCGGATCAGCAGCAACACCCTGGCGCGGTTCTCGACCGACCCCCCGAACTCGTCGCTGCGACGGTTGTAGAACGGCGAGAGGAACTGGTCGAGCAGCTTGGCGTTCGCTGACCCGAGCTGCACCCCGTCGTAACCCGCTTCTCGGGCCCAGCCAGCGACCTCGCCGTACCTCGCCGCCATCGCGCGGACCTCGTCGCTGGTCATGACGTGCACCGGCACTCCCCGAAACGATGACCGGAGGAACCACGGCAGCGGCGAGGAGGCGAGGACCGGTCCGGACCGGTTGGTGGCGTATGGCTCGTGCCAGCCTTCCATCGCGTAGATGCCGCCGTGACCCAGCTGGATGAAGATCGACGCACCTTCGGCTTTCACCGCCCGGACCATCGGCGCGAGCCGCATCACCTTCGCCCTGCTGTCGACGCACGTCATGCCGGGTGAGGTCCGGCCCTCGGGCAGGATGCATGACGAGCCCTGGATGATCAGACCGACGCCGTGGACCGCGTTGTCAACAAACGCCCTGGTGTAGGTCTGCACCGCGTCGTCACCGTCGCCGGCACCCTCCAGCACCGGAGCGCGGTAGAGCCGGTTTCGAATCGTGGCGCTGCCGAGCCGCAGCGGCTGCCGAAGTCGCTCAGCCATCGCTGCCGGGCCGGCTCAGCCACAGGATGTGGCGCGCGGCATCGCTGCCCTGCACCGATCGGCACTCGTCCTCGATCGTCACGATGTCGGGTGGCGGCTCGTGGCTGCGGGTGAACTCGCGCGCCGCACCGATCGGGCGCCGAAACGACATGAACTCGCCGAGGTAGCCCTCGCCCAGCCCGCTCACCTGGAAAACGCCGGCGTAGTACGCCGCAACGCCGGCGTAGTAGTCGGCGTACCTCGGTTCGATTCGCTCCTCGAGGCGGAGCATCTCCTCGACGTCGCTCGGCCGGTAGAGATAGACCCACAGCGACTCGGTGTCGGGGACGAGGATCCGGTCGGCGTACGGCGTCGGTCGGCCGCCACCGAAGACCAGCCGGATGCTGCCATCCGCCTCACGCTCCGGGTCCTGGTGGAGGTTGGCGGACCCACCGAGGATCGTCGCTGAGGGCTCGTCCAGGTGTGGAAAGTCGTGAGCCGACAGCGACCAGGCGCCCAGGGCGGAGCCAAGAATGTCTAGGACGACCTTCATCGAGCCCGAAGGTATCGCGCCGCTCGCGCCGGAATTTCTTGCGCGGAGCGACCGGCCACTAGCCGAAGGAGACCGGGCGGTCCAGGAGCTCGACCACGGTGCCGTCGGGGTCGACGACGGTGGCGGCCCACGTGTCGCGGCCGGTCGGGGTCTTTCGAGGGGGCCCTCCCAACCCCATCTCGGCGAGCCGGGCCAAGGTTGGCTCGACCGGAACCACGAAGGAGATCAGGAACAGGCCACGACGCGGCAGCCCGACCGGTGCCAGTTCGTGGGCGACGCCGCCGGTACCGAGATCGAGCAGCTCGATCCGCCCTGTGGTCGGGTCGTCGGGGTTGCCGAGGAAGAGCGTGCGCAGGTGGTGCGTCACGACTCCGAGCAGCGGCTCGACGTCGGTGTCGAGGACGACGTCGAACAGCACCTGCAACCCGAGACCGTCGCGATAGAACCGCAGCGACGCTTCGAAGTCGGCCGGGTAGATCCCGGCGTGGTCCAGTGGCGGCACCGCTACTGACCCAGGTGGATGACGATGTCGCCGTTCCTCGTCGCGGTGGCGGTCTCCTGCTCGCCGACGATCACGGTGGTGAATGGTCCGACGATCGCCGCCGGTCCAGCGATTGCTACACCGGGGTTCGCAGCTGCGACGTCGTACACCGGCACCGCCTCGTGCCACTGGTCGCCTACCCACATCCTGCGGTGGCTGCGTGGCTCAATCTGCTTCACCGACTCGAGCGTCGCATCAGCCGGCTGGTCGACCTCGCCGATCGCGGTGAGCCGAACACCGCGAAGGATCGGCTCCTGTGCCCGTGCCTCGATCAACCGCGCTTCGGCGTTGCGGCGGTGGAACTCGTTGACTGCGGCATCGACATCCGCCGGATGCTCAACCGGGATCGACACGTCGAAGGTCTGACCCGGGTAGACCAGCAGCAGCGACCACTCGAGCTTGACGTTGTCCTCGGCGACGTTCGCCACCTTCAGCTCGGCGCGCGCCGCCGCCTCGAGGTCAGCAGCGAGAGCGCCCAGGTGGGTCAGGTCGACCTCGGCCATCGGCGAGATGTAGCCGCGCGAGTCGTCGACCACGTGGTTCGCCGACAGCAGCCCTAGCGCCGATAGTCCAGCAGCGGCGCGCGGTACGACGACCTTCGACATTCCCAATGCCCTGGCCTGCGTCGCGGCATGGACGCCACCCATCCCGCCGAAGGCGACCAGGTTGAGCTTGCGCGGATCAGCGCCGGCGAGTGAGAGCACGCGCCGGATCGCATCAGTCATGTTCGCGTCGACCAACCGCACGGCGGCGGCCGCGACACCTTGGACATCGAGTCCGACCCGCTGACCGACCTCACCCAGGGCCGCCCGAGCCGCGTCCAGGTCGAGGGTCATCCGCCCGCCGGCGAACCCGTCTGGGTCCAGCCGGCCGAGCACGAGGTCGGCGTCGGAGACGGTGGGTTCGACGCCGCCGCGCCCGTAGCAGACCGGACCGGGGTCGCTCTGCGCCGACTGCGGCCCGACGTGCAGCACGCCGCCCTCTTCCCAGATGATCGAGCCGCCGCCGGCACCGATCGAGGGAATGTCGATCATCGGGATACCGATGCAGTAGCGATGGAACCAGTTCCAGTCCATCTTGATCTCGGGCCGACCGTCGCGGATCAGGCAGACGTCGTACGACGTGCCGCCCATGTCGACCGACACCACGTCGCCGAGATCGGCGGTCGCAGCCACCTTGGCGGCTGCGGTGACCCCGCCGGTCGGGCCGGATCCGATCGTCGCGACCGCCCGCCGCGCGGCCGCCGCCGCTGTGGCAACGCCACCCGAGGACGTCGCGACCAGCAGTTCGTGCGAGTAGCCGGCTGCGGCCAGCCGTTCGGTCAAGCGGCCGAGGTAACGGGCGATCGGAGGGCCGACGTAGGCGTTGACCAAGGTGGTCGAGGTCCGCTCGAACTCCGGCGGCTTGGGGAGCACCTCGTGTGACAGCGAGACCATCTCGACGTCCGGGTACTCGTCGAGCACGATCTCGCGCGCCCGGAGCTCGTGGGTGTTGTTGAGATAGGAGTGCAGGAAGCTGATCGCGATCGAGGTGACACCGAACGCGCGCAACCGTGCAGTCGCCTTTCGGACCCCCTCCTCGTCGAGCGGGATGTCGACCTCCCCCTCGGCGGTCATCCGCTCGTCGATCTCCAGCCGCACCCGCCGCCGCGCGATCGGGTACGGCGCGGGCAGCGTCGGATCCCAGATGTCCTCCTTGTAGCACCGCCGGAACTCGATCTCGTCGCGGAAACCGCTGGTCACCAGAAGTCCGGTCGGCGCTCCGGTCATCTGGATCATCGTGTTGTCGCCGGTGGTCGTGCCATGGACGATCGTCAGTGTCTGCCTCAGCAGCTCCTCGAGGCTGAGCCCTTCCGCCGCCGCGACCTGGGTCAGCGCCGCGATGACCCCGTCGCTCTGGTCGCCGGGAGTGGTCGGCGCCTTCTCCAGGACGACGCTGCCGTCGGGACGCAGCAAGACGCAGTCGGTGAAGGTGCCGCCGACGTCGACACCGATGCGGTATTCAGCGCTCACGCAGCGCCACTTCGACTGGCGCGCTCGCGGGCCGTCGCCTCCTCGTCGAGCGCCAACGTCATCTCCTCGACCGAGCCGGTGACGACGACGCCGTAGTCACGAAGCGCTCCGTCGATCGACACGTACTCATCCCAGACGTCATCCAGCACTGCCTGCGGGTCGCGCAGCAGCGGATCGCCCCAGCCGCCGCCGCCGCCGAAGTGGTAGTCGAGGCATTCACCGGTGTCCAGCGGCTCTTGCGACACCGCGGTCTCGACGAACCTGTTGCCCACCCAGCACTTGTCGGGCGATCCGTCGTGGCCGCCGGCGATCCCGGGATGGGTGTGGCGCTGGTTCACGACGTACTGGTTGACGAAGGTGGGAGTCCGCACCTCTTTGATGAACCGGCTGCCGCAGCCGCCCCGCCACTGGCCGGGCCCGCCGGAGTCGGTGATGAAGTTGCGGCCACGCAGGATGTGGGGGAACAACTGCTCATTGATTTCGGCGCTTGCCTTGATCAGGTTGCCCATCGATGCGGCCAGCGCACCCCAACCGTCGGTGCCCTTCACCGCGCTGACCCAGCCCGCCGACACCTCGCCACCGTGGTCGAAGAACGGCTTGCCGGTGCGCGGGTCGAGATCACCCCACATCTGCCGCGGGCTGCCGAACTTGTAGCTCTGCGGGCAGCAGCGGTCCGGGATGATCTTGCTCATTGCGATCGCGATCGCGTCACCGACCTCGACACCAGGGTGATGGGTACCGCTCGAGACCGGCTTTCCCTCTGCCGGGTTCAGGCAGCAGCCTTCCGGCACCCGCAGATCGATGCAGTTGAAGAAGCCTTCGTTCTTCGGGATCGAAGGGTCGACGAGGCTGGCAAGCTGGGCGATCACGTTGCCTCGGGTGTTGCCGAAGGTCGACCAGGCGTGGATGTTGGGACGGGTGTCGCTGCCGTCGAAGTCGATGATCAGCCGGTCACCATCGACGGTGATTGCGCAGTGCACGTGGATATCGGTGTTGCCCACCGGGTCGTGGTCGACGTAGACGTCGGCGGTGTAGGTCCCGTCAGGCCACTGTGCGATCTCCTCGGAGAACCGCCGGGTGGCGTCGGCGATCGACCACTCGACCGCTCCGTTGACGGCGTCCGCGCCGTAGGAGGTGATGATGTCGGTCAGCCGCCGGGCGCCGAGCTGGGCGGCGCCGACCTGGGAGCGCAGGTCGCCGATGAACCCGGGAAGCCGGCTGTTGGCGCGCATCATCAGCACGACGTCGCGGCGCTCCTTGCCGGCCTCGACCAGCTTGAGCACCGGGTAGCGGACACCCTCGCTCCAGATGTCTTTCGCGAACACGTTGTAGCCGCCGGCCATCGCCCCACCCGTGTCGCCGTGGTGGCACTGGATCGAGGCGAACAGGCAGAGGTTGCCCTGCGGGTCGAACACCGGAGCGAAGACGTTCACATCCGGCAGGTGGCCGCCGCCGTGGAACGGGTCGTTCGCGATCAGGACGTCTCCGGGGTAGAGCTCGCCTGCGAAGAACTCACTCGCGAACCGCACCGGAAGCGTCGAGGAGAGCATGAACTGCGGGATGCCGACGGACAGCGCGGCGAGCTTGCCGTCCGCCTTGAGGATCGTCGCGTTGCGCTCGTTCGACTGGTTGAGGATCGGCGTGGTCGCGGTGCGCGAGACGTAGGTCGCCATCTCGAAGCAGATGGTCTCCATCGCCGACTTGATGACCGTGGCCGTGATGGCATCGACGCCGACCTCGGCGCTGGCGGGAGCTGGTTGTGTCGTCGTCACGTCCTGACCTCGCGACCCGGTTGAGAACTTGCACAGCACTATCGGAGAATGATGCTCTCCCTGGTGTCGAGTGTCTCATGGAAAGGCGGCCGGTGCGAGAGACGAGAACCGCGCAGCCTGCTGTCCTTAGCGGCCCGGCTCTCGATCTCGCGGAGTACCTCGCTTCAGGACGGCCGCTGACGATCGGCGGCTTCCTGCTCGAGGTCTGCCGCCGTCATGCCGGCAACGAGGCACTCGTCTTCGACGATCCGTTGCGTGGTGGCGCGACGGTCCGCTGGTCCTACGCCGACCTGGAACGTGAGTCACGCGCCGTCGCCCGGGCTCTGATCGCCAGCGGCATCAAGCGCGGCGACCGGGTCGCCACCGTGATGGCAAACCGGCCCGAGGCGGTCGCGGCGTACTTCGGGGCGGCCCTCGCCAGTGCGGTCATCGTCCCGCTGTCGACCTTCGCGACGACCCCGGAGCTCAGCACGCTGCTCGCCGCCTGCACGCCGGCGATCGTGTTGGCGCAGACCTCCATGGGCAAACGCGACTTCGCCTCGGACCTGGCCGCCGCCGCCATCCCGGCGGTGGTCGTCGGGCCCGAGGCGGACCGCTGTGGCCTCACCGGCTGGGAGGAGTTCGCCGACCGCGGTGCGGCGGTGGCAGACCCCGTCATCGATGGCATCATCGCCGCGACCCGCCCCGAGGACACGGCGCTGATCCTCTTCAGCTCCGGCACCACGGACACGCCGAAGGGCGTGATCCACAACCAGCAGGCCCCGACACTGCAGTTCTGGGTGCAGTCAGAACTGTTCGGTCGCCACGAGCAGACCCGGATGTGGACGGCGCTGCCGATGTTCTGGACCGCGGGGATGAACACCGCGATGGGCGCGACGCTCGCGGCGGGAGGCTGCTGGGTGATGCAGGAGGGCTTCGACGCCGGCGTCGCGCTCGCGTTGATGGAGCGGGAACGAGTCACCGAGCCCTACCCGCTGCCGCATCAGGCGCGCACGCTCGCTGACCATCCGGCGTGGCCCACGACCGACCTGTCCAGCCTGCGCTGCGTCTACGGGAAAGCGGTCTTCGCGAGGCACCCGACCGTGACCGGGGACCCGAATTGGCAGATGCCGGTCGGCTGGGGAATGTCGGAAACCTGCGCGTTCATTTCGGCGTTTCCGTCGAGCAGCTCACGGGAGACGATGAAGTCGAGCCTCGGCAAGCTGTTGCCGGGCAACCAGCTGAGAGTCGTCGACCCGGACACCGGCAAACCGAAGACCGCGACCGATGACGGCGAGTTCCTCGTGAAGGGACCGACGATGATGATCGGCTACCTCGGTAAGTCGCGCGAGGAGTGCTTCGACGCCGACGGCTGGTTTCACACCGGCGACGTCGGTCACGTCGACGACACGGGTGGGGTGCACTGGTCCGGCCGGCGCAACGAGGTGATCCGCACCGGCGGTGCAATGGTGTCACCGGCTGAGATCGAGGTGGCGCTTCGCGCCTATCCCCCCGTGACGCTGGCTCGGGTGATCGCGATGCCGGACGAACGGCTCGATCAGATCCCGGTGCTGTGCGTCGAACTACGCGACGGCGCGACTGAGGGAGCCGACGAGATCCTCGGCTTCCTGCGCGAGCGGGTGGCGGCGTACAAAGTGCCGAAGAAGGTGGTGTTCTTCGACTCCGGCCAGATCCCGCTGACTGCGAGCGCTACCAAGGTCCGCGATGATGAACTACGGACGCTCGTGTCCGCCAAACTCAATGTTGGGTCCAACCCCGATGGAGCGTCATGACGGACCAGGACGAACCCGAGCTGGACGTAAGCGATCTGGCCCGGCACATGGGCGTGCCGATCATGCCGGGCGAGTTGAAGGAACCAGTCGCGGTCAGCGACATCCGGCGCTGGGTGCAGGCGATGCACTACCCCAACCCGCTGCATTACGACGAGAAGTACGCCGTCGACAGCCGCTGGGGTCAGATCATCGCGCCGCAGTCGTTCACAGTGGCGACCGACACCAGCCACGGGTGCGCGCCCGCTCAGGTCGGTCGGATCCCCGACTCCCATCTGGTGTTCGGCGGCGACGAGTGGTGGTTCTTCGAGGCACGCATCGCGCCGGGCGACAAGCTGCTGTGTCACCGGATGCCGTTTGACTACAAGGTCACCAACACGTCGTTCGCCGGTCCGACCTGTTTCCAGCGCGGCGACACGCTCTACATCAACGACAACGGACAGCGGGTTGCACTTCAACGCTCGACCGCAATCCGCTACAAGCCCCGCACCGCCGCCGAACGCAAGCGTTTCGATCCCGCGGCAGGTGAACCGGAGTGGTCCGAGGACAAGCTGCGCGACCTCGACGACATCAAGGCTGAGTTCATCGACGCCGTACAGACCCTCGGTCACGACAAGCGGGTGCTCTCCTCCGTCGCCGCCGGGGAGAAGCTGCCGCGCAACGTGCTCGGGCCGCACAGCCTTGCGTCGTTCACTACGGAGTGGCGTGCCTACCCGATGACCACCTGGGGCGCGATGGCGAAGGGCCCCACGTCGGTGCGCGGCGAGGAACTCGGCTACACCAAGGACTTCGCCGGGCACGAGGGCGACCGCAACCTCGAGCGCACCAACCCGGAACGCACCGATGGGGCCTACTACGGTCCGTCGCGTGGCCACCTGCAACCTCAGTGGGCGACCAAGATCGGAATGGCCCGTGGTTACGGGTACGGCGCCTCGATGGGTGCATGGGTGCTCGACTACGTCGCGGCGTGGGCCGGTGAGTGGGGTCACATCACGCACGCGGACGTGAAGTACCGCAATCCGGCGCTGACGGGCGACGCAAGCTTGATCACCGGCACCGTCACCGGCACGCGCGAGGAGCGCCGCCGAGTTCACGTCGCGGACGTCGAGGTCGAGATCGTCAATCAGGACGGCGGCGTCCAGGCCAAGGGCACTGTCTCGGTCCAGCTGCCACTCGAATAGGTACGAAGGAGAAACCGAGTGCCCATCCACTACGAGGTCGACGTGCGCGACGGTGCCGAGCACGTCGCACTCATCACGATCGACCGTCCCGAGGCGAAGAACTCGTGCGACCTCGAGCACTTCCACCAGCTCGCCAATGCATGGAAGCGCTTCGACGGCGATGACGCGGCATGGGTCGCAATAGTCACCGGTGTCGGGCGCAACTTCATGTCCGGCGCGGACCTGAAGACATACATCCCCGAAGTCACCAAGCTGGCCGAGAAGATCAACGCGGGTGAGACCGACTCGATCGGTGGCTACTCGCTGCGGGACGGCACCGACGCAGTGCTGCGGGGCAGCAAGATCTACAAGCCGATTATCGCGGCGATCAACGGACCCTGCGTTGCGGGCGGGATGGAGATGCTCGGCGGCGTCGACATCCGCATCGCCACCGAGAATGCGACGTTCGGGGTGCTCGAGCCGGCGCGTGGCCTGTTCGCCGGCGGCGGCACGACGGTGCGGCTGCCGCGCCAACTGCCGTTCGCCCTGGCCCAGGAGTTCCTGCTCTGCGCCGACCAGATCGACGCCGCGCGTGCCTACGAGATGGGGCTGATCAACCAGGTCGTCGGTGAGGACGAGTTGCTCGACGCGGCGTTCGCGTTTGCAGCGCGGATCACCAAGAACGCTCCGCTCGCTGTGCAGGCCACGAAGCGCAGTGTGATCGAGGGCCTCAAGCTCGACATGCGCGAGGCCTACCGGCTCGAGGCGACGATCGCACAGGAGATCTTCGCGACCGACGACGCGAAGGAAGGTCCGAAAGCGTTCGCCGAGAAGCGCGCCCCCCAGTGGCAAGGTCGCTGATGACCCAAGGATCTCCTCGCTACCGCCCGTCCATGCTGCTGACGCGAATGCTCAAGATCGGCTGAGCCGGGTGGCTGACGACCACGATGTCCGCGAGATTGCGGCCGCGCTGGACGGCGTCGTCGAGATCGACAGTGACGGCTTCGACTTCCGGGTCGCAGGCAAAGGCTTCGTCTGGTCATATCCGCAACGCGAGGCCGGCAAGCCGCGGGTGATCCGTACCGACATAGCGGTCCTCTACGTGGGTGACGAGGCGGAGAAGCAAGCATTGGTGAAGGGCGAGCCCGACAGGTTCTTCACCACGCCCGGGTACGACGGCTGGCCACTCGTAATGCTCCGGCTGGACGAGGTCGACCGCGACCGGCTCGCGGAACTCATCACCGATGCCTGGCAGATGCGCCGCGACACCACCAGCGCTCGATAGTCGGCTCGCGGGCCAGGTGCGTGCCCCTTGCTTGCCATAGCAATGCCACATTGCTATGGCAAATACACCCTCGGCAGGTCACATCGCTCAAGCAATGCCACATTGCTATGGGAAAAACCCACCGGCAGGTCACATCGCTCAAGCAATGCCACATTGCTATGGGAAAACCGCCAACGAACCTGGGTGCCCTTACATCTGGCTGATCGGGCTGTCAGCTGGCCTCGTTGTTCTCGGCGAGTCCTGCAAGGCGCTCGAGGGAGGCCGCGAGCCGCTCAGCGGTAGTCGCCCGGGCAGCCGGATACCGGCTCCTATCGGTCAACTCGGTCCAGTCGTAGGTGTGCGTGACTTGGGTCCGCGCGCCAGCGATCGGCTCGAGTTCCCACCGCCACAGGTGTCCGGGCTGCGGCCGACCGGGCACGTTTGGCCGCCATGCGATGCGACGACCCTCGTCAAACTCGACGATCGTGTTCTCCCGAATGCCGCCGCGACGCAGTGTCATCGTGAACACGGCGCCGACAGCCCGGACCCGCTGTCCAGCCTCGGCGTGTCTGAGGTTGTCGTTCCCGTCCCATCGCGGTTGCTGTGCCGGATCCGCGATCAGTTCGAAGATCCGCTCCGCGGGCGCTGCAATCTCCCTGCTAGCACTGACGACCCGAGTTTGCGCGTCACTCATGACCCGATCGAACCACTGCGCCGGGACACTGGAAGGCCCACTCACCCATCGTGTCGAGCAGTGAAGCACCTCGCGTACGCCGGGGCGGTAGCGCGTGACGAATCCGGGAAGTGCTCCCCCCGAGGCGAGGAGGCGACGGCGGGTGCTTTGGTTGGAGCGAGCAACGGCGCGGCGACGGCTGCGACGCCGCGACCCGGAGGTCGACCGGCATCGGCTGCCGAACCCAGACCTGCCGCCTGGGACCGATCTGGTGCCCGAGATCCATCACGTCGTCCTGCTGATGATGGAGAACCACAGCTTCGACAACTATCTCGGCTCGCTGGGACGCGGCGATGGTCTGCCCGAGCCGGCGCCGACCAACCGGGCTCGTGACGGCAGGGACATCGCTGCCCACCCGATGACCTCGACCGGGCAATGCATCGGCGTCCCGTCACAGAGCTGGCACGAGACCCACGCCCAGTTCGCCGACGGCGGCAACGATGGCTTCGTGACCTCGGCCGAGCGAGTTGCACCGACCGCCGATCCGAGCGTGGCGATGGGACACTGGACAGCGAAGCACCTGCCCTTTTACGCCTCGCTGGCACGAACCTTCCCAGTTGCCGACCGGTGGTTCAGCTCATGTCTTGGCCCGACGTTCCCCAACCGGCGCTTCCTCATGGCCGCGACAGCGAACGGCCTCGTCGACGACGCGATGGCATCTGTCATCGACTATCCGGACACCGGCACGATCTTTGACCTGCTCGACGTCCACGGCATCAGCTGGGCGAACTACCACCACGTCCCGCCGCATCGCCTGCTGGCTCCCCGTTTCACCGGCGGTGCGGCCCGGAAGGCGTTTCGTGCCGGCCGGCTGACTGCACACGGCCTCGGCACCGGTGAGCTGGTGCGAGGCAGGATCGAATGCACCACGAACCTCTACCCGCTGCCCGCCTTGCGGAGCCTGCGGCATCTGCGGTCGATCTCGCGGCTGTTCCGCGACGCTTCCGCCGGCACGTTACCCGCGGTGAGCATCGTCGATCCCGACTTCGATGAGGGGTCTGAGGAGAATCCGCAGGACGTCCAGGTCGGCGAAGGGTTCGCAGCGGCTGTGATCAACGCGATCATGCACGGTCCAGCGTGGCGCAACACCGTGCTGATCTGGTTCTACGACGAGCACGGCGGCTACTACGACCACGTCGTACCGCCACCTGCACCCGAACCCGATCGCGTCTCGCCGCACAGCCTCCTCGACACCCGTGGGCCGATGCGGTGGGCGCTTCGTCACACCAAGATGTGGCGCGCCGCCGAACACGACGACGCCGGCGCCTCCGACGACCGCTACGACCGGTACGGCTTTCGGGTGCCGGCCGTCCTCGTCGCCGCCCACGCCCGTCCCGACCACGTCTCCTCGACGCTGTTCGACCACACCTCCGCGCTCAAGCTGATCGAGGAGAAGTGGAACCTCCCGCCGCTGACCGAGCGCGATGCGCATGCCGAAGCGCCCTGGGAGCTCCTCGATCTCGAACACGCCCCGGCCTTCGACCCACCTCCGGAGCTCGCGGCACCAGCAAGGCCCTGGCGCAGCTAGCGTCGGGTGAACTGTCGCCGCGACCGATGAGTTTGGCACTTGTCGAGCGTCTGTTCCTGCGACAGGCTCCAGCCAGACTTTTCGGAGGACGAGATGAGCACCACCAAGACCCGACCCAACAAGATCGCGACCGTGATCGTTCCGACCGCCAACCAGGATGCGGCGGTCGAGTTCTACGCCAAGCTCGGTTTCCAGACCCGGGTCGACGTTCCGTTCGGCAACGGCATGCGATGGATCGAGCTGGGCCTCGGCGAGGAGTCGACGACGATCGCGATCGCACCGCCGCCGGACGGCGCGCCGGTCGGCAATCGCGAGACGGGCATCAGCCTGCAGACCGACGACATCGACGCACTCCACGGCCAGTTGAAGGCCGACGGCGTCGACGTCGACGAGCAGGTCAGCCGGATGGGCGACCCGGTCCCGCCGATGTTCTGGCTGCGCGACCCCGAGGGCAACGTCCTGATGGTCGTGCAGTAGCGACAGGTCAGATCAGTTCGCTCGGATCGCTCGGCACGTCGGCGGCGTAGGACTTCAACACGTCGAGGCCGACAAGATCAAGTGCGCGCTCGTGGGTTGATGCGAGTACGACGGGCGGCGCGACGCCGTCGAGATGCGCCTGCAGCCATCGCGCGGCGACGACGCACCACCGGTCTCCCGGCGCCAACCCGGGGAAGCTCCAGTCCGGCCGCGCCGTGACGAGGTCATTGCCCATCGCGACCTGATGGGCGAGGAACTCCCTCGTCATCACGGCACAAACCGTGTGACTTCCGACATCGTCGGGGCCGGTGGTGCAGCACCCATCGCGGTAGAAGCCGGTGACCGGGTCGAGCCCGCACGGCTCTAGCGGCTCACCGAGGACATTGCGGTCGTCGGCCACCGCTAGAGCCTCGCAGACCGGATCAGCTACGCCCGCGTCGCCTCGGCGAGAAACCAGCCATGGTCGATTGCGGTGACCGTCGCGGCCCAGCCCAGCTCCGCAAGCCGCGCCGCCAGCTCATCGGCTTCGTAGAACACCTTGATGATCTGGTGCTGCGACCCATCGGACAGTGTCCGGGTGGCCAGAAGGCCGTCATGCACTTGCTCCAGACCCGCCCGTACCGCAAGCTCGTCGATCATCAACGCTCGTCCGCCGGGCCGCAGTGCCTTCCCCACCAGCGACCAGAAGTCGCCGAACCGGTCGGGTGGAACATGGGAGAGGAAAAACGCCGAGAACACGATGTCGTACGACGACGCCGGCGCCCACCCGAAAACATCGGCCGCGACGAACCTGACGTCACCGGGTGAGACCCGCTGGCGCGCAAGCTCCAGCATCTCGGGCGCGCCGTCGAGCGCGGTCAGCGACGCGGCGTACCGGGCCAGCTCGGCGGTCCACATGCCGGTACCGCATGCGAGCTCGAGGACGTCACCGGAGATGGCGAGCCGGTCGGCCACGATCGGGACCGCGATCCGCTCTCCGGCGCGGACCCCGAAGCTGGTCACGTCATACTCAGCAGCACGTTGCCGGTAGTACTGCAGCTGCGCCGCAAGAACATCGTCGGACGACGTCACCGACCGATTGTCGCTGGTGAGGTCCCTGACACGCACGTCAGGAACGGCGCGGCCATCCCACTAGAGTTCGGCTGTGGATGTCGGGGTCGCCGAGTTGGTCGCGGACCGCGCCGATGACACCTCGTCCGGCCTGCTCGCCGGCGGTCGCGAATGGACCTGGCGGGAGGTCGTCGCCGAGTCCGCCTCCCGCGCCGGGTGGCTCACCGGCACCCTCGATCCGGCCCGGCCGCCCAATGTCGGTGTGCTCCTCGACAACACCGCGGACTTCGTGTTCACGCTGTTCGGCGCCGCCCTTGCCGGCGCCACCGTCGTCGGCATCAACTCGACCCGGCGCGGCGCGGAGTTGCAGCGCGACGTCGACCACACCGACTGCCAGCTCGTTCTCGCCGACGCCGCTCATGCCGACCTGCTGCCCGGCACCATCGCGGTCGAGTCCGCGCCGTGGGCGGGGTACGCCGGTGCCGCCGTACCGAGCAAGCTGCCCGAGCCGAGCTCCCTGCTGCTGCTGATCTTCACGTCGGGCTCGACGTCTGCGCCGAAGGCGGTACGTCGCTCCTCGGGGCGGATCGCCGCGGCGGCACGCATTGGCTTCACCAAGAGCGACACGGTCTACGTGTCGATGCCGTTGTTCCACGGCAACGCGCTGTTCGGTGTGCTGTTCCCCGGGCTGGCAGGCGGGTCTCGCATCGTGCTGCGGGACCGCTTCTCGGCGTCCGGATGGCTCGACGATGTTCGCAGCCACGGCGTGACGTTCACCTCGACCGTCGGTCGGGCGCTGTCGTACATCCTGGCGACCCCGCCCTCACCCAACGACAAGGACCACCAGCTGCGCATCGTGCTGGCGCCGGAGTCGACGCCGGCGGACGCCGCCGCCTTCACCGAGCGGTTCGGCTGCACCGTAATCACCGGCTACGGCTCGAGCGAGGGCGGCATCACCCTGTTGCCCAGCCGGCGGGTCGGTGCTCTTGGCCGGGCGCCGGAGGGGGCGCAGATCGCGGTGGTCGATCCCGAGACCCATCAGGACAAGGCGATCGCCGAGTTCGACGAGCACGGCCGGCTG
Source organism: Frankiales bacterium (assembly GCA_025980465.1). Lineage (GTDB taxonomy): Bacteria > Actinomycetota > Actinomycetes > JAFAQI01 > JAFAQI01 > JAICXJ01. Next base: position 25,175 of record JAICXJ010000024.1, on the reverse strand, counting down.
CTGAATCCCGAGGAGGCGATCGGCGAGCTGGTACGCAAGGACTCGCTCGGAGCGTTCGAGGGTTACTGGCGTAACGAAGGGGCCGACCGCGACCGCGGGCACGACGGCTGGTTCTGGTCCGGCGACCTGGCGTATCGCGACGCCGACGGCGTCTTCTTCTTCGCCGGCCGCGCCGGCGACTGGCTGCGGGTCGACTCGGAGAACTTCGCCGCCGCGCCGATCGAGCGGATCATCGGCCGCCACCCGCAGGTGAGGGCGGTGGCGGTCGTCGGAGTCGCCGATCCCCACAGCGGCGACCAGGTGCTCGCGGTAATCGAAGCAGCGCGGTTCGACCCGGACGAGTTCGCCCGCTGGCTCGCCGAGCAGCCCGACCTCGGCACCAAATGGACGCCGACGTTCATCCGGGTGACCGACGCGCTACCGACGCTCGCGCTCGACAAGGTCGACCGCCGGCAGATCCGCTGCGACGGCTGGGACACCAGCGACGTCGTCTGGTGGAAGCCGACCCGAGACACCGGCTATCAGATCCTCACCGATTCCGACCGCGACGCGATGCGGGCAGAGTTCGTTGCGAACGCCCGCAGCGCCCTGCTCCCCGGAACCTCGACGTGAGCCGCAGCCGCGCCGCACTCGCCGATGGTTTCGCCAACTGGTTCGGCGCCCGGGATGGCTGCGCACCTCCACTGGTCACGGTCGAGCGCCCGCAGCCCGGGCTGTCCAGCGACACCGTGATCGTCACGGTCAACGACGGCGAGCAGTTCGTCGCGAGGCTGCCTCCAGTCGGCGGCGGGCTGTTCCCCGATTACGACCTGGCCCGCCAACACCGGGTGCAGCGGGCGCTCGCCGCGACCCCGATCCCGGTCGCACCCTCGCTCGCCTACGAGACCGACGAGTCGTGGGTCGGCGCGCCCTTCCTGCTGATGCCGAAGGTCGCCGGGAACACCCTCACCACTGCGCCGCCCTATCTCACCGACGGTTGGCTCGCCGAGGCCGACAACGAGACCCAGGCCGCGCTGATCGAGGAGTTCCTCGACGTGCTCGCCGCGATTCACCGGCTCGACCCGAGCGACCACGACCTCGGCGAGGTCTCTGGCGGCGGACCGGAGCTGCTGGGAATGCTGGAGTTCTGGGGGCGCTATCTGGACTGGGCGTCGGGGGATCCCGAGGCGACCGCCATCTACCGGCGCGCCTTGCAGTGGTGTCGCGAGAACTGTCCGCGGTCGCCGCCTGCTGGGCTGCTCTGGGGTGACCCACAACTGGTCAACCTCGTGCTCGACGACGGCGGCGGGATCGCCGCGGTGCTCGACTGGGAGATGGCAGCATTCGGACCGGCGGAGGTCGATCTCTCGTGGTTTCTGGTGCTGCACGAGCACGCGGTCGAGACCGCGGGTGCCGACCTGCCGGGATGGCCCGGACGGGAGGCGGTCGTCGCGTCGTACGCCGACAAGCTTGGTCGCGAGTTGGCCGACCTGCACTGGTACGAGGTCCTCGCCAACATTCGAAGTGGGGCGATCGTGCTGCGGATCGGCGCGGTCATGGCGGCGGCCGGGCACTCGCCGGCATGGACCGCGCAGGTCCCGCAGCATCGCCACCTCGCACGACTGATCGGATCCGGCGCCTGATGCCGGTGCAGGGCGACGCGCTCGCAGTCTTCGATCCCGACGTGTTCAGAGCGGGCGCGCCGTACGACGCCCTTGCCCGGCTGCGCCGGGATGCGCCGGTGCAGCGCGTGGAGCTACCGGCTCTTCCGCCGATCTGGCTGTTGACTCGGCACGCCGATGTCATCCGGGTCAGCCGCGACGACGCGACGTTCAGCTCGATCACCGGCAACACCTTCGTCGAGGTGCCGGTGGCCCCCGACTCGGCGATGCTGCCGAGCCTGGACCCTCCCCGCCACACCGCAATCCGGCGCCTGATCAACCAGGCCTTCACGGCCCGCAACGTGAGCCGCCTCGAGGCCAGGCTGCGGGAAATCGCCACCGGCATCGTCGATCGGGTCCTGGACCTCGGTCAGTTCGACGCGGTGCCCGAGATCAGCGCCGAGATGTCGCTGCAGGTCATCGCGGAGGTGCTCGGCGTCCCCACCGAGGACCGGCTGAAGATCTTCGAGTGGAGCAACGCGATCGGCAGCCTTGGAATCGAGGACCCCGACTATGCACCAACGCCCGAGGCGCTGGGCGATGCCGGCGCGGCGATGTTCGGTTACTTCACAGACCTGGTCGCCGAGCGGCGTGCCGAGTCACCGCGCGACGACATCCTCTCCGCGCTGCTGGCTGCGGAGATCGACGGAAACCGGCTGTCCGACAGTCAGCTGAACGAGTTCTTCCTGCTGCTCGCCGTCGCCGGCAACGAGACCACCCGCAACACCCTCAGTCATTCGATCAAGGCGCTGTCCGACCACCCGGCCCAACGCGCGGTGGCAGCGGCCGGGCCGCTGCCGAACGAGGCGATTGATGAGCTGCTGCGCTGGTCCACCCCGGTGCTTCATTTCCGGCGTACCGCCACTGTCGACACCACGATCGGCACGGCCCGGATCGCGGCCGGCGACTGGGTGGTCATGCACTATCTGTCGGCCAACCGAGACGAGTCGGTGTTCACCGAGCCGGAGCGCTTCGACCTGGCTCGGACCGGCGAGGGTCACGTCGCGTTCGGTGGCCTCGGCACCCACTTCTGCCTTGGTGCCCAACTCGCCAAGCTCGAGATCAGGGTGATGGTCGAGGCGCTGTACTCGCGGGTGCCGGACCTGTCCGTCGTCGACGAGCCGATCCGGCTACGGTCAGCCTTCTTCCATGGCATCAAGTCACTGCCCTGCAGCACGAAGGACAACGGATGAGCCAGCGCGACCTCTGTGTGATCGGTGTCGCCCAACGCACCACGCCGCCGCCCGGCCCCGCGCCGGAGCCGCTGGACAGCTGGGAGCTGGTGGCTCGCCTCGCCGCCTCCGACGCCGGCGTGCCCGGACTCGTCAACGATCTCGACTCGATCCAGGTCGTGTACTGCCAGAGCTGGTCGTACGACGATCCGGTAGGCCGGCTTGCCGAACGGCTCGAAGCCACCCCGCGACACCGGATCTACTCCGGGATCGGCGGCACGATCCCGCAGGTGCTGGTGGCCGATACCGCAGCGGCGATGCACCGAGGTGAGCTGGACTCGGCGCTGATCGTCGGCGCGGAAGCACTTGCCACCAAGAAGGCGGCGAAGCGGGCAGGCGAGAAGCTCGAGTGGTCGCATCGGGAGACCGAGCGCACTCCGTTCCCGTGGACGCCGCCGCCGGCGGTCGAGGGAAACCACGAGGTGTTCCAGGCCTGGGAGACCTTTCCGCTGTGGGACACCGCCAGGCGAGCCGCCCTCGGCATCTCACTCGAGGACTACGCGCGGTCGATGGCCGAGGTGATGTCGGCGATGACACCGGTCGCCGCGGCGAACCCGCATTCCTGGAGTCCGCACACGCTGTCGGTCGCCGACATCGAGACTCCCGGTCCCCACAACCGGTACGTCGGGTGGCCGTACACCAAAGCGGAGGTGTCGGTGATGGACGTCGACATGGCCGCCGCCCTCCTCGTCACGACGGAGGCGAAGGCGGATGCCCTCGGCATCCCGGCTGACCGCCGCGCCTACCTCAACAGCAGTTGCTACGCGGAGGACCCCGCCGGCATCGCCGAACGGGCCGACTTGGGCGCCTCCGCGGCGATGGCAGTGACCGGTGACGCCGCGCTTCGGGGGGCCGGGCTCGAGCTCGACGATCTTCGCCACGTCGACCTCTACTCATGTTTCCCGTCCGCGATCAACCTTGCCTGCGATGCGCTCGGGCTCGCCGCCGACGACTGGCGCGGCTACACCGTAACCGGCGGCCTGCCGTTCCACGGCGGTCCCGGCAGCGGCTACATGCTCCATTCGATCGCGATGTCGGTGGAGATGCTCCGTGAGCAGGGCGGCGCCGCGATGGTTACCGGGATCGGCATGCACATGCACAAGCACGTCGCCGCGATCTACTCGATGTCCCCCGGACTGCAGCTGCCCGGCGACGTGCAGGCGGAGGTCGACGGACGCCAGGCTCGGCGTCCGTTGGTCGACTGCTACGACGGACCCGCGACAGTGGCGGCGTACACCGTCGCCCACGACCGGGAAGGACCGCAGGTCGGCCTCGTCGTACTCGACATTCCGAACGGGCGGACTCTCGCGCGCTTCCGCGAGCCCGATCTGCTCGCCGACGCCGAGCAGCGTGAACTGGTCGGCCAGAAGGTGAGGGTTGCCACTAACGGCACGACGAACACCGCCACGTGGTGACGACAGTGGATGAAGGGAGCGGCGGTGGGAGACCTCGATCTGAGCCCGGTTGATCTCGACGGTGCGATGCGCCGGGCATTGAAGCTCGTCGAGCAGCGCACGACCGACCTAGCGCTCACCGAGCGGCACGAGCCGGCGGCTCACTACGTCGACCCGGAGCGGTTCCAGGCCGAACGGGCTCTGCTGAGGCACTGCCCGCAGCTCGTCGGCTATGCCTCGGAGCTGCCCAGGCCCGGCAGCTTCGTCACCAAGGAGGCGATGGGGGTCCCGCTGCTGCTCACCCGCGCGTCCGACGGACGCCTGCGGGCGTTCATCAACATCTGCCGCCACCGGCAGGCACCCGTCGTCGACGGCTGCGGCGTCGCGAAACGGCTCGCCTGCCCGTACCACGCCTGGACCTACGACCTCGAGGGCAACCTCACCGGCGTACCCGGCGAGGAGGGGTTCGAGCAGACTCGGGCGGCGTCACCCCGGCTGACCGAACTGCCGGCGCAGGAGTACGCCGGCTTCCTCTGGGTCGGGCTTCGTCCCGGCACGCAGCTCGACGTCGAATCCCATCTCGGCGAACTCGGACCGGAACTCCGCGCCTGGGACATCGGCGGTTGGTCGCCGGTCGGCGAGAAGCGCCTCGATGCCGACATCAACTGGAAGCTGGCGCTGGACACGTTCGCCGAGAACTACCACTTCGCGACCGTGCACAGGACGACGTTCGCGACCGTCGCGTTGTCGAACTGCACCGTGTTCGACAGCTACGGTCGACACCACCGGCTGGCGTTCCCGTTGCGAGCGATCGAGGAGGCAGCCGGCGTACCCGAGACGCAGTGGCGGCCACTCGATCGGCTGGTCGTCATCTACGCACTGTGGCCGAACATCGTGCTGTCGGTCACGTCGGGAAACGGTGAGATCTTCCGGATCTACCCCGGGGAGCGGCCCGGTACGTCAGTCACGTTTCACCAGAACGCCTGGCGGCAGCCACTCACCAGCGATGAGGCGCGAGCCGGCGCCGAGGCGGTCTTCGACTACGCCCACCACACCGTGCGGGACGAGGACTACGCACTTGCGACGAAGCTTCAACGCAACCTCGAGACCGGCCTGTCCGAATTCCTGGTCTTCGGTCGCAACGAGCCCGGCGTACAGCACCGTGCCGCCGTCCTCACCGAAGCCTTGGAAGAATCCGCACACCGAAACTGACCACCAGCCGCGCCCGCACGAAGCAATGTGGCATTGCTTGGCCCGCGACCGAAGCAATGTGGCATTGCTTGGCCCGCGACCGGAGCAATGTGGCATTGCTTGGCAAAAATGGCGGTAACCGACCACATTGCTCAAGCAATGCCACATTGCTTAGCGCGCTAGCTGGCGGAACGCCATGCTGCCGCGATCGCGGCGAAGCTCGAGCGGCGGCGGTCGCGGTCCAGGCTGGGCGTCACCACCACGATCTCGTCCGCCTGCGCGTGCTCCTTCATCTCCTGCAGCTTCCGCACCACCTGGCCGGGCGAGCCGGTGACCATCCGGCCGTCGACGTTTCGGGTGGCGGCGAACTCCGCCGACGCGGCGAACTCCGCCACCCGTTCAGGCGGCAGCGGCTCGCGCTTGCCTTGCCTGATGTTTCGGATGGTCAGCGTCCAGGCCGCCTCGAAATCGCGGACCGAGGCCTCATCATCGCTTGCAAACGCCAACACTGACATCGCCGAGTACGGCTGCTGACCCTCGAACCTCGGTGTGAAGTCGCGTCGGTACGACGTGAGCACATCGAAGGCAATGTCCGGGCTCATGTGATGGGCGAAGACCGCGCTCAAGCCGTTGGCCGCGGCGAACATCGGGCCGTAGGCGCTCGACCCGAGGACGAACAGCTCCGGTCGCTCATCGACGACCGGAGCCGCGACGAGCTGGCGGTAGGGATGGTCGTCCGGGAAGCCCTCGCCGAGGAAGGCGAGCAGCTGGCCGACCTGACCGGGGAACTCGACCGCCGGGTCGGACACCATTCCGCGCCGAAGAACGTGCGCAGTGAGCGGATCGGTGCCGGGCGCCCGACCCAACGCCAGGTCGATCCGGCCCGGGTACATCGCCAACAAGGTCCGGAACATCTCTGCGACCTTCAGCGACGAGTGGTTCGGCAGCATGATTCCGGCGGCGCCGATCCGGATCCGCGAGGTCTTCGCGCCGATGTGCGCGATCAACAACTCGGGCGCGCTGCACGCGAGGCTGGTCATGTTGTGGTGTTCGGAGACCCAGTACCGCCGGTATCCCGAGTCGTCCAGCGTCTGGGCGACCTGCACGGCCCCAGCGATTGCCGATGCCGGACTCTCGCCGTACTCGATCCCGACGAAGTCGAGCACCGCAAGCGGCAGGGAAGGTGTGGCCGACACGTCTACAGGTAGCTGAAGCCGGCGCCGCCGGCCCGCAGCTCGGCCGGCTCGCCGACGAATCGCACGCTGCCGCGCCCCAGCACGTAACAGATGTCGGCGAGCTTCAGCGCGTAGGTGACGTACTGCTCGACGAGCACGATCGTGACGCCGTCGTTCTTCAGCTCCTCGACCGCCTTGTAGAGCTGCTCGACGATCAGCGGCGCCAACCCGGCCGAGATCTCGTCCATCATCAGCACCCGCGGGTGGGCCAGGAAGGCCCGGCTGACCGCGAGCATCTGTTGCTCGCCGCCGGACAACGTTCCGGCCCGTTGCCGCGAGCGCCCGCCGAGTGCGGGGAACATCTCCTCGACTCGGCGCATCTGTCGCGTGCGCCACGCCCTGTCGACGCCGCGCGCGGAGTCAGCAGCGAGGGTCAAGTTCTCCGAAACGGTCAGGCCGGGGAAGATCCCGCGACCCTCGGGGATGAGGGTCAACCCGGACGCGGCGCGCTGGTAGGTCGTCAGTCCGTCGAGCCGGAGCCGGCCCAGCCGCACCCGTCCGGACGTGACCTTGACCATGCCGGTCAGCGCCCCGAGCGTGCTGGTCTTCCCGGCGCCGTTAGGACCGAGCAGTGCGACCGTCGAGCCTTCCGGCACCGTGAGGCTGAGGTCGCGGATCACGGTCGCCTTGCCGTAGCCGGCGTACAGGTTCTCGACGGTAAGCGCAGCGGTCACGACTCGACCTCATCCGGGTCCGCACCGAGGTACGCCGCGCGAACGTCCGGGTTCGCCCGCACCTCGGCCGGCGTCCCGGCGGCGATCACCACACCGAAGTCGAGAACGTAGATCGTCTTCGACAGTGCCATCACCAGTTCGATGTCGTGCTCGACGAGCAGGATCGTCAGCCCAAGGTCGGCCAGCGACGACAACACCCGGTGCAGCCGGTCGGTTTCCGCGGTCGACAGGCCGCTGGCCGGTTCGTCCAGCAACAGCACCCGAGGCTCGGTGCACAACGCCCGGGCCAACTCCACGAGGCGTGACAGTCCGGTCGGCAAGGATCCCGCGGGTCGGTGTGCGAGGTGCCCGATCCCGACCAGGTCGAGCGCTTGCTGCACCTGCGCCTCGACCTCCGGATTGTCGGGGTGGCGCAGGGAGAACAGGTCGCGCCAGATCCGGCTCACCGATCGCCCCTCGACCGCGACCTGCAAGTTCTCGGCGACGGTCAAGCCGCCGAACAGCTCGAGGATCTGGAAGGTGCGGGCCATCCCGGCCCGGGCTCGCCGATCGGGGGTCATCCCCCGCAAGCTCTGACCGTCGAGGATGGTGTGACCGGCGTCGGGCGGCTCGATGCCGCTCACACAGTGGAACAGGGTCGTCTTGCCGGCACCGTTCGGCCCGATCAGGGAGGTGACCTGACCGGGCTCCGCTACCAGGCTCGCGTCGCGGACCGCGACAAAGCCGCCGAAGCTCTTGGTCAGATCGCGGACCTCGAGCCGGGCGCCACGCAGCCGTACCGGCGCGGCGGCGACGGTCATTCCCCACCCCCGACCAGCAGCTTCTCGGCAAACGCCGAGGGCTTCAGCCCGGTGCCTGGGGGCGGGGCAGTCTCACGTCGTCGCCGTTCGGCCGCGAAGCGGGCAAGCGAACGCTGCGCCGGGGACACGTCGTCGATGCCGTCGCCGCTGAACACCCGCAATCCGCTGCCGATGACACCACCCGGCAGATAGCCGATGAACAGCGCGACCGCACCGATCACGATCAGGCTCGAGTTGGTTCGCCCGGTGGCGACATCGACCGACACATAGAGGACAGCGGCCAGGATCGCGCCGCTTCGATACGACAGTCCGAACACCACGACAGCGCCGAACCAGTACAGCCCGGCCAACGGTGAGAACGGGCCATCCTGGTTGAGGTTGAGCGTCCCCTGCTGCTGGACCAGCAGGCTGCCGCCGATCGCGGCGATGAATGAGCTGGCGCCGAAGATCAGCAGCTTGTAGCGCCGCAGCGAGATGCCGACGCTGACCGCCCCCTTCTCGCTGTCGCGCATTGCGCCGAGGATCCGCCCGAGCGCACCACTTCGCAGGTTGCGGACGAGCAACAGGATCAGCCCAAGCACGACGAGTTCGTAGTAGAGGAAGGTCCGGTCTCCGGACAGCGAGAACCCGAACAAGCCGGGGCGGGTGATGGTGCGACCGGCGCTGCTCCAACTCGGCTTCTGGAACACGAACTGCTCGATGATCTGTGCGAACGCCAAGGTGATCAAGCCGAGGATCAAGCCGCGTCGTCGCAGCGCCGGGTAGCCGATGAGCACCCCGAGCGGGATCACGACGATTCCACCGATGATCATCGCGACGATCTGCGGCACATGCGGCAACGTCGCGGTGGTTGGCAACGGCCACAGCCCATTGCTGAGGCGCACCGTCACGTAGCCACCGAGTCCGGCGAAGGCTGCGGTCGCCAACGAGATGTGGCCGCTGTAACCAGTGATCGCCACAATCGACAGGAAGCAGACGGCATAGGCGACCACCGACTGCGCAGTGACCAGATTCTTGCCGGTAATGACCGCCGGCACGATGATCACGACCGCAAGCACACCCAACGCGCCCTGCACGGTGGCGGCCGCGGTCCGCCGCCGGGCCCGGCTGAATGACGCCGTCACGATCCCGCCGGTCCCGCCGCCGTCGGACTCGTCGAGAGTGCGGTAGATCAGCAAGAAGGCCAACGTGCTGAGCACCGGGAGCTGTACGACGATGTCCTGGTTGAGGCTCGGCAAGTGCACCCAGTGCAACCAGTGCGGGTAGTGCGGAGTCTCGATCAGCGCCGAGAGGCTGCCCACGACTCCCAGGCCGAAGCCGGCGGCGACCGCGGCGCCGATGTTCCGCAGCTTCGCGATGACGGCAACCCCGATGATCTGCAACACCTGCAACGCCAGCGCGCCGTTCTGCAGCCCGACGACCGGAGCGTCGAGCACGCCGGCGAGCGCCGCGAACATCGCGCCGATCGCCCAGGAGAGCATCGAGATGCGGTTGGCGTTGACGACATTGAGCTCCGCCAGTCCCCGCCGGTCGACGACCGCCCTCACCTGTCGGCCCAACGGCGTGAAACGGAACACGAGGATCAGCAGGCCGGCCGCGCCCACGATCATGGCAACGTTGCCGACGACACCCCAGGACACAGACACGGCGCTCGAGCCGCTTCCGATGCTGAATGCCTGCTTGCTGGAGAACACGAAGTTCGGCTGGTAGGCGGTCTCCTGGTAGATCACGCCACCGATACCGAGCAGGAGAATCAGAACGCCGAGATTCGCGACGAGCTTCTCCGCCGTACCCGCTGACCGCCGCTCGAGAGAGCGGAACACGACGACGTCCATCAGTCCGCCGATCACCGGCGCCACGCCGCCCACGACGATCACCAGTCCGAGCCACTCGGGAAGCGAGTTCTTGGTGGTGAGCTCGTACATGATGAACGCCGCGATCGTGGCGATCCCGGCGAAGGCGAAGTTGAACACTCCGGTCGCGCGATAGGCGACGACGAGGCCGGTGCCGCCGAGTGCCGCGATCGCGCCGATCTGCAGCCCCGCAACGAACTGCGAGCCGATGTTGCTCCAGTCTCCCGGCGCCGCCGCAAGCACCCACAGCACGAACAGCGCCGCGGCGAGCACACCCCAGTTGCGCAACGGCGCCGGAACGGTGTCGACCATCGATGCGGCGCGGCCTCGACGGGCCGCTCCGAAACGCGGATCGAGCCCCCCCGGCTGCGAGGGGGAGGTCATCCCTTGACGGTCTCGGGGCTGCACATCCGGCACGGCCGCAGCCGCCGGCTCACGACCTCGCCACGACTGAGACTGATCGCTTCCTTCGAGGCGACCATGGCGCAGTCCGGAAGGTGGTAGCTGGTGCCCTTCGGTACGGCGCGGAACTGCTTCGATCCGGCCGCCACCCGCCCAGCGGACGGCTCCGGAATCACATCGGTGCGTGCCAGGAGCACCGCGTGCAGCTCGGCGATCATCTGCTCCAGGCGGTCGAGCCGCCCGGAGTCCCGGCGCAGGTCGTTGATCAGGAAGATCCGATTCCCGATCGCGATCAGGACGACGGCGAGGACACCGTCGCTCGCGAGGTACGGAATTTGCTTGGCAACCAGCGCCTCGCCGGAGGCGCCGTACCACCCGAGAAAGACCGCCAGCAGACCGGCGGCGATGAAGATGTAGCCGAGGTAGGGCCGGGCCCCCTCCATCACCCAGGCCCAACCGACAGCCGGAGTGACCTCCACCGGCTCGGAGTTCGGATGCTGACCGTTGCCGTTGTCAGGCGCCGCTGCCGCCGTCACAGGTTCGGCGACAGCGAGGTCGGTGGCCCCGCTGCCGTTGGCGACCCTAGCCATGGCGGTACCCGGTACGCATCGTCGTCAATGTCCCTTCTGTTCGTTACTTCCGAGGCAACCTGGCCGGGACCCGGAAGCGGCCGCCGATCGCCAGCAACCCGAGCATGATCAGCGGGAAGAACCAAAGCATTCGTCGGCTCGCACCGGCAAGTTGGTCCGCCAACGTACGCGACTGTCCCGCGACCGCGGGCTGGGCACCGCTCGGACTCGGTCCGCTGCTGGTCGAGCCACCCGGCGTGCCGGACGGGCCACCCGGGATGGCGCCGGGGCCGGTGGAGCCGCCCGGCACGGACCCCGCGCCCTGACCTGTCGTACCGCCGGGCAGACCGCCGCCCGGAACGCCACCGCCGGAGCCGCCCGGTGACGCCAGGCTCACCACCCCGATCTCACCGAGCCCGATCGTGCCGGTGTAGTTCGCGTTCACGCTCAGCGCGAGGCCGGCGCAGGGGTCGAGCGGCAGCTTGGAGGTGATCGGTTCGATCGGGCAGGGGATCCCAGGCGGCAGGCCGAGCGTGATCGGTGGCGTTCCCTTCACGGTGTGCTTGAAGACCAGCGCGAGCCCGGCGATCGAGACGTTGTGGCCGGTGTGGTTGTCGCTGCGCTGGACAGACCCCATCTTCAGCGCTATCCCGGCGGCCTTCAGCAGCTCCTCGATCGCGTTCTGGACCGCGGTACTCACCGCGGCTGGAAGGGCAGGCGCCTTCTGGACGTGGATGCCGTTCGCGTCGATCGTGGCGGCCAGACCGAGCACCTTGACGCCGCTGACCCGGGTGCTCGCCGTGTCGGTCGGCTTCTGCCCCGGCCGGGAGTGAACCGTGACCGTCGAGTTCACCGACCCGATGTGGAGGAGCTTGCCGGCACCGATGTCGATGCTAGACACGTCGCTGGTCGCGGTCGTCGTCAGCTCAGCTCCGGTCGCGACCTGCGAGGTCGAGGTGCGCGCCGATCCGATCGAGATCGCGCCGGCGAGCATGAGATGACCGTCGACCGCCTCCGTCGATGTCGACAGCGCGTGTGCGGTCGCCGACGCCGTACCCGCGCCGAGCGACAGACCCTTCGAGTTCACCTGAACCTGTGCCGCCTTGGTGCCGATCAATGGTGCGACGGCGGTCTGGTTCGCGGGATACGTCGCGTGCGCGTCCAACGGATCCGGTGGCGGGAAGGACTTGATCAGCCCGCCGGAGAGCAGACTGATCGGGATCTTGTTGCAGCCACCACCTGCCGCCAGGCAGATCAGCGACGGGAGCTGGCCGAGCCCGTTGAGATTGCCGACGTGGCCGGAGGAATCCGAGGTGCCGAAGCTGTCGAGGTGGGCATCGCTCGACGGCGTCTGGACGTCGAACAGGTCGGGCACCGAGGTGGGTTCCGGCCGCTGTGCCAGCTGCACCTGAACCCCGATCGCGGTCGCGTTCGTCGAGTAGGTGTAGGTCGGTGAGGCGCTCGTCTGGGGGGCGGCGGTGTTGACGGCATTCGCCGCTCCGGCGCCGACCGTGCCGGCGACCGCCAGTCCCAGCGCGCCGACCCAGCACAGGAGCCTCCCGCGTCGCCGGGTCGCGACGAGAAGCGTCGGCAGCAGGTCAGTTCGACGGGTGGAACCGTGACCCTGGCGGTCGAGACCCATGGCCCCCTTCAGCAGCGCCACTCAGATCGGATTTCGGTGCCGGTTTTGCTGGACTTGCGGGTGTGACGAGGCTCACAATAGCCGATCATGCCCGCTATGACACCAATGTCTAAGTCGAGCGCCACCAGCCGAGCCTCGGTTCATTCCGCCCCATCAGGAAGCGGCGCTCCCGGTCCGGACCCCATCAGCGTGACGACTGACGCAGGTGTCGCATGAGGGCCTCTCGCGACACCTTCCGCCGGCTCGGCGCGGTCACCGCAATCCTGGTCCTGGCCGGCTGCGGGACCCGCCTTCCGGACTCCGCATTCGCGCCGTTCATCGTCAACCCGTCGACCGGCGCAACCAGCCCGACCACCGGCGGACCAGCCGGCGGCGGGGGCGCGCCGGGACTGGGCACGCCGAGCACACCAGGCGCGGGCACTGGAACGGGGACCGGGACCGGCCTGGGAGCCGGTGCGGGCACCGGAACCGGCACGGGCACCGGAACCGGAACCGGCACCGGTACGGGTACCGGCACCGGCACGGGTACCGGCACCGGCACGGGTACCGGAACGGGCAAGGGCAGCGGCGCCCCGACGGGCACCGGAACCGGAACGGGCGCCGGCGGCGCCGCGGGGAACACCGCGTCGGATCGCGGCGTGACCGCGACCTCGATCACGGTCTGCAACGTCGTCACCCAGGGCGGGCCGTTCGGGCCTTACCAGTTCACGCCGAGCTACTACGGCGCCGCCGCGTACTTCGCGGCGCTGAATGCGGCGGGCGGGATCCACGGCCGCAAGGTCAACTTCATCTCGCATCCCGACGACGGCTCCGACAGCGGCAACCTGAGCCAGGTCCACACCTGCATCGACCAGAACAAGGCGTTCGCCTTCGTCGCCAACAACATCTACCAGTACGCCGGCGCGGCGTATGCCGACAGTCAGGACGTCCCCGACATCGGCAGCCAGCCGATCTCGACGGCGTACTACCTCTACAAGCACCTCTATTCCATCGACGGCGATCATCAGCCGCGCAATGGCAAGACGCTCGGACTGAACGGCAAGTCCTGGCGCACCGACGAAGAGGCGCTGTACTTCAAGCAGGCACAGCACATCAAGCACGTCGGCGTCATCTACTACGACCAGGCCTCGTCGCAGTACGGCGCGAACACCCTCGCCGATGGTTTCAAGACCGCAGGCGTGCCGGTCTCGCTCTACCAGGTCAACCTCGGCCTGCCGAACTTCGCATCCGCTGTCGCGCAGATGAAGGCGGCGGGGGTCGACCTGGTTGCTGACGCGCTCGACCAGAACGGCAGCCAGAAGCTGTGCGAGGCGATCGAGCAGAACTCCGCATTCGAGTCCCAGATGAAGATCAAGCTCACCACACTTGCCGGCTGGGGCGCGAGCGTCGGCAGCGACTTCAGGGCGACGCCGAAGTGCGCGGACAAGAGCTGGAGTGACGCCTACTCGTTGAACTTCCAGGACAGCTCGAGTCCGCAGATCGCGCAGTTCCAGGCCGCGATGCGCAAGTACTTCCCGGGCGACCTCCCGCACAACCACCAGTTCGCGCTTGAAGGCTGGATCGGTGCGATGTGGTTCACCGATGCCGCCAAGACCTGCGGGGCGAACCTGACCCGCGCCTGCGTGGAGAAGTTCATGAACCGCCCGACGGCGTATTCAGCGCACGGGCTGTTCGTACCCGACGTCGGCTTCAATCTCGGAACGTCGCAGTACTACCACGGCACGACGCGACAATGCGTCTCTGCGGCGCAGTGGTCGAACTCGGCGAACCGTTGGATCACTCGAGCAACCCCGTCGAGCAACTGCTACAACGCGCGTGCCTACAGCTTTGCGCTCACCGCGCCGACATAACCGCGCCGCGCCGCCGCCGCTATCCGGATCGAACCGTGGTCGCGAACATCAGCTGAGTCGCTGTCGCCGCCGCCAGATCTTGGGGGACGTCACGAAGGTAGGAGCTGAGTCGTTCCAGCAACGACAGCAGACCCAAGCCGGTGAGCCGGTCATCGACCGCAGCGGCGAGGTCCCGGTCGACCAGGCCGGCCAGCGCCCGCACGAGCGGCCCGAGCGAGTCATTGGCGAGCGCCTGCATCAACGGATCGGGGTCGCGGTTGTCGAGCCAGACTCGGATCACCGGGCCGTCATCGTGGTAGGCCGCGACGAACTGTGCCACCCACGCCTGCAGCTCGTCGCGATCGACCGGTCGCCGCAGGGCGATCAGCGCCTCAGTCAGCGACCTGAGTCGCTCCGCGCAGTCGACAGCCATCCGGTGCAGCAGGTCCTCTTTGTTGCGGAAGTACAGGTAGAAGGCCCCGTGGGAGATGCCGGCCATCTCGACGATGTCATCGACCCGGGCGCCGGAGTAGCCATAGTTACGAAAACAGACGCGACCGGCCTCCACGATTCTTTGGACCGTGTCCTCGCGCCCACGTACGCCCTTCGCCGACCCGGCTGTTGGACTACCAGGTCGCGGAATCCAGGCGGGCCCCTCCGGCATGCCGACAGGTTAGCCACGAACTCCCGGCGGCGCGATGTCCGTCGCTGACCAGGTCATCTCAGCCCCACCATCACAGAAGCGACGCGACCAGATCCTCGAAAACGCGCTCACCGTGTTCTCGAGAAAGGGTTTCGCTGCCAGCCGCGTCGATGACATCAGCGCCGCGGCGGGGATCTCGCGCGCGACGTTCTACCGCTATTTCGACGGCAAGGACGGCGTCTTCGACGCATTGGTCGACCTGATGTCGACTGAGGTGATCGCGGCGGCGGAGCACGCCGGCGCGGTCACACCGGATGCCGCCGGGCGCGCCACCTTGCGTACCTGGATCGCCGAGCTCATCGCGATCACCGAGCGATGGGGAACTCTGGTTGACGAGGTGATCCGGCCTCGCGACAAGGACGCCGTTGCGCGTTTTCGCGCCGTGGCGATGACGGCCCGGTTCGCCGACATCCTCGGCGAACGATTCACCGAGGGTGGCGTCGAGGGTTTGAATCCCTCGATGGCGGCGATCGCGATGATCGCGATGACTGAACGGTTGGCTCATCAGGTGCGCACCTGGAGCATCGAGATCGATCTGGATGCGGTCGCCGACGCCCTTGCCACGATGGCGATGAAGATGCTGCACCCGACCGCACCGGTGCTTCGGTAGCGGATCGCTACGATCCGGCAATGCCGATAGAGCACGCACCGATCACCGAACGCGACGGCATTCTCACCGTCACCTTCACGCGAGAGGACAAGCTCAACGCAATCTCCGCGGACATGACCGAGCAGCTGTGGGAAGCGGTGCGGATGCTCTCGGCCCGCGACGATCTGCGATGCCTGGTGATCACTGGGACCGGCAAGTACTTCACCGCCGGCATCGACCTGAAGGATCCGGTCGGCGCGGTTTCGCCGGAGGAGCTCGCCGCCTCCAGCCATGCCGGCTGGAAGCTACGACGCAACTACCGCCTTCACCACCTGCTGTACGACGAGATGGAAACCGTCGAGAAGCCGATCATCATCGCGGCGCAGGGCATCGCTCTCGGTGCCGGCGTCGAGATGGCAGCCTCCTGCGACTTCCGATTCTGCACGCCGCAGGCCGAGTTCGGGGTGCCGGAGGTCAACCTCGGCGTGATGGCGGGCAGCGGCGGCACCAGCCGGCTGACCCGCATCGTCGGGCCGGCATGGGCGAAGTACATCGCGATGGCCGGGATGAGGGTGAGCGCCGACCGGGCACTGTCGATCGGGCTCGTGCACGACATCTTCGAGGCCGAGACCTTCATGGACCAGGTGTACGAGTTCTGCGGTCGGCTCACCACGATCTCGCCGGAGGTCCTCGGCGTGACCAAGCTGGCGATCGATATGTACGCCGACATGGACCGGACCGCACAGCGTCATGTCGACCGGATCATCGTGACCGGGCTGATGAACTCCGGAGAGTGGGACAAGGCACGCGACCGGTTCTCCTGACCCGCTACTGCGCCGCACCTACTCTGCCGCGTTGACCGCGTTGACCGCGTCGACCGCGGTGGCGAGCAGCGGCACGACCTCCCGCCAGTCGCCGACGATCCCGATGTCCGCCTGCTGGAAGACCGGTGCCTTCGGATCGTTGTTGATCGCGAGGACGGTCCCTGCCCCGCCGACGCCCACCATGTGGTTGAACTTGCCCGACACTCCTATCGCGACGTACAGCCGGGGGGCGATCGCCCGCCCGGTCAGTCCGAGCTGGCGAGCATGCGGCAACCAGCCACGGTCGGTGACCTTGCGAGTGGCGGCGAGCTCAGCACCCAGGACCAGTCGCAGCGGCTCGAGAAGCGGATACTCGTCGGCATCGACGCCCTGGCCGACACCGATTACCGCCGTCGCGCCGGGAAGTACGTCGATGTCATCGTCGCGGCCACGCTGAGCGATTCGAATCCGCCCGTCGTCGACAGCAACGATCTCGCTGCGAGACACCTCGCACGGTGCACGCGCCGGCGGGACCGCAAGCGCGCCCGCGCGCACCGTTGCGAGCTGCACCGGACTCGCGGTGTGGATCGCCGCCACCAGTCGGCCCGCGAACGCCGGCTTCCAGCAGAGCAACCGACCGGCCTGGACCGAGAGGTCCATCGCGTCGCCGGTCAGCCCGGCACCAAGTCGCGCCGCGATCCGGCCGGCGACCTCGCGGCCCCACATCGTCGCCGGCGCGAGAAGCGCCCATGGCGAGCGCAGCTCACACCAGGTGGCGAGCGTCGCCGCGACCGCTGCTTCGGTCGTTCCACCGGTCACGCTCACGATCTCGTCCGCGCCCATCGATGACAGCGTCATCGGGTCGATGCCCGCGGTGTCGAGGACGACGACGCTCCCGCTGATCTCGCCAGCGAGCCTCGCCGCGGTGCCGGTCAGCTCACGGGTCAACAGGTTGCGGGCGGGGGCGGCAATCACCGCGACCACCGGGCCGCCGATCGGGCGACGTGCCGGCACCGGCGGCCCGAGCGAGGTGGGCACCGGGTTGCGCTCGAGCGCGTCGCGAGCGATCAGGCGCGACACCGCACTCCTCACCTGGTCAGCAACTGGCCCGGTCCAGCGTTCGGGTGTGCGCTCGATCTGAAACGTGCGGACGGCACCGACGGTGGTGGGGCTACCGGCCTGGCCCCAAGGACCCGGTCCGAGATCCGCGGCGGTGAGCCGCTCGACGGCATCGAGCGGGATCTCACTCCAGATCTGCGGCTTCACCTTGGTTGGTTCGCACAGCCGCTCCGCGCAAGAAATCACTGCCGGCAACGACAACTCGGCGTCGGTCCAACCGTCATCGTGCTCGCAACGCACCCGCAGCCCGCCCTCGACCAACTCGAGGGTCCGGACACCGCCGGCGAACGGCAGATCGAGCAGCTCGGCAACCTCCGGGCCAACCTGACCGGTGTCGGCGTCAACCGAGTTGCGCCCTGTGACGATCAGGTCGACCTCGCCGATGAGCCGCAGCGCGGACACCAAGGCCCGTGACGTAGCGAGTGTGTCGGAGCCGGCGAGTGCCGGATCGCAGATCAAGATGGCGCGGTCTGCGCCACCGGCCAGCGCCTCTCGAAGCGCGTCGGCCGCGCTCGGCGGACCCATGCTGAGGACGATGCATTCGCCGCCGTGCCCGGCGGCGAGCTCGACGCCCTTGCTGATAGCGCGCCGGCAGAATGCATTGAGCTCCAGCTCCACGCCGTCGCGCCGTAACCGACCCGCCGCGTCCAGCGCCAGCGCCTCGCCTTTCGGAACCTGCTTGACGAGAACGGCGACGCGCACCCGCCCGAGGCTACGAGACGGCGATGGAACCTAAAATCGATGCTGATGGCCAGCGGGACGGGCGTCGCAATCGCGGTGCCGTGCGCACTCGGAGCGGCGGCATGCTTCGCGGTGGCCAATGTCGAGCAGATGCGCGCCGCTCGCCGCGCCGAGGCGCCGTCCGAGCTGAGTACGACGCTGATGAGGCGGCTGATCCGCGACCGCCAGTGGCTCTGGGGCTTCGCCACCTCGGTCGGCGGCTACGGGTTGCAGGCCGTGGCACTCTTCCTGGCTCCGGTGGTGCTGGTGCAACCGCTGATCGTCACCGAGCTGCTGTTCGCGCTGCCCCTCGCGGCGCACTGGGCGGGACGCCGGCTCGGGATCCGGGAGTGGACCGGAACATTGTTCGTCGCCGGCGGAATCACGTCGTTTCTCGTCGTGGGTGCTCCGTCGGGAGAGCGCACCCACATGACCACCACCGCGCTATTCCTGATGACGGCGGTCAGCGCGGTCGCTCTGCTCGTCCTCATCGCGTTCGCCGAGTCACTCGCGCACCGGCCGATGGCGCGAGCCAGCGGGCTGGCGCTCGCCGCAAGCGCCTGCTTCGGCCTGTTGTCGGTCTTCACCAAGGTCGTGGGTCACCAGTTCGAGCACGAGAAGCTGGCGACCCTCGCTCACGTTCAGCCGTATCTGCTGGCGATCTTCGCGATCACCGGGCTGCTGCTCGCGCAGACCGCATTCCGCATCGCGCCGCTGTCGGTGTCGCTCCCCCTCATCGACATCGGTGAGCCGTTGGTCGCCTCGGTACTGGCGGTCGTCGTCCTGCACGAACGGCTGGATCTCGGCTCCGGGACTGCCGTCGGTGTCGCGCTGTCCGCGGCCGCGGTCACGCTCGGGATAGCGCTGCTCGACACCTCACCACTGGTGCGGGCCGCTCAGACGGACGTCACCGAGTCGACCGCCCGGCTCACGACACCGGGCGCCGCGACTCCCTAGCCTGATGCCCGAGCCGCCGCGGACGACCCGCGTACCGCGATGCTGGCGAGCAGGGTCTCCGTCGCGGCAGTCACCTGGGCCACGGCGAGATCAAAGGCCGGTTGGTTGAGCGATGACGGCGCGCGCATTCCGGCCACCTTGCGGACGTACTGAAGCGCCGCAGCCTGCATGTCCTCGGCGGAGGCATCCTCGGTGTACGGCGGGCGGAGCGTCTTGATGCTTCGGCACATGCCGCCACGCTACTGAGCCGCGGCGGCCGTCGCGACATCTCTCGGATAGCTGCCCATCGCGCGGAACAGCAGCAGCGCGCTCACCCCGAGCGGCACCAGCATCACGAGGAAGGTCCGCTGCAGTGAGTCATGGTGGTTACCGAACACGGTGTCCGACATCGCGCCGAACGCCACCGGCGCTAGTGCCTGCGCCGCCGTACGCAGGAACGTCCGGATTCCTTCGGCCCGTCCCCACAATGCCGGCGGCATGATGTCGAGCCGGGCCGCACTGACCGGAGGGTTCTGCGCTGACAGGCCGAACGCTGCGAGGACGAGGTACGGCAGGGCGGACATCGCATGATGCGTCAGCAACGCCGGGACGAATGCCGCGGCCGCTCCGGCCGACGCGACCGCCGCGACGAACACCCGGCCGTTGAGGAAGTGTCGCCGTAGCAGTCCGTCGCCGATGCGGCCGCCGAGGAGAACCCCGAGGACAGCCCCGAGACCGAGCACCAGGATCAGCAGGTTGGCGACGGCCTGGCTGATGCCGTACTGCTGATGGACCAGCTCGGCGCCGAAGGTCTGGACTCCGGTGAGGTAGAAGTAGGCGCACGCGCTCGCCACGATCATGAACACGTTGGTGCGGATCGACAGGATGTAGCGGGTCGCCGCCCACAGCCCCATGTGCTGCGGGTCGACCGTGAGAATCGCTCCGGTGTTGGGCCGGACGCCCTTTTTCCGCGAGACCCGATGTGCGACGTTCTCCGGCTCCTGCTCGGTCGCGGGTACGTCGCGGGGCTCGACCGTCGGCGCTTCGGGAATCTCGTTGGCGCCCAGCGGGATCGGGCCCCGCCCACCGCGTACCGGCTCCGGCAGTCGCAACACCTGCCGGGCGAGAAAGAACGCCGGGATCGCCAGTAACACGAATGAGGCACGCCAGGACAGCGCGGAGACGTCGCCGGTGATCGCGAAGCCGACTCCTCCGCCGAGCAGCTCACCGGTCAGCACGTAGCTGTAGATCCGCCCCCGCTCGGCGCTCGGGAACCAGTCGCCGAGCATCGAAGCGATGACCGGCCCCGCCGACGCGGTGGCGACACCGAGCGCCAGCCGGGTGATGATCAGCATGCCGAACGTGCTGACCGTCGCGCTCCACACCATGCTGGCGCCCCAGAGCACGATCGACCAGCCGAGTGTCTGGGTACGGCGTAGTCGATCCGCGAAGACCCCGAACGGCACGCTCGCGATCGCTGCGACGACGCAGTTGACCGCAACCAGCAACCCGAGGTCGGCGTTCGAGATGTGCAGAGCGTGGCGCAGCGGAGTGGCGGAGGCGCCCACTGTCGCGGTGTCGGCACTCGCCAACGCCAGGACGCCGCCGAAGACCAGCACCACCCGCGCCCGCGCCGGCCCGCCGAAGGCCTTCACCAGCCGACGACTGCCCGCCCGGGCCACCCGCGCCGCGACCCGCGGCTTCGGAGGATCCGGCTCGGTGCCCCTGACCTGGGGCGTGGTCGTCACACCGACAGTGTTGGCTATCGGGGCGACGTTCACACCCTGACGCGCGCTGCCCAGCGGCCTGGACCGGTAGCCTCCAGGAATCAGGGTCCTGACCCAGGGGAAGCCGGTGCGAACCCGGCGCTGACCCGCAACCGTGAGTCCCGCCCACCGGCGAGATGAGCCGGAGTACCTGATCAGGACCGTCCGCTGAGTCTCGTCGAGGTCGCGAGGACCGGGTGCTGCTCCAACGTGATGCCGCCGCCGACGGCCGATCGGCGTTCCGTGCCGCGCAACCGGTTGCCCGTGCCCTGCACCCGGTTGCCCGTGCCCTGCACCCGGTTGCCCGTGCCCTGCACCCAGTTGCCTGGTGGGCATGGGCGATTGGCCTCGCCGTCGCGATCAGCCAGACCGACAACCCGCTGCTGCTGCTGATCGCACTCGCTGTCATCGGTTACGTCGTCACCGCCCGTCGTACGGATGCGCCGTGGGCGAGGGCGCTGAAGTACTACCTGTTCCTCGCGCTCTCGGTCATCGTGATCAGGGTCGTGTTCCGATCGGTCTTCGGCGGCGCTGTGGGTGGCGCTGATCACGTGCTGTTCCGGCTGCCGCAGATCCCACTGCCGCACTGGGCGGCGAACGTACAGCTGGGCGGACCGGTGTCGCTGGAGACCACGATGAACGCCGCCGCCGACGGGATGCGGCTCGGCGTACTGCTGTGTTGCATCGGTGCCGCGAACGCCCTCGCCAACCCGCGTCGAGCGCTCCGGGTGCTGCCCGGCGCGCTGTACGAACTCGGCGTTGCCGTCATCGTGTGCATGAGCGTCGCGCCGCAACTCGTCGAGAGCGGCATCAGGGTACGGCGGGCGCGGCGGCTGCGCGCCGGGCATCGACGGGGCCTTCGCGGATTCCGCACGATTGCCGTCCCGGTCGTCGAGGACGCCTTCGACCGCTCGCTTCGACTGGCAGCGGCGATGGACTCGCGAGGGTACGGACGCACCGCGAGCACTGGATCGGCGAACCGCCGGCTCACCGCTGGTCTGCTGCTGTCCGGGATGGCCGGCCTGACTGCCGGTGTCTACGGACTGCTCGACACGACAACGCCGCGGTTGCTCGGGATGCCGACGCTGATCGCGGGAGCGTCGCTGTGTTGCGCCGGCCTCGGGGTCGGAAGTCGACGGGTGACGACGACGCGATACCGGCCCGACCCGTGGGAGCTGCCCGAGTGGATCGTGGCCGGCTCCGGCGCAGTTGCGGCCGCCGTCCTGCTGCTCGCCGCCGGCCATCACGTCGCGGCGCTGACGCCGTCGTTCAGTCCATTGCATTGGCCGTCACTGCCACTGCTGCCGACACTCGCGATCGTTGTGGCCGCGGTTGCGGGAGTCGCGGCACCGCCTCCGCCGGCAACCGAACCGCTCGCAGCGGTCGGCAGCCGGATCGCCACCGGCGCAGCAGCATGATCGAATTCGACCGGGTCACCGTGACCTATCCGGACGCGCCGGCGCCCGTGCTACGCAACGTCACGCTGCACATCGACGAAGGCGAGATGTGCCTGGTGGTCGGCTGCACCGGCGCCGGGAAGTCGACACTGCTCGGGGCGATCAACGGTCTGGTGCCTCACTTCACCGGCGGAACGCTCGCCGGCGAGGTGCGGGTGAACGGCCGCAGTACCCGCGAGAATCCGCCCCGGGAGCTGGCCGACCTGGTCGGTGTCGTGGGGCAGGATCCGCTCTCGGGGTTCGTCACCGACATCGTCGAGGACGAGCTGGCCTACACGATGGAGCAGCTCGGCATCGCACCGGCTGTGATGCGCAAGCGGGTCGAGGAGACCCTTGATCTGCTCGGGCTCGCCGAGCTCCGCCGCCGGCCGCTTCACGACCTGTCCGGCGGTCAGCAGCAGCGGGTCGCCATCGGCTCGGTCCTCACCGCCCATCCCCGCGTCCTGGTGCTCGACGAGCCAACGTCCGCGCTGGATCCCACCGCGGCCGAGGAGGTCCTCGCGGCGCTGACCCGATTGGTGCATGACCTCGGCATCACGGTGGTCCTCGCCGAGCATCGGCTCGAGCGGGTGGTGCAGTACGCCGACCGGGTCATTCACCTCGCGGGCGACGGAACGGTCGCCGACGGCTCACCGGCCGACATGTTCGCCATCACATCGGTCGCGCCTCCGGTGGTGGAGCTCGGCCGCCTGATGGAGTGGACGCCGCTGCCGTTGTCGGTACGCGATGCCCGACGAAGTGCCGGCGGCCTGCGTGATGCGCTCGCCGACGTACCCGCGCCGCGTCGGCCGGATTCGGCGGGCGAGATCGCGCTGCGCGGGCGCGGCATCGTCGTGCGGTACGGCGAGGTGCTGGCGGTGCGCGGGATCTCGTGCGACATCCGAGCCGGCGAAGTCGTGGCGCTGATGGGACGCAATGGATCCGGCAAGTCCTCGCTGCTGTGGGCACTGCAGGGCAGTGGTCGCCGTCAGGCCGGCTCGGTGAACGTCGGCGGGGACGGCACGACAGCAGCGGCCGACCCGAAGCAGCTGTCGCCGGGCGCAGCGCGACGGTTGGTCGGGCTGGTGCCACAGACGCCGGCCGATCTGCTGTACCTCGACACCGTCGATGCCGAGCTGGCCCAGGCCGACCGGGAGTCGCAGGCCGGTCGAGCGACCGCCCGGCAACTGCTGGACCGGCTCGCACCAGGCATCGCCGGTGAGACCCATCCTCGTGACCTTTCCGAGGGGCAGCGGCTGGCCCTCGTGCTCGCGATCCAGTTGCGGGCCGAGCCACGAGTCGTCCTTCTCGATGAGCCGACACGTGGCCTGGACTACCGCGCCAAGCACGCCCTGATCACGGTGATCGACGAGCTCGCCAACCGCGGCCATGCCGTCGTGATCGCGACTCATGACGTCGAGTTCGTCGCCGCGGCGGCCGAGCGGGTCGTGGTGATTGCCGACGGCGAAATCGTCGCCGACGGGGCGACCCGCGACGTAATAGTGGCCTCACCGGCATTCGCGCCACAGGTGGCGAAGATTCTGGCGCCGCTGGAGTACCTCACCGTCGCGCAGGTCTCCGCTGCCCTTGACCGGCAGGCGAGCTGATGAGCCGCCCGATTGCCGCAATCGAGTTGAAGGGCCGCGCCACGATCGTCGTGGTGATGGCAACCTTCATCGGCTTCGTCGCGTTCTTCTGGCCGTTTGTGGTGGCGCCTGACCACTTCGCAAGCTCGTACACGCCGCCGCTGATGTTCGGCGTGCTGCTGCTGCTCGTCCTCGCAGTGCTGTTCGCCGAGCTGGCCAGCGGCGGGATCGACGCGAAGGCGATCGCGATGCTCGGCGTGCTGTCGGCGGTCGGCGCCGCCTTGCGGCCGCTCGGTGCCGGCACCGCCGGGGTCGAGTTCGTCTTTTTCACGCTGGTGCTCGCGGCGCGGGTCTTCGGCCCGGGCTTCGGATTCGCGCTCGGCTGTACGACGCTGTTCGGCTCGGCCCTGATCACCGCCGGGGTCGGGCCGTGGCTGCCGTACCAGATGTTCGGCTGCGCCTGGGTCGGACTGTTTGCCGGCTGCCTGCCGCAGCTTCGCGGCCGGTGGGAGATCGCGATGCTCGCGATCTACGGCGCGGTCGCCGGTTACTTCTATGGCTTCATGTCCAACCTGTCGTTCTGGCCGTTCTCGCTCGATCCCGGCAGCTCGATCGCCTACTCCCCCGGCGCCTCGCTCGCCACGCAGCTGCATCACTACCTGGTGTTCGACGTGACCACCTCGCTGGGCTGGGACACCGGCCGGGCGGTCACCAACTTCGTCGCGATCCTGGTCGTGGGTCCGGCCGCGCTTCGCACCTTCCGCCGCGCTGCGCGGCGGGCGTCGTTCGCGGCGCCGGTGCACTTCGACTCACATCCGGCCGGTGACCCAGGGCGCCGAGAACCGACTCGACAACGGCGGGCGGCGACGATCCCTACACGCGGCTGAAGGTCGCGCTTTGACCCACTCCTGCCCTGAAGCACGCCGACCAACAGCACAGTGAATCGACCGAATCGGAGGGCTGTCGGTCCGACCCGCGACCACGGAGCCGGCATCTGCCCGAGAAGGATTCGCCAGTCCCGGCGGGGACTAGATTATCCACAGCGACGGCCTAATT
>JAICXJ010000071.1 GCA_025980465.1 Frankiales bacterium | reverse complement strand
GACGTCTGGGACATCACGAAGTTCAACGAGTCGACCCACGTCACGAAGCCGGAGCGCGACGCCCTCGCCGCGATCCGTGACCTCGGCCTCACCGACGTGATTCCGCGCGGCATGAAGTACGACACCTCGTTCACCTACTGGGACTACCGCGCCGGGTGCTTCCACAAGAACGAAGGAATGCGGATCGATCTGGTCTATGCCAGTGACGCGGTGGCGACGGCCGTGAGTGACGCCTACATCGATCGCGACGCGCGTAAGGGCAAGGGCCCGAGCGACCACGCGCCGGTGGTCGTCGACTTCGACGCCGGCTAGATCAGCCGCTGGGACAGGTGGCTGCCGAAGAAGGCAAGCACCCGCCGCCAGCCAAGGTCAGGCATCGGTCGGATGCTGCATCGCCTCCAGATGGCCGACGTCGTTGTAGCGGCGGATCGCCCAGTTGTCGCCGCTGACGATGAGCTGGGAGATCGACGCATTGTCGGCGCCGATGAAGGCGAACGGCCGTGAGCTCGTCGCAATCGACAGCAGGGTGCCGATGACGCCGCCATGGGCGACAACGACCACCCGCTGATTCGGATGCGCGGCGGCGATCTCCTTGATCCCTCGCGTCACCCGCTCCGCAAGCTGCTCGGTCGACTCCGCGCCCGGGATCACATCCCACCGCTGCTCGGTAAAGATCTGGATCGCGATCTCGTTCTGCTCGGCGACGTTCTTTCGGAAGGTGTAGCCCTCCCATTCGCCGAGATACACCTCGCGAAGGTCACGGACCACGATCGGGGTGAGGCCGAGCTTCTCCGCGAGCGGCCCGGCGGTCTGCTGGGTGCGCCGCAGCGGCGTGACGTAGATCGCCGAGACGTCATCGTCCGCCAGTCGCTCGGCCAGCAACTGCGCCTGTTCTTCACCGACCGGATCCAGCGCGGGGTCGGAGTGCCCGTCGACCGTCGGAGCCGGCGCATCCTCCCGAGCGGGTGCCGACTCGCCATGACGTACCAGCAGGATGTCGGTTGCGCCCTCGGGCAGCGCGAACCGGTACTGGCGGTATTCGGTCGGCTCCTCGCCGGCGTCACTCGTCACGCCGCAACGCTACGTCGCGGGCACGAGGCAGTGCTCGCCCTACCCCAGCACTGAGCGCTGGGGCTTCCGGCTTGGCGCAGTAGGACCTACTCGACCGCGTACAGCCGCCAGGTTCCCGGGACGCCTTTGAGTCGATGATCTCCGCGGTCTGCGAAGACGATTCCGCTTCCGGTAGTGAGGTCACGAACCATGGCGGACACGAGCACTTCGCCAGGCGCGGCCAACGCGCCGACCCGCGCGCCGATGTGGACGGACAACCCGCCGAGGTCATCACCCCGGACCTCGCATTCGCCGGTATGTATCCCGACTCGGACCGCGATACCGAGATCCGCTGCGGCATCGACGATTTCTCGGCCGCATCGCACGGCGCGGGCCGGACCGTCGAACGACGCCAGGAATCCGTCGCCGGTCGTCTTGATCTCGTGGCCGCGGAAGCGCTGCAACCGGTTACGAACCACGTCGTCGTGAGCGTCAAGCGTGACGCGCCACCGGTGGTCGCCGAGGGAGGCGGCCTGCTCGGTGGATCCGACGATGTCGGTGAACAGGATCGTGGTCAGGATGCGGTCAGCGTCAAGTATCGGGCGGCTGCCGGTCAGAAACGCCACACACTCGTCGACGGCAGCATCGGGAAATGAGGCTGTGTCGCCACCCGAGAGCTCGACGAATTTGGCGTCGGGGATCTGTTCCGCGATGTAACGCCCGTGGGCGACCGGGATGAACTCGTTGTCCGCCGAATGCATCACCAAGGTGGGAACGCGAACCAACGGGAGCACGGCTCGTACATCGACGTTCCACATGAAGTACTCGTACTGCATGACCGCTTCGCGGGGCGTGGCCGACGCCCGTTGCATACGTCCGCTCTGCCGATGCTCAAACTCGGTCATCGTCGGGTTCGCTGCCTGGTTCAGCTCCAGTTCGCCCCATGACGCCCCCAAGAACTGGAGCAGCCCTTCAACGGCGGCGGGTGGGACGCCGATCGGATAGTCGCCTGCTTCGGGGAACCGGGCGGTCGTGTTGAGGAGCATCAAGCTGGTAAGGCGTTCGGGGTGCATCGCTGCATACAGGATCGCCATCGCCCCCGCCTCGAGCGTGGAGACCATCGCGGTCCGCGTCGAGCCGACGGCATCAAGCACCGCAGTGATGTCTTCGGCGAGCTCCTCCCAGGTGGGAATCCCGCCCGCGGACAACCGCCCCGACAGACCCGTGCCGCGCCGGTCAAACAGAATCAGGCGTCCGACTGACCCCAGGCGCGACAACGGCCTGGCTACCCAGTCAAACTCCCAGGCAAGTTCAAGGTTCGATCCCAGGCCGTAGCACCACAACAGGTCCGACCCGCCACCGCCCACCACCTGATAGGCCACATCGGAACCCCCGACGGGGACATATCTCGTCTCCGGAACCGCCGCCACACCGCAAGTGTCTCCGACTCACGCAAATAGCGGGCGGCTACGGGTGATCCGCGGGTGGCTGAAATCAAAGCCACGTTTCGCCGTACGCCGGCTTCGAGTGGCGGATGGTGATCGACATGCGGGCGCCGACCGCGCGGGCTGTCTTGGGCACCGTGTGCTCCCACTCGTTCTGACACTCGCCGCCCATCACGACCAGGTCACCGACGCCGGGCATCAGCGCGTGCTCGATCGTGGTGGAGCCGCGGCGGCGGAGCTGGAACTTGCGCCGGGCGCCGAGCGAGACGGTAGCCACCATCGGGCGGGTCATGGTCAGCCGGTGCCGGTCACCGTGCCATGCGACGCTGTCCTGGCCGTCGCGGTAGAGGTTGACCCACACACTGTCGAAGCAGATGTCGTAGCGCTGCGACAGCAGGCCGCACATTTCGTTGAGCAGCGGCGGCGCCAACTCGGACTCGGTCGACCAGCCAGCCGTGAGCCGCGGCTCGAGGACCTGCTTGTCCCACATCGTGACCGTGCGCTGCTGCCAGCGCGCCGATGACGCGAGTGATTCGAAGACGGCATCCGATCCGGACAGCCAGCCCGGGCAGTAGTCGACCCAGGAGCGATCGTCGAGCGTCAGCCGCCGCAGCCCGTCATACGAGACGTCGATCGACGGCTCGCCACCATCGACCAGCGACGGTTGCCAGAGCACACCCTCGGCCACGCCTGCGACGGTACGACGGGGCTCTGACAGCTCAGCCGGTCACTTCTCCGGGCTGTCGCCGTAGGTTGAGACCATCGGACCACCGGCCGAGCCGGGGTAACGTCCGCCGGCCGCGACACCGAACGGTGCGATCTCCTCCAGCCGCTTCAGGTCGTCGTCGGTGATCTCGATCTCGGTCGCCGCGACGTTCTCCTCGAGATACGAGACCCGCTTGGTTCCTGGGATCGGCACCACGTCATGGCCCTGCGCCGTCACCCAGGCCAGCGCCAGCTGTCCCGGCGTACAGCCCTTGTCGTCAGCCATCGACTTCACGGCGTCAACCAGCTCGAGGTTCTTCGCGAAGTTCTCACCCTGGAAGCGCGGATTGAAGCGGCGGAAGTCGTCTTCCTCGAAGTCGTCCGGGCTCGTGATCGCGCCGGTGAGGAAGCCGCGACCGAGCGGGCTGAACGGCACGACTCCGATCCCGAGCCGCCGCGCCGTGCCGAGGACGTTGTCCTCGAGGTCGCGAGTCCACAGGCTCCACTCCGACTGCAGCGCCGTGATCGGGTGCACGGTCACCGCCCTCTCGAGGCTGCGCGAGCTTGCCTCGGACATGCCGAGATAGCGGACCTTGCCCGCCGCCACCTGCTCGGCCATCGCACCTATGGTGTCCTCGACCGGCACTGCCGAGTCGACCCGATGCTGGTAGTAGAGGTCGATGTGGTCGGTCCCGAGCCGCTGCAGGCTTTCGTCGATGCACTTACGGACGTAGTCGGGATGGCCGTTGACGCTCATCCGACCGTCCGCGTCGCGCGCGATCGAGAACTTGGTCGCCAGGATCACCTCGTCGCGCCTGCCGGCGAGCGCTTCTGAGAGCAGCTCCTCGTTGTGCCCGTTGCCGTAGACGTTGGCGGTGTCGAGGAAGTTCACCCCGAGCTCGAGCGCCCGGTGAACAGTGCGGATCGACTCGGCGCGATCCGCCTTGCCGTATGACTGCGACATCCCCATGCAGCCCAGTCCCTGGAGTGGAACGGTGAGCGCGGCGTCGCCCGTGCCAAGCGTGCGTTGTGGAAGTGTCATATCTCCTTCCTACTCGACCTCGCCGTCGCGGTCAGCCGGCAAGCAGCGCGGCCATGCGTTCCCGCAGCGCGGTCGCAGCGGAGTAGGGCCGGACCATCACGGTGAGATCGGTGATCTCGTCACCATCGGCCTCGATGATGTCGACCCCTTGCAGCAGCCGGTCGCCGACCTTGGCCGCGAACATCAGCACGTGACCGTCGCCCGAGCTGAACTCCGCGACGTAGCGGAAGTCCTCGAAAACGGTGGCAACGCCGTGCAGGATCGGCGCCACCGCGTCCCGACCTACGTAGTCGGCATGCACGATGGGACTGCGGAACACGACATCTTCGGACAGCAGGGCCACCGCCGCGGCCATGTCCTGCGCCTCGACCGCAGCCTTGAACTTGCCGGCAGCATCACTCATGCCGCCATTGTCACCGGTCAAGCGGCAAGGGCGAGCGGTGTGGGCTCCGCCGGAACCTGCTTCGGCGGCAGGCTCAGCTTGAAGATGCGCTTCCAGGTCGAGGCGTACTGCTTGGACAGCGGCCCGCTCGTGTAGGGCAGGCCGTACTTCTCACACAGCGCACGAACCTTCGGTGCGATCTCGGAGTATCGGTTGCTCGGCAAGTCGGGGAACAGGTGATGCTCGATCTGATGCGACAGATTGCCGCTCATCACGTGAAACAGCGGGCTACCGGTGAGGTTGGCCGAGCCCTGCAACTGGCGTAGGTACCACTCGGCGCGGGTCTCGCCCTCGATCTGGTCTTCGGTGAAGGTCTCGGCACCGTCCGGGAAGTGACCGCAGAAGATGATCGTGTGCGACCACACGTTGCGGGCCACATTCGCAGTGATGTTGCCGAGCAACGACGGGACGAACGACGGGCCGGACAACAGCGGCCACAGCACGAAGTCCTTCGCGGCCTGCTTACTGACCTTGCGACCCATCGTCTTCAGGTCGGCAAGCATCGCCTTCATCGACTTGCGGCCGGTGGCGACCTGGTCGTACTCCAGGTCGTAGAGCGCGATCCCCCAGTCGAAGGCCGGCGCCAGGATCAGGTTGTACAGCGGCTGGATCAGATGCCGCTTCTTCCAGGGCTGATCCTCACTCATCCGAAGGATCGTGTAGCCGACATCGCGGTCCTTGCCGACGACGTTGGTCCAGCGGTGATGCAGGTCGTTGTGGGTGTGCTTCCAGCCATCGGCGGAAATCACGGTGTCCCACTCCCAGGTCGTCGAGTGGATCTCCGGGTCACGCATCCAGTCCCACTGGCCGTGCAGGATGTTGTGCCCGAGCTCCATGTTCTCGAGGATCTTCGCGACCGAGAGCATCGCGGTGCCGGCCAGCCAGGCCGGTGGGAACAGCGACACAAGCATCGCGGCCCGGCCGCCGACCTCGAGTCCGCGATGCACCGCGATCACCCGCTTGATGTACGCCGCATCGGCGTCGCCTCGGGTCGCGATCACCTCGTCTCGGATCGCGTCCAACTCGCGGCCGAACGCCTCAACCTCGGTGGGGGTCAGGTGCGCAGTAGGGTTTGCAGCCATCGCAGATCGCTCCTTATAGATCGATCGAGCAGTTGCCGGCCGCAGCCGACACACAGGTCTGGATGAGATCGCCTTCGTCGCCGTGAACCTCGCCGGTCCGCAGGTCGCGGACCTGGCCCGAGCGCAGCGGCGCGACGCAGGAGAAGCAGATGCCCATCCGGCAGCCGCTCGGCATCGCGACCCCGGCTTCTTCACCAACCTCGAGCAGCGGGCGGTCGGCCGGCGCTTTAGCGTCCCCGCCGGTGGCGGCGAAGGTCACGGTGCCGCCGTGGGCGTCGGGAGCGGCAAACGCCGGTGGTGCGAATCGCTCCACGTGAAGCAGGTCGGAGCGACCGGCATCGGCCCAGTGCTTCTCGATCGCATCAAGCAGGCCGGCCGGACCGCATGCCCACACCTCGCGATCGCGCCAGTCGGGACACACGCTGTCGAGCTGGTCGATGGTGAACAAGCCATCGAGATCGGTGTGCTGCTCGTGCAGCCGGTACGACGGGTAGGCCACGTCGTACTCGCGGAGCTCGGCCCCGAAGATCACGTCGTCGCGGTGCAGCGCGCTGTGGACGTGCATCGTGTCGGGGAGATCGCCGGTGGTCGCGGCAAGGGTGCGCAGCATTCCCATCACCGGCGTGATACCGGACCCGGCGGTGATGAACAGCACCGGCCGGGTCGGCAGCTCGGGAAGCCGGAAGTCGCCTTGCGGGGAGTCGATCCGCACCTCCCTACCGGGTCGGGTCCGGTGCACCAGGTGCGGGGAGACCCGGCCGCCCTCAATCGCCTTCACCGTGACGGTGAAGGTGTCCGCACGGCCGTCGCACACCGACGTCACCGAGTAGGTGCGCGACTGCCAGACCCCGTCGATCTGGACGCCGATGCGGACCCACTGGCCCGCTGCCGGCGCGGTCCAGCCTCGGCCGGCCCGGATGGTCAGGGAGGTCGCGTCGGCCGTCTCCGGATTCACTGCCGTGATCCGGCCGCGCAGCTCACGGGTCGACCACAGCGGGTTGATGAGCGAGAGGTAGTCGTCCGGCAGCAACGGCGTGGTCAGCGCGGCGACGGTGCGCAGCAGCTTCGGCCGGGCGGGAGTTCGGCGGTCTGGCCGAACCGGCGCGGTGAGGGACATGGCTCAATCGTGCCCAATAAAAGACTAGCGGTGATCGTCGCTAGCGACCGACAATATCGGCTAGTCTTTATACGGTGGAGACAAAATCGGTGCCTCCCTGGGCGGAGTTACCCGGGGCTGTCGTCGACCGCGTCCGACCTCATCTGCCGGAGGTTGTCGAGGAGGTCATCGACGCGGTCGGTCGCGAGGTGCCGGCCTACCGGCGGCCGCTCGAGGGCGAGTTCGGCCGCGGCCTGCGGCGCGGCGTCGAAGCTTCACTCGCGCATTTCCTCGATCTCCCCGGCACGACGCAGCCCGCCGCGACCGGCGCCGGGCGGGAGATCTATGTCGCACTGGGGCGCGGCGAACTGCAGGCCGGCCGCACCCTCGAGGCGCTGCTGGCGGCGTACCGAATCGGGGCGCGGGTCGCCTTCCGGCGGTTTGCCGAGCTGGCTCGCGCGGAGGGTCTGCCTGACGACATGTTGGTGCCGCTCGCCGTCGCGACGTTCGCGTACATCGACGACCTGTCGACCGCAAGCATCGAGGGCTATACCGCCGAGCAGCTCACCCGCGCCGGCGAGCGGGACCGGCTGCGCGCCGATCTCGTCGAGATCATCCTGTCGGGCACGGCGGACCCCGCAGCGGTCCAGGACGGGGCGCGGGTGGTCGGCTGGACGCTGCCCGAGGTCGTCGTACCGATCCTGGTCGACGCCGAGCACTCGGACGGACTTGGGATCAGCCTCGGCCCGGAGGTCATCGTCGCCGCCGACCAGGCGGCGCACGCCTCGATCGCCATCGCACCCGCACCGCTGCGCGCCCGCGACTGGGAGCAGCTGACGCGCAACCTCGCCGGTCGGCGCGCGGTGATCGGAGCCGCGGTGCCATGGCCGGAGACCGTGGCATCACTTGGACTGGTCCGCCTCGCCGCCCGACTAATGTCCGAGGGCCGCCTCGACGGCGACCCCGTCAGGGTCGACCAACGGCTGCTCGACCTACTGGTGCATCGCGACGATTCGGTCACTACGGCACTTCAGGCCCAGGTGCTCTCGCCGCTGGCCGACGTCCGTCCGTCGACTCGCGAACGGCTCGCCGAGACCCTGTTGTCGTGGCTGCGACATCGGGGCGAGCGGCAGCGGATCGCCGATGAGCTGCATGTTCACCCGCAGACTGTCGCCTACCGGGTCGGACAGCTCCGAGACCTGTTCGGCGAGACCCTCAACGATCCCGACCAGCGCCTCGCCATCGAGCTAGCCCTTCGAGCCAGGCCGCGGTAGCCCGCTCAGGTATGCCATTTCACGCTATTGGCGGCGCCCCTGTCAGGCGTGTCTGCGCCGCTCAAGGGCATGAGATCGGCATGACCACACCTCCGGATGACGTCGACGTCGCGATCGGTGAACACGTCACGGCGATTCGTGACCGTTTCGGCCTCGACGGTTTGCTGCAGGCACAGCAGCTGATCGCGACCGAGATCACGATCTTCACCGATGCCTACGAGGAGCTCGCCCGGGAAACCGAGCGAGAGGGCCCGGCCGCGTCCTAGAGGGTCGGCGTCATGCCGCCGTCGACGCGCAGCGTCGTACCGGTGATCGAGCCTGCCTTCGGGCTCGCCAGGAAGGCGACGGCGTAGCCGATCTCCTCGGGCGTCGAGAATCGGCCGATCGGGATGTTCGCCTCGGTGCTCTTGACCACGTCTTCGGGCGTGCCAGCACCCATGGCCGACGCCGTCTCGGCGACGCCGCCCGGTCCGAGCCAGAGCGGCGTGCTTACCGGGCCCGGCGCGATGCTGACCACCCGCACCCGTTGCCGGCCGTACTCCTTGGAGAGGTTGACCGTGATGTTGTTCATCGCCGCTTTGCCGGCGCTGTAGGAGTAGATCCCGGGCTCGGGCAGGTCGCCGTTGACGCTCGAGATGTTGACGATGACTCCCCTCTCAGCGACGAGGTGCGGCAGTGCGCTTCGCGAAGTCCGGATCATCGACATGACGTTGAGCTCCCAGAACGCCTGCCAGCTCGCGTCGCTCTCACTGTCAAAGCCAGTAGCGATCCGTGCGCTGCCAACGTTGTTGACCAGTACGTCGAGCCGGCCGAACCGCTCGATGCACGCCGCGACTGCCCGTTCACCGGCGTCCGACTCACTCATGTCGAGGGCAAGATGAGCGATCGCGGTGCGCTCCGGAGGCGGCGTTCGGCTAGTGCCGAAGACCTGCATCCCCTCGCCCAGCAGCACATCGGCGACCGCCAATCCGATGCCTTGGCTGACGCCCGTGACGAGCGCGACCTTCCCACCCAGCTCGAGATCCATCCGAGAAGGTTAGGTGGTGGCCACCATCAGTGGTGAGTGACCCGGGAGAGGAACTGCCGCAGCCGCGGGCTCGACGGGGAGCCCAACACCTGCTCCGGCGGACCCGACTCGGCGACGACGCCGCCGTCGAGAAAGCACACCGTGTCGGCCGCCCGCCGGCAGAAATCCATCTCGTGGGTGGCCATGAGGATCGTCATGCCTTGAGCCTTCAGCTCACCGATCAGGTCGAGCACTTCGCCGACCAGCTCCGGGTCGAGCGCACTCGTGACCTCATCCAGCAGCAGCAACCGCGGCTCGTTGGCAAGGGCGCGGGCGATTGCAGTGCGCTGCTGCTGCCCACCCGACATCCGATCCGGATAGGAATCCGCCTTGTCGGCGAGGCCGACTCGAGCCAGTAGCTCGCGAGCCCGCTGCTCAGCCTCGGCCCTCGACCGCTTCCCCACCACCCGTGGCGCCAACGCCACGTTGCGAAGTGCGGTCATGTGCGGAAACAGGTTGTACGACTGGAAGACCACCCCGAACTTGCGGCGTACCGCATCGGTATCGACCCGGGGATCGGTGATCTCCTCGCCATCGAAGTAGATCTCGCCATCAGTGACCTGCTCCAGGAGGTTGGCGCACTTCAGCAAGGTCGACTTCCCGGATCCCGAGCCACCGATGAGCGCGACGGTCTTCCCCTCGTCAACCGTGAGATCGATGCCATTGAGGACGCGATACCGGCCGAAGTGCTTGTGTAGGCCACGGAGTTCGAGGACCGGCGTCACGCGAGCGCCGCCCATCCCTGCCGACGCATCGTGCGCAGGGTGTACCAGTCCGACAGCCGCCCCAATGGCGCCGCAACCAAGATGAACAGGATCGCGGCGATGACGTACGGCGTGAAGTTGAAGAAATAGTCCTCGTAAGCGGTTGCGCGCTCGATGGACTCAGCAACCGCACCGACGATCGAGATCAGACCGACGTCCTTTGTGAGGGCCACCAAATCATTCAGCAATGCCGGTACGACCGAACGCACGCCCTGCGGCAGCACTACGAGGCGCAGCGTCTGTTGCGAGCTCAGCCCGAGGGACCGGGCAGCGGCGCGCTGGCTCGGATGCACCGACTGAATGCCCGACCGGACCACCTCAGTCACATAGGCGCTGTAGGAGATGACGATGGCGACCGTCCCCCAGAACTCCACCGACTTCGTCACATGGTGGAGATGCAGCGCTGGAACGCCCAGGCCAATCAAATACAGCAGGATCAGCGTCGGGCAGCCGCGAAAGATGTCGACGTAGAGGGCACACCCGATGCGCACCGGAGCGAGGACTGGCGATAGCGAGGTGCGAAGCACCGCAATCAGCAGGCCGATCGCGAGAACGCACGGCTCGGCAATCAGAAAGATCTTCATATCGATCAGGAAGCCACGGAAGATCGTGCCGGTCTGGGTGCGGAAGACATGACCGGAGAAGTAGGTGTGGTGGGCGTCGTTCCAGCCAGGGGCGTGGGTCACGGCAAGACCAGCGAGAGCGGCAACAACGACTGTGGAGACGATCGCGATAAGCGTCGATTGTCGCTGCCGACTCCGCCGATAGCGGCGGCGCGACAGCTCCTTCTCAGACGGCGAGAACTCTGCGGTTGTGATCGTCACCGGGCCATCTTGCCGCGGCCCGCCGGCGATCTACTGCAGCACGGGGGCGTTACCCGCCCGGGCGAGCCATTTGCTCTGGATGCTCGCAAGTCTGCCGTTCGCCTTCAGGGCGTTGATCGCCTTGCTGACGCATGACGTCAGCGCGCTGCCCTTCGGCAGAAGCGCACCGAACTGCTCCGGGTGGCCACCCGACTTCAACTGCCCGACGATCGTGCTGCCGGAGACTTAGGCCGAGGTGATGTAGAAGGCCGTGGGCAAGTCGACAACCAGACCGTCGATCTGCCCGTTCTTCAACGCTTGCACGGCCAGGCCATTACTCCCAAGCAGCGACACGTGAGCCGGCTTGATCACGTTCTGGATCGTCAGGGCGTCGGTCGAGCCGGTCTGGGCGCCGAGGGTCAGCGATCGCAGGCCTGCCAGTGAGGTGACGGACGCCGCCGCCGTGCCCTTCATCGCCACGACGGCTTCGGCCACCGTGTAGTACGGCGCCGAGAAGTCCACGGCCTTCTCGCGAGCCTTGGTGATCGTGAACTCATCGAGGTCGTAATCGAAGCCGCTGACGCCGGGCTGAATCGCCTGGTTGAACGTGATCTTGTGCAGCTTGATCTGCATCGGGGAGTAGCCAAGCTCCTTGGCAATCGCGAGGTCGACCGCCGACTCGAAGCCTTTGCCGGAGATCGGGTTCTTCATGTCGTTGAACCACGGCGGATAGACCGGGTCGTCGACGCCGATCGTGATGTTGCCCGCCGAGACGGTGTGGAGCGTGCTCGGGCTGCAACCCGGCAGCCCGCCCGCCGCCGTCGTGGATGTCGGCGGCGTCACAGTCGGGTTGTCATTCCCACCGCCACTCGAGCCGCAGCCCGCCAGCGCAATGCTTGCGGCGGCGAGCGCTGCCAACCCCGAAGCGACCCGTCTCATCAGTTCGTTAACCCCGCATCGCCGTGGTGATCAGGGCGGGCAGCTTCGCCCACGACGGCTTGGCCATCAGGCGCGCGAACATCTCGCCCGACTTGTGCGCGGTCTTGTTCGTCGCGAACCAGGTCGGCTTGAACGGCATCTTGAACGGCCCGCGACAGACCGCCTTGTCGATGTCGCCCTCGGCCAACATCATCGAGTTGTGCACGAAGCCGATGCCGGACTGGACGTCATCGATGGTGTGGCCCGGGTAGGCGCCCCACGGCGTTGAGCCGAGCAGGAAGCCGATCGCTGACCAGTGGTTGACGCCGATCGTGCCGTAGCGCAGGTCGGCGATCGCCTGCTCCACCGCGCGCGCCACCTCGGGATCCTTCATCGACTTCGGGTGGACCAGGATCGAGCAGCCGAGCGTTCCCCACAGCCCTTCATTGGCGAACTCCACCGCCTTGCGAATGAACTCGACGGTGCTCGTCGCGTCGATCCCGACCTCGCCGAAGACGCCGTTGAAGGCCTCGGTCGTGAACGCGATCTCGT
>JAICXJ010000007.1 GCA_025980465.1 Frankiales bacterium | reverse complement strand
CCCCGGTCTGCCGACGCTGGCACCGCGCCAAAACCCACGGCGGCTGGACCTACACCAAAGACCCCGACAGCGGCATCGTCACCTGGCGAAGCCCCACCGGACTCAGCATCGACATCGACCCCTACGACTACCGCGCCGGTCGGTAGGCCGAGCAGCCGCGCTATTCGCGCTACCCGGTTTCGTTCTTGTAGATCTTGCCGCCCTTCATCACGAACTTCACCTGTTCGGTGACCGCGATGTCCTCGGTGGGATCGCCCGGAACCGCGACGATGTCGGCGAGGTATCCGCTGGCGAGCTGACCCAAGTCGGCTTCCCGGTCGAGGAGTTGCGCCGCCGTCACGGTTGCCGCGCGGAGGACCTGGATCGGCGTCAGACCACGATCGACCATTGCGACCAGCTCTTTCGCACCATCGCCGTGCGGGATGGCCGGCGCATCGGTGCCGGCGCAGATCCGGACGCCGGCGGCCGCGGCGCGGTTGAGGACCGTGCGGGCCAGCGGAAAGATCTCGGCCGCCTTCGCCTGCAGCTCGGGAGCGGCGCGAGAGAGATCCATCTGGTCGGTGAGGCAGGTGGTGCTGACCAAGAAGGTGCCGTTGTCGGCCATCAGAGCGAGGGTCGCGTCGCTGACCAGGAAGCCGTGTTCGAGGCAGTCGATGCCGGCGTCGATGCAGGCGCGAGCGGCGCCATCCCCGTGGCAGTGCGCCGCGACCTTCAACCCGGCGCGGTGTGCCTCATCGGCGATCGCGGCCAGCTCCTCGTTGGAGTACTGCTGAGCACCCGCCGCACCACTATGTGACATCACCCCGCCGGAGGCCGAGACCTTGATGACGCCTGCGCCGTACTTGAGCTGGTAGCGCACCGCCTTGCGCACCTCGGCGACGCCATTGGCGATTCCCTCCTCGACCGTGAGCGGCATGATGCCGGGCCCGATTCGCTGGAACATCGTCGGGTCGAGGTGACCACCGGTGGGGCTGATCGCGTGACCGGCCGGCACGATCCGAGGCCCGTCGACCCAGCCGAGGTCGACCGCGCGTGATAGCGCGACATCGAGCAGGTTGCCGCCGGTGCGCACGAACAAGCCCAGGTTGCGGCAGGTCGTGAACCCCGCCAGCAGGGTCGTTCGCGCGTTGAGCGTGGCGCGCAGGGTGCGAAACGCCGGGTCGTCCTGGACGTCGCTGCGGGGATTGCCACCTGAGGGACCGCCGAGGAACAGGTTGAGCTCCATGTCCATCAGGCCCGGCAGCAGCGTCGTGTCGCGAAGGTCGATCTCGGGTGCTCCGGCGGGTGTCACGTCGGGGTTGATGGCCGTGATGCGCTCGTCCTCGACGACGATGACAGCCGGCGCGCGGACCTCTCCGGCGAGGACATCGAGCCAGCGGGCCGCCCGGAGTACGACGGGCCCGGAGATCGCCGGCACGTCGGTCATTCGGCTTCTCCGGCTCCCGCGACCGAATCGGCCGGCAGCGGCGGCGCGATCGACGGGTCGAGATCAGGATCGAGCTCGATCCCGAGTCCGTTGAACACCATCGCGAGGCTGGTGTACGTGCCGACGACGTAGAGCATCTCGACCAGCGAGGGCTCGTCAAGCTCAGCCGCAAGGCGTGCCCAGAGCGCATCGTCGATGCGGTAGCCGTCGAGGAGCTGGTCGGTGGCGCGCAGCAGGTCGGCCTCGAACGCGGTCCAGTTCGCCGCCTGTGGCCCGATGCCGACCGCGTCGATCTCCTCGGCCGTCACGGCGTATCGCTGCGACAAGCGGACGTGTTGCACCCACTCGTAGCGGGAGCGGGTACGCCACGCGACCCGCAGCACCATCAGCTCGCGGAGTCTGTGGTCGAGCACCTGGTCGCGGAGCAGCAGCGCGTTGAAGGCGAGAAACCTCCCAGCCAGCCGCGGGTGGTACATCAGCGAGCTGATGCCGTTAGGCACCCGCATCGCGTCGGCGCCGGTCGACAGGAACCGGTCGCCGACCTCGTCAGGCACTCCGGCGCGGAGTGCCACCTCCACGTCCTCGTCCCACCTCTCCCGGGGAAGTGGTGGGAGCCGCGGCCCGGTCGAGCCAGCCATCTACAGGTACCAGCCGCCGTTGACGTTGATGGCCTGGCCGGTGATGTAGCCGGCCTCCTCCGAGCAGAGGAACACGCAAGCCGCCGCGATGTCGGCGGGGGTACCCGCCCGGCGTACCGGCGTCGCCTTGGCGATGGTGT
The DNA here is from genome assembly GCA_025980465.1 of Frankiales bacterium. Classification (GTDB taxonomy): domain Bacteria; phylum Actinomycetota; class Actinomycetes; order JAFAQI01; family JAFAQI01; genus JAICXJ01. The sequence goes on along the minus strand of JAICXJ010000007.1, from coordinate 99,237 downwards.
CGACACCGGGTACGTCGCCCTTGTCCTGCGCCCGGCGGATCATCGGAGTGTCGATGAAGCCGGGCGGAATTGTGTTGACGGTGATCCCGTTCGGCGCGTACTCGAGCGCCAGCGCCTTGGTCAGGCCAAGGACGCCGCCCTTCGACGCGACGTAGTGCGCCATTCGCTTGGCGCCGGATTGCGCGCTCGAGGACGAGATCGTGACGATGCGACCCCAGCCGGCGGCGACCATGTCGGGAATCGCTGCTTGCAGGCAGTTGAACGTGCCGGTGAGGTTGACCGCCAGCATCCGCTCCCACTGCTCGGCGGTGATGTCGGTGAAGGTGCTGAACGCGTCCAAACCGGCGCTGGTCACCATGATCTCAACCGGTCCGAACCCAGCCCGGACCTTCGCGATTCCGCCGTCGACTGCAGCGCGATCGGCGACGTCGACGGCCACGGCAAGCGCCGCGGCCCCGCTCTGCGCGATGTCGGCGGCCGCGGCAGCGGCGTTGTCCTCGGAGAGGTCGAAGATCGCCACCTTGTTGCCGCGGGCGGCCAACTGACGGCAGATCTCAAGCCCCATACCGGAGCCGCCGCCGGTCACGACTGCCACCCTGCTCACCGTTGCTCCTTCGGTCCCGAACGCGGTGCGGCGAGTATTACGTACTTTCAATGCTGCAACAACCACTCTCGAAAATGAGAACGGGATTGCCGCGCACCCTCGCGTCGGCTAGCGTGCAGGCGTGCGAGTCGGACTGATGGTCGGGCCGGAGCGGGGCCGGTACGCCGACAAAGTGGCCCGACTGGCCGCCGACGCGGCCGCGGCCGAGGCCGCCGGCTTCAGCTCTCTGTGGGTGCCGCAGATCCCCGACGACTTCGACGCACTGACCGCCGTCACCGTCATGGGGCAGGCGACGCAGCGGGTCGAGATCGGCACTGCCGTGCTCCCGATCCACAGCCGCCACCCGATCGCGATGGCCCAACAGGCGCTGTCGACGCAGGCGGTGTGCAATGGCCGGTTGACCTTGGGGCTCGGCCCGTCCCACCACTGGATCGTCGAGGGCATGTTCGGCCTGTCCTACGACCGCCCGGCGCACCAGGTCCGCACCTACCTCGAGGTGCTCGCTGCGGCCTTCGCCGGACCCGGGCCGGTCGACGTCGAGAACGACAGGTATCGGGTGCACAACCCGCTCGACATCACCGACATCACCCCGACGCCGATTCTGCTGGCCGCGCTGGCTCCGGTGATGTTGCGAATGGCGGGCGAGCTCGCCGACGGCACGATTCTCTGGCTGGCCGATGAGCGAGCCATCAGCGAGCACGTCGTACCTCGCATCACGAAGGCCGCGGCCGACGCCGGCCGGCCGGAGCCGAGAGTCGTTGCCGGCGTACCGGTTGCGCTTTGCCGCGACAACGAGGTCGACGGCGCGCGCGAACGCGCCAACCAGCTGCTCGGCCACGCGGAGTACTCGCCGAACTACCAACGACTGCTCGACCACGGCAACGCCACCGACGTGGGCGACATCCTCGCGGCGGGCGATGAACAGGCGGTGCGCAACCGGCTGGAGAGCTTCCGCGACGCGGGAGTCACCGATGTGTCGGTGCGGACTCTCCCGATCGGATCTACCCGTGACGAACGGAGGGCCTCCAAGCAACGGACCCTGGAGTTTCTCTCGTCCCTGTGTCCTGAGCTCTAGTGCCCTGAGATCTAATTCCGGTATGTCTGGTCCGCTCGCCGGGATGCGGGTGCTCGAGGTCGGTCACATCCTGGCCGGTCCGTTCGCAGCGATGCTGCTCGCCGACCTCGGCGCGGACGTCGTGAAGATCGAGTCGGCGACCGGTGACCTCTCGCGAGAGGTCGGCTCGCAGTCGGTAGGTGGTCACAACGTCTACTTCGCCAGCCTGAACCGCAACAAGCGCAGCGTGCATGTCGACCTCGCGACGGAAGCCGGTCAAGAAGACCTGCACCGGCTGGTGCGGGAGTCGCACGCGTTGATCGTCAACATGCGGCCCTCGGCGATTCGCAAGCTCGGCCTCGACTACGCATCGTTGCGCGACGTGAACCCGCGCGTCGTGTGCGTGGCACTGACCGGCTACGGCCTCGAGGGTCCGGAGGCGGAGTGGCCGGCCTTCGACTACGTGATCCAGGCGGGCACCGGACTGGCGAGCTTGTGCGGCGAGCCGGATGGTCCGCCGATGCTGCCGGGGTACTCGGCAGTCGACAATTCCTCGGCGATCATGGCAGCGCTCGCGCTCGTGGCGAAGGTGCACGAGGGCGGCGGTGGGCAGGTCGACGTGTCGCTGTTCGACTCGATGCTGTGCCAGCTCAACTACAAGGCGGCGGCGTACCTCAACGGCGGCCCGGTGCCGCCGCGACAGCCGTCAGGTGCGCACGGTTTTTACGTGCCGGCACAGTTGTTCGAGACCGCCGACGGTTATCTCGCGCTGTTCATCACCCACGACGTTTTCTGGGGCCGGCTGTGCGAGGAGATCGGCAAGCCGGAGTGGGGGAGCGACCCACGGTTCGCGACGATGCACGCGCGCAACGCACACCGCGGCGAGCTGCTCGAACAGCTCGGCGCACTTGTGAAGGAGGACACCGCCGCGAACTGGGCCGACCGGCTCCGGCCGCTCGGGCTCGCCGTGGGTGCGGTTGTCGGGCTCGGCGACGCTCTCGAAAGCGACTATGTGCGGCGTCGCGACATGGTCGTGGCGGTGCCGACTCACGACGGTCCGCTGTATTTGCTCGGAAGCCCGATCCGCTTCGACGACAGTGAGCCGGAGTACCGGGCGCCGCCGCGGCTGCACGAGCACACCGATGAGCTGCTCAGATCCGATCCTTCGCAGTGAGTTGTTAACTGGGTTATGAGTAGAGCGGTCCGCGCAGGAAGCCGACGACCGGCGCCGCCGGCGGGAACGACTCGGTGATGCCGGACGACGCGTAGCCGGCGTCGGTGACCAACGTGAACCCGGTGATCGCAGTGGCGGCGTCGCTGCACAGGAACACCAACGCAGCGGCCTGCTCGTCCGGGGTAGAAGGCTGGATGCCGGTCTCCTCGCGGTAGTCCGCGCCGAATCCGAGCCACATGTCGGCGTTCGCGCGGGCGAGCGGGGTATCTGTCGGGCCGGGCAGGATCGCGTTGATCCGGATGCCCTGCTTGAGGAGCGGGAAGGCCTGCGATGCGACGTAGGCGTTGATCGCCAGCTTGCTGAACATGTAATCGGCCTTGCCGTTGTCCTGGGCCCACTTGGTCGCGTCGTCGAAGTCAGTGCGCGCCAGATACTCCTTGACCAGCGGCAGGTTGGCCTCCCACCCGGCGCCGGCGAAGGAGGAGATGAACCCGATCGCGGCACCGCGCGTGATCTGACCCTTCGCTATGAAGCGGTCGATCATGTGGCGGTGGCCGATGAAGTTGATCCGCTCGATGCCGGGGGTGCCGTCCGCCACCCCGGCGCACGCGAAGTGGGCGTCGATCGAGCCGCTGACCTGGTCGGCCGCCGCCTCGATCGAGTCGCGGTCAGCAAGGTCGACCTGGATGAACGTGACGTCGTCACGGTCGACGTTGGCGCGGTCCATGACGATCACGTCGCCACCGGCCTGTTTCACCAGCTCGACGGCCGCCGCCCCCATCCCGGTGGCGCCGCCGACGACGAGTGCTCTCTTGCCTGAGTAGCCGAAGTCGGCGAACGAGATCATGGTCTGTCTCCCTGAACTAGTAGTGGCGGTGTGTTAGGAGGTGTGGACCGGCAGCTTCTCCCAGCCGCGCACGGTCGAGGTCCGAGCCTGCACCGCATTGGGCAGGTCGACCTCCCAGTCCGGGAAGCGTTTCAGCACTTCCTCCAGCGCGATGCGGCCCTCGAGCCGGGCGAGGGCTGCGCCGAGACAGAAGTGCACGCCGTACCCGAACGTCAGGTGCCGGTCGATCTTGCGGCGAATGTCGAACCGGTCTCCATCGGGGAACCAGCGTTCGTCGCGGTTCGCCGATGCGGTGAGCAGCAGCATCACACTGCCCTGGGGTACGACGGTGCCGTGGTGCTCGGCGTCGGCGGTCATATAACGCGCCTGCACCGGTGACGGCGCCTCGTAACGGAGCAGTTCCTCGATCGCGTTGGGGACCAGGCCGAGGTCGGCGACGAGCTCGCGGCGCTGGTCCGGATGATCGGAGAGCACCTTGCCGGTCCAGCCGATCAGCCGGGTGGTGGTCTCGTTGCCGGCCGCAGCAATGAGCTGGGTGTAGCCGAGGACCTCGTCGCGGGTCAGCCGGCGGGTCACCCCATCGGTGTCCTCGAACTCGGCCTCGAGCAGCTCCGTCATCAGGTCGTCCGAGGGATGCTTGGCGCGCCAGTCGATGTAGTCGGCGAACATGTCAGCGTTACCAAGCTGGCCATCGGTCGGGAGCTTGGGAGTGCCGTCATCGTTGAGCTTGAGGCCGGCGTCGATGGTGTCGCGAATCGCCTCCTGGTCGGTCTCCGGGATCCCGACCAGGTAGCCGATCGTGCGCATCGGCATCTCGGCGCCGAGGTTGGCGATGAAGTCGAAGCCGCCGCTGCCGACCAACGGGTCGAGGCTGCGGGCGCAGAACTCCCGGATCTTCGGCTCGAGCTCGGCGATCTTCTTCGGGCGGAAGACGCGTGAAAGCAGCCCGCGATGCAGGTCGTGGTCCGGCGGGTCTTCGAAGATGATCGAGCCCGGCGGGATGTCGTATCCCGACCGGATGAGTTCGAGGACAGTGCCCTTGCTGGAGATGTAGGTCTTCCAGTCGGCGGAGCATTTCGCGACATCGTCGTACCGGCTCAATGCGTAGAAGTCGTGCTTGCCGTTGTAGTAGAGCGGGTGCTCGTCGCGCAGTCGTTTCCAGACCGGATAGGGGTCGGTGTCGATCTCGAAGTCGTACGGGTCGTAGTAGACCTCGGGATCCATCACGGTCATCAAAGCCTCTTAGTGGATACGCTGCGGCTCGGGAGTGGAAGTAGTATTGCACGCCTGTGAGAGGAACATTCTCACTTTAGGAAACCACTGCACACGTTGAAGATCTCGAAGCAGGAGCGCCGATGACGTCGCCCGACGAACCCGCCGCGATCAGTATCCCCGGCCTGTTGGCGACCGCGGCGGACCGGTATGGCGACACGGTCGCGATCAGTGACGGCGATGTCGAGCTGACGTACGCAGAACTGCGTGCCGAGACGCGGGAGTTCGCCGCCGCTCTGGTGGCACGCGGGATTGCCGAAGGGGCGCGGGTGTCGATCTGGATGCCGAACGGGATCCGCTGGATCGTCGCCGCTCTCGGGGCCTTCTCCGCTGGTGCCGCGTTGGTGCCGATCAACACCCGGTTCAAAGGCGCGGAGGCCGGCGTCATCCTTCGCCGCAGCGGAGCCAGGCTGTTGATCACCACGACCGACTTCCTCGACACCGACTACGTTGCCATGCTCGCCGAGGCCGGCGGCGATCTGCCGCGCCTTGCCGACATCGTCGTGGCCCATGGCCCGGTGCCGGATGCCGCGTTGTCGTGGGAGGACTTCAGCGCCGGCGTGACCGACGAGCGGCGCGCCGAGGTCGACCGCCGCATCGACAGCCTCGGGCCGGAGGACCCGTCCGACATCCTGTTCACCTCGGGCACCACCGGCGTCGCGAAGGGCGTCGTGATGACGCACGGCCGCACCCTTGCCGTCGCCACCGACTGGGTCCGGATGACCGGGCTGTCGGCCGGCGAGCGCTACCTGATGGTCAACCCGTACTTCCACATGTTCGGCCTGAAGGCCGGCATCCTCGCCAGCATCGCAGCGGGGGCGGTCATGCTGCCGGAGCCGGTCTTCGACGTCGACCGGGTGCTCACGCAGGTCGCCGCGCAGCGCATCACGGTGCTGCCCGGCCCGCCGACGCTCTACCAGTCGATCCTCGACCACCCCGATCGCGACCGGCACGATCTGTCGACGCTGCGGGTTGCGGTCACCGGATCCGCCGACATCCCGGTGAAGCTGATCGAGCGGATCCGCGCCGAGCTGCCGTTCTCACTGATCGTGTCCGGTTACGGGCTGACCGAGGCCGGTACGGCGACCAGCACCGGGCCGGATGATCCGCCGGAGGCGATTGCAACGACGGTCGGCCATGCGCGGCCCGGTTTCGAGGTCCGGCTCGTCAACGGCGATGGTGCCGATGTCCCCGCGGGGCAGTCCGGCGAGGTCCTGCTGCGGGGGCCGAGCGTGATGTCGCACTACCTCGACGATCCCGAGGCAACTGCCGCGACGCTATCGCCGGAGGGCTGGTTGCGCACCGGCGACATCGGCTGTTTCGACCCCGACGGGCGGCTGCGGATCGTCGGGCGGGGGAAGGACATGTTCATCGTCGGGGGCTTCAACGCCTACCCGGCCGAGATCGAGAATGCGCTGCTGGCCCACCCGGCCATCCAGGCGGCAGCGGTCATCGGCATCCCGGACCTGCGGCTCGGTGAGGTCGGCATGGCGTTCGTCGTACTCGATGGGGACGCCTCGGTCTCCGGTGAGGAGGTCATCGCCTGGAGCCGAGACCGGATGGCCAACTACAAGGTGCCGCGAGTCGTCGAGTTCGTCGACGTGTTACCGCTCAACGCCACCGGAAAGGTGGTCAAGGAGGAGTTACGCCGGCGGGCAGCCAGCCGCCAGGATCTCCAGGCATGAGCCGACCTGCCTGACACCCATCCGCTGCCGTCGACCGTCAAGCAATGCCACATTGCTCGAGCAATGTGAACGAGCCTCGCCACATTGCCCAAGCAATGCCACATCGCAGCTACCGGTCCCATAGCGATGCCACATTGCTTGAGCGGATTGCGGCGGGTTAGTTGGCGTCGCCGCGGGCTCGGGCGAGGATGCCGCGGGCGATGACGAGTCGTTGGATCTCGTTGGTGCCTTCGCCGATCATCATCAACGGCGCATCGCGGTAGTAGCGCTCGACCGGCAGGTCGGTGGTGTATCCGATACCCCCGTGGATTCGCATCGCTTCGGTCGCGAGCTCGAACGCCGTCTCACTCGCGAACAGCTTCGCCATGCCGGCCTCGACGTCGCAGCGCTTGCCCGCGCTCTTGCGTTCTGCGGCGCTGCGGGTCAGCAGCCGGGCCGCCTCGAGCCTCGTCGCCATGTCGGCGATCTTCAGCTGAATTGCTTGGTGCTCACCGATCGGCTTGCCGAATGTCGTGCGTAGTTGGGCGTAGCTCACAGCGGCGTCGAACGCCGCCCTGGCAACGCCGACCGCCCGTGACGCGATGTTGATGCGACCGACTTCCAGTACGCCGAGGATCTGCGGCAGGCCACGGCCCGCGACGCCGACGAGGTTGGCGGCGGGCACCCGGTGGTCGGCATACGACATCTCCACCGTCTCAACTCCTCGGTACCCCAGCTTTCCCACCTGACGGCTGACCGAGATCCCCTCGAAGCGCTCACCCGGCTCCTTCTCGACGATGAAGGTGCTGACCCCTTCGTCGGTGCGGGCAGCGAGCGCCACGATGCCGGCCCGCTCGCCGTTCGTGACCCAGGCCTTGGTGCCGGTGAGCAGGTAGTCCTCGCCGTCGCGCACCGCCCGGCAGGAGATGTTGCGGGTGTCGCTGCCGGCATCGGGCTCCGACAGTGAGAGCGCGCCGCGGCGCTCGCCCGATGCCATCGTGGGCAGCCAGCGCTGCTTCTGCTCGTCGCTGCCGTGCGCCATCACAAGGGTGGCGGCCATCGTGTGGGTGTTGATGATCCCGGTGAGACTCATCCAGCCGTAGGCAAGCTCTTCGATGATGCCGATGTAGGTCAGCAGATCGAGCCCGAGCCCGCCGTACCCCTCCGGGATCGTCACTCCGAACAGTCCGAGCTCGCGCATCTGCGCGACCAGATCGGCGGGGTAGCGGTCGGCGTGCTCGAACTCGCTCGCGACCGGGATCACCTCGCGTGCCACGAATCGGCGGACGTTCTCAACGATCTCGCGGCGCATCTCGGGGTCGGTCGTGACGCCGACGGCAGCTTCCCCAGCCATGTCGGGAAACGATACACGCGAAGAACGTTGACCTCGATTCCGTTTTAGAGAACAATGTTTCCGTGTTGCCGGAGCCCATGCACCGCGGGCTGCGGACAGCCGCGGAACGCTTCGGTGATCGGGCCTTCGTGCTTGCCGACGACGAAGTGTGGTCCTTCGACCGGATGGCGTCCGCCAGCGATGCGCTTGCGGGTCACCTAAGCGGATCGATCAGCGTGGGTGATCGGGTCGCTGTGATGACCGCCAACCGGCCGGAATTCTGCGTGGCGGTGCACGCGATCAGCGCTCTCGGAGCGGCGACCGTGATGGTGAGCCCGGCCTGGAAACCGCGGGAGGTCGACCATGCGATCGCACTGACCGGGGCTCGCCATGCAATCGCAGATGGCACGGCGGTGCAGCTGCTGCGGGCGCGGCTCGGGACCGATCGGGTCCTGGATCTCGATGATCCGGCCCTCGCGCAAGTGCTGACGACTCGCCAGGCACCACCTCCCGCAATCGACATCCGCGACGCCGACGAGTCCGTCCTGGTCTTCAGCTCCGGTACGACCGGGATGCCGAAGGCGGTCCGCCACACTCACGGGTCGATGGGCCACGCCGTCCAGCACTGGATCGCCTCGCTCGGCCTCACCCCGGACGACCGGTTTCAGATCGCGACGCCGCCGTCGCACATCCTCGGGCTGCTCAATCTGCTGACTGCGGCGGCGACCGGTGCGACCATCCGGCTGCATCGCCGGTTTGACCTCGACGAGATCCTGCGGCGCATCGAGAGCGACCGGATGACGCTGGAGATGGCGGTCGCGCCGATCGCACTGGCGATGGCCGACCATCCGTCGATCGAGAAGTACGACCTGTCCTCGTTGCGCTACATCATGTGGGGGGCCACGCCGATCACGCCGAGTGTCGCCGAGCGGGTGACTGCTCGCACCGGGGTGCGGTGGCTCCCCGCGTACGGCGCGAGCGAGCTCCCGGTGATCACCGCGAATCCGATCGACCGTCCCGAGGCATGGCGGCTGGACTCGGCCGGGCTGCCGCCGGATGGGGTCGAGGTGCGGGTGGTCGATCTCGAGTCGGGACTGCCGCTGGCGCCCGGAGGTGTCGGCGAGGTGCAGGTCCGCAGCGCCTCGGTGATGGCGGGCTACCTGCCGGAGGCAGACACTGCGGCGGCATTCGCCGACGGCTGGTACCGGACCGGTGACGTCGGCTGGCTGGAACCCGAAGGCTGGGTGCATCTCACCGACCGGGCCAAGGAAATGATCAAGGTCAAGGGATTCCAGGTCGCACCGGCCGAGATCGAGGCGGTGCTGCATGGCCATCCCGGCGTTCGCGACTGCGCTGTCTTCGGTGTTCCGGACGCGGCAGCGGGAGAGCTGCCGGTCGCAGCGGTGCTGGTTGACTCGGCGCATGCGGTGACAGCTGATGAGCTGCGAGCCCTGGTGGCTGACTCGCTCGCGACGTACAAGCAGTTGCGCGATGTCGAGCTCGTCGAGGAGATCCCGCGCCTTCCGTCCGGCAAGGTGCTGCGCCGGGTGCTTCAGGAGCAGTGGCTCGCGCGTGTCGGAATGGACGCCGGCTGATGGATGTCCGGCTCTCCGGCGAGCAGCGGGCCCTGCGCGACGCCGTGGTGCAACTCATCGATCGGCTCGGCCCCAAGTCGGTAGCCGACCTCGAGGACGTGGAACGTCAGACGAAGCTCGCCGCAGCCGTCGCTTCTGCCGGCTGGCTCGAGCTGCGGACGGCCGGTGATGACGGCATGCCGTGGGCATCCGCAGTCGATGCGGCGATCGTTGTTGACGAACTTGGTCGCGGCCTCGCCGATGTGGCTTTCGTCGGTCCGACGCTGGCGGCGGAGCTCCGTCGCCTCGCGGGGGTGGCGCCGGCCGGCCCGAGACGGTCGTCATGGCTGGCGGTCTCGCTGAGCTCGCCTCGTCACTCGCGCCGTCGCCGCCGAGCCATTCGGTGGCGATCGATGCTGCCGGCGCCGACGTCGGCCTGATCGGCATCGGGCGGCCGGATCGGCTCGGTCTCGGGATCACCTCGCTGCGCCCGGCGGATGCTGTCGCACTCGACCTCACCCGCCCGTCGGCCAGTCCCAGTGGTGGCGCGACGCCGGTCGGCCCGGGCGGTTGCCTGACTGCCGAGGACATCACCAGGTGGACCGCGTTCGGGCTGGCGTTGTCGTGCGCCGATCTGGTGGGCGTGATGCGCGGCGCGATCGAGCTGGCTCGCGACTACGCCGGCATGCGCAAGCAGTACGGCACGCGAATCGGCTCGTTTCAGGCGGTGCAGCACCTGCTCGCTGATGCGTTCGTCGCGATGGAAGGCTCGCGCAGCCTCGCGCTGCACGCGGCGTGGGCGGCCGACGCGCTGCCGGCGCCGGATGCGCTGCACGCAGCCGCGGCGGCGAAGGCATACACGACACGGGCCGCCCGCCTCGCGTGTGAGACGTCGATCCAGGTGCACGGCGGGATCGGCAACACCTGGGACTGCCTGGCGCATGTCTATCTGCGCCGGTCCCTGGCCTCCTCGGATCTGTTCGGCGGGGTCGGCGCCAATCTGGATCGGGTGCTTGACGGCGCGGTCGGAGGCGGCCATGGACTTCGGTGACGCGCCCGAGGAGGCGGAGTTCCGTTCCCGGATTCGCGCCTGGCTGACCGACAACAACCCGGGGCTGCCCGCCTCGTCGACGTCGGATGAGTACTGGGCCGGCCAGGCGGGCTGGCATCAGTCGCTGTACGACGCCGGGTTCTTCGGGTTGTCCTGGCCGAAGGAGATCGGCGGACACGACCTGCCGAGTGGGTACGAGGTCATCGTCGACGACGAGCTCGCCTCAGCCGGCGCCCCGCCGCGGCCCAGTGTTGGCTACCTCGTCCAGGGAATCTGGCACCACGGCAGCGCCGACATCCGGTCGCGGTTGCTGCCCGGCATCGTCAATGGTCGCGACCGGTGGTGCCAGGGCTTCAGCGAGCCCGAGGCTGGATCGGACCTCGCCTCACTTCGCACGAGCGCGGTGCGTGATGGCGACGACTACCTCATCACCGGCCACAAGATCTGGACGTCGTACTCCGACGCCGCCGACTGGGCCCTGGTGCTGGCCCGCACTGATCCCGACGTACCGAAGCACCATGGGATCTCGGCGTTCCGGGTGTCGATGCGGCAGCCCGGCGTCGCGCAGAAGCCGCTGCGCATGATCAACGGCATCACGCGGGAGTTCGGCGAAGTCGAGTTCGACGGTGCCCGGGCACCGGCAGCCGACATGATCGGCGCGCCCGGCGAAGGCTGGAAGCTGGCGATGACGGTCGTCAGTCACGAGCGGGAGCCGGGAGAGCTGGGCTACGTCGCCAGGTACCGCAAGCTCGTGAAGGAGCTCACGCACCAGGTCCGGGAGTCGCCGACGGGTTACGGTGCCGAGCAGCGCCGCGACCTTGCCTGGGCGATCGTCGAGAGCGAGATGCTGCGCCAGCACGTCTGCCGCCGGTTGTCGGACCGGATGGATGGGATCTCGCACGGACCGGAGGGGTCGGTGGACAAGTTGCTCATGACGCAGGTCGAGCAGGCGGTCGGCCATGCCGCGATGTCGATCGGTGGCGCGCCGCACGACGATGCCGACGACACCTGGTTGAAGGTGTACCTCTACAGCCGGGCGCAGAGCGTGATGGGCGGTACGTCGCAGATCCAGCGCAACCTCATCGCGAGCCGCATCCTCGGACTGCCCGCATCGTGAGCACCTACCGGGTCCCGGACGAGATCCAGGTCGAAAGCGACGGCCCGATTCGCATCGTGCGGCTCAATCGGCCGGACGATCTCAACGCGACCAACCACGTCCTGCATCAGGGCATCGCCGAGCTGTGGCCGCAGATCGACCTGGACCTCGAGGCCCGGGCCGTCGTACTCACCGGCAACGGCAGGGCCTTCTCGGCCGGCGGCGACTTCCACTACATCGACGAGCTGAGCCGTGACCCGGTGCTGCGCAAGGAGAGCCTCACCCACGGCAAGCAGATCGTCACCGGCATGGTGAGCTGCCGCGTTCCGATCATCGCTGCCGTGAACGGGCCGGCGGTAGGGCTTGGTTGCAGCCTCGTCGCGCTCTCCGACATCGCGTACATGGCCGAGAGCGCGCACCTTGCCGATCCGCACGTGTTGGTCGGACTGGTTGCGGCGGACGGTGGCCCGATCACCTGGCCGTTGCTCACCAGCATGATGCTGGCGAAGGAGTACGCCCTCACCGGCGACCGGATCCCGGCTGAGCGGGCTGCCGCTATCGGACTGGTCAACCACGTGCTTCCTGACGACGAGGTGTTCGAGGCGGCACTGGGATGTGCGAAGAAGATCGCGTCGCTTCCGCCGCAGGCTGTCGAGGACACCCGCCGGGTGATGAACCTGCACATGCAGCGCGCGGTCGTGGCCACGATCGACTACGCGCTGACCGCCGAGAACCGCTCCTTCGACTCCGCCGAACTGCGCGCCAATCTCGATCGCATGCTGAAGAAGTCAGCTCCCTAGAGCGGGAGGACCGCCGGTACCTTTCCGCTGCGCAGTACGTCGCTTCCGATCGCTTCAGTGAGTGATGCGCTGGTGCCGAAGAGCTGGTCCAGCACCATCGTCCGCTTCAGATAACGGTGGAATGGATGCTCGGCGGTGAAGCCGATGCCGGCCAGCACCTGCTGGGCATTTCGCGCGACCGTTGCCGCCGACCGACCCGCGACTGCTTTGGCCATCGTCGCCGCGAACGGCGAGGGGTCCGCCCAGGCGACCGCGATCGTGGCGTCCGCGGACTCGACCGCGAGCAGGCAGTCTGCCAGCCGGTGACGAACCGCCTGGAACGCTCCGATCGGCTTGCCGAACTGCTCGCGGACCAGCGCGTGGTCGCGGGCGAGTCGCAGCATCGCCCGCGACGCGGCGGACAGTTCCTGCGCGATTGCGCGGCGGGCGGCCGCGATGCCGCCGTCCCAGTCGACGTCGGACACGTCCACCGCTTCGACCGAGCCACTCACCTCGACCCAGCTCCCGGGGGAGTCCAGACCCGAGATCCGCCGGCGGTCCAGCTCGTCAGCGGTGACCCGTAACGCCTTCATCCGGTCGCGCTGGACGACCACGAACACTTCGGCTGCGATCAGCATCCGGCTCGTGCCGAGGCCCGACACCGCGACGGTCCTGCCGTCTCCGGCGGCAGGTGGCACCGCCGCCCCTGGCGCCGGCAGCGCAACTGCAAGCGCTGCACTCGGTACGACGCCGAGCCCCACTGCGACCACATCGTCAAGTGCAGCGGAGGTCAGATTCAGTTCGCCCTGCAGCGCGAACACCGACGCGGCCACCGTCGGATCCTCGGCGACAGCGTCCCGCCAGCCGACGTCGTTGAGTACGGCGTCAAACAACCCGCCGCGTTCGACCGCCTGCCGCAGGCTCGCCTCGAACAGCTGCCGTTCCCCACTGTCCATCAGCGGTCGGGTCCGAGATCGAGCAGCCGGCGGGCGACGATATTGCGCTGGATCTCTGAGCTGCCGCCGTAGATCGTCGCGGCCCGCGAGTAGAGATACTCGGCACGCCAGGCGCGGCCTTCCCGGTCACCAGCCGACACAACCGCGGGCCCGAGTGCGGCGGGAACCAAGTCGTACAACGACTGTTCGGCGATCCCCAGCATCAGCTTGTCGATCGAGGTTTCCGGGCCGAGTCGCTCGCCCGCATCGAGCCGGTACTGGGTCTGCCGCGAGCGGGCCCGAAACGCATACATCTGCTCGAGAACCGCTCCGACGTCGCGTGGTGACAACGAGCCGTCCGGTGCCGCATCGAGGAGGTCCTGGAGCCGACGATGCAGGTACGCGCCGCGATGCCACAGCGCCGTACTTCGCTCGAACGGAAGGATGTCCATCGCCACTGCCCAGCCCTGACCCTCGGCGCCCAGCAATCGGTCCGCCGGAACTGCGACATCGTCGAAGAACACCTCGCAGAACTCCGCGACGTCGTGCATCGTCTGCAGCGGCCGCACCGTGATGCCGGGGGAGTCCATGTCGACGAACAGCGCGGTGATCCCGTTATGGGCTGACTCGACGGTCCCGGTCCGGCTGAGCAGCACGCACCGATCGGCATACTGCGCGTAGCTGGTCCACACCTTCTGCCCGTTGATCCGCCAGCCGTTCTCGGTGCGGGTCGCCCGGCAGGTGAGTGCGCCCAGGTTGCTGCCGGTGCCTGGCTCGGAGAACCCCTGGCACCAGGTCTCCTCGCCGCGCAGCAGCTGCGGCACCATCTCCGCCGCTAGCTGCGCCGGGGCGTAGTCGATCATCGTCGGCGCGAGCACCTCGGTGAGCGAGTAGGGCCCGGGCTCGATGAGCCGACGCGCGGCAAGGGCCTCCCCGAGATAGCCGCGCAGCAACGGCGAACCGCCGAGACCGCCGACTCGCGCCGGCCAGCCATAACGCATCCATCCGGCGTCGAACGCGAGCCGTTTCACCGTGTTGGTGTGCGCCATTTGGCCGTCGAGCGTCGCGGACTTGTCCGGGTCCGGCCTGAGCGCGGCCTCGTTGTCATCCAGCCAGCGGTCGAGTCCGGCGCGGAACTCGGCAAGCTCCATCAGTGCGTGGATCCGCTCGGCGCCGGCCGCCGCGGGTCGTGTGCGTTGCCGGCGTCGCGGGCGCCGCTGCGCCGCAGGAAGGTCATCGACCTGGTGGCCAGCCGCCAACCGTCATCGGTACGGCGATAGCTGTCGGTGTACCAGCCGATGCGCATGTCGTGGTTGGTCTGGTCGACAAAGCACAGCGGTTGCATCCCGGTGCCGGTGTCGCCGTCGATCTCCAGCGCCGGCGTACCGCACAGGAACAAGCCCTTCGGTGCCGTTGCCACCAACCCCGGAAAGTCGCTCAGCTGGTAGACCTCGCCAAAAGCGCTGTAGGTGCCGTCAGCAGTGAACACCTCCATCACGGCGGTGACGTCGTCACGCGTCATGCCGACCGCGTAGCGGGCGAGCAGCTGCTCGATCTCGATCACGTCGGCGATCGCAAGGTCGGCCATCTCAGCTCTCTTCGTATCCGTAGACGACGTGCACTGTGGGCGTGGTCGGGACCGACTGGCACGTGAGGATCCAGCCGTCGGCCACCTCATCGTCGAACAGCGCGTCGTTGACCCGCATCGTGACCTCGCCGTCGAGCAGCTTCGCCATGCAGGTCGCGCAGTTGCCCGCCTCGCACGAGAACGGCGGTGAGAACCCGGCTTGGCGCGCGGCCTGCAGGATCGTCGTACCCGGCCGGTGGGTCGTCGTCCTCACGTCGCCCTCGAACTCGATCGTCACCTGCGCGTCACCGCTCGGGGCCGCGACCGCGCGCTCGGCCGGCTCGTCGGCCGGTGGCGTCGTAACCGGCTCGAGCTCGACGACGGTGAAGCGCTCGATGTGGATCTGACCGACCGGCACCCCGGCGTCGAGCAGCCCGGACTCCACCAGATCCATGAACGGTGCCGGTCCGCAGACGTAGCACTCGCTCGTGGCAGCTCGCTCGAGGTACGGCGCAACAGCGGCGGCATCGACGAAACCTTGGTCGCAGTCGAGGTGATGCTCGACCAGAAGCCGGCCGGGATGCGCGGCGGCGAGGGCGTCCAGCTCGGAGCCGAAGATCACGGCGTCACGGTCTGGGTTGGCATACAGCAATCGCACCGTGCGGTCGGTCGTGGCGAGCGCCTCCTTCAGCAGCGAGAAGATCGGTGTCACGCCGCTCCCGGCGGCGAAGCCGAGGATCTCGCGGTCGCCCGGGGCGAGCCGGAAGACCCCGGCCGGCAGGCTGGCGTCGAGGGTCTGCCCGGCGCAGAGCTCCTCGACCATCCAGGTCGACACCCGGCCTCCCGGCACCCGCTTGACGGTCACCGCCAACTCGGCGTCGACGGCGGGCGCCGACGACATCGAGTACGAGCGGTACAGCGTCTGGCCATCGAGACGGACCCGGAACGTGAGGAACTGGCCGGCCTGGTAGTGATACGACGTCTCCAGGCCCGCCGGGACGGCGAAGACCAGCGTCGCTGCGTCGGCGGTCTCGGCAACCACCCGCGCGATCGGCAGCGGGTGGTAGCGGCGGTCGCGCCGGGCTTCCTCGATGGCCGCTGAGACCGACATAATCGAAAACGATAATGTGATTCTCACCCGCAGGCAACGCGGACGGAGGCGACGGATGGGATCAGCCCGGGCGGCCAGCCACTGGCGGCTGCGTACCGTCCCCACCGATCTGGCGCGGCACTACCGCGAGCAGAACTGGTGGGACGACGCGAGCCTCGGCGACCTCGTCGCTGCCGGGCTCGGTCGCAACGGCACGGTGCCGTTCCGGGTCCGCTCGCAGGTCCGGCCGTGGGACGGCAGCTTCGCCGACATCGACCGCGCCGCGCGTGCCCTCGCCGCGCACCTGCGCGGCCGCGGCGTCGGGGCGGGGGACGTGGTGCTGTTCCAGCTGCCCAACTGGGTGGAGGCCGGCATCACGTTCTGGGCCGCCGCCTACCTCGGCGCGGTCGTCGTACCGGTGGTTCACTTCTACGGCGCGAAAGAAGTCGACTACATCGTCAGCGTGACCGACCCTGCGGTGGTCATCACGGCTGACCGGTTCGGACAGTCCGACTTTCTCGAGACCTACCGCCACGTGCTCACTCGGCACGGGTCGCCGCCCTGGCTGGTCGTGAACTCGACGGGCGCGGCACTGCCGGCAGCGGCGAGCGAGTTCGCAGCCGCACTCGACGACGCGCCGATCGACGCGCCGGCGAGAGTGGATCCGGACGCGCCGGCGATCGTCGCCTTCACGTCGGGCACCACTCGCGACCCGAAGGGCGTCATACACAGCCATCGCACCATCGGTTGCGAGACCCGCCAGCTCGACCTGCTGTTCCCGAACATCCCGCCGCCGGCGATCACCGGCGCCCCGGTCGGCCACTTCATCGGCATGGTCAACGCGTTCCTGGTCCCGCTGATGCGCGACATGCCGGTGAGCCTGGTCGACGTGTGGGATCCCGGCCGGATCCTCAAGCTGATGCTCGACGAGCAGCTCGGCATGGCGGGCGGCGCCACGTACTTCCTCACCAGCTTGCTGGACCACCCGGACTTCACCGATGCGCATCTCGCGCTGATGCCGTTCAGCGGACTCGGCGGCTCGACGGTGCCGATCGCCGTCACCGAGCGGGCGGCGCGGATGGGGATAAAGCCATATCGCTCCTACGGCAGCACCGAGCACCCGTCCATCACCGGTTCATTCCTCGATGAGCCCGAGGCGAAGCGGTGCCGTACCGACGGTCACGTGCTTCCCGGGGTCGAGATCCGGCTGACCGAGGAAGGCGAGATCGAGAGCCGCGGTCCGGACTGCTGCCTGGGTTACACCGACGCCGCCTTGACGGCCGCCGCCTTCGACTCCGACGGCTGGTACCGCACCGGGGATGTCGGTGTCCTCGATGCCGATGGCTACCTGACGATCACCGACCGGCTCTCCGACATCATCATTCGTGGCGGCGAGAACATCAGCGCGCAGGAGGTCGAGGAACTGCTGCTCGGTCTGGATTCGGTGGCCGAGGTGAGTGTCGTCGGCATCCCGGATGACCGGTACGGCGAGCGCGCCGCTGCCGTGATCCGGGTTCGGCCCGGGCAGTCAAATCCGACGCTCGACGACGTACGAGCCCACCTCGCCGCGTCGGGGCTCGCGAAGCAGAAGTGGCCGGAGTCGGTGCACGAGGTCGCCGACTTCCCGCGCACCCCGTCCGGCAAGGTGCAGAAGTTCCGACTGCGCCAGCAACTGGCCGAGGGTGCCGGCTGATGCAACCGCTCGACGGTTTGCTCGTCGTTGGACTCGAGGTCGCGGTCTCGGCACCACATTGCACCCGACAGCTCGCGGACCTCGGCGCCCGTGTCATCAAGCTCGAGTCGCCCGCCGGCGACTTCGCCCGCTACTACGACGAGTCGGTTGGTGAGGTCTCGGCGTACTTCGCCTGGGCGAACCGCGGCAAGGAGTCGGTGGTGCTGGATCTGAAGTCGCCCGTCGAGCGCGAGCTCGCCGAGCGGATCCTGGCGCGCGCGGACGTGTTCGTGCAGAACGCCGCCCCGGGCGCGGCACAGCGCCTCGGGCTGGATGCTCGCTCGCTGGTCGAGCGTCATCCGCGACTGGTCGCGGTCGACATCAGCGGCTACGGCGCGGGCGGAGAGCGCGAGACCTCGCGGGCCTACGACCTGCTGGTGCAGGCCGAGGCCGGCTCGTGCGCGGTCACCGGCAGCGCCGACGCGCCGGCCAAGCCCGGGATCCCGCTCGCGGACATCGGCACCGGGATGACGGCAGCGAACGCGGTGCTGGCTGCGCTGCTCGCACGGGGCCGGACCGGCCACGGTGCGGCGATCTCGGTCGCGATGTTCGACGTCGTCACCGATTGGATGAGCTGGGCGCTGCACCAGGCGCGGGCGACCGGTGAGGATCCGCTGCCGCTCGGCATGTCCAGCCCACTGGTCGCGCCGTACGGCGCGTTCCTCACCGCCGACGGCCAGACGATCGTCATTGGTACGACGAACGACGGGGAGTGGCGCCGGCTGGCGCGTGATGTCCTCGGTCGGCCCGACCTTGCTGGTGATGCGCGTTACGCAACGACCGCCGACCGGGTCAGCCGCCGGTCGGAGCTGGATGTGGTGATCGCCCAATGGATCGGGGCGCGGACCTTCGCCGCAGCGGCCGCCGCCGCCGAGGCGGCGGGCATCGGCTGGGCCCGTTTCAATCGACCACTCGAGGTACTCGCTCACTCCGAGCTGGAACGTCGCGGTCGCTGGACAGCCACGGCCGCGCCGGGCCTGGAGTTCCGGTCGCTGCGACCGGCAGCCGACGTACCCGACTGGACCTGGCGGGCAGGAGCTGTCCCGGCACTTGGGGAACACACCGAGCGCGTTCGTGCCGAGTTCGCCCCCGGCTCCGCGCGGCGATGACGTTCTCACTGTCAAGAGTAGGATTCTCGCCATGACCGTTGAGAAGGGCGCGACGGGCGGGCGGTCCGGCCGAGGGGCCTCGTCACGCGGCCCGGTGTCGCGTCGGGAGCTGGCGGTTGCGCGCGTGCTCGACCCGGCTCGGGAGCGGGCCGAGACCAAGGTCAAAGCCTTTCTCGATGCCGCCCACGAGCTGCTCAACGGCGACTCCGGCGAGGAGTTCACGGTCCAGGAGGTCATCGAGCGGTCCGGTCAGTCATTGCGCAGCTTCTACCAGCACTTCGACGGCAAGTACGAGCTGCTGCTGGCGCTGTTCGAGGACGGCGTCAACACTGCGACCCGGCAGCTGCGTGAGGCGATCGCCGAAGCGAGCACGCCGATCGACCGGCTGCACCGGTTCGCGATCGACTACTTCCGGCTGTGCCAGCCGCCGCCACGGACGCGCACTCAGAAGCGTGGCTTCGCGCCTGGGTTCGCGACATTCGCGCAGCAGCTGCTGACCGGCCACCCGCAGGAGGCCTCACACGCGTTCGTTCCGCTGACCGAGCTGCTCACCGAACTGCTTGCCGCCGCCGAAGCCGATGGCTCGATCCGCCCCGGGCTGGAGCATCCCCGCGTCGCGGGCGTCATCCTCCAGGCGGTCATGTTCAACGCGTTCGCCGCGACGATCGGCGGGGTGCCGGTGCAGTCGAACAGCGGCGATCCGGCCGAGGAGCTGTGGCAGCTGCTGATCCACGGCATCCAGCCCTAGAGGAGAACGGATGAAGGTCGTCCACAACGCCCAGTTGTGTGAGGCGCACGGTGTCTGCACCGCGGTCGATCCGGCCCGGTTCGAACTCGACGACAACGACGAGCTGACCGTGCATGAGGCGGAGGTCTCCGAGGCCGATCTGCCCACCGTGCGCGACGCAGTCGACAGCTGCCCGCGCCAGGCGCTCAGTCTCGCCGCCGACTGAAAGGCCCCGGTCGCTGATGCTGTTCGGCCTGCGCTTCGACTTCCGCAACCCGGCGATGGCCTCGGTCGACATGGCCGACCGCTACCAGGCTGCGCTCGACATGGCGGTCTGGGCCGAGGAGCGCGGCGGCGTACTCGTCAGCATCTCGGAGCACCACGGGAGCGGTGACGGCTACCTGCCGAGTGCCCTGCCGATGGCTGCCGCACTTGCCGCCCGCACCTCGAGGATCGGGATCGGCATCAACGCGCTGGTCGCGCCGTTGCACGATCCGCTCCGGCTCGCCGAGGACATCGCGGTGGTCGATCTGTTGAGCAAGGGCCGGCTCTCGATCACCGTCGCCGGTGGCTACGTGCGCGAGGAGTTCGCGATGTTCGGCGTACCGATGTCGCAGCGTCCGAGAAGAGTCACCGACACCGTGACGACGCTGCGCGCCGCCTGGACCGGCGAACCGTTCGAGTTCCGCGACCGCACCGTGCGAGTCCTGCCCAAGCCGTACCAGCCGGGCGGCCCGCCGATCGTCATGGGCGGGAGCAGCGAGCCGGCGGCTCGGCGCGCGGCGAGGATCGGTGACGGCTTCATCCCCTCCGAGCCGGAGATCTACGAGTTCTACCGCGACGAGTGCCGCGTGCTCGGTCGGCCGGATCCGGGGGAGTGGTTCGGCGGGAGTACGACGAGCACGTTTCTCGCCGACGATCCGGACGCCGGCTGGGAGGAGCTCGGTCCCTACTTCCTGCACGAGACCAACGCGTACGGCGCGTGGCAGGCGCAGGATGGCGTGAGCACCGGCTACCACTCGGTGAGTGGCATCGAGGAGCTGCGCCGATCGGACCGATACCGAGTCCTCACCCCGGAGCAGTACAAGGATGAGTTGGTCGCGCCGGGCGGCCTGGGATTTGCGATGCTCCATCCGATGGCGGGTGGCATCCCGCCCGAGCTCGCCTGGAAGCAGTTGACGCTGTTCGAGCAGCGCGTGCTCGGCGCGAAAGTAGCAACCGGATGACGGACACCTCCACGCCGGCGCTCGACGCCGACAGATTGGCGGGCTGGCTCGACGGACAGGACGTTCCCGGCAAGGGTGCGCCGATCGAACACCGCTATCTCTCCGGCGGATCGCAGAACGCCATCTTCGAGATCCGCCGCGGTGATCTCCACGCGGCGCTACGGATCCCGCCGCCAGCGGCGCCGGTCGGCCGCGACGACGGCATCCTGCGCGAGTGGCGCATCATCGAGGCGCTCGGCGGCACCGATGTGCCCCACACCGCGGCGATCACGGTCTGCGACGATCGTGAGGTCCTCGGTCGCGCCTTCTATCTGATGGGGTTCGTCGACGGCTGGTCGCCGATGAACCTGACCGACCGGAAGTGGCCCGAGCCGTTCGACTCCGACCTCGAGGCGCGGCGCGGCCTCGCGTTTCAGCTCGCCGAGGGGATTGCCCGATTGGGCAAGGTCGCCTGGCAGTCCAAGGGCCTGGCTGACCTCGGCCGACCCGACGGCTTCCACGACCGGCAGGTCCCACGCTGGACCGGATTCTTCGAGCGGATCAAAGGCCGTGACCTGCCCGGGATCGACGAAGCATCATCCTGGCTGTCCAGCCATCGCCCAATTGACTACATCCCAGGGCTGATGCACGGCGACTACCAGTTCGCGAACGTGATGTACCACCACGGCGCACCCGCCACGCTCGCGGCGATCGTCGATTGGGAAATGGGAACCGTCGGCGACCCGAAGCTCGACCTGGCGTGGATGGTGCAGACCTGGCCGGAGCAGACGAGCGCGGACGAAGAAGCCGGCCTCGGGTACGTCGACATGCGCGGGATGCCGTCGCGAACCGAGGTGCTGTCGCACTACGCCGCGGTGTCCGGACGGCAGGTCGATGACATCGACTACTACCTGGTGCTCGCGAAGTGGAAGCTCGCGATCGTGCTCGAGCAGGGCTACCAGCGTGCCGGTAACGATGAGAAGCTCCTCGCGTTCGGGCCGATCGTGCTCAACCTGATGCGAGAGGCGGCCGAGCTCGCTGCCTCGACCGACTACTCCGGCTAGATGCGGGCCGCACTCTGCCGGACGCATGGCGGGCCGGAGGTGGTCGAAGTCACCCAGGTCGATGTACCTGCCGTGGCCGCCGGTGACGTCAGGGTCCGGGTCGACACCGCAGCAGTTAACTTTCCCGACGTCCTGGTCGTCGCGAACGACTACCAGATCACGGTCAGCCCGCCGTTCGTCCCCGGCAGCGAGTTTGCCGGTGAGGTCATTGAGGTCGGTGCCGAGGTCACCACGGTGCAGGTCGGCGACCGGGTCTTCGGTTCGGCGCTCGTCGGCGCCTTCGCCGAGCAGATCGCCGTCCCGGCCGGCGCGGTCACCGTGGTGCCTGAGGGCGTCGCCCTCGATGTCGCGGCCGGGTTCGGCGTGGCGCACCGCACGGCGTACCACGCACTGCGTTCGGTAGCGGGACTGCGGATCGGGGAGGAGCTCATCGTCCTCGGTGCCGGCGGAGGGGTCGGCCTCGCCGCGGTGCAGCTCGGCAAGCAGCTCGGAGCGACGGTCACCGCGGTCGCGTCCTCGTCGGCGAAGCTTGCCGCCGCCCGACGATGCGGTGCAGGGAACCTGGTCAACCATCGTGACGCCGACCTGCGTGCGGCGCTGCGCGAAGCGCTGCCGGACGGCGCGGATGTCGTGATCGACCCGGTCGGCGGCGACCGCAGCGAGCCGGCGTTGCGGGCATTACGGCCCGGCGGCCGCTTCGTGACCGTCGGCTACGCGTCGGGCGCGATCCCGCGGATCCCGCTCAACCTGGTGCTGCTGAAGGGGATTGAGATCCGCGGCTTCGAGTTCCGCTCCTGGGCGATGCGCCATCCCGAGGAGATGGCGCGCAACGACGCTGAGGTGCTCGGGTTGCTCGCCACTGGCAAGGCGGCGCCGTACGTCGAGGCGCGGTTCGACCTCGCCGATACGGCTGCCGCGCTGGCGCACGTCGCGGCTGGCCGCGCGATCGGCAAGGTGCTGCTCTCGGTCAGCGGGCGCTGACGTCGGCCGGTTGTCGCCCCCGCCATACCAATATTGACGTCAGTGTCAAAATCTCGGTAGGGTCGAGCGTATGGCAGTGCCGAGCGACCTCACCATTTTCGATGCTGACAACCACCTCTACGAGACGAAGGACGCCCTCACCAAGTTCCTTCCGGATCGTTACAAGGGCGCGATCGACTACGTCGATGTGCGAGGCCGCACCAAGATCGTCGTACGCGGTCAGATCAGCGAGTACATCCCCAACCCGACCTTCGACGTCGTCGCGCGACCGGGTGCGCAGGAGGAGTACTACCGCAAGGGCAACCCGGAAGGGAAGAGCCGGCGCGAGATCTTCGGCGAGCCGATGCGGGCGATCCCGGCCTTCCGCGAGCCGGGGCCGCGCCTCGAGCTGATGAACAGCCAAGGCGTGGACCGAACCTTGATGTTCCCGACCCTGGCGAGCCTGGTCGAGGAGCGGATGCGCGATGACCCGGAGCTCGTGCACGCCGTCATTCACGCCCTCAACGAATGGATCTACGAGACCTGGCAGTTCACCTACGAGGACCGGATCTTCACGACACCGGTCATCACGCTGCCGATCGTCGATGAGGCGATCAAGGAACTCGAGTGGGTGCTCGAGCGCGGGGCTCGCGTCGTACTCATCCGACCGGCGCCGGTGCCGGGCTTCCGAGGGCCGCGGTCGTTCGGGCTGCCGGAGTTCGACCCGTTCTGGGAGCGGGTCGTCGAGGCCGACATCCTCGTCGGGATGCACTCGTCCGACAGTGGCTACGAGCGCTACGCGAACGAGTGGATGGGCAGCGGCGCGGAGATGCTGCCCTTCAAACCGCAGGCGTTCCGGATGCTCTCGGCGTGGCGGCCGATCGAGGATGCGGTGTCGGCCCTGGTCTGCCATGGCGCGCTGTCACGGTTCCCGCAGCTGAAGGTGGCCGTGATCGAAAACGGCGCCAGCTGGGTCGCGCCCCTGCTGAAATCGATGAAGGACCTCTACAAGAAGATGCCGCAGGAGTTCGCCGAGAACCCGGTCGACGTGGTGCGCCGCAATATCTACATCAGCCCGTTCTGGGAAGAGGACTACGCCGAGCTCGCCGAGTTGCTCGGCGAGGAGCACGTCCTGTTTGGCTCCGACTTTCCGCATCCGGAGGGGCTCGCCGAGCCGGCGACGTTCGTCAATGACCTCGCGCATCTGCCCGAGGAGCAGATCCGCAAGTTCATGGGCGGCAACCTGTCGAAACTGATGGGGGTCGGCGTACCGGCGTGACCGCCCAACCGACGGAGACCGCCGGTCCGCGTTCCAGCAAAGGGGCGCGCACCCGCACCCGGCTGCTTGAGGCAGCGAAGGAGATCTTCGAGGAGAACGGTTTCCTTTCCGCCCGGATCTCCGACATCGCGGAGCGCGCCGGCCTCTCGCACGGCTCCTTCTACCACTACTTCGAATCCAAGGAGCAGATCTTCCGCGAGGTCGCCGCGCTCGTCGATGACCAGCTGGGCGCGCCTCTTGCCGAGGTCGTACTCGCGCCATCATCGGACCTCTCGCCGCACGAGCGGCTGCGTGAGGCGGTGCGGCGGCACTTCGAGGCCTACCGCGCGGAGGCCCGTATCATGGGCCTGATCGAGCAGGTGTCGCGGTACGACGACGAGGTCGATGCGCTGATGCTCAGCCGCCACCGTCAGTACGCCGAGCAGATGGCCGAATCGATCCGTCAGCTCCAGCGGCGCAATCTCGCCGACAAGAGCCTCGATCCTGCGATTGCCGCGGCAGCGATCGGCGCGCTCACCGCCAGGTTCGCTGAACTCTGGCTGGTGCAAGGTGCCGTGGATACCTCGATGGATGAAGCCGTTGAGCAGGTCTCCACGATGCTGGTGAACATCATGGGCATCCCCAAAACCGCCGCGCCCCGTCGTCGATAACTCACCGCATCACACAAGTTGTCAGCGCCACCGGGGGCTATAGCACCCGCAGATGCTGACAACTGAGTGTTCGCGAGCGCCGGATCGGTTCGGGGTGGTCAGCCCGGCAGAGGTGGACGCCGTTGCGCTTGCCGGTGGTTCCGTGATGGCGCTCCCACCAGAGGATGTGGTGGATCCGGCAGGCCCAGATCGGCATCTTGCAGCCGGGCCAGCCGCAGCCGTTGTCCTCGCGTTGCAGCGCCTTGCGGATCGCGGTTGGCCAGACCCGAGTGGCGCGGCCGATGTCGAGGACTTCGGCGAGCTGCGGCCGCAGCGGCAACCAGCGGGCGAGCGTCACGATGCGGCCCGCTTCGGCCGCGGTCAGCCGCTGGGATTCGATCAGCCAGTTGTGCGGGGTGCGCCCGCGAAGGTCCGCGGTCAGCTGGCGGGCGTTGGCGACCTGCATGAGTGAGACTCCACAGCGCCGTCGCGGTAGGCGTAGCGATTTAGAGCGGCGTGAACTCCAGGTGGAGTGTGCGGACGCCGCGCAGGATGTACGTCGGGAGGTAGTCGTAGCGCCGTGAAGCCGCCGGGCCGTGCTCGTTCTCATTGATGCGGATGTCGGCCATCCGGTCGAGCAGCCGCTCGATGCTGATCCGTCCCTCGGCGCGGGCGAGCGGCCCGCCCGGACAGGTGTGAATCCCGCGCCCGAACGACAGGTGCTGCCGCGAGTTGCCGCGCTCGACGTCGAACTTCTTCGGGCTCGGAAACTTACGCGGATCGTGGTTCGCCGCGCCGTTGATGACCATCACCGTCGTGCCCGCCGGGATGTCGACGCCGCCGACGGAGGTGGTGCGGCGCGCCATCCGGAAGTCGCCCTTCACCGGGCTCTCGATCCGCAATGACTCTTCGACGAAGTTGATGATCTTGCTGCGGTCATTGCGCAGCAGCTCCTGGAGCTGGGGCTGCTCGGCGAGCACCATGAGCGCGGTCGACAGCAGCCGCACGGTGGTCTCCTGCCCGGCAGCGAACAGGTTCGTCGCGACCCGCACCACGTCGATCACCTCGGGCAGGCTGCCGTCCTCGAACGTTGCGGTCGCCATTCCCGTCATCACATCGGCGCGCGGCTCGCGGCGGCGTTCCTCGATGTATGTCGTAAAGACGTCGTAGAGGTAGGCGAGCGGACTGTGCTGCATCGCGTCGTGGCTGGTCGCGCCGACCGAGCTGCCGTGACGGCGGTTGCCCTGCAGTCGCTTCCGGAACTCGTCGTGATCCTCCTGGGGGACACCGAGCAGGTCGGCGATCACATACATCGTGAACGGACCGGCGAAGTCACTCACCAGCTCGCAGGAGCCACGGTCGATGAACTCGTCGATCTGACGATCGGCGAGCTTCCACATCGCCTCCTCGTTCTCCCGCAGCCGAGCGGGGGTCATCAGCCGCATCAGCAGGCCGCGATGGTCGCGATGCATGGGTGGATCCATCGTGGGCAGTTGGTCGCTCATCGGCAGCTCGTCGCGGTGCGCGGCGATGAGCTCGCTGACGTCATCGCCCTGCAACGGGACCGGGAAGCCGGGGAACGGCCCCGTGACGGCGTTGCACGAGGAGAAGTTCTCGGCGTCGGCGTAGATGGCGCAGGCCTCGTCGTACCCGGTCACCATCATCACGTTGTGGTGGCTCTCGACGGTGACCGGGCAACGCTCGCGGAGATGGTCGAAGTACGGATACGGATCCTGGATCAAGGTGTTGTCGCGAAAGAAGTCGATCGCGTCGAAGTCGGTGTTCTCGCTCATCCGCTCACTCCCTGTCCGCCGACCAGCAAGGCGCGTACGGCGGCCACCGCGCCACCGTCGACCAGCAGGTCGGTGCCGGTGATGAAGCCCGCCGCCGGGCTCAGCAGAAACGCCGCGGCGGCGGCAATGTCGCTCGGGGTCCCGAGCCGCTTGATCGGTGAGAGGTCGATGAGCATCCGCATGTGCTCCCCGTTGTCACCGGCAAGCTCCGCCTGACCCATCGCGGTGGAGATGATGCCCGGGCTGATCGAGTTGATCCGCGCCCCTGCTTTGCCCCACGTCGCGGCCGCGGCCTGCACTCGCAGCACGTTCGCGCGCTTCGCGATGCTGTACGCCGTGCCGGGGTCACCGATGACGGCCGGGTCGAGGAAGGGCAGCGCCAGCAGCTCGGCGGTGGGAGTGGTGGCGAGTGCGCTGTGCTGTTCGTCGGTCAACGACGCCGCGAGATGGCCGGCCATGCTCGCGATGACGACACCGGCGCCGCCTGGCGCGACGCTGGTCGCGAACTCCTCGAGCACTAGGGCGACGCCGAGCAGGTCCACCCGCAGGACCGCCTCGGCCGGCGCCTGCACCGGTGACACGCCCGCGGTGTGCACCAGGTGACCGACCGGGCCGCAGCTACGAGCGGCCGCAGCGAGTGCGGCAACCGATGCGGCGTCGCCGACATCGACCTGATGCCTCGTGACCCGATGGCCCTCGCTGCCCAGCGTCTCGGCAGCTGCCTTGACGGTGGTCTCGTCGTAGTCCGCCAGCAGGAGGTGCCGACCGGCACCGACCGTTCGGGCAATCGCGAGCCCCATGCCGCCCGCGCCGATGATGACGACCACGTCGCGAGTCATGGCGATGCGCTCGTTAAGGGCGGGGCTCGACCACGACGTCGATCGAGGTTGCGCCGCTGTCCGGCACCCGCGGCTGTCGCCACGCCTCGACCGGGAATGAGACGGTCACCAGCGAGGAGAACAGCCACAGCAGGTTGCGGTCCTCATCGGAGATGCCGGAGATCGACACGCTCTTGAGATATTCGGCGCCGTCCTCGAGCCGAGGGAAGGCCGCGTCGTAGAACGCCTGGAGCTCGTCCATCGAGCTGGCGATCCGTTTGCCGTAACGGTCGTACTCGCTGGGCAGGATCCATTCCGAGAACGGCTCGAGCTCGGCGAAGTCGGTCGGCAGGTTGGCCATCACGCCTCCGATCAGGACGCGGCCGAGATTGGCGTCGGCGCGGCGGCCTTGCTGCCGGTGTACTCGGCGACGTACTCGCGACAGGTGGTGTGCAGGTGCCGCAACGCGATCTCCTGGTCGTTCAGCGGGAACTCTGTGATTGCGCCCGACTCGAGCATCATCTGCGTGGCTTCGAGGGTGTTGCCGTCCTGCAGGCCGTACTCCTTGAACGTGACGACGGCGAGCTCCTGCTGGAGCCGCTCGAACGCGTTCTGCGGCGGTGCGAAGTACAGCGAGGTCTCGAAGATGTGCGTGTTGTACGACGTCGGCCAGTAGTGGTACGTCAGGTACCAGCCCGGCTTCCAGACCAACAGCATGAAGTTCGGGAAGAACAGGAAGGAGTCGATACCCCAGGCCGGGCTGCGAGCCGGGTTCAGCCCCGCAGGCAACTCACCGACGTCGGGTCCTTCCCACATCCCGAACAGGCCACTGCGCAATACCCGCTCGATCGGCTTGACCATGCTCAGGTCCTTCGGCGGTGCCATCCCACCCCACGACGAGACCATCGCGTGCGGCCCGTCGATGTCGTAGGCGAGCGCTTCGTAACCGAAGCCCTGCAGCTTGCGGGATTCCTCGCCCACTGACTGCTTCGCGTGCAACACAGGTGCGTGGTAGAACTCCATGAACGCGTCGATGAACAGCTTCCAGTTGCTGGCGACCTCAGCGCGGTAGGTGTGCTTCTGGGTCATCATCCCGAACGGGTAGCCCTCGATACCGGCACCGAGTCGGCCGAGATAGTCCTTCAGCGGCTGGGGCTTCGGGTTGAACGTCACGAAGATGAAGCCCTGCCACTCCTCGATCGTCACCGGCACCAGGCCGAACCTGTCCCGGTCGAGGTTGAAGAACTCCTCCTCCTGCTGGACGAAGGTCAGCTTGCCGTCGAGGTCGTAGCGCCAGCCGTGGTACTTGCAGGTGAACTGCCGGCACATTCCGCTGGACTCGACCCGCGGGTAGTCGTTCCACACCAGCTTGTTGCCACGGTGCCGGCACATGTTGTGGTACGCCCGCAGCTCGCCGGCTGAGTTGCGTACGACGATGACCGACGTTCCCGCGGCGTCCAGCTCTTTGGTGAAGAAGCTACCCGGCTTGGGGAGCTGCTCGACCCGGCCGACGTTCAGCCAGGTCTTCTTGAAGATCGCCTCGCGCTCGAGGGCGTACTGCTCCGGAGTGATCGAGTCGTCGTAGGAGACCGGATCGGTTGCGAGTCCGAAATGCTCGGTCCAGCTGCCCTCGACGGGTTTGGCGAAATGCGCCATGCGTTCTCACTCCTCGCTCCGGAGACGGTCGCACGATAGCATGAATCTCGGAAGTGAGAAGACCGTTTCCGTTCCCGCAGACGTGCCTCCAAATGACCGATTGAGCACCCGGCTGAGCGAGTGCCTAGCATGACTCGGTGACCAGCGCGCGGCGCATCGGTACCGAGGACTCGGCGACTCGCCAGGCCTTGCTCGACGCCGCGTTGATGCTGCTCGTCGAGGAGGGCTACGCCTCCGTCACCTCTCGAAAGGTGGCGGCGAAGGCCGGCCTGAAACCGCAGCTCGTCCACTACTACTTCCGGACGATGGACGACCTGTATCTCGCGCTGGTCGGGCGGGGCGCGAAGCAGAACCTCGAGCGGCAGGAAAAGGCCCTCGCCTCCGAGCAACCGCTGCGCGA
Organism: Frankiales bacterium; assembly: GCA_025980465.1. Classification (GTDB taxonomy): domain Bacteria; phylum Actinomycetota; class Actinomycetes; order JAFAQI01; family JAFAQI01; genus JAICXJ01. Next base: position 69,825 of record JAICXJ010000007.1, on the reverse strand, counting down.
ACTGTGGGCCGTCAGCACCGATCCGACCGGCGGCATTCTCAACATCGAGTTCTCGGCGCTGGCCAACCATCGCAAGGTGATTCGCGCCGAACTGGTCTCGCTAGCCGAGCAGTTCCGCAAGCGGCAGACCGAGGCGTTTGCCGCGATCCTGGCCAGGTACGGCGTCTCGCACGACGAGCTCTCACCCGAAGCGCTTGCCGTCGTGATCACCGGCTTGTCACAGATCCTGGTCCTCGAGGAAGCGATGGGAATCTCGGCAGGGCACCGCGAGCTACAAACCGCCGTCGCAGCCTGGATCGCCCGCTACGAACCACTCTCTGGTCGCCGGTAGCCAGCGGCGTTCATCGGCTTGTGGCAGCCGCGGAATGTCACTGCTGGAGGTGTACGACCTCGATGAACCCGGTGGCACCGGTCTCACGGCCGACCGCGTCGCCGCGCGCTGTCGCGTAGGTGCGAGTACCGCCAACCACCGCGTCGTGGGTCCTCCGGTTGCCGTTCAATCCGCGGCCGTAGGCCGCTTCGATATCGAGCTGGCCGGTGGGAAGAGCGAACACGAAATTGCACAAGCTGTGACCTCGGCCGTCCATCTGCACGCATTGACCGACGTAACGCCCGACCTGGTGGCCGCTGTTGAACAGCTTGCCGGTGAGGGTGCCGAAGTCGCCCGCGGAGTCACCCCGCTTGCCGGTGTCGACGATGTGAAACGAGGTCTGGTGTGCCCGCAGCGTGAAGCTACCGGCGAGTGGAGTGCTGGCGCTGGACGCTGCCGCCCAGCCCCCCGCCACACCACCGGTGGCAACCACTACAGCCGCACTCGCCGTCGCTGTCTTCCACTTCATGAGCCCTCCTGGGTAGCCAGACGAACCTGACGAGACGGAAGGGTCCGCGCCCGCGTGTCCCGGCAGCAAGAACCCCGGGTCCCGATCTGGCGGGAGATGTTCCCGTGACGGCGGGACGGCCGCTCCGCCATGCTTGGGCGCATGCGCGGGGGCCAGGTGCGGGTATTGATTGTCGACGACCACCCGGTCGTGAGAGACGGCGTTGCCTCGGCATTGCAGGGCCGCGACGACATCGAGGTCATCGGAGGCGTTGGCTCGCGAACCGAGGCGGCTGCCGCTGCGGTCGAGCTGCACCCGGACTTGATGTTGGTCGACCTACATATGCCCGGCGGCGGCGGGGTCGAGTTGATTCGCGATATCTCACGCACGCTGCCCGACGTCAAGTGTCTGGTCCTGACGATGGACGACGACGATGAATCGCTGTACGCGGCGATGCGCGCCGGCGCCTGCGGTTACTTGCTGAAGGGTGCCCGGGGCGACGAGATCGAGCGCGCGGTCCGGGCCGCCGCCGCCGGCGAGGTGGTGTTCGGAACCGGGATGGCTGAGCGGGTGCGCGCGCTGTTTGGTGCCGTGGAGGTGCGACCCGGTGCTCGCGCCTTCCCCTCGTTGTCCGAGCGGGAGCTCACGCTGTTGGACCTGCTGGCACAAGGCCTCGACAACATCGCGATTGCGAGGCGAGTGGGTGTTGCACCAAAGACGGTGCGTAACCAACTCTCCATGTTGCTGACCAAGCTCGCGGTTGCCGACCGCTCGGCCGCCGTCGCGGCGGCACGAGACGCTGGACTGGGTCGTGGTGGGGGCTAGTGACCACTCGCCGCCGCGTCGCATCAGCTGGCCGGCGGTGGTCGTCGCGGCGGTGCTGCTGGTGCTCGCTGTGACCTGGCTGGTGGTACGCGCGCAGGTCGCAGGAGACGGCGCGCCCGTGCTCGCCGACCCGGGATTTCGCCATGGGTTGACGGCGAATCCGCTCGCGAGCAACCCGAGTCTGCGTGCCGGGGACGTGGTGGTCGGCGTGGACGGCATCTCGGTCGACGGTTGGCTCCGCCGGCTCGGTCGGCCGGATTCGACCAAGCAGATGAGCTATCTCGTCGACCGGCGCGGCGGCCTAGCCACCGTGCCGGTCAGGTTGCGCCATCAAGAGGTCACGAGCGCGCGCCTGCGTGACGGCGGCGGCGTCCTCTTCTGCGCCGTCGCCATCCTCGCGCTGGGTGGCTACGCGGTGTATCGGCGTCGCGAGGAGCCGCCGGCGCGCGCGCTGCTCGTGCTCGGTGCCGGCCTGGTGGCGTACGCGACGGTGACGATCTTCGGCTATGAGACTGCCGACCTCGTCACCCACCCGGCGGTGTTCGCGCTCGGCTTCATTGCAGCGTCGGCCACCTTGGTGGTGTGGCTGAGTGCTGCCTGCCACCTTGCGCTCACGTTTCCCCAACCGCCGAAACTGCTCGCCGCTCGGCTGCACTGGCTGCGAGTCGGGTACGTCGTCGTGGTCGTCGCGACCGTCGGCGTCGAGGTCGCGGTCCTGGCCAGCGGAGCCGCGACGCTCGGGCGGATCGACACGATCAACAGTGTGAACGGTGCCGTGCTGACCGTGCTCGGGGTCCTGATCCTCATCGGCCTCGCCCACACGCTGTGGCGCGTGTGGCGCGATCCGACGCAGCGGGCCCAGGGCGCGCTTGTCGCGATCGGGTTCGGCGCGACCGCACTCGGCCTGTTCGTCGCCAACCTCGTCGCCGGTGGCGAGAAGTGGCCCGGTTGGTTGGTCACCGCGCTCTTCCTGCCGCTTCCCGGCGCGATCACTGTTGCCATCCTCCGTGGCGAGTTTCTCGGAATTCGGGCTGTCGTTAACCGCACCCTGGTTTACGCGGTGCTGACCGTGATCCTGCTTGGGCTCTACGTCGCGCTCGTGAGTGGCGTCGGTGTCCTCGTCGGACGAACCGGTGTTCTCTCGACTGTCGTGTCGACCGCCGCTGTGGCGATTGCGTTCGCGCCGCTGCGCGCCGCCGTACAACGCTCGGTCGACCGTCTGCTGTACGGCGACCGGCGCGATCCCACGCGGGTGCTCAGCGAACTCGGCCAGCGGCTTGAAGTGGTCGCTGCCCCCGACGACGTGTTGGCGGTAATTGCGGAAACCCTTGCTACCGCGCTCAACCTGCCCTATGTCGCGTTGCGGACCAGCACCGGCAGCGAGATGCGCCTGGCTTGCGAACGAGGGGAGCCGATAGCTGACATTCACGCGGTGTCGCTGGTCCACCAAGGCTCGAGCGTCGGTGAGCTTCTCGTCGGTGCTCGTCGCGGCGAGAGGTCGTTGAGTTCGGCGGATATCGATCTGCTGGCTTCGGTCGCCCGGCAGGTGGCGCCGGCAGTAAGGGCAGCGAGCCTCGTCACCGACCTTGCCGCGAGCCATGGCCGGTTGGCGGTCGCTCACGAGGAGGAACGGGCGCGGTTGCGCCACGACCTGCACGACCGACTGGGACCGCACCTGGTCGGCGTGAGCTTGCAGCTCGACAGCCTCAAGCGCCGGATGGACTCGCCGGATCACGTGGCGCTCATCGACCAGGCACATGGGGAGGCGGCGCGTGCGGTGGATGAGGTGCGGCGGATCTCCCGTGGGCTGCGACCCGCCGAGCTCGAGGACCTGGGTCTGGTGCAGGCGATCGGCGCGGCCGCGTCGAGGCTGTCGATTGCCGACGGCGAGGGGGACTGGCACGCTTCGGTCGAGGCAGCGGTGCAGCTCGGCGCACTCCCGTCGGAGGTCGAGGCAGCGACGTATCAGATCGCACTTGAGGCACTCACGAACGCCTATCGACACAGCGGCGGTGACAACGCATGGGTCCGGGTCGGGCTCGACATCGCCGGTCGTGAACTGATCGTAGAGATCACCGACGACGGCCCGGGTATTTCCGTCGAGGCATCGCTCGGTATTGGCATCCGATCCATGCATGCGCGGGCGGAGGCGGTCGGCGGCACCGTCACCATCGCGACCCGCCCCGCCGGAGGCACGGTGGTGCGAGCCCGACTCCCGCTCTAGGTGCGGGCGGCGCCGCCTCGGGGGACGTCGCGGAACGGCACGTCCCGGTCGAGCGCCTGCTCCCGCGGCATCGCGAGCACCCGCTCGCTGATGACGTTGCGGGCCATCTCCAGGGTGCCGCCGCCGATCGCGCCGGTCTGGCGCATCAAGAAGTCCTCGCCGCAGTAGCGAGCCAGGCCGTCGGCATCCGACCACGCCACACCGGTGGAACCGGCCAGGTCGAACGCCAGCGTGTAGAGGCGGACACCGGTCGTGCCGCCGAAGAGCCGACCGATCGCGGCGGCTTGGTCTGACATCTTGCCGGTCGCCATACCTTCGCCGATGCGGGCCTGCAGCTTCTCCTTCACCAGCTCCAGCGTCCTGGCTTCGCCGATGATGTCGTGGGCATCCGGGTCGTCGATCCGGCCGACTTCGCGGGCGACGTCGACGATCGATGAGGTCAGTGCGCCGCGGTTTCCGACCCCCACCGGGACGGTCACCAGCGGCGAGTTCATCAGCATCCGCTCGTGGAACATCCACCGCACGCCGACGGTCCAGCCGCCATCGACCTCGCCGATCCGATCCGAGTCGGGCACCCGCAGGTCATCGAGGAACTCCTGGCAGAAGTCCTGCGAGCCGTTGATCATCTCGATCCGCGATACGGTCACGCCCTGCTGGTGGATCGGGAAGATGAAGACGGTCAGGCCGCGGTGCTTCGGCACATCCCAGTTGGTGCGGGCCAGGCACAGACCCCAGTCCGAGAACCACGCTCCGGTGGTCCAGACCTTCTCGCCGTTGAGCACCCACTCGTCGCCCTCGCGGACCGCCGAGGTCAGGGCACCGGCGACGTCGGATCCGCCGCTGGGTTCGGACAGGAACTGCATCCACAGCTCCTCGCCCTTGAGGATCGCCGGGATGTGCTGCTGCTTCTGCTCCTCGGTGCCGAAGTCGAGCAGTACGCCGGCGCACGGCGAGAGCGTCGGTGCCTGGAACCGCGACGGGTATTCGTAGCCGGCGATCTCCTCGTTGAAGGCCCGCTGGTGCGCCGGGGTCAGGCCCGCTCCGCCGTACTCGGTCGGGAAGCAGATCCCGGCGAGCTTGGCGTCGAACAGCATCCGCTGGATCTCCCGATCCCGCTTAACCGACGCGAGCTCCTCCTCGTCGGTGGTGCGGGTGTTGCGCAGCGGGCTGTAGGACTCGTCGCGTGGCAGCGGCTTGAGGTTCGCGCGGATGAACTCGCGAGCCCGCAGCCGAAACGCTTCTACCGATTCATCCGTCATGCCGGCCCACCTCCTCGAATCTCCTCGTCCTTGCGGTGCGCGGCGATCTCGCCCACCCGGCGTTGGTGCTGTTTCGGCGTACCGAACATGGCCCGGTTGACCGTCACTCGTCGCAGGTAGAGGTGCAGGTCGTGCTCGAAGGTGACTCCGATCCCGCCGTGCAGGTGCACACACTCATGCATGAGCTCGCCGCCTCGATCGCCGATGAACGCCTTCGCCGCACTGACCAGCTCCGCGGTCTCGGGGGAATCGGTATCGAGTGCCAGCGCGGCGGCGTCGGCAATTCCGTGGGCACCTTCCAGCCACGACAACAGGTCGGCAAAGCGATGCTTGATTGCCTGGTAGGACTCCAACGGCCGACCGAAGGAGTAACGGTCGGCGACCCAGGACCGGGTCATGTCGAATGCGCGCTGCATCGCGCCGACTGCTTCCGCGTTGCCGATCGTGATCGCGGCGAGGACCTGTCGCTCGACCTGTGCGTCGGCCTCGCCGACGGCGCCGACCGCGGCGTCGAGCGACACTCGGACGTTGTCGAACCGCACCGTCGCGAAGCGTCGCGTGAGGTCAGCCGACTCCAGCGGCGTGATCGTGATGCCGGGGGAGTCGGCCGGCACCAGCACCTGCGTGAGCCCGGTGCCGGTCCGGCCGGTGACCAGAAGCTGCTGGGCTGCGGACGCGCTCTCGACCGGCCGCTTGGTGCCATTGAGGACGAGCTCGTTTCCGTCCGCGACGATCTCGAACTCGATGACGCCGATCCGGTCGTTGGGTGGCGGCTCGGAGTAGCACCACGCTGCGATGACGCCGCCGGCGACGACTTGCTCGAGTACGGCGTGGTGCGCGTCAGAGTTGGTGGCGTCGAGGGCAATCGCGATGGCATTGCTCGCTGCCAGCGGGCCGGGGGCGGCACGAGCGCCGAACTCGTACGCGATCAGACACAAGTCGCTGATCGGGCGACCCGAGACCGAGCCACCGCCGTTCGCCTCGGACACCAGCAGCGCGAGCCAGCCGAGCTCGGCACCCTTCGCCCAGTACTGCGGGTCGAAGCCTGCCGGGTCGTCACGCAGGCCGCGAAGGACGTTGACCGGCACTCGATCGTCGAGGAATCGAGCGGTCGTCGAGCGAAGCGCTTCCTGCTCCGAGCTCAGAGTCAGCAGCATGACGTCACGAGGCATTCTCCCAATAAAGTGACATCGACGTCAATTTCGATCCGGACCCAGACACCTCTTATATTGGCGACCTGCCGGGAGTGGAGTACGCATGCGCGTGGTGGTGGTCGGAGCCTCGAGCGGGCTCGGTCGAAGCATCGGGGTCGGGCTCGCTCACGGCGGTGCGACCGTCGCGCTGCTGGCGCGTCGGGAGGACCGGCTGGACCGGGCGGTCGCCGACGCTGGCGAGGGTGCGGTGGCGGTGCGCTGCGACGTCACCGACTCCGAGTCCTGCCAGGTGGCGGTCGAGGCGGCTGCGGCGAAGCTGGGCGGTATCGACGCGATGGTGTACGCCGCCGGGGTCGGCCACCTGACCCGGCTCACCGACGCGGACAAGGCCACCTGGCACAGCGCGTTCGATACCAACGTGATCGGCGCCAACTCGATCACCGCCGCCGCATTGCCCTACCTCAGGGAGGCGGGCGGTGTTGCGGCGTACCTGTCCTCGATCAGCGCCTCGCAGACCCCGCCGTGGCCGGGACTCGGCGTCTACCTCACCAGCAAGGCGGCGCTGGACAAGCTGGTCGAAGCCTGGCGCGCCGAGCACCCAACGGTCGGGTTCACCCGCATCGTCGTCGGCGACTGCGCCGGCGGCGAGGGGGAGTCGATGACCGAGTTCCCGAACCGTTGGGACACCGAGCTCGCCACCGAGTTCGGCACCGAGTGGTTCACTCGTGGGTTCATCACCGGCACCTTGCTGCCGGTCGAGGAACTGGTGCGAGTGGTCGACACCATCGTGCGCTCCGGCGCCGGCACCAGCATTCCGACCGTGATCGTCAGCCCCCGCCCAGCGGGGTAGCCATGCCTCGACCTGTCAGGAAACGGCGCGCTTAGGTGGCGCCGACGGTCCTGACAACGGTCGTTCAGCGTGGGAATGGTTCGCAGATCCGGCAGGGACGCATCGACTCCGCTTCGGCCCGGCTGACCGAACGCACCGAGTCCCGGCGGTTCGCCACGATCGGGCAGTCCGCGGTGTGAACGTTCGTCCCGGTGGGCGTCGCCACCAGCGTCGTACCGGCGTTGGTGGAGGTCACGGCCGACCCGGCCGCCGCTGCTCCTGAACCGCCGACCGCCTGCAGCAGCTGCCGGTAGAACTCGGCCTGCTCCCGCATCGCCGCCTGGTGGTGAAGGTCGGCCTGGTCGTAGATGCGGTACAGCCAGTGCGCCCAGAAGAAGAAGCAACCGACGACCACGCACGCCAGACCGAGGATGCCGCCACTGATCAGGTAGGGAATCTGCTGCTGGTCGACGCGGCCGTGGGCCGCCCCGGCCCAGCCGAGCAGGATGACGGCCACGCCGAGCGGCAGCAGGATCGCACCCGCGACGACCTGCCAGGTGTTGCGCAGGTCGAGGCCGCTGTTGTCGAGCCAGCTCAGCAGCCGGTTGCGACGCGGTTCGTTGACGACGGTGTCGCCGTCGTCGGCCGAGCCGGCTCGACGGCGGCGCGCCGGGGAGAAGGGTAAGGACGTCATGAGGGCCTCCCGCGCAGTAGCTGCCAGTTCGCGTACGCCAGCAGCGGACCGGCTGCGAGCAACGAGAGCAGGAACGCCGCGACCACCCAGGCGATCCGGACCGGCAGCCCGAACACCACGTTGGCCGCCGGTGAAGCGATGATCGGCGGGGTGCCGGCCGGTGGCACGGCGCCCGACACCCCGCCGGACGGTGGTACGACGCCGCCACCGCCGGACGGTGGTACGACGCCGCCGACCGGTTGGCTCGGACTGGTCGCGGGCGGTGGAGCGCTGAGCGGGTTGCCCGTCGACGGCAACACGGTGGTGTCGGCGTCCGCCTGGCTCAGTCCAAGGTTGACATGGACGCCGAGCGAGTTCGGCAGGAAGTTGGGCACCTGTGGCAGCAGCGCGCCGAGGTTCGGAATGGCGTTGTCCTGGAACGCCACTTGCACTGCGCCGGACGTCACCGTCGCAGCGCTTCCCGTGACGTGCCCGGTCGGCGCGATCGTGTGGATCGAGATGCCTGCGACGTTCAGTGCGGACAGCACGGTATTCGCGATCGGAATCAGCCCGGTGCTGCCGCCGACGTTCTTGCTCGCGAGTGAGATGCCCTTCGGGCCGATCGAGGCAGGTACGCCGGCCACCGTGACGTCGCCGACTCGCAGGTCCGAGCTGCGCGTGCCGACCTTGCCGTTGGAGCTCGTCGCAGCGGAGGAGGAGATGCCGGCGATCCTGATGAGGCCGGCGATGGTGATCGTGCCGACGTGGGTTTCGGCGGCGGTCGACACCGACGCTGCGTGCAGGTGGGCGACCGACGAGGTCGTGGTGCTTCCCACTTCGATCAACGCGCCGCCGGCGGATTTGGCGAGTGGCAGCGTCTTGGTCAGCGCGGACAGCGGTGTCGACCCGAGCGGCACGAGGTCGGTGAGCTCGGAGTTCGCGCTGGTGCCGGAGGCACTGGATTGGGTGGCGGAGGTCCCGATGCCCGCCTGCGCGGCGCCCGGCGGCGCGAACGTCCCCGACTCCTTGACGTTGAGCTGCGCGGGATAGGTCGACCGGGCGAGGACCGGGTCGTTGAGCGCTTTGGCAAGTGCCACCGGGAAGTTCGAGGAGAACGTTTCGGCGAGGCTGCCGGCGTTCGCCAGCGCGGAGCCTGGCCATGCCGGTGTCGCGATCCCGGCGGTCGTCGGGCCAGTGCCGACGGTGGAGTTGGCGTAGGGAGCCGACACATCGACGACGTTGCCGACCGTAGAGTTTCCGAGCGGCAGCAGGCCAGGAGTGAGCAAAGCCACCTGGATGCCAGTCGCGGTCGCGTCGGCGTTGATGCCGGCAAGCTGGCTACCAGGGGCCGCGGCGGGCGCGGTCGCCGTCGCAGGTGCGGCCCACAACGCCGCGGTCGGCGCCGCGGCGATCACGGTGATCGCGAGCGCGACTGCCGCCTTCTGCCTGGGTCTCACGTGACTCCCGCTCCCAGGTAGGCAGCGGTGAGTGCCTCGGAGTGACGAAGATCCTCCGGCTCGCCGACATCCACGATCCGCCCCTTCTCGAGCACGTAACAGTAGTCGGCAAGCGCGAGCGCCGCATCGACGTACTGCTCGATGAGCAGCATGCTGATCCCGCGCTCTGCCACCGACCGGATCGTTGCGAACAGCTGGGCGTTGATGGCGGGAGCCAGTCCCATCGAGATCTCGTCGAGCATGAGCAGCACCGGCTCGGCGGCGAACGCGCGGGCGAGCGCGAGCATCTGCTGCTCGCCGCCGGACAGCGTCCCCGCTGCCTGGTTGAGGCGTCGACCGAGGACGGGGAACATCTCGACCGCCGCCTCGATGTCGCGGTGCGAACCCGCGGCGGCTCGGCCATAGCTCGCCATCTGCAGGTTCTCGATGACGGTGAGGCTGCGGAAGATGCCCCGTCCCTCCGGGACGTGTACCACGCCGAGTGCGGCGATCCGGTGGGGCGGTAGGCCCGCGATGCTGCGACCGCGGAAGCGGATGTCACCGCCGGCCGGGCGCACCAGGCCGGAGATGGTGCGAAGCGTCGTGGTCTTGCCGGCGCCGTTGGAGCCGAGCAGCGCGACAACGCAGCCTTCCGGCACCTGCAGACTGACCTGCGACAGCGCGGTCATCCCGCCGTAGGAGACCGACAGCCGATCGAGCTCGAGCAGACTGCTCATGCTGCCGACTCGCCAAGGTAGGCCGCGATGACGGCGGGGTCCTTGCGTACCTCGGCCGGCGGGCCGGCCGCGATTCGACGGCCGAAGTCGAGCACGGTGATCTGCTGGCAGACATCCATCACCAGCCGCACGTCGTGTTCGACCAGCAGCACCGCCGGCCCGAGGCCATCGCCGCTCGTGGTCTCGACAAGCAGGTCCTGGAATCGCGCGGTCTCGCCGGCGTCCAGTCCCGAGCTCGGCTCGTCGAGCAGCAACAGCCGTGGCCGGGTGCACAGCGCACGGCCGAGCTCGACCATCCGGCAGATCCCGGTCGGAAGCTCGCCCGCCCGCCGGTCGGCGAAGGAGTGCAACTGGAGCCGGGACAGGATTTCCTCGACGGTCTCGCGGCCGGCGGCGGCCTGCCGCCCGAAGACACCGCCGGGCACGCTCGCCTCCCACGCCGACCGCAGGTTGTCGCGCACTGACATCCCGACGAACATCTCCAGCCGTTGGAAAGTCCTCGACATCCCCGCCCGGGCCCGCCGCTGCGGCGCCCAGCGGCGGATGTCGTGTCCGTCGTAATGGACTGTCCCGCCGGTCGGGCGCTGCAGCCCGGTGATGACGTTGAACATCGTGGTCTTCCCGGCACCGTTCGGGCCGATTAGCCCGGTGATGCCGGTCGGCGCGACCTCGAGATCGACCTCACTGAGCGCGATCAACCCACCGAACGTGACCGTCACGGCGTTGGCGCGCAGGAGTGGCTCAGGCACGGTTGGCCGCCTTCTGTCGGACCAGCCGAGGCGCGGTACGCCGCAGCGGCGGCGAGGCCGGTCGGCGGGCGCGTCGGTAGAGCACGTCGAGCGCGTAGCTCAACTGCCGAACCATCACCCGGCCGAGCCCGTCGGGCTCGCGCGCGATCGCCACCACGCTGAACGCGATGCCCAACGGCAGGTATTTGTCGACGGCCGCCGGCAGCGGCAGCAGCTGCACCAGGTCGAAGCCGCCGGCGATGACCGCGCCGCTGATCAGCGAGCGCCCACCGACCACCACGACCAGGAGCAGCTCGAGGGAGGTGTCGAAGGAGAAGTTGCTCGGCACGACGGTCGCCTGGGTGACCGCCAGGAGGGCGCCGCCGATTGCTGCCACGGCCGAACACGCGGCGAACACGGCGAGCTTTGTCGCGGTGAGACTCGCTCCGAGGGTGACGGTGGCGTTGGGCGAGTCACGGACCATCTGTAGCCGGCGGCCGATCGGGCCCTGTCGAAGCCAGAAGGCGCCCAGCCCGGCGAGGCTCAGCGCGATGAGGCATAAGTAGAACTGTGCCGTGGGGGAGGCGAAGGACAGTGGACCGATCTTCGCGGCGGTGAGGTTCAGGCCGGTCAAGCCGCCGGTGATCGAGTTGCTGGCGAAGACCAGCTTGTCCATCAACAGCGCGAAAGCCATCGTCGCGAGCGCGAGGAAGAGCCCGGACAGTCGAAGCGACGGGATGCCGATCACCAGGCTGACGGGTACGGCGACGGCGATGCCGACCAGCACTGCGAGCGGGAACAGGCCGCCGTTCGTGCCGGCGATGTGGGCGGCGACGAACGCGCCGATGCCGGCGAAGCTCATCTGGGCGATCGAGATCTGTCCGGTCCAGCCGGTCAGCACGACGAGCGTCAGCGCCACCACGGCATACGCCATGGCCTGAGCGAAAGCCTGGATCGTCGAGGCGCCGAACGCGTGGGGCACGACCGCGACCGCGATGATGATCGCGGCGACGCCCCAGCCGAGGTTGCGCCAGCCGGTGTGGACGACGACCCGGGAGCCACCGGTGGCACGCAGCGACGACCGCACCTCGGTCAGCCGCCTGCCGTACGCCACCAGAAGCAGGAACAGCGCGAGGTAAGGGATCGAGGTCTCGATCTTGGCGAGCGTCCCCGAGCTGTTGTACTTCGCGAGGATGCTGTCGAGCAGGCCGAGACCGATCGCGCCCACGAACGCCAGCGGCAGGTTGACCAGCCGTCCGAGCACCGCCGGTGCGAAGGAGAAGAACACCAGGGCCGGCAGGACGTAGGTGACGAGTCCCTCTTCGGTCGAGAGCATCACGCCTGCCATCGCGGCGAAGATCGTCGAGATGATCCAGGCCGACTGTCCCACCGCATTCGCGTTTGCGCCGACGAGCCCGGCGAGGTCACGGTTGTCGACGACGGCGCGGGTCGCCGTACCGAGCCGGGTCCGGTTGAGCACGACGTAGAGGCCACCCGCCATCGCCAGGGCGAGCAGGAATGTCCCCGCCTGGTCCCCGGTGACGTACACGTCATGAGCGGGCGAGAACTTGCCCGACGGGAAGATCGAGGTCAGCAGACGCGGATTGCCGCCCCAGATGATCGTCACGAACGTCGTGAAGAACGCGAGCAAGCCGAGGGAGACGACGATCTGCACTTCGACCGTTGTTGCGGCGAGCAGCCGGAACAGCGACTCGAGGATCACGCCGAGGAGGGGTGCGACGACGAGCAGCAGGAGAGGTAGCGCGAGCCATTGGGTCAGGTGCCAGCGGTCGCGCAGCTGCCAGAACACGTAGGCGCAGAACATCGCCACACCGGCGTAGGCGAAGTTGAAGATGCCGGTCGTCTTATAGGTGAGGACGATTCCGATCGAGGCAAGGGCGTAGGCCGCGCCGGCCGACAACCCCAGGATGATGAAGGGGAGCATGCGCTAGCCCGCGCCGACGTCGACCAGCGAGCCGTTGCAGTAGATGCCGCTCGGCGGCCAGGTCCGGACAAAGGTGTTGCCCTTGACCGCGGCACCCAGGTAGCAGCGGGCGGTCCCGTGAGTGTTCGGGGTGTACGGCCCGAATACCCCGCCGGTGGTCCAGTTCCTGATCCCGGCGAGCGCGCTGGTCAGCGACGCCCGGGTCGGGTTCCGGCCGGCCTTGAGCAACGCGTAGATGAACATCTGGGTGTCGGCCCAGGACTCGATGCTGAACTCGTTGACCTCCTTGCCCGGCTCGTACGTCGCGAGCTGGGACTCGAACAGCTGCAGGGTGGGGTTCGACTCGCCGAATGGAGCCGACGGCAGATAGACCGCGAATCCTTGCGCCGCCGACTGGCCGGCGAGGGAGATCTGGTCCTGGGTGTAGGCGCCCTGCGTGGTCAGCACCAGGCTGGGCCTGAAGTTCTCCGACTGCATGTCGCGGAGCATGTCGGCGTTGCCGACCACGTCCATGACCACGAAGACACCACCGCAGTGCTTCGCCTTCATGCTGGAGACGATCGAGCCCATCGTGGCGCCGGGTGCCGGCGGGACCGAGTAGTTCGTGTAGCAGATCTTCACGCCCCGGGCGGCGAACAGCTTGCCGTACTGCTCGGCCACCTGAGCCGCGACCGGGATGCCGTACGACAGCAGCGCCATGCTGCTCGGCAGCTGGTGGTACTTACGCAGGCCGTTGACCAGCGTGTCGTAGAGGAAGGACCGGCCGTGCTTGACCACGACGCTGCCGCCGTCCGCCGACCAGTACGTCGAGGAGTTGGAGCGGTTGACGTTCGCAGCCCGGCCGATGTCCGGCACGTGCGCCGCTTCCATTGCCGGCACCCCGCCGTTGTCGCCGTCGGAAGTCGAGCCGACGAAAGCGAGCACCTTCGGGATCAGGAAGGAGACCTCGGAGGTGTGGGTGCTGGAGGACTGGTTGTCGTCCTCGACCTTGAGGACCAGCTGGCGGCCACAGATCCCGCCGAAGTGGTTGACTGCTTTCACTGCCGCGGTCACCGCGTCGACCGCCGGCTCGAAGACACCGGAGACCGCGCCGGTGATGCCGCTGACGTTGCCGATCGTGATGCTGGTCGGCGTCACGCCCGGTGCCGAGGACTTGTTCCCGGTCGTGCCGGTGCAGTACGACGCCTCGGTCTGCGGGTTGAAGTTGAAGCTGGCCGGCGTAAGTGAGGCGATCGACGTCCCGCCGGACGGCGCCGGCGGGGCCGACTGTCCGCCACCGGACTTGCCGCCAGGCTGACCGGTCGTCGTTCCCGGGCCGGAGGAGCCGCCGGTGGCCGGATTGGTCCCGGACGTCACCGGCCCGGCGCCGGGCGTCGACCCACCGCCGGTGGGCGTGGTCGGAGCCGTTGCGGAGGCCCCGGGAAGGATCGAGGAGCTGCCGCTGGACCGGGCCAGATCCGGTGGCACGCGCGCGCCGCAGGCGGCAATGACCAGCGCTCCGGCCGCTGTCAGCGCCGCGGCGGAACGGCGCCGGAAACCTCGACGACCGAGCCGGTGCGAGTAGACGCTGTGCAAGCGCACAGCATCCTGGCTCGGCAGGGGGATGTCAACGGCGGTCGAACGGCCGCCGGCGGCGGGCGAGACGTGGCGTGGCCGGGTCATTGTGGATCGAGAGTATCGCTGATGAGCGGCACATTTTCCAATCCATGAACCTTCTATTCATCAATGAGAATGGTCCTCTCATACCGCTGTTGCTTGACAGATCCGCGTCGGTGCGGTGACCAGTTGAGGACCAGGATGATCGCGACGCTTGACCGCCTCGCATCGATCATCGAGGCACTCGTGACGGCCTAGCCGATGGTGATCGGTAGCGTCTCCCAACCCCGGACCGTCGAGGTCTGACCCAGCCGCGCCTGGTCCCAGTCGACGTCCCACTCCGGGAAGCGAGTGAGGATCTCTTCCAGCGCCACCCGCCCCTCGAGCCGGGCGAGTGCGGCACCCATGCAGTAGTGGACGGCATAGCCGAAGCCGAGGTGCTGGGTGATCGCGCGGTGGATGTTGTAGGTGTCGCCGTCGGGGAACCTGCGATCATCCCGGTTGCCGGAGCCGAGCAAAAACAGCATCACGCTGCCCTCCGGCACCGTCGTACCGTGCAGCTCGACATCCTTCGCGACGTACCGCGCGACGTGCGGGCCGGGTGGCTCGAAGCGCAGTGTCTCCTCGACCGCGTTGGGGATCAGGCTCGGATCCGCGACGAGTGCGGCGCGCTGCTGCGGATGCTGCGCGAGCAGCGACCCCATCCATCCGATCAGCCGGGTCGTGGTCTCGTTGCCCGCCCCGGCGACGACGGTGACGTACGTGAGCACCTCTTGCTTGGTGAGCTTGCGGGTCTTGCCGGTCTCGTCGACGAACTCTGCGTTGAGCAGGTCGGTCATCAGGTCGTTGGAAGGGTTCTTGGCGCGCCAGTCGATGTACTCCTCGAACATCTCGCCCGAGACGAACGACGCGTCCTTCACCTTCATCTGCTGTCCGGCCCTGGTCCGCAGGTTGTTGTCGACGCTTTCCCGGACAGCAGCCTGGTCGGCTTCCGGGATGCCGAGCAGCATCCCGATGACGAGGGACGGCATCTGGGCGCCGAGCTCGGCGATCAGGTCGAACCGCCTCTCGCCGATCAGTGGGTCGAGATGGCGGGCGCAGTACTCGCGGATCTTCGGCTCGAGCGCGGCGACCCGGCGGGGCGTGAAGACACGGACCAGCAGGTTGCGGTGAATGTCGTGGATCGGCGGGTCCTCGAAGATCAGGGTGCCGGGGGGGAGATCGAGGTTCGCCTTGATCAGCTCGATGATCGCGCCGCGGCCGGAGTTGAACGTCTCCCAGTCCGGTAGTCCACGCTCGCAGTCGGCGTAGCGGCTGACGGCGTAGAAGTCGTACTTCTCGTTGTAATACAGCGGCGCTTCCTCACGCAGCCGGCGGTACGTCGGCCACGGGTCGCGGACGAGGTCGACGTCGTACGGGTCGTAGTAGACCGGGTCGTCAGGACTCACTGATTACCTACCCGTCACTTGTCGTTCGAGCGGATCCGGGACATCGAATCGCGGATGGAACTGTGCTCATGCCACGTCGATCCCGGGCTTGCGCCGCGGCCGGGCGGGTGCCGGCCGGTGCCGGGTGCCGAGCTCCTCGATGACCTGCTGAGAACGCTCGACGTCGAACTCGTTCGCACTCGCCCGCAGCTCGGCGAGCAGGTCGGTCAGCTGCTCTCGCTGCGGTTCGGACAGCCCGATCTGCTCGTACACGGTGGTGTTGAGGTCGTCGGTCGCGCTCTGGGCCACCCGACGGCCCCGGGGCGTGATCACGGCGAGCGTGGTGCGGGCGTCGGACGGATGCTGGACCCGACGTACCAGGCGATCGGCCTCGAGCTTGTCGATGATGTTGGTGACGGTTGCCGGCGGGATCCGCAGCGTCTTGCTGATCCAGCTCAGGGTCAGCGATGACTCCGGGTCGGTGGCGAGCCAGGTCAGCACCTCGTAGCGGGCGAAGGTCAGTTCGTGGCGTCGCATCACGCGGTTGACCTCGTCGGCGAGCAACTGCTGGGAGCGCAGGATCGCGGTGAACACCGCCATGCCGGATGCCGCCTCCGGATTCCAGTGGCTCAGCCACACCTGGCGCGAGGCCTCGACGACATCGAACGGCGCCGGTTCGAACCCACCACCGCGCGGTGGTGTTGCCCGAGGTGCCATCAGCCCTCTCCTGTCGGCATCGATCGGCCGATGACGCCGGCCGACTCGAGTGCGTTGATCTCATCGGTGTTGAGGCCGAGCTCGGTGAGCAGCTCGGTGTTGTGCTCGCCGAGCAGCGGCGCGGGCCGGGTGTGAAGCCGCTCCGGCCCGGGCCTGAACTGCATCGGAAGGGTGCTGTATCGAGCCGGCCCGGCCACCGGATGGGTCAGGTGCTCGAAGAAGTTGCGCGCGTGAAGCTGGGGCAGCTCGGGTTGCCGGTGCGGCTGCATCACCTTGCCGACCGGGACGCCGGCCTCCCACAGGCACTCGACGATCTCCTCGGCGGTCCGCTCCCGACACCAGGCCCGCAACGCCTCGTCGATTCGGTCCTGTCCGGCCCGCCGGCCGGCGGCGCTGTCGTAATCCGGATCGATCGCCCAGTCCGGTTCGCCGAGCGCTTTGCCCAACGCGACCCACTGGTCGTCGGATGCCACCGCGATGGCCACCCAGGAGTCGTCCCGGCCGTAGTCATCCGGTCCGGCGGCCAGGTAGAGGTTCTGCGGCGCCGCCATCGGGCCACGGTTGCCCGAGCGCGACAACAGCACCCCGTACGCCGAGTGCTCGATCACCTGCTCAGCCGCGATGGTGAGCGCGGCATCGACCATCGCCGCCTCAACCAGGCCACCCTCGCCCGTGCGGTCGCGGTGCTCGAGCGCCAGCAGCGTCCCGACGATGGCATGCAGTCCGGCGTTCGGGTCGCCGAGGCAGTACGGCTCGTTGGGCAGCTGGTCGGGATGACCGGTGAGCCAGGTCAGACCCGATGCGTCCTCGATCACGAAGGCAAAGGCGGCCCGGTCTCGCCACGGCCCGTCGAGCCCGAACCCCGGCATCCGGACCATGACGAGATCAGGTCGGCTCGCCTTGAGTCCGTCGTAGGTGAGCCCGAGCTGGTCGAGCACGCGAGGGGTGAAGTTCTCGACGACGACGTCACAGGTCGCGACGACCCGATGTAGTAGATCGATGCCCCGGGGATCGTTCAGGTCAAGAGTGAGGCTCTTCTTGTTGGTGTTGAGCGCGGCGAAGATCGGCCCGCGCTCCCAGTACTGCTCGGTCGTCTGGGGTACGCCGCCGACCAGCCGGGCGCCGTCGGGCCGGTTCGCCGACTCGAGGTGGATCACCTCGGCACCGAGCAGTGCGAGGACGTGGCCGACCAGTGGCCCGGCCCAGAACGCCGTCATCTCCAGCACCCGCAGCCCGCTGAACGGCAGGCCGCCGCCGGTGCGCTGCCGACGATCGGCACCCCTACTGGTCGCGGTCGTCATCCGGAACGGCGGGCGCGGATTGAGTGCGCCGTCGATCGGGTTCGGACGGAAGGTGTCCCGGGCGAGGAAGTGGTCGTACGCCGGGGCGTTCTCACCGTTGACGATCGGCGCGTTCGGGATCCGGAATGCGCTCGCCAGCTCGATGATCTCCTCGACCGAGTGCTCGGCCATCCAGCGATCGATCGTCGGTGCCAAACCGGTGCGGTTGAGGAACAGCGAGCGGTCGTCCATCCACT
Source organism: Frankiales bacterium (assembly GCA_025980465.1). Classification (GTDB taxonomy): domain Bacteria; phylum Actinomycetota; class Actinomycetes; order JAFAQI01; family JAFAQI01; genus JAICXJ01. Next base: position 51,920 of record JAICXJ010000007.1, on the reverse strand, counting down.
CGGGGTGGCCGATCATCGCGCAGAAGTCGAGCCACTGCTGGCCGGTGCCGCAGCCGAGCCCCACCATGCCGTCCTTGGCGGCATGCACGCCGGGAGTCGGCACCGACCGCTTCTTTCGCATCGGATATCCGAGCTGGTCGTGGAACGTCACCGGGTAGTAGGTCAGCGACATCGTGAGTGCCTCGAGCATGGACAGGTCGATCAGCGCACCGCCGCCCGCGCGTCGTGCGGCGAGCAGCCCGATCGCTGCCCACGTGCCGGCGATCCATTCACCGACCTGGCCGCCGACGTACATCGGTGGCCGGTCGACGCTGCCGCGGCCGATGCCGACGACCGCGCCGGACCAGGCCTGCAACGTGAACTCGGTCGCCGGCTTGTCCGCCCATGGCCCGGTCAACCCGAACGGCGTGACCGCCGCGATCGCGAGGTGGGGATGACGGTCACGGAGCGCGGCAGGCACGAGCGACGGATGTTCGGCGACCGGCGAGCCCGGCGACCACACGACGGCGTCGGCCGACCCCATCAGATCCGACAACGAGGCAAGATCGCCCGGATCGGCGGCGACGCTGCGCTTGCCGGCGCCGAGGTAGTTGAACAAAGCGCCATCGGCGCCGGTCGGGATCGGCGCGCCTGACGCCGACCAGCGCCGAAGCGGGTCACCGCCCGGTGGCTCGATCTTGATGACCTCGGCACCGCCGTCGACGAGCAGCTTCGTGCCGTAGCCGCCGGCGATCCAGGTCGAGAGATCGATGACGCGGTAGCCCGCGAGGGGTGGCGCCAACGTCAGTCCTTCGCGGGCTGCTGGCGGCCGGATTGCGAGAGCCGCCACTCCGGCGGGAACCGCTTGTCATTGTCCTTCACCAGCTTGTTGACCCCGCCATCGCGCACCTCGCTGCCCAGCGACGCCACGCGGTTGTCGACGTCGTCCTTGAGGGCGCCGGTCATCGACTCCAGCCAGGCACTGAGCATGCTGCCCATGTACTCGCCCTGCTGTTGCCGCATGATGTTGAAGAACGTCTTCTGCATGAAGATCGTGTCTGTCGGCCGCGTGGTGGCGCAGGCGTTGGCGTACTTCGTAACCTCCGCTTCGAGTGCAGAGCGTGGCACGACGCTGTTGATGAAGTTGCAGTCATACATCTCAGCGGCGGTGAATGGCCGACCGGTGAAGACCATCTCCTGGAACTTGCGCAGTCCCATCATCGTCGCCCACTGCCACATCCGCGGCGCGTAGCCGACGTAGCGGAATGCCGGATGCCCGAACAGTGCGTCGTCGGCGGAGATCACCAGGTCCGCGTCGGCAGCTTGATAGAAGTGCCAGCCGTAGCAGTAGCCCTTGACTTCGAGAATGCTGATCTTCTTGAACTCGGCAAGCGACCGGTTGCCGGAGCGGGCGTCGGCGTACCAATGAACCAGCGACGCGCCGTTGCGGTAGTTGTGGCGACCCGGCATCGTGATGTCCTCGTCGTCTTCAATGCCGAATTCCTCCTGCATCGCGACGCCGCCGTTGCGCTTGGCCATCAGTTCATCGAGGTCGGCGCCAGTGCCGAGGTGTTCGCCCTCGCCGCGGACCACCAGCACCTTGACGTCGTCGTCGAGGCTCGCCTTGAAGATCAGGTCGCCGTAACGCTTGCGCGCGCCGATCGTCGGCGCGTTGAGATGATCGGGCCGGTCGAAGGTGATCGTCGCGATGCGGGAGACCGGGTCCTTCTCGTAGCGGATGATCTCCTCGGGACTCGGGAGCTCAGGTTCTGTCACTTGATCGAGCTCCTCGAGTCGCGGAACGGATTGGTCGACAGCAGCGTCGGTCCGGACTCGGTGACGAGAACCGGCTCCTGGCCGTAGACGGCACCGACCCCGTCCTGCCAGAGATAGCCGGTCAGCGCGAGCACGACGCCGGGCTCGATCGTCTGGGCCGCCGAGGTACGGGGCAGCGCATGAGTGACCAGCGGCAGGTCGTTTCCGAGCCCGAGGCCGCGAGCGACCGGCATCGGCGCCGGCGCGACCCCGACGGCGTCGTACGCGTCGAGCAGGTCGGTGGCGGCGGCGCCGGGCCGGCAGGCGGCCAGCAGCCGGTCCCACAGCTCGTCCCACCGTTGCTTCAGCCCGGCGCCGGCACCCGCGGCGCCGAGGGACATGGTGCGGCCGATCTCGCCGTAATATCCGTCGCAGAGCAGGCCGGCGTCGAAGGCGACCAGGTCGCCGGGTGCCACGGTGTTGTTCCGAGCGTCGCGGCCCCAGCTGTGTTGGCGTGAGGTGACCCACGCCACGTCCTGCGTCGTCGGGGTGGTGATGCCGGCTTCCGCCATCGCCTCCATGAACCGCGCGGTGAGCTGGCGCTCGGTGATCCCGATGCTGAAGGCCGCTTCAGCAGCTGCGAGGGAGTGTTCGCTAAGGCGCACCGAGGTCCGGATCGCGGTGACCTCTTCGGGAAGCTTGATCCGGCGGACCCGGCGCATCATCTGCTCGCCGTCGACGAGTTCCGCGGACGGAAACGCCGTTTCGATCAGCTGTGCCGACGATGGCATCAGGCCATCGGTCGCGACCGTCCTCGCGGTGGCTGCGCCGTCGATCCGCTGCAGCCAGGCGAGCGTGTTCGCGCCGTTGAACGTGATGCCATGCAGGTTCTCGTGCGGGATGTCATCCGGGACGCCCTCGTCCCAGGTGCTGACCAGGTGAATGGCGCCGGTCTCGCGCACCAGGATGCAGCCGGGACCGAACGGCCGCGAGCCGGCGAGCCAGAGCCGCGGTACGCCCGCGACGTAGCGGGCGTTGGACTCCCGGCCGGTGATGAGGATGTCGATGCCCTCGTCCGCCATCTCCGCCAGAACCCGCTCGCGTCGTACCTTGCGCAGCGCCGCATCGTCAGGGTGGATGTCGGTTTCGGTCACGGCTGCCACTAGAACGGGTCGTAGGGATAGTCGGTCATCGGCTCCCACCCGTCGGCGGTGATCAGCAGGACCTCCTCGGATCGGTAGCCGCCGTAGCCGTCCTCCCAGACGATCGGCTCCAGGACCAGGACCATCCCGGCCTCGAGCCGGTAGCCGGCGTCGAACGCTTCACCGATGTCGCTGCCGACGAACGGCATCTCGGCGCTGTCGATGCCGAGCCCGTGCCCGAGGTAGAAATGCGACATCCACGGCTTCTCGCCGCCGGCGACCTCGGTGGCGGCTGCGGTGAGTTCGGAGTTCGTCGCGCCGGCCCGGGTGACGGCCAGTACGGCGTTGATGATCGCCCGCCACTTCTCGAACTGTTCGCGCTGCCTCGCACTCGGCTCCTGCCCAACGACCCAGGTCCGACCGAAGTCGGAGTGGAAGCCCTGGTAGCTGACGCCGGTGTCGACCCACAGCACGTCGCCCTTGACCAGTTCGCGCTCGGTCGACAACAGCGGACAGGCGAGTCCACCGGTCGTGGTCCACGGCCCGTCGGCGATTCGGGTCGGCATGATCTGCCAGATCGGATCGAGAACGTTGGCGTCGGCGCCGTGGTCGAAGATGGTCCGCAGGAACGCGGCGGTGAGGTCGGTCTGCCGGACGCCCGGGGCAAGGCGCGCCTGGACCTCGGTGATGCCGGCCTCGGTGATCGTCAGCCCGGCGCGCATCGCGGCGAGCTCGTCCGGGGTCTTGATCAGCTTGGCCTTGCTGATCAGCCGACCGCCGTCGAGCGGAGCGCCGCGGTCGGTGGTGAAGGTGCCGGCGCGACGGAGTGCGTGGGTCCATTCGTCGATCGCGATGACGGCGCCATCCGGCACCAGATCGGCGAGCTGGGAGCCAAAGGCCTCGACGCCCTCGTCGAAGTCGAGATGCGCCGGGCCGTGGAGGTGGTCGGGAGCCAGCGCGTGACGCAACCGGTCGTCGGCACGCAGCGGCGAGAACAGGTGAGGCGATTCGTCGTCGGCCACGACGACGGCGACTGGCTGCTCGAAGTTGGTCCGGCCGCCGTCCGACAGCGGCCAGATCGCGCCGGTGGCGTAGACGACGTTCGTGTTGCCGAGCAGGACCAGTGCCTCGATTGCCTGGTCGCGCATCGCCTCGCGGAGTCGCTGGGTCCGGTCGGTCCGCATCCGGTCGAAGTCCGGCTCCTCCGGGATCAGCGCGCCCGGGCCGATCGCCATGAGTCCAGCGGTCAAGTTCAGCCCACCCCGAGGAAACGCTTGGCGTTGTCGCTGGCGATCGCTTTCGCCTTCTCGCCGCCGACCGTTTCCACCACACTTGCGAGCGAGCGGTTGCTGTAGCCGTACGTGCTCTCGTTGTGTGGGAAGTCGGTCGACCACATCACCTTGTCGACGCCGATGTGGTGGATGAGCTCGAGGCCGAGTGGATCCACGACGAACGACGCCATCATGTGGTTGTCCCAGTACCACTGCGGCTCGTGCTCGACCTTGAAGTCGGACATGTGCTGGAACGACGCTGCGATGTGGTGGGCGTCCTGGATCGCGGACGGGACCCAGTTGATGCCGCCTTCGAACCAGCCGATCCGAAGTCCCGGGTGCCGGTCGAGGATGCCACCGAGGATGTACTTGCCGAATACGTCCCGGAACGGCGCCACCGCCTGCAGCATGCCGATCTCGAGTGCGTTGAACTGGCTGGGGCTCGCCGGCGGGCTCTCGCCGATGTGATGCGATACCGGGACCTGCGATTCCTCGATCGCCGCCCACACGCCGTCCATCGCAGTGCTGGAGAAGTCGATCGGGTTCTTGTTCTCATCCTTGCCCGGCGACAGCGGCATCAGGAAGGTCTTCAGACCGAGCGACTTCAGCTCGTCGAGGGTTCGCTTCGCACCGTCGGCGTCCCACCAGTTGATCAGACCGACGCCGTAGATCCGGTTGCCGGAGCGCTCCTGTACGTCGGCGATGTGCTCGTTGTAGATCCGGAAGCACAGCTCGCGGACTTCCTTGTCCGGCCAGCCGAACAGCGCCAGGATCGAGTTCGGGAACGCCAACTCGGTGGTGACGCCTTCGGAGTCCAGCGCTGCGAGCCGGGCGTCGACATCGCCGGTGTGGGAGCCCGGGACCGGGTCGTACTGCGTGAGGACGTCGAGGAACGCCTGGGGCAGCACCGACTGGCCACCCAGGGCAAGCGTCCAGCCGCCGTCGACGTTCATCACCCGCGGCGCGGCGTCCCTCATGCTCGCGGGGAACTTCTCGTAGAAGATGTCCTCGGCCAGCGAGATGTGGTTGTCAGCCGAGAACACCTCGGTCCCGGCGGGAAGCCCGACCTCCTCGACCGGCCCTGGCACCCGGTTCTTCGGGGCGCCGAGACCCTCAGCGGGATAGCTCAGCGTGCTCGCAGCAGACATCCCCGAGCCTCCCTCTTGGCATCGCCCGGAGATTACTTCGGCGTCGTAGCAATGGTCAATGAACTTTGGTAACTTGCTTCGACACCGAAGCGATGCGGTGGGCACCAGAACACCACAGGGAAGGGCGGGAGTCATGACCTCATGGGACTCCACCTTCGACGTCGTCGTCATCGGATCGGGCGGCGGCGGCCTGGTCGCGGCGCTGACCGCTGCCGAAACCGGGGCCGGGGTCCTGGTCGTCGAGAAGCAGGCGCTGATCGGTGGGTCGACTGCGATGTCAGGCGGCGTGGTCTGGGTCCCCAACAACCCGGTGATGCGGGGGGCCGGAGTGCCGGACTCCTACGAGGACGCGATGGCCCACTTCGAAGCTGTGGTGGGCGACGTCGGTCCAGCGTCGTCCTACCAACGCCGGCAGATGTTCCTCACCGCGGGCGTCGACATGCTGGCGTTCCTCCAAAAGCTGGGCATTCGGTTCGCGTACTGCCGTGGGTACAGCGACTACTACTCGAACGCGAAGGGCGGCGTCGACGAGGGGCGTGCTGTCGAGCCGGCGCCGTGGAACGCAAACGTGCTCGGGGAGTGGGGGAGCAAGCTGCAAGCCGGACTCGCCAAGACCCTCGGCATGGCGGTCATGACCAACGAAGCGCGGTCGCTGTCGAACTACAACCGGAGCCTTCGCGCGTTTGCGGTGGCCACGCGGGTCGCACTGCGCACCGCGGGCGCCAAAGCGACTCGCCGGGAGCTGCTGACCAACGGGGCGGCGTTGATCGGCCAGCTGCTGAAGCTGGCGCTGGACCGCGGGGTTGCGGTATGGACCGACTCGCCCTTTGAGGACCTCGTCGTCAGCGACGGCAACGTCGTCGGGGTACGGGTCAGCCACGACGGGAAAACCGTGCAGGTCGCCGCGCGAAGCGGTGTGTTGATCTCGGCCGGTGGTTTCGCCCATAGCGCCGAGATGCGAACCGAGTACGGCGGTGACCAGCCGAATCAGGCCAAGTGGACGATGTCGAATCCGGGGGATACCGGGGAAGCGATCCAGGCGGCGATGCGGCTCGGCGCCAAGACCGACCTCATGGACGAAGCCTGGTGGTTGCCCTCGCCGCGCACCGGGCGGTTCGGTGCCTCGACCCTCGACCAGGCCCGGCAGCGCCCGCGCACGATGTACGTCGACGCCGCCGGTCGTCGCTTCGTCAACGAGTCGAACTCCTACATGGAGGTCGGCAAGGCGATGTACGCCCGAGACAAGACCAGCCGGGCGGTGCCGTGCTGGTTGATCTTCGATGATCGCTACCGCAAGCGGTATGCGCACGTGCGGTCGCATCCGGGCTGGTTTCCCAAAGAGTTCCGCGACAGCGGCCGGCTGAAGCAGGCAGCGTCGATCCCGGCGCTCGCCGAGCTCTGTGGCATCGACCCGGCCGGACTCGCCGACACCGTTGCCACCTTCAACGGCCCGGCAGCGAAGGGTCTCGATCCGGAGTTCGGTCGCGGTGAGTCGGCGTACAACAAGGCACTCGGCGACCCGAGTCGCAAGGTCGCGAACCCGTGCGTCGAGCCGATCGATGAGGCACCGTTCTATGCGGTCGAGGTACTTCCTGGCGATGTCGGCACCTGCGGCGGCTTGCTCACCGACGAGCACGCCCGGGTGCTCGATCAAAGCGACCGGCCGATCCCCGGGCTGTACGCCACCGGGAACAGCACCGCGACGGTGATGGGACGCCACTACCTCGGGCCAGGCGCGAGCATCGCCAACAGCATGGTGTTCGGATACGTCGCGGCCCGTTGTGCCACCCAGGAGGCGGCGGCGAACCAGGACCCGCATGGCTGATTTCGAACAGGTCAACTTCTTCACCGACCGCGCCGTTCAGGACGACCCGTATCCGTACTTCGATTGGGTGCGGCGGCAGGGACCGGTGTGGCAGGAGCCGCGGTACGGCGTATACCTGGTGACCGGCCATGCCGAGGCCAAGGACGTCTACCGCGACCCGGCGACGTTCCCCGAACACGACGCCGCATCTGGCACCTACTCCTCCTGCAACGCGGTGAGTGGCCCGTTCGTGAAGTTCTCGATGCCGGTCAAGGGCGACGACATCACCGACATCATCGTGAAGTGCCGCAACGAGCTTCCGTTCAGCGACCAGTTGCCATCGTTCGACCCGCCGAACCACACCGCGCACCGCCACCTGTTGATGCGGCTGCTGACACCACGCCGGCTCAAGGAGAACGAAGACTTCATGTGGCGATACGCCGACCGGTTGGTCGACGCCAGCCTGGCCGGCGGCGGATCGTTCGAGTTCGTCGGTCAGTACGCCGAGCCGTTCACCTTGACGGTCATCGCCGACCTCGAGGGGGTGCCGGAGGGCGACCACTCGCTGTTTCGGGACGAGTTGTCGACGGTCGCCGCGAGCTCCGCCCAGAAGACGCACAAGCCGTTGGAGTTCCTCTACGAGCGGTTTGCGGCGTACATCGAGGACCGACGCCGACGGCCGGGCAACGACATCCTCACCGGCCTTGCGACCGCGACCTTCCCCGATGGGTCCACGCCGGGGGTGAGGGACGCCGCGCTCATCGCGGCGAACCTGTTCGTCGGCGGCCAGGAGACGACGGTCCGGCTGCTCTCCTTCGCGCTGCGGATGCTTGCCGAGCGGCCCGACCTGCAGAAGCTGGTCCGGGACGACCGGGAGCTGATCCCGAACTTCATCGAGGAGACGCTGCGGCTCGAGTCGCCGCTGCGCACCCAGTTTCGGATGGCGCGGGTCCGGGCCACTCTCGGCGGCGTCGACATTCCGGCTGGCGGCACGATCATGCTGGCTCCGGGGGCCTGCAACCGGGATCCGCGCACGTTCGAGGACCCGGACGAGTTCGACCTCGAGCGGTCGAACGCCCGCCAGCACATCGCCTTCGGCCATGGCATCCACACCTGTGTCGGCGCGCCGCTGGCCCGCGCCGAGGGCCGGGTGACACTCAACCGGATCCTGGATCGAACCGCCGACGTGTCGATCTCAGAGCCGGATCACGGGCCGGCGGGGGAGCGGCGATACGACTATCTCCCGACCTTCTTCCTGCGCGGACTGCAGAAATTGCACCTTCAGGTCAGCTAGCGCTCGTCGATCCGTCAGCCGGCTTCGCCGTCGACATGATGAGCGTGGTCTGCGCATACGGCGGACCTGCCGTCGTACCGCCGTCGATCGGGAAGACAACGCCGGTGACCTGCGCGGCACGATCGCTGGCAAGGAACACCACTGCGTTCGCGACGTCCTCCGGCTGCGCCTCGCGCTCGAGCGGCTGCATGTACTTCAGCACCGGCCCCATGTCGTAGTTGGTGATCCCGGTCCTGATGTGAGCGGGGGTGATGCAGTTGACCCGGATCCGGTACGGCGCGAGCTCGATAGCCATGCACTTCGTCGCGTGGGCAATAGCGGCTTTCGCAGAGCGGTAGGAAATCATCCCGACGCCGGCGTTGATCGCCGCAATGGATGCGTTGTTGATCACGACGCCACCGCCGTTGTCCTTCATATAGCGCGCGGCGCGTTGGGTTCCCACGATGACGCCGAACAGGTTCACGCCCATGATTCGGTTGAAGTCGGCGAGGTCGTCGGAGAGCAGGCCCTTGAGGTCGCTCCCGATCCCGGCGTTGTTGAACATGATGTCCAGCCCACCGAATCGGTCGACAGCGAAGTCGATGAGTGCCTGGACCTGCTCCGCGTCACTCACGTCGGCCCGCTGGAACGCAGCCGACGCGCCCAGCTCGCCGGCCAGCTCGCCGCCCGCCTCGGCGTCGATATCGGCGATCACCACCTTCGCGCCTTCGGAGGTGAGCAGTGACGCGGTCGCCCTGCCGATACCGCCGGCGCCGCCCGTGACAACCGCGACCTTGCCGGCGAGCTCGTGGGTGTTCATGAGCACGGACCCTACGTTCTCGCCGCTCCCGGCGAGTGTCGTGACACTAGAACGGAACCCGCGTGGTGAGCAGTCCCTCGCTGCTGCCGCGACCGGAAACCCGCCGGCAGAACTCGACTGCATCGAGCTCGATCGCCGGCCCGCCGTCGCCCCAGTGCCAGCTGCCGCCCGCCGGGCCGGTCAGAGTGAGCGTGCAAGGCTGTCGGTGCCGGGCCGACCATTCGGCTGCGACGTCCGCGACGAGTACGCCGTCGTGGTCGGGCGTCAGTTCCATCCCGGTCCCGGTCGCGTCGGCGATGTCGCTGCGGTGCATCCAGGTGTCGCGGGTGAGGATCACGTCGACGAGATATCCCATCGACCAGCTCTCGGTGATCGAGCCGGCCTCGTCGATCGGCTGTTCACCGACCGAGACGAACCGTCGCACGACTCCGGGGGTGCGGGCGCGTCCCTTGACCCCTTCCGGTCCCGCCGTCTTGAACTGTTCGACGATCTCGGCGGGGGAGAGGTGGGAGTGTTCGCGTACCTGCAATGCGGTCAATGCATCGATGAAGAGCACGCCTTCGCGCTTCGAGGCAGCAGTCGCAGCCCGCATCTGACGCAGGTTCTCCCGAATCGTCGACGGCATCTTCGTCATCCCGAGCACATGGCAGGCCAACGCCTGCACGTCCCATTCCGGGCACGCGGTCGGACGACTCCACGCCTCGGCGGGTAGTCGCGCCAGATGCGACCGGAATCGGTCGTGCTCGGTCGCGGCTAACCGCATCGCGGTCGAGTGATCGAGCGCTGGTTGTCGCTTCTCCTTCGACCGGGTCAGCGAACCCACCTCGGCCATCAGACGGTGGCTCCCGCCAGCGCGCCGCTGCAGCCGAACTGCTGCTCGTAGACGTCGGCCATCTCCCGAAGAAGTGGGGCACAGTCACCGTCGTACGACGAGCCATGCATGATCGCGAGGCGGTGTGGCTCCAGGTCCGCGATCCGTCGGTAGGTCGCCGGTACAGCCGGACCCATCGAGGTCTGCATGAACAGCTGCTCGGTGGCGATTGCGGCGTCCCGGATCGAATCGCTCGTGACGGCAGGACCGTCTCCGGTCTGGCTGAGCAGATCGCCGCAGAACAAGGTCCCGGTCTCCTGCTCGAAGAGCATGTGTGACTCCCAGTTGTGCGGGACATGCGGCGTGGCGACCTCAACCACGCGTCGGCCACCGAGGTCGATGACCTCACCGTCGGCGAGTGGGCGTGGCTCGCGTGAGAGCTGGTCGTTGAGCGACAGCATGCAGCCCAGAGCACCGTGCATGACCTGAGCCTGCGGCGCGACCTCGAGGAACTCATTGGCCGCGCCACATTCGTCTGCCTCGATGTGTGAGAACGCGATCCAACGCAGCCGCTCGACCGGCATCACCTTCTCGATCGCGCCGCGCACCAACGGGAACAGCGCCCGCATGCCGGTGTGGTAGAGCAGCGGCTCGTCTGCATCGACCAGGAACTGGTTGAAGGTGAAGCCGCCCGGTGCGATCTCCGGGATGCAGGTCGACAGCCGGTAGATGCCGGTGCTGATCTCATCAACGTTGGTCTGCATTTCTAGGCCCCTTCCCCGTGGTGGAGTTGTGGTTGGTCTTAGGGCTCGATGTGGCAGCGGCGTAGGAAGCGACGAACATCGCGACCAGGCCGGGAAGTGCGGCAGTGAATCGGCCGGTCTGGAAGCCGTCGGTCGGCGCGTTGGCGAGCTGCTGGCTGATGATCCCGGACGTGAGGATGGTCCAGTCGCGAAGAATTTCCTCGGCCGGCACGTCGGCGCGAATCCAACCACGCTCCTGCATGTCGGCGAACATCCGTGTGCTGAGCTCGATGAGGTCGACTGCGGGTTGGTAGGCCGCCGGGCTGGGCTCGAATCCTGGTACCGGTCGCCAGAACAGCAGCTGCGAGTAGACCGGGTTCTCGATGGCCCACTCGATGAACGCGGTCGCGACTTGCTCGAGCGCCTCGCCGGGATCGGTCGCGGTGGCGAGAACGCGCTCCGATACTTCGGCGACGACCGCCTGGACCTGTTGTGCCCCGCGACCGAATTCGGCGTCGTACACCGCGTGCTTCGAGGCGAAGTAGCCGTATAGCGACGGCGGCCGGACGCCGAGCCGGCGCGCAACCTCGCCGAGTGAAAGCCCGGCAACGCCTTGCTCAGCCATCACCTCCAGCGCGACGTCGAGGATCTCCTCGATCGACTCCTGTCGGCGCCGTTGGCGCCGGTCCGGAATCACCGCCGATTCTGCCACGTCCAGAAGGATTACCTAATATCATTAGGAAGTCAACAGGTCAGAAGGGCAGCCCACCCGCGACGTGCTCTCGTCGCGGGTCGGTTTCGGCACCTGGGCTGTCGTTCATCGGGGTCGACTCAACGATCCCGGCCGGCGGCCGACTGCGAATGAGGACCGTGTCCGCAGCCGGGGTTCACGCCGTACCGATCCGCGCTGCCAGGCGCGGGTGAGGTGCCACGTTGCCAGACCGGCTGCGAGTGCTGCGAGCATCGCCGCGATCACCGAGAGACCGGTGAGCAGAACAGTGGCGAGTAATTCCGCGGCGAGGGTTCCGTACAGAACTGCCACCAGCGCGTGAAGCCGAGCGTTGCGGCGGGGCTGCTCGTGGGCTGCGGCCCGCTCGGTGTCTTCCCATCGGGCGAACATCTCGGCCAGATCTGGGTCGTCGCGGCGTAGGGCGCTCTCCACGGCGCTGATCCGCCGGCGCGGGTAGATGTCGCCAAGCCTCATAGCTCCGCTCCGTAGAAGTATCGCGACACGATACTTCTACCCTGGCCTCAGCCCGTTATTCCGACGCGATTCGGTGATGACGGGTGGTGCGATGGGCTGCGGTTTTCAGCCTGCCTTTCGAGGTACACGCATGTATCGCCTCACGATAGGCGTGGACGTGCTCGTTTCGCGGAGTGGGTCAAAAGCCGGTGTCCAGCCTTGCAAGCACCTCCGTCGCGGTCGCCTGCGCGCTCGGTGCCGCGGCCGCCTTCGGTGTGGCGAATGTCGAACAGATGCGGGCCGCCCGACGGGTCGACGCACCCACGCGGATCAGTGCAACCTTGCTGGTCAGGCTGGTCCAGGAGCAGCAGTGGTGGATCGGGCTGGGCGCGTCAATCGCCGCCTACCTGCTGCAGGCAGTCGCGCTGTATCTGGCACCGGTGGTCCTGGTCCAGCCGCTGATCGTCACCGAACTGCTCTTCGCTCTCCCACTCGCGGCTGCTGCCTCCGGTCGCAGGCTCCGGGTACGTGAGTGGAGCGCAGCGCTCGCGGTCGCCGCCGGCATCACCGGCTTTCTCGTCCTCGGCAGTCCTTCCGGCGGCAATGCCCGGATCACGTTGCACACGACGATCGTCATCGTCATCGTGACCGGCGCGGCCGAGGCAGCGCTTATCGTCTTGGCCGAGTGCCTGCATCGCCGACCGATGGCGAGGGCGAGCGCGCTCGCCCTCGCGGCGAGTATCGCCTTCGGCCTGCTTTCGGTGATGACGAAGGTCGTCGGTCATCTGTTCCGGCGAGACCAGGTCGGAGCTTTGCTCCATCCCCAGCCCTACCTACTTGCCGTGGCGGCGCTCGGCGGGCTGCTGCTCGCGCAGACCGCCTTCCGGATCGCCCCGCTGTCGATCTCGCTGCCGTTGATCGACATCGGTGAGCCGCTCGTCGCGTCGTTTCTTGCCGTCTACGCCCTGAATGAAAAGCTCCAGTTCGGGGCAGTCGCTGCGGGCATCGCAATCTCGATCGCGCTCGTGGTCGCCGGAGTGGCCCTCCTCGACTCTTCGCCGTTGGTCCGGGCGACCCAGCAGGACATCAACCGGAACGTGGCCGACGCAGCCAAAGCCCGGCCATCGGAGCGTCAACGGCTGGCCGACGCCCACTCGACGCGGCCAGGTTGAGGGCCGAAGCGGTTTCTCGGGTCAGATCGATGGGCACCCGATCGAACAAATGAACATTGACCTGTCGCTGCTGACCGACGGCCCTCGGTCAGGCGTGATGGTGCGTGCGGTGACCCGCGGGTGGGAACGTGCCGCCGAGGTGGCCGGCACGGCAGAGCACCGGCGGGTGCTGATCCTGCTCGCGGCTGTCCTCGGACTGACCGGCGCCGACCAGGCGACGGTCGGCGCGAGTGCGACGCAGATCAGTGCAGCGCTTCACGTCAACCACGCCGGGTTGGGGACGATTGCTGCGGCGTCAGGCGTTGTCGCTGCGGTGGTCGGCCTCCCGCTCGGCGTCCTGGTCGACCGCGTCAACCGGACCAGAATGCTTGCCATCGCGGCAGCCTCATGGGCGGTCGTGATGGCTGGTTCGGCAGCGACGGGTTCGTTCTCACAGCTCGTGGTCGCCCGCTGCGTACTCGGTGCCACCGTCGCGGTTGCGGGTCCGGCGGTGGCGAGCCTCGTCGGCGACTACTTCCTGCCGGAGGAACGTGGTCGGATCTGGGGTCTGGTCCTCACCGGCGAGCTCGTCGGGACCGCAGTCGGATTCGCGTTCAGCGGCGTACTGGCGTCGATCAGCTGGCGGGCGTCGTTCCTTGCGCTGGTGCCGCCCGCGCTGATCCTCGCGGTGCTGCTTCGCAGGCTGCCCGAACCACATCGCTCCGGGCCTGATCGAAGCGCTGAGCAGGCTCGGCCTGGCGAGGATCCGGATACTGCCGATCCGACCTCGGCGTTGAGCGAGGCCCAGCTCGCGGCGGCATCGGCCGGGGTCCGGCCATATCCGGAGCTCGTGATCACTGACGATCCAGGCGAATGGAGCATCGCCCGCGCCGTGCGTTACGTACTGCGGATCCGCACCAACGTCGTACTGATCATCGTCGGATCGAGTGGCTACTTCTTCTTCTCCGGAGTCAGGGCCTTCGGGGTGGAGTTCGTCAAGCACCAGTACGGGATCAGTCAGGGGTTCGCAAGCTCGCTGGCGATCATCCTCGCCATCTTCGCGGTGGGAGGCGTCATCGCCGGCGGCTGGGTCAGTGACCGCTTCAGCCGAGGTGGCCACCTCACCTTCCGCATCTACTTCGCTGCGGCCGGGCTGCTCGCGGCAACAGTGCTGTTCGTCCCGGCTCTGCTGGTGTCCTCGATCGCGGCCGGGATCCTCGCCCTTGGCGGCGCTGCCCTCTGCCTCGCGGCCGTCAACCCTCCGGTGGACGCCGGCCGGCTCGACATCATGCACCCTCGGCTGTGGGGTCGCGCTGAGTCCGTCCGCACCCTCGTCAAGCAGCCGGTCGAGGCGCTCGCCCCGCTGGTATTCGGGCTGGTCGCCGACAGTCTTGGCGGCGGCGGTCAGGCCGGCTTGCGCGACACCTTCCTCATCATGCTGGTGCCGCTTCTCGCCAGTGTCGGATTCGTGTTGCACGCCCGCAAGACCTATCCGCGGGACGTCGCGACCGCGGCGGCAGCGTCGTAACTGACTGAGCTCAGCTACGACGCTGCCGGACGGGCCTAGTGCGAGGCGCCACTCATCGCGTCGCGGACCTTGTCCACCATGGCGGCGAATGGCCCCATCACCGCGTTGGCGGCCGTGGTCTTCGCGCTCGGGTGGGGATGGGTTGGTGCGGCCTTCTCGGCCTTCTCGAGGGATTCCCCCAGGTCAGCCAGCGCTTCGCTGTTCTGATGCTCCCGAACCAGCGGGAACTCCTGCGATTCCTCGTTGTTCGCGTGGGTGATGACGTCTTGGGCGAACCCGGCGAACGCGGTGAGGAACTCCTCCGACGTCGCGTCCATCTTCTCGAGGCCAGCCAGCACCTTCTTGGCCTCGTTCTCCTCGGCCATCCGGGCATCGGCCACCGTGTCGCCACCCGGCACCTCGTGCCGGGTGATCGGACGCAGGATCAACTCCTCGGCGGTTTCGTGGACGGCGAGCAGCTCGCGGAGCTGGTCGAAGTTGTCCTGGCGCGACTCGCGGGGGCCATTGCGCACCGCGTCGATCAGGTTGGTGACCGTCTTGTGTTGTTCGAGAAGGTAGTCAATTCCGTTCTGTGCCATGTGTGCCTCCAGATGAGTACGGATCGGCGGCGCTGCCCTGCCCGGCGTGGTCAGGGGTCAACGGTCGCCGCCGTCACTCGGTTTCGGTGTGGTGACCACCCGGCCGGGTGCGGGTGTCACCTGCGTGCTTGCCGCCGTGGCGCGATCGCGCCCGGCGGACGTGATCGGAGCCCTCGTCGCGCTGGAAGATCAGCGTCCAGGCACCGAGCTGCAGCCGGTCGCCGTGATGTATCCCGGTCGTGGCGATCGCTCCGTCAATCGTCGCCGCGCCATCGGTCACCACCGGGTGGAAGACGTACTCGTCGCCCTCCGGCAGCCACTCGATGACCGCGTGCTCCGCGGCGAGGCCGTCCAGCACGATGTCCTGCGAGGCGTCGCTTCCGATCGTGGTGCGCTGTCCGAGCACGTACTCGGCTTCGTACCCGAATGCTTCCGGGTCGTCGGCAACGGCGCTACCCGAGTTGGGGACCAGCGCCAGCCTGGGATGGCCGGACTGCGCCGGCGGGTCGGACGGCCGTGGTTGATCGGCATGCTGAGTGCTCACGCCTGAACCCCTGCCCCCTTCGCCCGTCATTACGCCGCCTCGTCGCGACGCGGGTTACCACGACCAACATCTGCGGGTCGGATCTGCATCACTACGAGCCGTTGGCGGCGCTGATGCGGCCCGGCGACATCGTCGGCCACGAGCCGATGGGAGTCGTCGAGGAGGTCGGCAGCGAGGTAGTGACCTCAACGTCGGTGACCGAGCGGTGATCCCGTACGACGCGGCGCTGTGCCGGGCGGTCAGGCGGTGTACCTGCGAGTGCCGCAGGCCCAGGTCACGCACATCAAGGTGCCGCGCACGGCTCACCGACCACGACCGCCCTTCAACAGATCACCGGTCTGGGCACGATCTCGCTCAGTGGTGTCTACGGCGGCGCCGCCGACCCGATCTCGATGGTGCAGCTGTTCGACAAGCAGGTCCAGCTACGGATGGGTCAGGCGAACGTCAAGCGTTGGGTGGAGGAGATCCTGCCGCTACTGAGTGACGACGACCCACTGGGAGTGGAGTCGTTCGCCCCAGTCGAAGGACGCCGGCTACTTCAAGGTGCTTCTCAAACCCTGACGTCGCCGAGCGACCTGGCCGGTTGCGAGCAGTGCCAGGACGCCAGCACAGCTCGCGGCGATGGTGACCAGCCCGCGAATCGTTCGAGGCTGAACGACGAGGACGGTGGCCGCCTCCAGCGCGGCGGCCCACAGGACCAGCCGCAGCACCCCGCGCCGCGCGCGGGCGATGTCGGCCACGATCGTCAGCTGGGTCAAGGCAAGGGCCGAACCCTGGAGCGCGAACACCCACGCGATCGGTCCGAGGGACGCGTAGCGCGGACCGAAGCTGATCCGCATGGCGGTAGTCCCGAGCCCGAGCATGACGAGGCAACCGAGCACACCGATCACCGACGTCGCGAGGAGGGCGGCCCGCAATGTGGCGGTGCGGTTGTCGCCGCGGGCCAACCGTGGCAGCACAGCGAGCGCGATCGCCTGCGGGATCCAGAGCGCCACCTTCGCGACCACGGTGGCCGCGGCGTAGCGACCGGAAGCGGAACCGCTCAGCACGTGGCGGGCCAGAAGCAGATCCAGATTGCTGATCAGCAGCAGGCCGCCGAACCCCACGGCCGCGGGTCCCACCTCAGACCACGGGATCAGTGGGATCGCCTGACGCAGCCGTGGCCGGCGACTGACGAGGCGGTCGTTGCCGAGTCGTGGCGAGCAGGCGATGACGGCTGTCACTACGGCAGTCACTCCCGTGACACCGATGAGACTTGCGTCGGCGTCGCCGCCGACAACC
This sequence comes from Frankiales bacterium, assembly GCA_025980465.1. Taxonomy (GTDB): domain Bacteria; phylum Actinomycetota; class Actinomycetes; order JAFAQI01; family JAFAQI01; genus JAICXJ01. The sequence continues at coordinate 34,909 of JAICXJ010000007.1, read as the reverse complement.
AGCGGCACCAGGCCGCCGACGAGCTTGGCGGCACCGGCGAGAAGGACGACGACCGCGAGACCACCGAATCGCTCGTTGCCCTGCAGCCAGCCCTGGATCGCTGAGAGGACCGTCAACGGGACAGTGGCGCCGAGGGCAGCGGCCATCCCGCCGACGGTGCCGATGTGAAGGAAGCTATCCAACGGCGGCAGCGCCAAGGCGGCCAACGCGGCGCAGCCCAGCCCGACGACCAGGCCGATCGAGATCGTTTCGCCGAGTGTGAGTACCCGGGTTGCGCAGCGACGGGCAATGACCGCTTGGAGCGCGAGGCCCGGGACGGTGACGACGGTGAGAACCGCGAGCAGGGCGGCGAACACGCCGTACTGCGAATTGCTGAGCAGCCGGCTGGCGATCACCGCAAGCAGGTAGGTGCCGGCATACGCGACCGCCATCGCGATCGACAGCACCGCTGCGGATCGCGCCAGGCGCGTCCGGACCGCAGCCGCTCGCTGCTCCGGGATCGCAATGGGTAGGGAGAGAGTCGACGACGCGCTCGACCCGATCGTTGTCACAGTGCGACCAGTGCAACACGTCATGATCGTCAGTGTCAGCCCGATAGCCTTCCTCGCTGTGCCGGCAGGCGATTACGCGAACCACACTCGTACGCGGGCAAGTGTCGCCGCCGCAATCACGGGCTTTTCACTCGCAGCCTTGCAACTCGCGCCAGTGCTGGGTCGCGGCTACGTGCTCAACCGGGACATGGTGTTTGTTCCGAAACTTCCGCTGAACGACACGGTGCTCGGAGTGACAGGCGTTCCCCGGGCGGTGCCGAGCGACCTGGTCGTCGCGCTTTTGTCCCGGGTTGTTCCTGGCGATGTCGTGCAGGACCTGCTGCTGGTCCTGGTGATCGCGATCGGCGGGTGGGGAGCGGGCCGGTTGTGGTCACGATCGGTCGGCGGTGCGGTCGCGGCGGCGGCGTTGTACGCCTGGAACCCGTACCTGACCGAACACCTGCTGCTCGGGCAGTGGGCGATCCTGCTCGGGTACGCCGCGCTGCCGTGGATCGCCGCGGCCGCGATTGCCTATCGCGCCGGTGAGTCCCGAGCTCTCGGCCGTCTCGTCGTGTGGATCGGTGTCGCGGCGGTCGGCGGTGCCTCAGCCGAGTTGTTGGCAGCCCTTGTCGCGCTTCCGGTCATCGGCTGGCCGTCGTCGAGGGTGACCTCATCGGGTCCAACCGCGCGCGCGAAGCAGGTCGGTTTCGTGCTGGTCGGTCTCGGAGTGCTCGCACTGCCCTGGCTGATCCCGGCGCTGACCAACCCCGGCGGAGCGCCGGGCGACCGAGTGGGGACAACGGTCTTCGCGAGCCGAGCCGACACCCCCTTCGGCACCCTCGGCAGCGTGCTCTCCCTCGGCGGGACCTGGAACTCGACGGCGGTCCCCCCGGGGCGATCGCACTGGTACGCCGCGTTGGCGGCGCTCGTCGTCACCGCCGCCGCAGTGTGGGGCCTCGTCCTGCTCCGGCAACAGCGGAACGACGCGGCGGTCAACGGAATCGTTGCCGCCGCCAGTCTCGGGCTGGCGTTGTCGATGTGGGCTCACCTGCCGGGGCTGAATCGCGGGTTGCACTGGTTGGGTGCGCACAGTCAGGCGTTCGACCTGCTTCGCGACGGCCAGCGCTTGCTGGCGCCGTTCGTGTTGGCGGTGGCGATCGGGTGGGGTTACGCGGTCACGGAGGTTTCCCGGCAGCTACGACAGGCGCCGGTCCTGGCCGCGGTCCCGTTGCTGCTTCTGCCGGCTGCCGCCTGGGGGGCGTCCGGCAAGCTCGTCGCGGGCGGCTGGCCCAGCGACTGGTCGACGGTCGCGGCAGCCTCCCGCCAACTACCGCATGGCCCGGTGCTTGTGTTGCCCTGGGCGTCGGTGCGGATCTATCCGTGGAACGGTGACCGGCCGATGATCGACCCGGCCAGTCGCTGGCTCGATCGGCGGGTCGTCGGAGACGGCCGGCTGCTGGTACGTACTTCGGGTGGCGGGATCGTTGCCACCCCTCAAGAGGATCCGCTCGCCCGTGCGATCGGTCCGGCTGTCGATGCGACCGGCTCGTTGACCGCGACGCTGCGGACGGAGGGATACGCCGGCGTTCTTGTTGAGCGCGACGTTGTCGGCGGCGCCGTACAAGCCGCACGACTGCGTGGCACCCGACTTGTTGCGACGACGCCGACGCTGTCGCTCTATGAGGTCACCGCCACATCTGCAACGACCGCCGCCGCGACCGGCTCGCAGTCGCTGACGCTCGCCGGTGACGCAGTTGCCTCACTCGCTGTGATCATTTCCGGGACTATCTCTGCGTTTTCGGCTGCATCGCGCATCCGACGTGTGTAACCTCCGGCGCAACCCGAGTTTCGCGAGATGAGGAACCCGAAATGCATCTGGCAATTGTGAAGCCGCTTCTTTGGGTCTTGGCCTCAACGCTCCTCGTCGGCTCAACCGTCGGAGGCGTCGTCTCCTCGCTCTCGAGCCACAACCGACCGGCTCCCACCATCGCGACGTCGACGCCACTCTATGGGAGCAACAGCAAGTAGTTATTGATGATCATTTACCTAGCCTGAACTGTTCGTTTGCGTCGGAAACTCTGTGTGATGTGGCGTACGTCACTTACGTTCCGCCTTAACACCTGGCTGACAAATGCCGGGTCTGGCGACGGAGGCGCACGCAAATGGCGTCAGCAGCGACACTTCAGCCATTTGGTTTAAATCGACTCTGGCGTCGTGATCTCGACGCCTATCCCGACACGCTTCCCCGCTACACCTACCTGTCGATCGTGGTCTTCACCACGGTCGTTTTGTATTACCAGCTCTACGTCGCTGGATCCGTCGGCACGCAGATCCTCGGCGGATTCCACATGACGTTCCTCTTCTACGTCACCGGCATCGTCATCTCGAACGCGATCGGCGCGTTCGCCTCACTCGCGGCTGGCATCTCCGACCGGATCGGTCGAGCGAACCTCGTCGTGTTCGGGACGATCATCACCTCGCTCATCGCGACGTTCGGGGTCACGAGCGCGCACACGAAGATCCCCTACATCATGTGGAACGGCGCTGCCGGCATGGTCGAAGGCGTCATCCTCGTGGCCACTCCGGCGCTGGTCCGGGACTTCAGCCCGCAGGTCGGCCGTGCATCCGCGATGGCGTTCTGGGCGATGGGTCCAGTGCTCGGCAGCCTGGTGACGTCGGAGGTCTCCAGCCACACCCTCAACTCGCTTCCGACCTGGCAGGACCAGTTCCGGATCGCAGGTATCGCGGGATTGGTGGTCTCGGCGATCGCGCTGTTCACACTGCGCGAGCTCAACGCCAGGCTCCGCGACCAGGTCATGGTGTCGCTGGAGGAGCAAACGGTTCTCGCGGTGAAGGCACGCGGCCTGGATCTGGAGCAGGCCACCCGCCATCCGTGGCGGCAGATGTTCAAGGCCGACATCGTTCTGTCCGCGATCGCGATCGCGCTGTTCCTGCAGATCTACTACATCGCGGTCGCGTTCTTCCCGATCCTGTTCGAGACCACGTTGGGCTTCAGCCAGAGCCAGGCGAACAGCCTGCTGAACTGGTACTGGAGCGCCAACGCAATCTCGTTGCTGTGCTGGGGTGCGCTCTCCGACCGGTTCGCGGTGCGCAAGCCGTTCATGCTTGTCGGCAGCATCATGACCTGCGTCACCACCATCACCTTCATCCACAAGGTCGGTGAGGGCACGCCGAGCTTCGCCAGCATCGCCACCCTGCTGGTCCTCATCGGTGTCTGGTCCGGTGCGACGTTCGCACCGTGGATGGCCGGTTTCACCGAGACCGTCGAGCGTCGTAACCCGGCACTGTCCGCCCACGGCCTTGCGATCTGGGGATGGCTGCTGCGGCTGATCGTGTCGGCCAGCTTCCTGGTCCTGCCGCACGTCGTGAACTCGGTGACCCCCTTGGTCGATGACGGCCCGGCCGTGCAGACCCATGCCGCAGCCACCGCGAAGGCATTCCCACAGCTGTACGCCGAGCTACAGGCCCACCCGGAGGTCTTCGCCCAGCTCGGGCAGTACTCGGACCCGACCAAGATCCCGCCGGCCGTGCTCAACCACGCGCTGATCACCGTTGGGCCGACCGCGCTCAGTCAGCTGCAGAACCCGGCAGCGCAGGCTGACCTCAAATACCTCGGCGCTCATGCGCCGGCGGTCCAGGCGGCTCAGGCAAAGGCACCGACTCAGTGGCAGCACTGGATCTGGGTCTGCGCGGCCGGGCAGATCATCTTCATCCCGATGATCTTCCTGATGGCCGGCTACTGGCGACCACGCCGAGCCCGTGAAGCGCTGGCTCGTCGCGACGCCGAGATCATGTCGCTCATCCCGACGCCGGCGACCGGCGCACACGACGCCGGGGCCGAGATCGACCTGGCCGCCCACAGCCGGGTTGACGCCGGACCGACGTGACCGGCCGCGTCCTCGCGCCCGCCATCCCACGGCAGCGGGCGCGAGCCGAGGCTGACCTGGAAGCGACCGGGCCCCTCGTCGGCGGCCCGGTGCGGCGAGGCCAAGCCCGGATCGCCATCTGCAACTGGCGTGACCTCAGCCACCCCGAGGGCGGGGGCAGCGAGCTCTACGTCGAGGAGATCGCCCGCTCGCTCGCCGCGCTCGGCAACGAGGTCACCCTGCTCTGCGCGGCCGTGGCGGGCGCCGCGGCGGACGAGGTGCGCGACGGCGTGTGCTACCGCCGTCGAGGTGGCCGGCTCACCGTTTACCTGCACGCCGCGCTGGCCTTCGTTCGTCGTACGGTCCGCGCCGACATCGTCGTCGACGTCCAGAACGGGGTGCCCTGGCTCACTTCGCTGGTCCGCCGAGGTCCGGGCGTGACCCTCGTGCACCACGTCCACCGCGAGCAGTGGCGGATCGCGATGAAGGGCATCGCCGCGCGGGCCGGCTGGTGGCTCGAGTCACGGGTCGCGCCGCGGCTCTACCGCCGACGTCAGTACGTGACGGTCAGCCGATCCTCAGCGGATGAGCTGTCGCGGCTCGGCGTTGCGCCGTCGCGGATTCGAGTGATCTACAACGGCACCCCCGAGATGCCGGCGTCGCGCGCCGGCCGCTCGCGCACCCCGCGGGTCGTCGTCCTCGGCCGCCTGGTGCCGCACAAGCGAGTCGAGATCGTGCTGCAGACCGTCGCGGATCTTCGCGCGAGCTTCCCCGACCTCATCGTGGACGTGGTCGGGGAAGGTTGGTGGCATGCGCAATTGGTCACCGAAGCGGCTCGGCTCGGTATCGGCGATCGGGTGCGCTTCCACGGTCGGGTCGACGAGCAGACCAAGAGCGACCTGCTCGCCGCTGCGTGGCTGCATGCCGCACCGAGTGTGAAAGAAGGGTGGGGCCTGACCGTCATGGAGGCTGCCAGCTTCGCCACGCCGACCGTCGGCTTCGCCGGAGCCGGTGGCCTGGGCGAGTCGATCGTCGACGGGATGACCGGCGTCCTGGTCGCCGGCGGCCAAGGCGAGTACACCGCGACCGTCGCTCGTTTGCTGGCCGACCGGGCTCGCCGCGAGGAGCTGGGTCGTGCCGCGGCGGCACGGGCCGGGCTCTACACCTGGGCCCATGCCGCGAGCCGGTGGGTCGCACTGCTCGACGAGGTGCTGGAAGGCTCGAGCCGGGAGATAGACGTGTCATCGCAATCGGCGACTCCGTTTCGCGCCGACCTTGCTCGCAGCCTCCGGCTGTTCGCCGACTTTCGGCATGAGCAGGATGACCCGGACCGCTTCTACACCGCACTCTCGCAGGACAGTGTCGACCAGATCGAGCAATGGACGACGCTGCCGGGCACAACCGTCGTCGACATCGGCGGCGGGCCGGGCTACTTCCGCGACGAGTTCAACCGTCGCGGCGCGAACTACGTCGTCCTCGATCCCGATCCGGGTGAGGTCTACGCCCGCGGCGGCGCTGCCGGCCCGACCGTGCTCGGCGACGGGATGCAACTGCCACTGCGCACGGCGAGTGTCGACATCGCCTTCTCGAGCAACGCGCTGGAGCACGTGCCGCGGCCTGAGGAGCTGGCCGATGAAATGGTGCGGGTCACCCGCCCGGGCGGCCTGGTCTATCTCAGCTACACGAACTGGCGCTCGCCCAACGGCGGGCACGAGACGAAGCCGTGGCACCTGCTCATCGGTGGTCGACGGGCCGCTGCCCGTTACGCGCGGCGTACCGGGCACCGCCCGAAGAACGACTTCGGCAGCAGCCTGTTCCCGGTGTCCGTCGCGCGCATGCTGCGGTGGACCGACGCCGCGGTGCAGTCGGGCGCGGTCGAGCGAGTCGCGGTGCAGCCGCGCTATCACCCGAGCTGGGCGCAGCGCGTCATTGCAGTGCCGGGCCTACGTGAGTACGCCTGCTGGAACGTCCTGCTGGTGCTGCGAAAGCGGCCCTGATGCCCGGGGCGACCGCGGCGACAGCTCGCCCGATCACCGCGCGCCGCGACTTCCCGGCGCTGTCCGGCGCTCGGGCGATCGCGGCGATCGCCGTGATCGGAACCCACGCCGGATTTCTCAGCGGCCGTTCGCTCGGACACCGGCCGTTCGCCGGGCTGCTGGCGCGGCTCGAGTTCGGCGTCACGCTGTTCTTCCTGCTCTCCGGGTTTCTGCTCTCTCGCCAGTTCCTCGCCGAGCCGCACCGGTTGCACTGGCAGGGACTGAGGACGTTCTGGCGTCGCCGATTCTTACGAATCCTGCCGGCGTACTGGCTTGCGATCACGGTGGTGCTCCTCTGGCTCAGCCCCACCCGGCCCACGAAGAGTGACTGGTGGAGCTACCTGCTGCTGATTCAGACCTACGACCACCGCAACCTCAACCCTGACCTCTCGCAGATGTGGACGCTCGGCGTCGAGCTGTCGTTCTATCTCGCGCTGCCGATGCTGTTGCTGGTCGCCCGGCGGTTCCCGATCCGTCACACCTGGCGATTGGCGGCGCTGCTCGTCGTCATGGTCGCGGCGGCGCTGGCCAGCGAGTTGTTCATCCACTCCGCGATCGGATCGGAGACGGAGTCGCTGCTGTGGCTGCCCAACTACCTCGACTGGTTCGCTCTCGGGATCGGGCTGGCGGCGTTGACCGTCGAGGGCGCGCTGCCGGCTTCGTGGTATGGCGTGCCCCGGCGATGGGCATCGTGTCCCGGCACCTGCTGGGCTCTCGGACTGATCCTGCTGTGGTTCACGACGACACCGATCGGCGGTCCGCGTGACGTCTCGCCGGCCAGCACCTGGGAGTGGACGCTCAAACACCTGCTGTACGGCGGGTCGGCGTTCTTCTTGTTGTTGCCGCTGGTAGCCGGCGCCGAGCAGTGGACCGATCTGATGCTGGGGAACAGATTCGCCCGGTGGCTCGGCGAATGCTCATACGGCCTCTACCTGTGGCAGACCGCGATCGTGCTCCACCTGCAGTCGGCGCTTGGCTGGCCGGTCTTCAGTGGCCATTTCGCCCCGCTGTTCCTGGCCTCGGTCGCGGTGTCGGTCGCGGCCGGCGGCCTCAGCTGGTATCTGTGGGAGCGCCCGCTGCTGCGGCGGTTCTCAGTCTCCTGGCGGTCCCGCGCGGCGGCGTCGGGCACGCCGAGATCGCGTCGGCTTGGACTGGTCCGACTGCGGGGCAGCGGCTCGGCTGCCCGCGCCTGAGCCGAGCAGGGTGAGCGCCACAGCGAAGATGCACACCAGTTGGACAACCGCGTTACCGGCGAGCGGCTGACTGGGCGAAGCCGGCAGCACGTCGGTGGCCGGGCGAAGGGCAACCGCGACGGCGACAGCTGCCAGCGTCACTGCAACGGCCGTCGCCCGAATCCGCCCGTGATGGTCGCGGCGCAGCCCGCGGTCCACGATCAGTACGCCCACTGCAACCGCCAGGCCGGGCAACGACCCGAGTAGCAGGCCACTCAGCAGAACGAGAGCGGCAACCGTTCGGTAACCGGGTCGGGCGGCTCCGGCTCGCGCTGTCCTCCGTCGCGGCCGCGACGGAACGACCGCCGCTGCGACCAACACCAACGCCGCCACGCCGCCGCCGACGAGACCAGCCGTCACCGCGGTCTGCGGCGTGAAGCGCATCGACACCACCCCGGCTGCGTGGCCCGGCAACACCCAGCCCTGTTGCCATCCGTCGACAGTGACCGCTGGTAGGTGATGGCCGTCGAGAGTCGCCTGCCAGCCGGCGTTGACGTTCTCCGGCACCACCAGGAGTGCTGAGCGACTCGTCGATACCCGTACCGCGCGGCTGGTGCTCAGCCACCGCACGACCCCGACCCGACCCGGTGACGCGGCCGCCGGCAGCGGCGCCGCGGTGAGCGACGCGGTTACCGGGGTCGTCAGGGCATTGGGCAGCAGCACGATGCGGTGCGACCCGGCGGGCAGCCTGATGCGACCAGTTCTGCTGGCTGCGCCGCAGGCACGCAAACCGACCGGCAGGCCGGCGAGCGCCGCCGTACGCGAGGCAGTCAGCGACGTCGGCAGGTGATGGCCATCGATCGTCATCACCGGCCCGTGGCCGCACGGTACGGCGAGGCTCCGCCGTGCCGTGCCGTGCCATGCCCGTTTCGGGCCAAGCAGTTCGACCTCGCCGATCCCGACCGGCAGCAGTTTGGTACTGCCGTTGATCGAGCTGGTGGAGCTGCGAATCCCGCTCTCGTCGATGGTGAGGGTGACGGCGGCGGCCCGCACCGCTGCCGGAAGCCGGATGATGCCATCGGGTGGCACGAATGCGGTCACGCGGGCCGAGCCGGCGGTCACCGTCACCTCGTGTGGCTGAGTCACAGCGGCGCCGGGCACCGGGCGAAGACGGATCGCGGTGAGGCGATGACGGCGGCTTCGGATGTGCAGGGTCGGCGTCGGATCGCCTGCGGCGGCCACCCAACCGGTCCGTGGATCCCCGTCGACCGCGGCACCTGCCTGCTCCCGCGGGTCAGTCGAATCGGTGGAGCTCGCCCGGGCTGTGAGCGGGTCTCCCGCTGCGAGAGCCCGGTTGAGCGCGGCGCCGCCGTGGAGCTCGACTTGCCCGCCGGCGCGATAGCTCTGGGTAGTCGCGGTGGTGAAGCTACGGTCGAGGGCCGCCTCCTCGCCGTAGGTGAGCCAGCTCCCGTCGCAGGCGGCAACCCCTCCGACCGTCAGACAGGCGGGCCGGTTGCCGGCCTCGACACCGAACCCGATCCCCTGCGGCGTGCCGGTCGAGGGAACGACGAGGGTGCGGGCGGGATGCACCCCGGTGATTTCCAGGTCTGCGATGCCGGCGCCGAACCCCGGCCGCCGGTCGGACGTCTGGCGGACCGTCACCCGGATCCAGGCGGCAGGTCCATCCGGCGTGGCAAGGGGCTGGCGCCGGTAGGTCGGCGTCAGATCGTCGACCACGCTGCCCGACGAGGTGCTCACCACGACCTGGCTGGGCAGATCGCCGGCGACGCCGGTGACCGCGATTGCCGCGGTCGGCGAGCTGATCGGGTGGTTGAGGTCGACCTGTAGCCACTGTCCGACCAGCCCGGGGAACGAGCCGGATCGCCATGCGGTCTGCAGGCTGCCGTCGAGGGCGTTCCACGGGCCGTCGGTCGGTCCACGATTGATGAACGCGTCGACGTCGGTGCCCGAGCTCGAGGCGGTCACGCTACGAATCCCGATGGTCCGGTACGTCGACAGCGCCGGCGCGGGCGACGGCAGGTAGTCGTGCGACGGCCGATCGAGGCGGTAGGGCTGATCGGTGAACATCGTGCCGCTGTAGACCTGCGTCGATCCGAACGACGCCTCGCGGCGCCGGGTCCCGTCGTCGAGGATGCGGTACGGCGTGCCGCGACCGGTCAGTGCTCGCGGGGTCCGGCCGAAGATCACCGCCTGATCCGGCTTGAGGCCGTCCGCGATCAGCTGTGGCAGGTTGTCGGCAGAGCCGTTGGCGACAACCGTCGCTGCCACTGGGTCGAGGCTCACCCGGCTGTGCCAGTCGAGGTTCTGCCAGATCAGGACGGTGCCGGGGGTAGTGGCTCCCTGATCGATGAGGTCGTTGAACGCGCCGGCGTCGAGGTTCGGGCCAAAGCGTTGTGCCAACCGGAAGCCGGGAGAGTCGGACAGCGTCGTGTCGATGAATGGCAGCGGGGTGCCACCGGACTTCGCGACATCGAGGTCCTGGCGGACGACGACGTAGCGGATCCCAGATCGAGCCAGCAGCGGCGCGAGGGCGTCATCGGCGGTTGCATCGGAGAGAACCGCGTCGATCTGGTCGAGCAACCGGATGTACCCGGGCTGGGCCAGCGGGATCGAGTTGCGGGTAGCCCACGGTGAGTGGGCGTAGGGCTGGATCGCGTCGTCGTTCGGGTCTCCCCACAAGTAATAAGGAGTGTTGGCGGCTGGGACGATGAGGGCCCGGCCGCCGTCACTGTGATCGGCGAGCCAGTTCGCGGTCTGCGACCACCAGATCGGGTCGGTCGTGTCGCGCGGGTGCGCGATCAGCTGGTTGGCGAACGCCGGCGCCACTGACAGCCCGGTGACGCAGCCGACCACCAGCATCGCGAAGGCCCGCTGCGCGGTGACCGCCCGCAGCCGCAGCCGCCGGCGGCGAGGTACGCCGAGCCAGTCGGCGAGGCCGGACATGGCCCAGCCGACCCCGATGGACAGCGGCAGCCGCACGATCGGGTCGAACTTGTGCACGTTGCGGAAGGCATCGAGCGATCCATCGAGTGCTCGCCGCCAAGCGCCCGCCGCGAGTGGGTGCACCGACCCGGCGTGGCCGAGTGTGACCAGGACCAGGCCGGTCACCAGCGACAGCGACAGGAACAACCGGTCGCGGGCGCGGGCGCGAGACATCCCGGCGAGGCCGGCTGCGGCGACCACCGCCGTACCCAGCACGACCGGGGTGGAGGAGACCAGCGACCAGGCAGCCGGCCAGAAGCTCGGTCCGAGGTAGCCGATCCAGTGCTCCGCGCCGCGCAGCGAGGTCGCCATCGTGGTCTGCCGGGTAGTGACCGAACTCGACTCGATGTAGTTGAGGAACGGCGGCGCGTACCGGCCGAGGACAGCGAGCGGGATGGCCCACCACAGCGACGCCAGGGCGGTGGCGAGCACCCACCAGCGGGCGAGCGCCGCACGGCGCGGTCCGCGTTCGCGGGTGACCAGCCACCAGACCGGGAGCGGCAGGATCGCCGCAGTGGCTGCGGCGTTGACCCCACCGGCGAACAGCAGCGCGACGCCGGAGCGCGCCGCGGCCCGACGTGGTGAGCCGTCCCGGCTGCCACGGACGAGCGGGATCAGCACCCACGGCGCCGCGGCAAACGGCATCAGCTCGCTCGAGATCTGGCCCAGTTCGCTGAGCATGCGGGGGGCGAGCGCATAGGCCAGGCCGGCGGCGACCCGCGGCCAGAATCGCTTGAGACCGAGAAGCCCCGAGAGCCGGAAGGTGCCGAGAAACGCCGCGACCACGATGAGCGATTCCCAGCCGCGTTGGACGATCCAGGCCGGCAGGTGGACCAGGTGGCCGAGGGCGAAGAACGCGCCCATGGGGAAGAGGTATCCGTAGGCCTGGTTCTGCAAGGTGCCGGAGTCGCTGAGTGGATCCCACATCCGCAGTGAGTTCGACAGGAACCGGGCCGGCGCGACGATCAGGTCGAGCTTGGTGTCGGCGCCGACCTGGCCGGCTGACTGCCAGAACACCAGCAGCGCCAGTCCGAGACATACGGTGGCGAGTTGAAGTCGCCGCGATGGGGGAGCGTCGCTCGTGGAATCTGGCCACCCATCTGGGCCCGGCGCTTTCGGCGATGCCGCAGCCGACGGCGCCGGACGACTCACCCCCCGAAGTTATCCACTCTCGGCCGACTCCGGTGCCGAAGCCGCGCCGTCTGGAGGCGGCGCAACGTGGGCAAGGGCTTCCCGCAGCCCGCGCAGTGACCCCTTCGGGACAAGGGTCGCGCCATGCGAGCGCGCTTGCGAGACGAGACGAGGCGAGCGGTAGTTGGTGTACAGCACCATGGCACCGGCCGCACCGGCCGCCCGGACCATCGCGATGGTCTCCAGGCCGGTGGGTCCCGGGGGCATCCGGTAGTCGACGATGAGGACGTCCGGCCGATACCGGGCGCAGGCGGCCGCGGCAGCCTCGCCGCCGTCCGCGGTGGCGACGACGTGGTAGCCCTCGAGTGAGAGGTCGGTCCGGAGCAACTCGACGATGGTGGGGTCGTTGTCGGCGATCACCACAGTGGGGGGACGGCGCCCACGTTCGGGTGCCGTCCCCCGTTGTCCGGGACTGAGGTCAGCTGCCAATGCCAACGGGCCGGCTGGCCATGGGGAGCTCGACGGTGAAGATCGCGCCGCCATCGTGCGCGTTGGCCGCGGAAATCGTGCCGGCGTGAGCCGAGATGATCTGCTGCGAGATGAACAGACCGAGTCCGGTGCCGACGGTGCGGTTGCCCCGGCCGCGGACGAACTTCTCGAACGCCCGCCTGAGGTCCTCGTGTGACAGGCCGGGACCGCTGTCGTGCACGGTGAGGATCACGCGCGCCCCTCGGCGTAGCGCCTTCACCACGATCGGCCCGTCGGGCGGCGATGCCTTGGCCGCGTTGTCGAGGAGGTTGTTGAGGACCTGCTGCAGACGCTCCTGGTCACCGTCGACCCACAACGGCTCATCCCCGACCTCCAGCGCGATCTCGCGGTCCGGTGAGAGCTCACGCGCTGCCGCGATCGCCGTCGTCATGGCATCGCGCAGGTCGATCACCTCACGCTGGTAGGTGAGATGGCCGGTCTCGAGGCTGGTCGAGTCCAGGACGTCACGACTCAGCGAGTACAGCCGTGAGGCATTCGCCCAGGCCCGTGAGACCGACTGTCGGCGGGAGGCGTCGTCCATCCGCTCCCAGTGATCGAGAGTCGTCTGCAGGAAGCCGAGCAGTCCGACGACCGGCGTGCGCAGCTCGTGGCTGACGATGCTGATGAACTCCTCGCGGTCAGCGCCCAGCTGGTTGAGCCGCCGCTGCTCCTCGCGGGCACGAGCCAGCCGGCGAAGCAGGATGAGGGCGATCAGCCCGGCGATCGCGATGGTGAGCAGCGCCAGGTAGACCAGGGCGGAACGCAGCGGGCTGGTCAGGCTGCCGTCGAAGTCGTTGCTCGGCTGGGTGAACACCGCCCGCCAGCCGGCTGCCGGAACGGGCTCGACCACGGCGACCTCGCCGTGTCCGCGCGCGAGCCCGTAACGGGTCCCGACGAGGGGATCGCTCAGACGGCGGCCGATAGCGCTGGTGTCGTTGGACGCCACGACGGTGTTGCTGCTGTCAACGAAGGCGAACTGGGCATGGTTCGTGCCTGCGAGCGGCGCGACCTCCTGGTTGAACTGCGAGGTCGGCGAGACTTCTTCTTCGGCCACGAACGCTCCCTCGAGCGCTCCCGACGCGCTCCTCAGCGGGTAAGCGAGGGCGATGGTCGGCAGAGCCGTGGTGATACCCGGCGCGACGTTGAGCACCGCGGGCTTGCCGGCAAGCACGCCTGCCAGACCGGGCCGGTTGAGCCGTTTGCCGATGACCGACGGATCACGCAACAACGTGCCGTTCACCACGACACCGTTGCGGTTGACCAACACCAGCCCGGTCGTCGCCTTCGGGCTCAACGCCTGCAGCTGTTCGAGTCGTTTGGCGTCGGACCGGTTGCGCAGCGTCGCGTGGTACGGCGGAGTCAGCAACCCCTCAAAGGAGCTGTACGACTGATTGATGCGGGTGTCCATGCTGCGGGCCAGCTGTTGCACCTCGGTCACCTGGAGCTGCCCGAGCCGTCGCTTTCCGGCATTGCGCGCATCGACGACTGCCGCGACGACGAGCGCCCCGACCGCCAGGATCGCGACGACAGCTACGGCAACCGTCAGGAAGTCACTTCGCCGTCTCATCGCACGAGCTCCTCTTCCGCCGCTTCAACGGTGTGCCACGTGACGGTCCCCGCGCCGTCGACGCTGGCGCCTTGGCTGCTCGGGAAGTGAACGGCCATCGTCGTGCCGCGCCCGAGCGCCGTTCGCACCTCGAGGCGGGCGCCGACCGCTTGCATCCAGGTCATCGCCACCGCCAGTCCGATGCCGGATCCGCGGGTGGAGCGAGCCGCCTGGCTGTCCCCGCGGTAGAACCGCTCGAAGATCCGCTCGCGATCCTCCGGCCGGATTCCGGGACCCTCGTCACACACCGAGACGGTGGTGTCGTGAGGGCCTTGTCGTACGTCGACGCGGATCGTCGTCCCCTCCGGCGAGTACTTGCCGGCGTTGCTCACGAGGTTGCCGATGATCCGCTCGAGACCGCGAACATCGGTCCATGCGGTGACCGGTTCTGGCGCGACCACCTGTAGGTCCTGGCGGTGAACCAGGGGCCGCAGCAGTTCCGCCAACTGCTGGATCTCGCGGTCCAACTGCACCTGTGACAGGGAAGCGGTGGTAGCGGCCCGCCGGTCACTGATGAAGTCGAGCAGGTCGTTGACGAGGTTGGCGAGCGATGCGACATGCGGCTGCATCTTCGCGACCGTGGTACGCCGAGACTCGTCCGGCAATCGCTCCCACGCGTCGGTGAGCAGTGACACAGATCCGGTGAGGACGCTCAGCGGAGTGCGCAGTTCGTGCGAAACCGTTCCGAGGAAGTCATCCTTGAGCGCATCGAGATCGCGCAGCCGGCGGACCGACTCATGTTCGCGCTCGTAGAGCTCCGCGTTGTGCAGCGCGCCCGCCAGGAGGTCCGTGCACTGCCGGAGACTCGCCACCTGATACTCGTCCAGCGCCGCGCTTGGTGCGAGCTCGAGGTGCCCGAGGGTGCGGGTCGCGCGCCGCAGCGGGAGCCGCACCAGCTGGCCTGCGGAGGCGGTCGTCGCATCGGGCGACCACCGTTGCGCCGGCAGGCGTGAGTGGCGGCGGCCGATCGCGAGCAGCTCGACGCCGGCATCATTCGGGCCGACGACGATTCGGATCCACAGCAGCTCCAGCCGCTGGCTGATCTGGGCCAGCACCGCCGGCAGGACGACGCCGACGTCGAGGCTTTCCTGAATGGTGACGCTGATCTCCGTGACGAGTGTGACCTGCTCGTCGAGCGCCCGCTGCCGACGGGCCATATCGAGGTCACGTCGCCGAATGAGCGCAGTGAAGCCGAGGATTCCGCCACAGGCCAGGACAGTGAGCAGCGCCAGGAGAAGGACGCCTAGTCGCGACGGCGCCGGAACCGACGTCACTCGGACATTGAGGCCGCCCCGCAGCGTCGTCGCGATGGCTGCCGGGCCGGCGGGAGTCACTCTGACTGCGATGGTCGCGCCGAAGGCGTGCTCGGCCGTCGCCACCGGAGCGAGGAAGTCCGCGATCGACGCGGAGCCGACGACCCAGCCCGCCGACGCGCTTCGCCGCATCTGGGTGTCGGCGGGGACCGCCGTTCGGTACAGCGGCCAGAGCACGACGACGTACTGCGACGAGCCCGATCGGGTGACCACCGCGATCGGCGCCGCGCTGTCGCGTGCGACGAGGGCGGCATCTTGCAGGTAGCGGCCGGTACCGGTGAGCGCGGCCGGCAGCCTGGCGCCGGCGACAACGCGAAGCGGGAGCATGGGACCGGTGATCGTCAGCGATGTGACATCGGTGTGCGGAGCGGCCGCGAGCATGTCCGCCGGTCGCGTCGCCGCAAGCTGTGGCAGTTCGTTGGCGTACTGCTCCGCGCGAGCAGCGGCTCGACCGATTCGGGTGTGAAGCGATTGGGTGAGTGCTGCCTGAGCGGTGTGGAGGTTGTGGGAGCGCTGGGCGTCCGCCCGATGCTGCACCACGATCGCCGATCCTGCACCGCCCGCGGCTACCGCGCCGGCCAGCAGCAGCCCAACGGCGGCGCGGTTCAGGCCGACTTCGCCAGCGCCCACATCTCACCAGGCAACTGATCGATGCGCGTCTTGTCGAGACAGCGCTTGATCCCGATGCGGCTCGCGTGATTGATGGTTTCGGTATCGAGATAGGCCGAGAACAGAATGATCGACTGGTCGGGCTCCTCGGCGAGCATCTGTTCAGCCACCTCGAGGCCGGTCAGCCCCGGCATGCGGTTGTCGAGGATGACGACGACCGGGTGGTCGGAGCGCCACATCTGAAGCGCCTCGTCGCCATCGGCCGCCTCGCCCGAAACCGCGAGACCGTTGTTCGCCGTCTCCACGATCATCCGGATCAGCATCCGGATGTCGCTCTCGTCGTCAACGATCAGCGCGGTGATCACATCAGCCTCCCGGGCTGCGTCTACGACGCGCAGCTACATTCGATCGGATTCACAACGTAGCCGTTGGATTCCGTCGCCCGTCGCGTTTTTCCGAACTCCGAATGACCATCTATTCGATGTCCGGACTTGACCGGTCGGTTTGCGCGGGATTAGTGCGGTATGCACCCAGTGCCGGCCGCGCAGTCAGTTGCTGGGCGACTTCTCGATGAAGCTGATCCGGCCGTTGGCCTCCAGAATCGCCCACTCGACATCGTCGAAGCTCGCGATCTGTTGTTGCCGCATCTCCTCGGCCAGATCGTCAGTGGTCAGCCGTTGCCGCCGCAGGTTGGGATCAACCAGCTCGCCGTTGTCGATGAGGACGACCGGCCGGCCCTCCAGCACCACACGGAATTTGTGCGACCGAAACCCGAGCCAGGCGCTGAACACCTGCAGCACCGCGAAGGTCGACACCACTATCACTGCGCCGCTGACCGAGTAGTCGTCCTGGGTGAGCCCCTGCTGGATGGCGTCACCCATCACGATGAGCAGCACCAGGTCGACCGGTGTCAGTGATGACAGCTCGCGTCGCCCGACGGCTCGCATCACGAAGGTGACGAACAGGTAGAGCACGATGGCACGGATCGCAAGGTCCATGTCCAGCCCTCCTAAGGCACGATCGTCATGTGGTGGTTCATCGAGATGAGGTCGGTATTGCCGCTGCGTAGCCCGACGTACTGGTTGCGGCCGCCGATGCTGGTCGGGTTGACCTGATACTCCAGGTACTGCACGAAGGTCTGGCCGGCCTTCAACGAGCCGAGAGCGAAGACGAGGGATCCGTTCGGACCGCTGGTCTCAGTCGAGGCCGCTGGCTCCTCGGTGTTCATCGTCAGCCCGTCGATCCAGCCCCGACCGAGGACGAGCTGCACGTTGGACAACGGCCGGTGCGCGGTGACCGCGAACCGACCCTGGAACAGCAGACCGGAACGGACCGCCTTCGGTGCGCGCACGGTCAACGACGCCTCAGGACTGGACGCGGTGGATGTGCTCGCTCGTTGGCCCACCACGTTGAGCAGCGCGATCACGACAACAGCGAGGAGGACGCATACACCGCCGCGCCGAATCCATACGCCGACCCGGTCCAACCGCTCCGTTTGCGGCCGGTCGGCGCTGAGCCGCTCGATCGTGTTCGACATCGTGCCTGCGAGATTCCCCGCTGCGGCTACCGCAAACGATCTTGAGTCCGGCGGCCATCACGGCCGCTAAGGCGAGACCGCGATACCCAGGTAGTCCCAGCCGAGAATCTTCGGCGCGCCCTTCTCGTAGAACGTGTCGAGCTCGGTGATGGTGAATCCGGCCGCGGAGATCAGGTCGTCGATGCGGCGGGTGAGATGGCAGCCCGCGAACAGTCGTTTCTGCATCGGCTCGAAGCGCTGCTGTGCCCGCTGCACCTTGGCGTCGGGTGACAAGCCGTGTTCGACGAAATGCAGGGTCCCGCCGGGGCGCAGTACCCGCCTGACTTCGGCAAGCGCCGCGTCGACGTCGGGGATTGTGCACAACGTCCAGGTCGACAGCGCCGCGTCGAAGCTGGCATCAGCGAACGGCAGGTTCTGACCGTCGAGCCCGGACCGGGTCACCGGTACGGTCGAGCGCGCGACTCGCTTGCTTGCGATCTTCCAGCCGACGTCCGAGGGCTCGACCGCGGCGATTTCGGTAGTGGCCTCGGGGTAGTACGGGACGTTCAGCCCGGAGCCGAAACCGATCTCGACGACCCGGCCGTCGAGGTGGCTGCACACGCGTTCGCGGTGTTCCCTCGCGACCTTCATGCCGCAGGCGAAGTTGATGATGTGCGGGACAACCCGCTCGCTGTACATGCCCATCGGATCCTCCGGATCTCCGTTCGGCCGAGAAGCGAGCAGCCGAAGCGGTAGCGAGGAACGTCGGGCATGGCGTCCCCCAGCGGCCGGCCCTAACGTATCGACTCTCGCGTGCTCGCGGGGCGGCGCGGCGTGCAGGCCGGTCTCGCCCTAGATTCAACTGCGTCGGACGTGGGCTACCCGGAGGCTGGTGCGAAATGGCGTGGGACTTCTCCACTGAACCGGAGTTTCAGGAGAAGCTTGACTGGATCGAGGACTTCTGCAAGCGCGAGGTCGAGCCGCTCGGCTTCGTGTTCCCGCACGCGGTTCGGGTGCCGATCCCGAAGGTTCGGGAACTGGTCAGGGACCTGCAGGACCAGATCAAGGCACAGGGACTGTGGGCGCTGTTCCTCGACGAGGAGCTCGGCGGTCCGGGCTACGGCCAGCTGAAGCTCGCGCTCGTCAACGAGATCATCGGCCGGTACCCCGCTGCCCCTCAGTTGTTCGGCGCGGCGGCTCCGGACACCGGAAACATGGAAATGCTTGCGGCGTATGGCACCGAGGAACAGAAGGAGCGGTGGCTCAAGCCGCTGCTCAACCAGGAGATGTTCTCGGCGTACTCAATGACCGAGCCGCAAGGCGGCTCCGATCCCAACCTGTTCAAGACCCACGCCTCCCGCGACGGCGAGACTTGGGTGATCAACGGCGAGAAGTGGTTCACGAGTGCCGGCCGGGTCGCGGACATCTTGTTCGTGATGTGCACGAACGGCATGTTCGTCGTCCCTCGAGATACGCCGGGGGTCGAGATCCAGCCGGAGCCGCGCAACCACAACCACATCATCTACCGCGATGTCGTTGTGCCCCTCGATCACTTGCTCGGGCCGGAGGACGGCGCGAAGATCCTCGCCCAGCGACGGCTGGGTGGCGGGCGAATCCATCATGCGATGCGAACGATCGCACAGTGCAAGCTGGCCTTCGACATGATGTGCGAGCGGGCGTTGAGCCGTGAGTCGCACGGCAGGGTCATCGGCGAGCATCAGATGGTGCAGGAGCGAATCGCCGACTCGTACGCGGCAATCCGGATGTTGCGGTTGCTGGTGCTCGAGACGGCCTGGAAGATCGATAACACGTCGACGCAGGAGGCACGCCTCGATATCGCGACGGTGAAGTTCACGATGGCCAAGGTGCTGCGGGAGGTGTCGTTCAATGCGTTGCACATCCTGGGCTCACTCGGCACTACTGACCTGACGCCGATCCAGGAGATCTACGCCGCGGCTCCGACGATGGGAATCGCCGATGGTGTCGACGAGGTGCACAAGGTGACCGTGGCCCGGCGAGTGCTCGCGGACTACCGCCCGCACGATGGATACTGGCCGACCGAGTACCTCCCGGCGAAGCGCGAAGCCGCCTGGAAGGCCTACGAGCCAAGGTTCGCGGCCGATCCAGAGCTGCGAGCGGCGGCGGAGGGCTATCGCGACTACCTGAAGCAGCGGGCGTAGTCGTCGATGACTCAACGTGAGGCGACCGGTCATGTCGCCGTCTATATCGATTTCGACAACATCGTCATCTCGCGGTATGACGAGCTTCACGGTGAGCGGGCGTTCCACAACGACTCCGCGGGTGGGATGAATCCCTCCGACGCGGTCGTAGCGAAGCTCGAGGAGGCACACGTCGATCTCGGTGCGATCTTTGACTACGCGGTGTCGTTTGGGACCGTCTCAATCTCACGGGCCTACGCGGACTGGTCAGCGCCCGCGAACCGGGCTTATCGCAGGGACACCACTCAGTCATCGATCGACCTGGTTCAGATGTTCCCGCTGTCCGGCAGCAAGAACGGCGCCGACATCCGCCTCGCCATCGACGTTATCGACGACCTGTCGCGCTATGACTACATCAATCACGTCCTGATCGTGGCGGGGGACTCCGACTACGTCTCGCTCGCCCAGCGGTGCAAGCGGCTGGGGCGCACAGTGATCGGAGTGGGCGCGGCTCGGTCCGTCGGTCGCTATTGGCAGTCCGCTTGTGACGTCTTCCGGTTCTACGACGCGCTGCCGGGGGTCACGGTCAGCACGCCCACGGCGAAGAAGGCCGCGGCGACGAAAGCCGGGGCGAAGAAGGCGACCCAGCAGCCGGCCGTCCGACTCCTTCGGCGCGCGATGGGCTTACAGGCGGAGAAGGGCACCGACGAGTGGGTCGACGCCTCGTCGTTGAAAAACCAGATGTTGCGCCTCGATGGGACGTTCGACGAGAAGGACGATGGTCACAAGTCCTTTCAGGCATTCCTGTCAGCTCATTCCGACGTCGTCGAGACCCGCAGCGTGAACAGAACTGTGTCGGTGCGCTTGAAGTGACTACGTCGTGGCGAGAACCGGCGGCTCCGGAAGGTCACCTCGTTCGGCGTGGCCGGCAGGCGTTTCTACGGCTCACCACGCTTGGCTTTCCGCCGCATTTTCAGATCATCCAGTTTCCGAACCTCCCGCTCATTACGGCGTTCGGTGCTGGCTTGGCCAGCCACGTCGTGGCCGCAGCAGGTCGCCCTTACCTGACCTCGGTGTCGTATCTGGCGATGACCGTCTGGGCCTACGAGGAGCTCGTTCACGGCTCCAATTGGTTTCGTCGCGTGCTCGGCATTGCCTTCTTGGTCATCATCACGATCCGGGTTGGGCGCCTCGGATGAACGAATGTCGACCGGCTCTGAGTCCATGCCCCACTCGATCGCCTGAGCTGACCGATGCTCTGATTACGCGGGGCTGCCGAGGGAATAACTGAGCTGCCGCTTTTGCGCTACCAGGCAGTCGGGAGGTACTCGATGGCTGTTTTCTTGTTGTTGTTGCTCATTGCCGTCGTACTTGGGCTGATTGGTGTTGTGGCCAAAGGGATGTTGTTCCTACTGTTCATCGGAATCGCGATCTTCCTCGTTTCCGTGGTCTTTGTCGCGCGACGTGGCACCAGGCGCGCGCGGACTGTTACTCGCTGAGCCTGAGCTGCCGGCATGATGTTTCCCGCTGAAAACCTCCGCGATTGGCGTGGTCACGACGTCATCGATCCCGCCGGTAAGAAGATCGGCTCCCTCGAGGCGGTCTACGTGGATACGGCAACCGACGACCCGGCGTTCGCAACCGTGCAGACCGGCCTACCTGGGCGGCGCCGCTTGCTATTGGTTCCGCTCGCCGACGCCACCGTGGGGCCCGATCACGTCCGAGTGACCTGCTCCAAGAATCTCGCCCGCAAGGCTCCGGCTATTGAGCTCGACGGCGAACTCGCCGCGGCGGCAGAACCGGCTGTGTATGCACACTATGAGGTGCCCTACACCGTGGGCGCCGCTGGCGAGCGCAGGTTAGCCCGGCGCTGACCCGCGCGGCGAACGTCGCTCCGGCGATTTCGGCGAGGGCATTGCGGTCACCGTGTTCGCGTGCGAGGATCAGCACCAGCGCGACTGACTGTCCGGACCCTGTGCACCTCACCGCGCCTGAGGATGAGGCAGGGAATCGTGAGCGCATCCACCGAGCCGAGTTACGTCGTCAGTGTCGCGTCGCCAATGTCGGTTGTTCTGCCTATGCAGGTCGACAGCCGCCTGGTTGCGTTGCCCTGCATCTACTGCAATCGAGGAATACCGGCCGAGGCGTTCTCGTACTGGACGACGGCGCGCCGAATGCTGTCCGCCAACTGTCCCAGCTGCAGCCGCCGGGTGACGTTGACAGCAACGACCTGGCGCCGCTGGTGTCGTCGGGGCGGGGTGACCATCTTGCTATCGCCGCGCGCGGCAGGGGCCGAGGGCGTAGCTGCCGACCTCACCGAGGCGCCCGCAGAGCGTCGGGGGTTCGAAGCGGCGGCGCCGTCGGTGCGGCCGGCGGGCGCGGCATCAACCGGCCAACCCCCAGAGCAACCGTTCGCCATCAGCGCCGGCCGCTATGCGCTGGCCGTTGAGCTCGAGCGCAGCGCCCAGGGTCTGGAGGCATCGGTCACGCTCGCCCGCGCCAGTGACGTGATCCAAGCGCGCGTTGACCTGTATCACGCGTTGACGACGCTTGGCTGGACCGCGCCGTCCACCGTCTGCGCGGAGTTGCCGGCGGATATTCGACTGCTGACGGAGTCGGTCGGCGCAGCAGGCGGGTGACCAGCATCTTGCGGCTCCTCGCGGAGCCGGCGTTCAGGACCCGTGCCGCGTGTGTCGTGCGACCGCTCAGTGAAGGATGTTGACCGCACGAGCGACGACCAGCACGACGGCGGAGATAGCAATAGCCGACTGCATCGCCATGAGCAGCTTCGCCCACCGGGACAGCGGCATCGTGTCGGTGGGACTGAACGCGGTCGCGTTGGTGAAGGACACGTAGAGATAGTCCACGAAGTTCGGCTCCCAGTCAGGGTCGGCGATCTCGGGGGTCGCCATCTGAGGGAACAGGAAATCCGGGTGCGGGTCATGCCCGCCGGCACGCGCGAAAGGTCCCTCCCGGTCGAACTCCCAGTACCAGAGGGCGAAGGCGACGATGTTGGTGACGTAGATCGATGCGCCACTACCGAAAAGCGCAGTTGCGCTGCTGCCTCCGTGGCCGGAAAGGATCGTGTGAATCAGCAGGGCGGCTGACACGGCGTTGGCTCCGGTCATCAGCGCGGTCAGGGTGAGGCTCGCAACCCGCGCGATGGGGTGTGACCGGGTCAGACGTACCGGGTTGAACACCGACAGGCCGACCAGCAATGCGCCCTCCAGGCTCGGAAGTAGCCAGCGGGGTCGGATCGCCAGGCGATCCGGCAGCACTGCCTGCAAGACGATCGCCGCGATGATCGCGATGACAACCGGGATCCTGGTCTCGCCGAGGGTCGGGCGGAGCCAGGCCGGCACTGCCGAGCCCGCGGCCCGATGGTGATGATCACGCCAAGGTTGATGGGACGGTTCGGTCTCGTGGTCCACGACAGCAGTCTCGCCTTAACGCGGTTGGTTGTGGGAGCGCCGCGCCAGGGATCGCCGCGACGCGGGGCTTCCGCGCATGCCACTGGCGCCAGCGGGCATACCTCCTTCGAACCACTCCGACGCTCTGGGTTCTCCAGCCTCGGTTTCCTCTACCGGACCGAGGCCCCTATGACCGGGGTAATGATCTCCCGCCGAAGGCCACGCCAAGACGCGGGCGGCGGCGAAGTTGTCGAGAACAGCGTGCCCTCGACCGACCTGGCCCTCTGCCATTGTGGGCACGCCGTCGCTGCACATGACGCAATCGCGACGCGGTTCTGCGCGGCCTCCGCGAGAGCCGACCTCGCTCGGGGATGTGTCTGCGGCCCGGTCCCACCACACAGCGGCCGCTGACCTTCCGCCCATGGCGACGATCGAGCGGCGCGACCATCCGTCGAAGAACGGAGAACACGGCTAGCAGAGCGGGAGGCGGATGTGTGCGAGCGTAAGGCGCTCATCATGCGGGTCCCCGCGACGGCAGACGCCGCGGCCGAGGCGCGTCGAACAGTTCATGACCGGTGCGGTCACGTCCCAGGTCATCTGCTGGATGTCGCGGAGTTGTTGGCGAGCGAGATCGTGACCAACGCGGTTATGCATGCCGGCGGCATCTTGACCATCGCCATCGAGTGGGACCTTGAACAGCTGACATTTTCGGTTAGTGACGATTCCCCGGACACCCCGGTCATCCGAGACCACAGCGCAGAGGACATCGGTGGCCGTGGAATGCGCTTGGTGGACCACCTCGCGGCGGCGTGGGGCTGTACACAAGACCCTGACGGGAAGGGCAAGGTCGTCTGGTTCCGTCTCGCGCTCTGTGCGGTTCTTGACGATCGAGGAGCGACACCGGCTGAGTCGATCCGGGTTCCC
The DNA here is from genome assembly GCA_025980465.1 of Frankiales bacterium. Lineage (GTDB taxonomy): Bacteria > Actinomycetota > Actinomycetes > JAFAQI01 > JAFAQI01 > JAICXJ01. Next base: position 11,085 of record JAICXJ010000007.1, on the reverse strand, counting down.
TAGGCGATCGGCCCCGGTCAGAGCGGGCCGGAGGCGCGGCTCGGGTCCGCTCCCGATCCCACGTGACGCTGCGTGTCCATGCCGCCGTGCCAGTCGATGCACAGCACCGTGGCATCGTCGCGCAAGGGGCCGCCGACGGCCTGGGTAACCCGGCGGGTGAGGTGCTGGACAAGTTCGCGGGGGTGAAGGTCGACGGTGGCGCGCAGCTCGGCGGGCAGGTCGAGCCGGGAGGCGTTGCGCTCCAGCATCCCGTCGGTGACCAGCAGCAGTCGATCTCCGGCTTGCAGGTGGAGGGCGGCGTCGTGAAAGGCCGTATCAGTGACCCCGAACGGAGGATCTTCGTGATGGGGGAGCAGTGCGACCTCGCCGTCGCGCAGGAGGTAGGGGACCGGATGGCCGGCGTTGACGATCCGCGCCTGCCCGGACGCCAGGTCGACGCGGAGCAACACGCCCGTGACGAACTCGTCGGCGCTGGTGTGTTCGAGCAGATCCTGGTTGGCCTGGTGGGCCTGCTCGGCCACGTCCGACCCGCCACGGCGGCTGTTACGCAGGCTGGCAACCAGCACACTCGCCAGTTGCGCGGCCGGGAGGTCGTGGCCCATCGCGTCGGTGAGCGAGGCATATAGCGCACCACGGCTCAGGCTGTAATCGAAGGTGTCACCGGCAGCAGTTGCCGCTGGCTCCAGGAAACCGGCGACCGTGCACTGCGCCGCCTCACACGTGAAGGACGCTGGCAGCAGCCGGCGCTGAATCTCCGCGGCGAGGTCCAGTTGCAAGGTCCGCTGCGCCCGCTCATAGAGGTCGGTGTAGCGGCCGTTGGCGATCACGACATACGCCAACGCGTGCCCGGCGAGCGCTGCGTTGACCGCGGTCGCTTCGTCCGGTGGCGTGGGAAGACGCAACTCCAGCACCCCGAGCGCCTCCCCGCGATCGGTCACAGGCGCGTAGAACCACGTACCTGCGCCGTCCGGCTCCACCTGCACCTGTTGGGTGCGCAGCACGCGGCCCTGCGGCGTTCCTTCGATCGGGACCCACTGTGTTGCGTCATCGCTGCCGGCGCCGCGCCCGGTGCGGACCAGCCGGGCAAGTCCGGTGCCTCCGTAATCCGCCATGAGAAACCCGACGGGGTCGGCGGCCATCACCCGAGCCAGCTCCTCGGCGACCGCTTCCACCGCTTGCACGGGAGCGGCCCGCTCCACCGCGAGCAACAACCCACCCAGATCAAGCTGACCCACGGGACGGACGCCCACCGGGTGCAGCGTACACACGGCACAGCTACCAGGATCCGGCGAAGGAGATACCCCTCTCCAACCAGGGCCGCGACGTACCCAGTCAGCGCGCAGCAGGCGCCACCAGCGGCCAGGGTCGAACCCGCTCGAGCAGTGCAGCTAGGTCGAGCAACAGCCCGTCGGCGTGGCGCATGCCCACGATCTGCATGCCGATGGGCAGGCCACGTGGCGACACTCCCGCCGGCACGCTGATCGCCGGCAGGCCGGTGATGTTCATGCCCATGGTCAGCCGCCCGGAGTTGAACGGGTCGACGTCGCGGCTCCCGACCGTGGTGGGCGACGGGCCTTCGGCGGCGAAAGGGTCGTCCGGACAGGTCGCGGCTAGGACGAGGTCCGCCTGCTCGAAGAGCGTGGCTACTGCCTCGTTGAGCTGCTTGCGCACCGGGTCGATCGCGGCAGCTACCGAGATGTCGTAGCTGGCCGCCAGGTCGAGGGCGGCTGCGATCTCGGTCGTCACCATCTCCCGGACGTCGGGCCAGAACGCGCCGGCGCCGGCCCACATGATCGGCAACGCGGGCGCCACCCATGCGGCACCCATGTCGGGCAGGGTGAAGTCGACGTCGACGCGCTTGAGACCCGCGGCCGCGATGAGTTGCGTGGCCGCGTCCTCGATGACGGCGGTGACGTCAGGGTGTACGACGGCGCCACCGAAGTCGGGAAGCACCGCTACCCGCAGTCCGGCGAACTCATAGCTGCCGAGGCCCGCCTCGAAGCCTTCCACCCTCGGCAGCGAGAACGGATCGCGGGGATGCGCGCCGTTCGCGACATCGAGCCATCGGGCGGTGTCGCGCACCGAGCGCGACAGGCACCCGACGGTGGAGGTCAACGGCTCCATCTGCGCCATGGGGGCAAAGGGGATCCGACGGAACGAGGTCTTGAATCCCACCAGTCCGGTGTAGCTCGCGGGGATGCGGATCGATCCACCGCCGTCGGTACCGGTACCGATCGGCACGAGCCCGCCAGACACGGCCGCTGCCGTCCCGCCGGAAGAGCCACCGGGAGTGCGAGCAGTATCCCAGGGATTGGTCGTCGTACCGTGCACGATCGTGCTCGTGTAGCCGACCAGTCCCATCTCGCTGCTCGTCGTCTGCACCACAGGGATCGCGCCACCGACGTCGCGGATCCGCTCGACATGAACCATCGTGTGGCCGCCGATCATGCCCTCGAGCAGCTTGGTGCCGTAGGCATACGGCCAGCCCTCGACCATCTCGAGCTCCTTTACGGCAAAGGGCACGCCGCCGAAGGGCTTGGTCACATCAGCACTGGCCGCGGCCCGCCGGGCGCCGTCGGCGTCGATGTGGCAGATCGCGTTGTACGGATCGGACTGGGCCGAGGAGATGACGGTCTCGACCACCTCTGCGGGAGTCAGCTCGCCAGCGCGAAATGCGTCGACCAGCGAGCATGCGTCACCCAGCCAGGGCGTGCTCACGCCTGCGCCCCCGACGGACCGGCCGAGCCGTACGTTGCCGGCGCGCCGTCACTCCTGCGCCCGTCGCGCACGGCAGCAGCGGCAGCGGCAAGGGCGGCCAGCAGATCGGCAGCGACGTTGGCGTGGAAGGGCGAGAGCATGAAGTGCAGTCCTCCTGGTTGACGGTCGGGGTACCAGCCCGCCTCGACCAGGGCGTCGCCCACGGCTGAGACGTCGAGCTCGTCGCTGCCTACCTCGAAGATCGAGAGGTCGGGTTGCTGGGTGACACGCAGGCCGCCGATCTGCTCGATGCCTCGCAGCAGGAGGTCACGAGTATCTCTCACGACGCGAGCCAGCTCGAGGTAGCCGTCAGCTCCCAGGAAGCGCAGCGCTGCCCAGGCGCCGGCGATGGGCGGAGCCGGCCGGGTGCCGGCCGGCGTCGGCGAGCCGTAGAGCCCGCCGCCCCACGCACCGTCATCGAACCACCACTGTTTTGCGTAGTGAGCCGGGTCGCGATGCAGCAGCACCGAGGCACCCTTGTAGGAGTAGCCGTACTTGTGAATGTCGGCGCTGATGCTCGTGACTCCGGGCACCCGGAAGTCCCACCGGGGCACCGGCTCCCCGAGCCGTTCCCAGAACGGAAGCAGCAGCCCACCGAGGCAGGAGTCGACGTGACAGAGGGCGCCATGCTCTGAGGCCAGCGCGGCGATCTGCTCGACCGGGTCGATGACCCCGAACGGGTAGTTGGGGGCGGACGCAACGACCATCGCCGTACGGTCGTTGAGTGCCTCGGCCAGCGAGTCCAGGTCGATGCGGTGATCGGGATCGACGGCCACTCGCACCTGCTCCACCGCGAGCAGGTGGCAGGCCTTCGCGAACGCTGGATGCGCCGTCATGCCGGTGACGAGAACCGGACGGGAGTTGCCGTGCTCGCGAGCGAGCTCTCTGGCGACGTAGACCGCCACCAGGATGGACTCGGTGCCGCCGCTGGTCAGGCCGCCGGCACCGGGTGTGCCGTGAAGCAGGTCGGCCATCATGTCGGCGGTCTCGCGCTCCAGCCGGGCGAGGGAAGGAAAGCGAAACGGGTTCAGCGCGTTCTCTGCGAGGTACTCCCTCGACACCGCAGCGAGAGTGTCTTCCAGCTCCGGGCTGTCAGGGTGATAAATCAGGCTGAACAGCCGGCCCGCGCGCCAGTCCGCGTCGTCGTGGCGATTGGCGATCAGGTCGGCGAGGAGCGCGTCCTTGCCCGTGCCTCGTTGCGGAAACCCAACCGGCGCCGGCCACGGTTCCTCTGCTGGTTCGGTCATGTCTGCTTCACGTAGGACAGCATCCCCCACACCCGATCGGATGACTGTCTGCTGGTGCCTGCTGATCACGACGCCAATGTCATCGTTCACGTCCTCCCGGTTGGCCAGCAGGCGTATCCGGATTCGCAGCTCCTTCTCGCTGCAGAGCGGTCCGATCATCGCGGGCCACGGGAGGAGCGGAGAGCGGTTGAGCTCCTGCGAGAGATTGCGGGTGCTGCCCCGGAGCCGTCGGTCGTGATCGTGCTGCCTGCGATGCCGCCGGAGCAGATCGCATCGTGGCATAGCCTGCTCGACATCTACGAGCGTCTGAACGCGGGTTGGACACTGATCGGCGGGCAGCTCGCCCACCTGCACTGCGCTGAACGTGGAGAGTTCCCGGTACGGCCGACCAACGATGCCGACACGGTCGTGGATGTTCGGGCCGCCCCACTTGAGGGTCGGGAAGGGAAGGGTCCGTGTGCCGCCCGAACCTCGTTGGCCGCCCTCATCAGCAAGGCGGCCGCCCATAGCAACGTGGGGGACCGTGACACGCGGCGACACCGACGCGACTTCATCGTGCTCGCGACGCTGATCACGGCGTCTGACTTCCGAAGCCAGCAGCTGACGAAAACCGAACTGCGACAGCTGCGCACCATCACCGACGAAATCGAAGCCGACCGCGAGCTACTGCTCGCGGTCGCCGATGCGGACTCGGCGCTTGATCGTCTGACACGAGCGGCCGGACTGTAGGCGTACGCACGCTGCCTCGCAGTCGCGACTGCTCATCCGCTCCATCGAGAAAGCGACGAGAGTGACGGCTCTGTTCGTTAGCGGGCCGTTCGGCGAACGACCAGACCCGGCGCTCGCGAACACCTTCGAGTTGTCAGGAATCCACGCGCCTAGGCGGCGCCGAGCGCACTGACAACCCAAACCGAAGTGCCGATAGGAGTCGCCCGAGAGCCAGGGCCAACGCGAGCGGTAGTGACGGGTCCGTTCGTGTCGCCTGTCAGGTCTCGACCTGCCAAGTCTGGTCGCCGGTGTAGCGGCAGCGGACACCGGTGACGAGCGAGCGGTCGAGGTGCATACCCAGCTCGGGCAGAGCCTCCTCGATGCGTCGTATCGCATCGCGGATGCGTGCTGTGACTGCCTTCCGTGCCCGCTCGGACGTAGAGCTGCCGAGTGAGCGAGTGCGGCCGGAGAGGGCGCCGCTCCTGCGGAGCTCGGCGGCGAGGGCTTCATGCTCTGCGTCGATGTCTGCGAGGCGGGCGGCGTCGCCCGAGGCCTCGACGCGAGCCTCGGATAGCGACTCGAGCCGTGTGCGGTAGCTGGCGATGGCGGACCGGTCGAGAGCTGGGCCGGTGTCGTTGGACACGACGCTCGCCTGGATGAGGTCGAGCACGTGGACGTCGTTACGGGGATGAGCGAGCAAGGCGGCGAGGTCGAGCATCCCCTTGCTGTGCGGAACCGTCGCGCTGCGAGCGCCGTACTGCAGGTTCCAGACCGAACCTCGCCGTCGGAGCGCATTGGAGCTCCCGGCTGAACGAATGCCCAGCCGGGCCTCCACCGCAGCGGCGTCGTCGAGCAGGCGCGCGGACTCCTGGGTCTTGCCGAGCGCCGCGAGCAGCAGCCCGGCGGTGCGGGAGTGGCAGCCGGCGAAAGCAACGGCGGCACCATTCACTCCGCAGGTCCCGACGAACGGCCGGACGTCCTCCAGCAGCTCGGCGCAGGTCTCCTGGTCTTGCAAGGCGATCGCGGCGACGGCCAACTCCCGCACGTAGACGGACCAGAGGTACGAGCGGTCGGTGCGCCACGAGCCAAGTTCCCGTACGACGGCGAGATGATGGCGTGCGGCCGCCAGATCACCAGCGCGCGCCGAAAAGCCCGCGGCCACTCCGTGGGCGTGTACGGGAGCACCCGTCCAATGCGCGACCGCCGCGTCAGCGAAAGACCTCAGCTCAGCGGGGTCGTTGCGGGAGCAGACAAGCTCGAGACGCTGCGACATCCGGACGTTGGCGGTGTCGGGCTCGCGCAACCGCTCGCCGTGGCCAGCTGCCTCTTCGATGAGCGCTTCGGCCTCGGCGAGCTCTCCGCGCATCAGCGCGAGGCAAGCCCGCCGGGTGAGGACGGTGTAGCGGTGGGCTGGCAGGTCGAGCCGTTCGAGGAGCTCTAGGCACTGCAACAGGACAACCTCGAAACGAGAGTTGCCCGCCTCCAGCAGCGCGTTCGCCTGCAGCAGCAAAGCTTCCGCGAGCCAGGTGTCGTCGCCGCGCCGGCGCGCGAGTTCGGCGAGCTCGTCCGCGACGTAGAGCCGCTGTCCAGCCGCGCCCGGGGTCCAGAGCACGTCATGGCGGGCGAGCAGGCACGCTCTGAGGACCTCAAGGTCGTCGGTTCCTCGCGCGAGCTCAAGAGCTTGCTCGGTCAGGGGACCGCTGCGGACGCGTTGCTCGGCCACCGAGTGCTGGAGCTCGCGGGCGAGCACCGCGGTGAGCTGTGCCCGCAGCGCCGGATGGCCTTCGAGCGCGGCCAAGGCTCCCTCGAGCTCGGCGACCACCTCGTCCCGGCGGGTGGCAAAGCGCGACCCAAGGGCGGCGGCGGCCAGGGCAGTGCGAGCGAGCCGCGGCCCGTCCCCCACTCGAGCAGCGACGTCGCGGGCGGCGCGGATCAGGCCGCGGCTGTCCGGGATGCGTCCTGTGCGGGAGAGCACGTCGGCCTCGGCGAGCAGTAGCTCGACGAGCAGGTCCTCAGGCAGGGAAAGACCAGCATCGGCTGCAGCCGCGCGGAGCCGGCGCGCATGACTCGATGCCTCTTCCAGAGCGAGAGCCTGCAGATCGACCTGTACGGCGCGCAACGCCCAGTGACCCGCGCGAGCCAGTGATGAGACCGGCAGGCCCGCTCGGTAGTGCCGCGCGGCCTGGGCGGCGGTGACGGCAGCCCCGCGCGCTGCCCTGGCGTCCAGCACTGCGGCAATTGCGGCGTGCCGATCCGTGCGTTCGGCGGTCGAGACATCGTCGACGATGGCCTCCCGGTACACGTCGTGGGTGAACTGCCACTGGTCGCCGCCCTGCACGAGTCCCGCCCGGATCGCGTCGTCGAGAGCGATGTCCACGACTTGCCGATCGCCGTGCACCTCGGCGAGCACTTCCGGCGCGACGCGGTTGCCGACGAGCGCTGCGGTTGTCAGCACGTCCTGGGTGTCGGGCGACAGCGAGCCGACGCGATAGGCGACGGCCTGCCGAACCGCAGTCGGGAGGCCGCCGCCCTCGATCTGCGCAAGCGCGAGCTCACGGATGAACAGCGGGTGGCCAGCCGCCCGCGCGTGCACCCGGTCGATGACGGCGTCCGCCGCGGCTGGACCCAGCACACGTCGGACCAGTTCGGCGGTGGCGGCGCGGTCGAGGCCCCCGAGTACCAGGTGCTCGCCCAATGCTGCCGCGCGGTCGAGCTCTCCGGAGGCCTCACCTGCCCGATAAGCGCCGACAAGGGACAGCTGTCCGTGACGAGGCCGGGTGACGAGCTGCTCGAGGAGCGCCAACGATGAGGTGTCCGCCCACTGCAGGTCGTCGAGGACCACGATGACCGGGCGCTGTGAAGCGAGCGACATCAGCCACGACACCGCCGCATCGAGTTGCAGCAGACGCTCTCGGTCCGTGGGCTCTGCCGCTCGTGCTTCACCGAGCGCGGGTACCAGCGCGGCGAGCAGACCGCGGTCGTGGCCCGCCGCTTGCTGGGCGTGCTCGAGCCCGACAGCACGGACGAGTCCGGACAGCGCCTGTGTCCACGGCCAGTAGCCGGGCGCACCCCGTTCGACACAGGTCCCCCAGCCGAGGTGGGCGTCGGACTCGGTGACAGCGGCACGCAGCAGGGCGGTCTTGCCCATGCCTGGCTCGCCGCGCACGAAGAGGCAGCCGCCCGCGAGGGCGCGGCGCACCTGTTGCAGCGCAGCGTCCCGGCCGACCAGAACCTGACTCACCAGGCGATCCTGCCCGATCCGCGCCCGCCGCGGACCTAGCGATCTGCCAGATCGGATCTTCCGGGTGCGGCGGGTTATCTGGCGCCTTTCGGATGACAGAACCCCCTCATCACAAGGAAGACCACCATGACGAACTTCGATCCCGTCCAGTTCAAGAGGACGACGCGCCAGCAGTGGGAGGACGCGGCTGAGGCATGGCACCGCTGGGATCCGACCATTGAGGAATGGACCCGCGCCGCCACCGAAGCGATGCTCGACGGGGCCGGCGTGACAACCGGGTCGTCCGTTCTCGATGTCGCCGCAGGCTCCGGCGGTCAGTCCCTTGCCGCCGCCCGGCGTGTGGGCAGCCGCGGACGGGTCGTCGCGACCGACATCTCGCCGAACATCCTGACGTTCGCGGCGAAGCAGGCCGCGGAGGCAGGCATCACGTGCATCGAGACGCTCGAAGCCGACGGCGAGCAGCTGGCGTCGTCGGGGCTGCATGACTTCGACGCAGCCATCTCTCGCCTGGGGCTGATCTACTTCCCCGACCAAATCGGCGCACTGCAGCAGATTCGCTCGGTGCTTCGTCCGTGCGGTCGCCTGTCCGCAATCGTGTACTCGACGGCGGACCGCAGCGGCTTCTTCTCCATCCCCGTCGCCATCATCAGAGACGCGGCCGGCCTTCCCGCACCTGGACCCGGGCTCCCCGGACCGTTCAGCATGGGCAGCCCTGGCGTCGCCGAGCAGAAGCTGACTGAAGCGGGCTTCCGCGACGTGAGCGTGACCGCCGTCGACTCGCCGGTGCGACTGTCGTCAGCAGCCGAGTGTCTCCGATTCGAGAAGGAGTCGTTCGGCGCGCTGCACCAGATGCTCTCAGGGCTCGAGCCGACGGCGCGCGAGGACGCGTGGGCGGACGTCGAATGCGCACTAGAGCAGTTCGAAACCGCCGACGGATTCGTCGGGCCCTGCGAGCTGCTCGTGGTCAGCGCCACCACCTGATCGCGTGGCAGGGGCGGGGCCGTCCCTGACCTGCGTTCGATGCGTCGACCGACCGGTACTGCCAGCTGGCAGTCGAGGATCTCGACCGGCCGACCGCGACGCTGGGCTGGTGCGACGGCGACACCGGCCGCGTTGGTCGCTTCGCCGCGGTTCTCGTGCTCGTCGAGCATCTGGCCTGCAGCGAGCGCGACCATGGTCTGCCGCAGCACGCGTTCGTGCAGGTCAGTCGGGTAGGTCAGATTGATTGGCGGTAGCCGAAGAACTCGTGGACCTGGTTGTGCCCGCCGTAGCCGCCTCCGAGCTCGGAGTAGTGCGCGACGAACTCGATCCCTTTGATCCGCTTGACCTGCCTGACCCCGAGCTGGGTCTCGTTGCGCAGCCGTAACGGAGCGCCGTGTCCGAATGACAACGGCTCGCCGTTCATGTCGTAAGGGAGTTGCTCTGACAAACCCGAGCAGCCGGAGTCGACCGGCAATCAGGCCAACGAGCACTTCAAGCCGCTATCGGATGACTTCCTGCTGGTACCTGTCGATCACGACGCCAACGTCATCGCGCACGTGCTCCCGGCCGGTCAGCGGTCCTATCCGGACTCGCAGCTACTTCTCGCTGCAGATCTCTCGGAGCATCGCGGGCCGCGGGAGGAGCGCAGAGTACTTGAACTGCTGCGAGAGATCGCGGGTGCGGCAAGGAGCAGGAAGTCGTGATCGCACTTCCCGCGATCCCGCCGGAGCAGACAGGGTCGTGACATGGCCTGCTCGACATCCACGAGCGGCTGGACGCCGGCTGGACAGTGATCGGCGGGCAGCTCGTTCACCTGCACCGCGCCGAGCGTGGCCAGTTCCCGGCACGGCCGACCAACGACGCCGACACCGTCGATGTGCGGGTCGACCCGAAGCTGTTGCGCATCTTCACCTCGACTCTTGTCGAGCTCGGGTTCACGTCGTCCGGCGTATCGGCGGAAGGCCTGGACCATCGCCGGATTCGCGGTGCCGCGACCGTCGACGTGCTCCCCCCGGAAGGCATCGGCGAACGGGCCGCTCCCGGCTGGAGCGACCGGCAGCCCAAGCCTGTCAACCGAAGGCGGCACCCAGGCGCTCGCGAGAAGTGAAACCGTGCAGGTGCGCATCGAGGCCGCGAAGGGTCAGTGTGCCGGCCGAATCTCGTCGGTGCCCTCATCAGCAAAGCGGCCGCCCACGGCAACGTGGGTGACCGTGACCCGCGCCGACACCGCCGCGACTTCATCGTGCTCGCGACGCTGATCACGGCGTCTGACTTCGGAAGCCAGCAGCTGACGAAATCCGAGCTGCGTCATCTCCGCTCTGTCGTCGAGGCGATCGACAGCGACCGCGAGGTACTGCTCAGCGTTCCCGATGCGGACTCAGCGCGTGATCGCCTGACCCGACGCGGCGCGGCTGTAGACGCTTCACCTCGCCGCCGATCGCCAAACGCGCCATCGAGAAAGCGACCGAGAGTGAGGGCTCTGTTCGTTAGCGGGCCGTTCGGCGAACGACCAGACCCGGCGTTCCCGAACACTGCCTACGCAGAAACGATCATGAGGTAGGCAGCGCAGATCGGCCCGATTTCTGCTGCGTTCCTCATGATCGTTGGGCGATCTGTAAGTGCCGATCCAGATCGTTAGCGAGCACATCGCTGAAGCGAAACAGAGAGGCTCCCGGCTCTGCGTGCGCGAGGACCAGCAGCTGGTGCAAGCGTCGCCCGAGCAACTCTGGCGTCCGGACGAGTTCTAGCAATAGTCAGGGTCGGTTGCTCTGTGGTTGCTCGCAGAACAGAAGGCAGCCTCCGCTTCGCCGTGCCGCCGACGCCCTGATCAGCGTTTGCCCAGGTCAGGGCGTTGTCGGCGTCAGTGGGCGGCTGACGTTCGGTTGCTGCACATATGTGCGAACTGCGACCGCTGAGAACAGCATCTCCGCAGTTCGGAGCCTTGATCAACGATCTTGGAAAACGGGACCTTAGATGTCGTAATTGAGCGGGGAAGGGCCGGTTATTTCGCGCTGACGTGGCTGTCGCATGAATGGCGGCGTGGCGGCGGCGTTCTGGGGTAGCCGGCCGCGACGATGAAGTGTGTCGATCAACGTGCGTGCTGTGGATCGCGATCAGGTGTTCTTGATGCCGCCATCGGTGACGGACTGG
>JAICXJ010000029.1 GCA_025980465.1 Frankiales bacterium | reverse complement strand
TTGATCTGCTCGATCGTGCCCCAGGCGCGCTCGTACTGGGCGCGCTTCTTGGACAGGATCAGGCGGCCCTCCTTGTCCTCCTTCTGGAGGACGAGGGCCTCTACCTCGTCACCGACTGAGACGACCTCGTTGGGGTCGACGTCGTGCTTGATCGACAGCTCGCGGCTGGGGATCACGCCCTCGGTCTTGTAGCCAATGTCGAGCAGGACCTCGTCGCGGTCGACCCGGACGATGATGCCTTCGACGATGTCGCCGTCGTTGAACTCCTTGATCGTGCCTTCGATGGCTGCGAGGAAGTCCTCAGCGGAGCCGATGTCGTTGACAGCGACCTGGGCGGGGCCTTGCGGGGTGTTCGGTTCGGCGACTGCAGCGGTCATGTAGTAGGGATCCTCGAAAGACGGACAGTTGTCGGGTGTCGATTAGGACAGGGGGACAGTGGTGTCGACGGCACATCGAGGGGTTCCCCGATGCGGCCAACGAGTCTATTCGCGCCCCGCAGTTGAGTCGAACGCAGCATGGGAGTCCAACGGCCGATGATCATCAAACCGGTACGCCGCCGGCTCAGCCCGGCAGCGAGCTTGGCAGCGTCCCGAGCCTGGTGGGAGTCCACGGCGGAGGACTACCAGGCTGAGCACGGCGCCTTCCTCGGCGACGCCGACCTCATGTGGTGCCCGGAACGCCTCCGCGAGGCTGACGCGCAACTGCTCGGCCCGGTCGCCGGGAAGCAGGTGCTCGAGGTGGGTGCCGGCGCCGCACAGTGCACTCGCTGGCTCACCGCGCAGGGCGCGACGGCCGTCGGCATCGACCTGTCCGGGTCTCAGCTGGGACATGCCCGGCGGCTCGACCAGCGGCTCGGAATGCGGTCGGCGCTGGTGATGGGCGATGCCCAGCGGTTGCCGTTCCGGGACGGCTCGTTCGACCTGGCCTGCTCGGCGTACGGCGCGGTGCCGTTCGTCGAGGACTCACAGGCAGTCATGACCGAAGTTGCCCGGGTGCTTCGGCCGGGCGGCCGATGGGTGTTCGCGGTCACCCATCCGATTCGCTGGTGCTTCCTCGACGACCCCGGACCCGGCGGGCTGACCGTCCGTACGTCGTACTTCGACCGGCTTCCGTACGTCGAGCAGGACGAGCACGGCGTCCCGACCTACGTCGAGCACCACCGCACGGTTGGCGACCGGATCCGCGAGATCGTCGCGGCCGGTCTGGTCGTCGACGACCTGGTCGAGCCGGAGTGGCCTGCCGACCACGACCGCACCTGGGGTCAGTGGAGCAAGCTGCGCGGCGAGCTGATCCCCGGCACGGCCATCTTCGTGACCCACAAGCCCACGCATGTGCCATCGGTGGGCCTATAGCGCCACGCATGTGCCATCGGTGGGCCTATAGCGCCAGCGATGGCACATGCGTGTGTCTAGTGGGCGGCGTCGTCCCAGGACTTGCCAAAGCCGACTGAGACCTCCAGCGCCACGTCCCCGAGCTGGTACGCCGCGCCCATTTCCCGACGTACCAGGTCCTCGACCCTCTGCCGCTCCCCCGCCGCGATCTCGAGGACGAGCTCGTCGTGCACCTGCAGCAACAACCGGGATGCCAGGTTTCCCTCGCGCAGCGCCCGCTCCACCCCGAGCATCGCGACCTTGATGATGTCGGCGGCTGATCCCTGGATCGGGGCGTTGAGCGCCATCCGCTCGGCCATCTGCCGACGCTGCCCGTTGTCGCTGGTCAAGTCGGGCAGGTAGCGGCGGCGGCCGAGGATGGTTTCGGTGTAGCCGTCCATGCGCGCCTGAGCGACGACCCCGGTGAGGTAGTCGCGCACGCCGCCGAAGCGGGCGAAGTAGGCCTCCATGTGCTCCTTGGCATCGTCCGGCGTGATGCCGAGCTGCTGCGACAACCCGTACGCCGAGAGGCCGTAGGCCAGGCCGTACGACATCGCCTTGATCCGCCGGCGCTGCTCCGGCTCTACGGCGTCGACCGCGATCCCAAACGCGGTGGCGGCAACGAAGGTGTGCAGATCTTCGCCTGAGGAGAACGCCTCGATCAGGCCGGCGTCACCGGAGAGGTGGGCCATGATCCGCATCTCGATCTGCGAGTAGTCGGCCGTCATGAGGGATTCGAAGTCCTGGCCGACGATGAATGCCTTACGGATCTCCCGGCCTTCCAGGGTGCGGACCGGGATGTTCTGCAGGTTGGGGTCGGTGCTGGACAACCGCCCGGTCGCCGCGACGAGCTGGTTATAAGTGGTGTGCACCCGGCCGTGGTCGTCGACCATCGGTATCAGCGAATCCACGACGGTCTTCAGCCGCGCCACGTCGCGATGTCGTAGCAGGTGCTCCAGAAACGGATGCCCGGTCTTCGCGTAGAGATCCTGCAGGGCCTCGGCGTCAGTCGTGTAGCCGGTCTTGATCTTCTTGGTCTTCGGCAGTGCCAGCTCTTCGAACAGCACCTGCTGGAGCTGCTTGGGCGAGCCGAGATTGACCTCGTGGCCAAGGGTCGCGTAGGCCTGCTCGGCGGCGTTCTTCACCTCGCCGGCGAACCGCGCCTCGAGCTCGGCAAGCCACTCGACGTCGGCCGCGATCCCCACCCGCTCCATCTCAGCGAGCAGCGCGGTCAACGGAAGCTCGAGCTCGGTCAGCAGCGCCGAGCCGCCGCGATCGGCGAGCACTGCCTCGAGCGCGATCGCGAGATCGAGGATGGCGCGGGCTCGAAGCATCTGCCCCTGTGCCTCGTCCTCCTCGAGTGACCCGTCGAGCGAGAGCTGACCGTCGTCGCTGGACTCGGCACGAAGCTCGCGTTGCAGGTAACGCACCGCGAGGTCGGAGAGGTCGAAGGTGCGCTGGCCGGGCAATGCCAGATAGGCCGCGAGAGCGGTGTCGCTTGTCACACCGGCGAGCGACCAGCCGCGCTCGGCGAGCGCCAGCAGCGGGCCCTTGACGTCATGGGTGGCCTTGCTGATCGCCGGGTCGGCCAGCCAGCCGGTGATGGCCTTCTCATCGTCCGCGGTGAGCTGCTCAGGGTCGAGGTACGCCGCGGTCCCGTCGGGTGAGGCCAGCGCGAGTCCGGTGATGTTGCCCGTACCGCGGCCCCACGAGCCGAGGAAGGCCACGCCGTGCAGCGTGTCGCCGCGCGCGTGCTCGTCGAGCCACCCCGCGACATCGCCGGGGGAGAGCACCACCCCGTGGAGCTCGAAGCCGGCATCGGCCGACTCGGGCTCAGACACCGAGAACGTCGTGTAGAGCCGCTCGCGTAACACCCGGAACTGCAAGGTGTCGAAGAGCGTGTTGAGGATCTCGCGATCCCACTGCCCGAGCACCAGCTCGGCGGGCGGCTTGTCGAGCGGGACATCGCGGCGCAGCTCGGTGAGCTGCCGGTTGCGGATGACGTCGGTGAGGTGGTCGCGCAGTGCGTCACCGGCCTTGCCGGGCACCGTGTCGACCTTCGCGACCAGCTCGTCGAGCGAGCCGAAGTCGCGCACCCACTTCGCCGCGGTCTTCTCGCCCACGCCGGGGATCGACGGAAGGTTGTCGCTCGGGTCGCCGCGCAACGCGGCGAAGTCGGGGTACTGGCTCGGCGTGAGCCCGTACTTCTCCTCGACGGCTGCCGGGGTGAAACGGGTCATGTCGCTGATGCCGCGGCGGGTCATCAAGACCGTCACGCGGTCGTTCACGAGCTGCAGGACATCCCGGTCGCCGGTGACGATGAGCACGTCCATGTCCTCGGCGTGGCCCTGTACCGCGAGGGTGGCGATGACGTCATCCGCCTCGTAACCCGCTGCTTCGATCGCGGTGATCTTCAGTGCGCTGAGCACCTCGCGGATCAGATCCACCTGACCCCGGAAGTCAGTCGGGGTCTCCTTCCGGTTGGCCTTGTACTCGGCGTACGCCTCGGTCCGGAAGGTCTTGCGACCGACGTCGAACGCGACCGCAACGTGCGTCGGGGACTCGTCCCGGAGGATGTTGATGAGCATGGCCGTGAAGCCGTAGACGGCGTTCGTCGGCTGACCCGTTGTCGTCGAGAAGTTCTCGACGGGTAGGGCAAAGAAGGCTCGATACGCCAGCGAATGGCCATCCAGGAGCAGCAGCCGGGAGCGCGTCGGAGAGCTCACCTTCGCACCAGGCGCCATGCCCCGCATCCTAGGGTGGCTAAGTGACGCAGCCGCCGGATGACCTCGCCCCCGCAATGACCGCGATCGTCGGGGAGCTCGGCGAGAAGATGGGGATCGAGTTCCTCGAATTCTCGGTCGACCGAGTGGTGGCCCGGATGCCGGTGGAAGGCAACCGCCAGCCGTACGGCCTGCTGCACGGCGGGGCCTCGTGCGTCCTCGCCGAGTCGATGGGGTCGATGGCGTCGGCGCTGCATGCGGGGGCCGACAAGATCGCGGTGGGGATCGAGATCAATGCCACTCATCACCGCTCGGCGACCGAGGGCTACGTGACGGGGGTCGCGACGCCGCTGCATCTCGGCCGCACGCTCTGCACCTATCAGATCGTGATCACCGACGACCAGGACCGAAAGCTCTGCACCTCGCGGTTGACCGCGCTCCTTCGCGAACCCGGCTAGGGAAAGCAGTGGTCCTCAGAACGCTAGGACTCGATCCGTTCGGCCACGGTGCGGCGGCGGCGCTGCGGCGGGACCGGCCTCATCAATCGGGTACGGCGACGGACCGCGTCGCCGAGCAGTGGGGTGTTGCTGTCGGCACCAAGACGTCGCCGCAGGACGGTGACCGGCACGACCCGCCGTACCGCGACGGGGGCGAAGCCCAGCCGCGCGAAGAACCGGCTGGCATCACGCAGCGACGGGTAGACGCTCGCGGCAACGTGATCGAGGTGGTTCTCGGCGGCGAAGTCAGCGGCCGCGGACAGCAGCGCATGACCGACGCCGTAGTGACGCGCGGCACGGGCGACATAGAGGTGCGCGACATGGACGACGCGTGAGTCCGAGAGCGGGTCGGGATGCGAGATGCGCATGACGGCCATGCCGGCCGGCGTATCGCCGATGCAAGCGAGCTCGACTCGGCAGGTCGGGTCGAGGAGCACCTCGGCGAACCGGTCCTTGACGTCGCCGCCGCCGTTTACCGGGTTGATCGCCCGCTCGGCACGGCCTCCCACCTGCCGGAGCTCGTCCCACAGATCAACCAGGGTGGGTATGTCGTCTGACGTGGCGGTGCGGGTGATTACCTGTGAACGGCTCACCGGCACCTCCTGGTCGACTGGGCTGACAGCAGCCGACCGCGGATGGCTGCCGATCGGTATCAGCACCGTAACGCCCAATCCTCTGGAAAACGAGGGCCGATCAGAGGCTGGGCGATCACGACCATTTTGGGCATGTCAGCTGATCACCTGCGTTGACCGGCGGCGGTCGCGTTGACTAGTTTTGCGACACAGCCCGGCACCGAGTAGACAACGTCTACGCGCGGGGAAGGCGCAGACGGACCCAAAGGTGCCGGGCATCTCTGCCCCCACCGACCGATCGTTCGCGGCTCGGACGCACGCTCAACGCAAGCAGCAGACCCGGAACGACGCTCAGCCGGTCCCGACAGCGAGAACGGCTTCGGCCACTGCGCGCATCGACGACCGCCCGTCCATCGCCGTCTTCTGGATCCAGCGAAACGCCTCCGGCTCGGTCATGCCCTGCTCGGTCTGCAGCCTCGACTTGGCACGATCGATCAGCTTTCGGGTGTCCAGGCGCTCGGCGAGGTCCGCGACCTCATCGCTCAATGCCCGCATCTGCTGATGGCGGCTGACCGCCACTTCGATCGTGGGCAGCAGGTCGGCCTTGCCGAAGGGCTTGACGACGTAGGCCATGGCACCGGCGCTGACCGCCCGTTCAACGAGCTCGCGTTGGCTGAACGCAGTCAGCATCACGATCGGCGCGATCGCATCGGCCGTGATTTGCTCGGCTGCCGAAATGCCGTCGAGCACCGGCATCTTTACGTCGAGAATCACGACGTCAGGGTTGTGCTCCCGGGCGAGGTCGATGGCCTGCTGCCCGTCGGCCGCTTCGGCAACGACCTGGTAGCCCTCTTCCTCGAGCATCTCCTTGAGATCCATCCGAATCAGCGCCTCATCCTCTGCGATGAGAACGCGACGAGGCATCGGAGAACTCACGGCCCGCAGACTACCCAGCCCACCGATTTCCCTAGACTCGATGCCGGCCCTGGCCCCGGTATTCCAATTGGTAGAGAAGATGGATTCAAAACCCATTCAGTGTCGGTTCGAGTCCGACCCGGGGCACTGTGACTCTCGCGAGTTGATGGACTAGGCGAGCTGGTCGACCAGCTCTTGGCAGAAGGCCTTCAGGTCGTCGGGCTTGCGGCTGCTGATCAAGGTGTTCGGACCGGCGGTGCACACGACGACCTCTTCGTCGACCCAGGTTCCGCCGGCGTTGACGATGTCGGTCTTCACGCTGGGCCAGCTGGTCAGGGTGCGATCGCGCACGACACCGGCCTCGACCAGCGTCCAGGGACCGTGGCAGATCACCGCCACCGGCTTGCCCGCATCGAAGAACCCCTTGGCGAACGCGACCGCGCCAGAGTGCATTCGCAAGCTGTCGGGGTTGGCCACTCCGCCAGGCAGCACCAGCCCGTCGTAGGCGTCGACAGAAGTCTCACCGACGACCGCGTCGACGTCGAACGTGTCCGCCTTGTCGAGATGGTTGAAAGCCTGGACCGTACCGGCTTCGGTCGAGACCAGCGACGGTTTGCCACCGGCGCCCTCAACCGCTTTCCAGGACTCGGTCAGCTCAACCTGCTCGATGCCTTCCGTTGCGACCAGAAACGCGACGGTCTTGCCCTCAAGTGGTTTCGCCATGTGCTCACTCCCTGAATTGCTCGATCATCAGGGGCTACCCGTGCCGCCGACCGCTATGCAGTCGAGGCGGTGCTACGCGATCGGCCGATCGGTCGGAAGTACCGGCGACGGCAGCGTCGTGTCGCCGATCAACCATCGGTCTACCGCCGCTGCGCACGACCGCCCCTCGGCAATCGCCCAGACGATGAGCGACTGGCCGCGGCCCATGTCGCCGCAGGCGAAGACGCCCTCGGTCGAGGTCATCCAGTCCCCGTCGCGGTCGACATTGCCACGCTGGTCGAACTCCACCTCGAGACCCTCGAGCAACGGACCCTTCTCCGGCCCGATGAAACCCATCGCGAGCAGGACCAGCTGAGCCGGTAGCTCCTGTTCGGTGCCCTCGACCGGGTTGAATTTCTCGTCCACCTCGGCGATGACGAGCCCGCTGACGTTGCCATCGACGTCGCCGGTGAAACGCTGCGTCGAAACCGCGTACACCCGGTCGCCGCCCTCTTCGTGGGCGCTCGAGATCCGATAGATCATCGGGTACGTCGGCCACGGCATCTTCTCGTTGCGGCTGTCCGGCGGCCGCGCGAGGATCTCGAGCTGCGTGACCGACTTCGCCTTCTGTCGCAGCGCAGTGCCCAGGCAGTCGGCTCCGGTGTCGCCGCCGCCGAGGATGATCACGTCCTTGCCTTCGGCGGTGATCGGCGGTGAATCGATGTCACCCTGCTGCACCCGGTTCGCTCCGGGCAGATAGTCCATCGCCGGATGGATCCCGCCGAGGTCTCGGCCTGGTACGTCAAGATCACGCGGGACGGTCGAGCCGCCTGCCAGGACGATCGCGTCGTGGCGCTTGCGGAGCTGCTCGGCCGTGATGTCGGTGCCGACGTCCACGCCGGTCCGGAACCGCGTCCCCTCCTCTTCCATCTGCAGCAGTCGCAGCTCGAGGTGGCGCTTCTCCATCTTGAACTCTGGGATTCCGTAGCGGAGCAGCCCACCGATGCGATCCGCCCGCTCGTAGACGACGACGGTGTGGCCGGCGCGAGTCAGCTGCTGTGCGGCGGCGAGACCGGCCGGGCCCGACCCAACGACCGCGACGGTCTTGCCGGAGAGCCGCTCGGCGATCTGCGGTGCGATCCAGCCCTCGTCCCACGCCCGGTCGACGATCTCGACCTCGACCTGCTTGATCGTCACCGGGTCGGAGTTGATGCCGAGAACGCACGCGCTCTCACACGGCGCCGGGCAAAGCCGGCCGGTGAACTCCGGGAAGTTGTTCGTCGCATGCAGCCGCTCGATCGCCTCGTGCCAGTCCTCGCGCCACACCAGGTCGTTCCACTCGGGGATCAGATTCCCCAGCGGGCAGCCCTGATGGCAGAACGGGATGCCACAGTCCATGCATCGGCCGGCCTGCTTTTGCAACCGCAGCGGGTCGAAGTCGGTGTAGACCTCGCGCCAGTCCTGGATCCGGATCTCGACCGGCCGTCGCTTCGGAAGTTCGCGCGGCGTGGTGAGGAAGCCCTTCGGGTCAGCCATGTGCGGCCGCCATGATCGCCTCGTCGACGTTCGCGCCGGCGTCCTCGGCCGCCTTCGCGGCCTCGAGCACCCGTTTGTAGTCGCGCGGCATGATCTTCGAGAACCGCGTCACCGACACTCCCCAGTCGGAGAGCAGCTGCGCGGCGATGGCGGATCCGGTCTCGGCAAGGTGGCGGGTCACCGTCACGCGCAGGAAATCGCGGTCGGCTTCGGCGAGCGGCTCGAGATCGACCATCTCGCTGTTGACTACTGAGGTGTCGAGGTCGAGGAAGTACGCGATGCCTCCGGACATCCCGGCTGCGACGTTGCGGCCGGTGCGACCGAGCACGACGACCCGGCCGCCGGTCATGTACTCGCAGGCGTGGTCGCCGACGCCCTCTACCACCGCGGTCGCGCCCGAGTTGCGGACGCCGAACCGTTCCCCCACGACGCCGCGGATGAACGCCTCGCCGCCGGTCGCGCCGTACAGGATGACGTTGCCCGCGATGACGTTGTCCTCGGCGCGGAACGGCGCCGCGGCGTGCGGCCGTACGACGATCCGACCGCCGGACAGGCCCTTGCCGAGATAGTCGTTGGCGTCACCAAGCAAGCGGAGGGTGATGCCCTTCGGCACGAAGGCGCCGAAGGACTGTCCAGCAGATCCGGTGAACGTCACGTCGATCGTGTCGTCCGGGAGCCCGGCGTCGGCGTACCGCTTGGTGACCTCGTGACCGAGGATCGTTCCGACGGTCCGGTTGACATTGCGGATCGGAAGCTCCAGCCGCACCGGCTGGGCGTCCTGCAACGCGCCCTCCGCCAGCTGCACCAGCGTGTTGTCCAAGGCCTTGTCGAGGCCGTGGTCCTGCCCGCGGGTGCGATGCAACGGCCCGTCAACCTCCGGCCGGTGCAGGATCGGTGACACGTCGAGCCCGGACGCCTTCCAGTGGTCGACAGCGGCGGTGGTGTCGAGCACCTCGACATGGCCGACAGCTTCCTCGATCGACCGGAACCCCAACGCGGCGAGGTGCTCGCGGACTTCCTCGGCGACGAAGCTGAAGAAGTTCTCGACGAACTCCGGCTTGCCGGTGAAGCGCTTGCGCAGCTCCGGGTTCTGGGTGGCGACGCCAACCGGGCAGGTGTCGAGGTGGCAGACCCGCATCATGATGCAGCCCGACACCACCAGCGGCGCGGTCGCGAAGCCGTACTCCTCAGCGCCGAGCAACGCGGCGATCACCACGTCGCGGCCGGTCTTCATCTGACCGTCGACCTGCACCACGATCCGGTCGCGCAGCCCGTTGAGCAGCAGCGTCTGCTGCGTCTCGGCAAGGCCGAGCTCCCACGGCGAGCCGGCGTGCTTCAGCGAAGTCAGCGGGGCGGCACCGGTGCCACCATCGTGGCCGGAGATCAGGACGACGTCGGCGTGGGCCTTCGACACTCCGGCCGCGACGGTCCCGACCCCGACCTCTGCGACGAGCTTCACGTGGACGCGGGCTTGCGGGTTGGCGTTCTTGAGGTCGTGGATCAGCTGCTTGAGATCCTCGATCGAGTAGATGTCGTGGTGCGGTGGCGGCGAGATCAGGCCGACGCCCGGCGTCGAGCCCCGGGTCTTGGCGATCCACGGGTACACCTTGTGTCCGGGCAGCTGGCCGCCCTCGCCGGGCTTGGCGCCCTGCGCCATCTTGATCTGCAGGTCGTCGGCGTTGGTGAGGTAGTCGCTGGTCACGCCGAACCGGCCACTCGCGACCTGCTTGATCGCGCTTCGCCGGGCCGGGTCGTGCAGCCGGTCGGTGTCCTCGCCGCCTTCACCGGTGTTGGACTTGCCGCCCAACCGGTTCATCGCGATCGCGAGCGTCTCGTGTGCCTCGGCAGAGATCGAGCCGTAGGACATCGCGCCCGTCGCGAACCGCTTCACGATCTCCGACGCCGGCTCGACCTCCTCGATCGGGATCGGCGACCGCGAGGTGGTGTCGAACCTGAACAGGCCCCGCAGCGTCATCAGCTTGTTCGCCTGCTCGTCGACCGCCTTCGAGTACTCCTTGAACACGGCGTACTGGCCGCTGCGGGTCGCATGCTGCAGCTTGAAAACGGTCTGCGGGTTGAACAGATGCGGCTCGCCTTCGCGTCGCCACTGGTACTCGCCGCCGACCCAGAGCCGGCGATGCTTGTGCGGCACCCGCGGGTAGGCGTGCCGATGGCGCGCGGCGACCTCCTCCGCAATGACGTCGAGGCCGACACCGCCAAGTCGCGAGGTCGTGCCGGTGAAGTACTCGTCGATGACGTCCTGCGACAGGCCGATCGCCTCGAAGATCTGGGCACCGGTGTACGACGCGACCGTCGAGACGCCCATCTTGCTCATCACCTTGAGCACGCCCTTGCCGAGCGCCTTGATGTAGTGGTGGATTGCCCGATCGACATCAGCCGAGCCGGCGTCGGGGCCGGTTGTCACGACCCCGTTGCGCACCAGGTCCTCGACCGACTCCATGGCGAGGTAGGGGTTGACCGCCGCCGCGCCGTACCCGATGAGGAGTGCGACGTGATGGACCTCGCGCACGTCGCCCGCCTCGACGATCAGGCCGACCATCGTGCGGGTCTTCTCGCGGATCAGATGGTGGTGCACCGCGCTGGTCAGCAACAGCGACGGGATCGGTGCCAGTTCGGCGTCGCTGTCACGATCACTCAGTACGATCAGTCGGGCGCCGTTGGCGATCGCGTCGCTGACCTCCTGCCGCACCCGGTCCAGTGCCACCCGCAGCGCCTGGCCGTCGCCGGCCACCGGGTACAGGCCCTTCACGACGTGGGCGGCGTAGCCGGGAAGATCGCCATCGTCGTTGATGTGGATGATCTTGGCCAGCTCGTCGTTGTCCACTACCGGGAACGGCAACGTGATCTGGCGACAGGACGCCGGTGTCGGATCGAGGAGGTTTCGTTCCGGGCCGATCGAGGCGCCGAGCGAGGTCACCAGCTCCTCGCGGATTGCGTCGAGCGGCGGGTTCGTGACCTGCGCGAAGAGCTGGGTGAAGTAGTCGAACAACATCCGTGGCCGGCCCGACAGCGCAGCGACCGGAGTGTCGGTGCCCATCGAGCCGATCGCCTCGGCGCCGGCCCGGGCCATCGGCGCGACGAGGATCCGCAGCTCCTCCTCGGTGTAGCCGAAGGCCTGCTGGCGGCGTACGACGGACTCGTGCGAGTACACGATGTGCTCGCGGTCGGGCAACGTGTCGAGGTGGAGCCGGCCGCCATGCAGCCACTCCTGGTACGGGTTCTCCGCCGCGAGCTCGGCCTTCAGCTCGTCGTCGTCGACGATCCGGCCGGCAACGGTGTCGACGAGGAACATCCGGCCGGGCTGCAGCCGGCCCTTGCGGACCACGCGCTCCGGCTCGACGTCGAGCACACCGACCTCGGATGCCAGGATCACCCGGCCGTCGTCGGTCACCCAGTACCGCGACGGACGCAGCCCGTTGCGGTCGAGGACCGCTCCCACGACGGAACCGTCGGTGAACGCAACGCACGCCGGACCGTCCCACGGCTCCATCAGGCAGGAGTGGAACTCATAGAACGCCTTGCGGGCCGGATCCATCGTGGTGGTGTTCTCGTGGGCTTCCGGGATCATCATCAGCACCGCGTGCGGCAGCGACCGGCCACCGAGGTGAAGCAGCTCGAGCACCTCGTCGAAGCTCGCTGAGTCACTTCCGCCCGGCGTGATGATCGGGTAGAGCCGGGTCAGATCGCCAGGGATGACGTCGCTGTCCAGCAACGCCTCGCGGGCCCGCATCCAGTTGCGGTTGCCCATGACCGTGTTGATCTCGCCGTTGTGCGCGACGTAGCGGTAGGGATGCGCGAGCGGCCACGACGGGAAGGTGTTCGTCGAGAACCGCGAGTGGACCAGCGCGATCGCCGAGGTGAACCGCTCATCGTTGAGGTCGGGGAAGAACGCCGGCAACTGGTCGGTCGTGAGCATTCCCTTGTAGACCAGAGTCCGGCACGACAGCGACGGCAGGTAGACCTCGACCTCGCGCTCGATGCGCTTGCGGGCGCAGAACGCCCGCCGCTCCAGCGCCATACCGAGCTCACCGCGGTTGCCGGTGACGAACAGCTGACGGAACCTCGGCATCACCGATAGGGCGGTCGCGCCCAGCGGTGCCGGGTCAATCGGCAGGTCCCGCCAGCCGAGCAGCCGGAGGTCCTCTTCCCCGACGATCCGCTCGATCGCATCGATCGCCTTCTTGGCGAGCTCGTCGTCGTCCGGAAGGAAGACGATGCCGACGGCGTATGAGCCGGTCTTGGGAAGCTGGAAGTCGACGACGGCTCGCAGGAACTCGTCAGGCATCTGTACGAGGATTCCCGCGCCGTCGCCCGTGTTGACCTCGGCGCCGGACGCCCCGCGATGGTCGAGGTTGTGCAGCGCGGTCAGCGCGTCCGAAACGATTGAGCGAGTACGGCGCCCGTGGATGTCCGCGACGAACGCCACACCGCAGGCATCGTGCTCATGGCGAGGGTCGTAGAGGCCCTGCGGTGGCGGACCAGCCAACCCCGGCCGTGAGGGCAGCGAGGTACCCGGTTCGCCGTGCTGTGGGTGCGGTGATGCAGGCATGCCGTCGGGCTCCAATATCCGATGTCGTCACACGTCTCGCACCCGCTGGTTCGGATGCGCACGTGATGGGCGCTGGCGCGGGACGACGTCGGCCCTGCGCTTGCAAGGTTACCTCAGCGTGACAAGCCGGTGCCAGACGATAACCCGGGGTGTCGAGTGGCGGCGCCGGTCGTCGGGTAGGCCACGCTTCGCTGCGGTGTAGGCGCTTCGCTGCGGTGTAGGCGCTTCGCGCCGGCGCTCTACCCAGAAACCCCCGCGCCTATTGCCCGGCCGACGCCGAACACCACGCCGACCGCCACCGCGCCGAGCACCAGATGGCGCAGCGCCCCCACCAGCAACGGTCGAGCCGTGATCCTGGCCACTCCGACACCGGTCAGCAGCAGCACGATCCCGCTCAGGACCAGCGGCAACAGCAGGTTATGCGCGCCGAGGAGATAGGGCAGGATCGGCACGAAAGCGCCGATCGCGAACGTGACGAACGACAGCGCGCCCGCAACGTACGGCGATGGCTGCTCGTCCGGGTCGACGCCGAGCTCTTCGCGGACGTGCACCCGCCAGGCCTCGTCCGGGTCCTTGGACAGCTCGCTGGCGATGCGGGTCGACAGCTCCCGCGACAGCCCGCGGTGGCGGAACATGGCCGCCAGCTCGCGCTCCTCGGCGTGGGGGTTGCGCTCGATCTCGGTGCGTTCCTTCTCGATCTCGGCTTGCACGAGCTGGGACTGCGACTGAACCGAGGTCCACTCCCCCACGGCCATCGAGAACGAGCCGGCAAGAAGTCCGGCGAACCCGCTGAGCAGGATGTCGTGGACTTTCACATTCGCCGCCGCGACGCCGGCGACCAGCGCGGAGTTCGACACCACACCATCCATGGCGCCGAACACGGCGGGCCGCAGCCAGCCGCCGCTGACGTCGCGGTGGGTGTGGTGGATCTCCTGCTTCTGAGCGGTCGGCGCAGCCGCCGGTGGCGTGGCCGTCGGTGGCGTGGCCGTCGTCTCGCTCATGGTGTCAGGGTAGGCGCTGCCGAGGTCAGCGGATCCGGATCGTGGTCGTCGTCACTGTCCTTCGGCCGCATCACAACGAAGTACCCGACGGCGGCGACGAACACCAGGACGCTGGTCCAGTCGTTGAGCCGCAGCCCGAGGAACTTGTGCGCATCGTCGATCCGCAGCGCCTCGATCCAGCCCCGACCGGCGGTGTACAGCGCGACGTACAGCGCGAATCCGCGACCCCGGGTGAAGCGCCACCGTCGGTCGGCCCAGATCACGACAAGCGCGACCCCGACGTCCCAGATGAACTCGTAGAGGAAGGTGGGCTGGTAGTACGCGCTGTTGAGATAGCCAGGCATGCGATGGGCGATGTCGATGTGCAAGCCCCATGGCAGCGACGTCGGGCGGCCGTAGAGCTCCTGGTTGAACCAGTTCCCCCACCTGCCGATCGCCTGGGCAAGCGGTAGTCCGGGTGCCACCGCATCGGCGACCAACGCATAGTTGAGCCGGTACCGGCGGCACGCGATGTAGGCGCCGAGCGCCCCGAACAGCACGCCGCCCCAGATCCCGAGGCCGCCGTCCCAGATCTTCAGTGCACCGAGGGTGCCCGAGCGTCCCGGGCCACCCCAGTAGATCTCCGGGTTGGTGACGAGGTGGTAGATCCGGGCGCCAACGAGTCCGAACGGCACCGCCCAGGTCGCGACGTCAGCGATCGCACCCTTGCGTCCACCCCGCGCCTGGAACCGCCGCTCGCCGACCACCACGGCGACGATGACGCCGACGATGATGCACAGCGCGTAAGCGCGGATCGGGAGCGGCCCGAGGTGGACCACGCCTCGCGACGGGCTCGGAATGTGAGCCGGCAGGCCAGCGGGCAGCACAGCCAAACCCTACGGGGATACGACAGCGCGGGTTCGAACGCCACGCGCCAGATCAGCCGTGAGGGCGCCCGCCGCCGCGGCGCCGGCAGCCTCACTGTCCGCATCCAGCAGGCATCGCACCAGAGCCGATCCGACTATCACACCGTCGGCGTACGACGCGACCTCGGCCGCCTGCGAGCCGTTCGACACTCCCAGCCCGACGCCGATCGGGAGTTCAGTGCTCGCGCGGGTCCGCTCGACCAGAGCAGGTGCCACCGAAGAGGTGGCCTCGCGAGCGCCGGTGACCCCCATGGTCGACGCGGCGTAGACCCAGCCCCGGCACGCCGCTGTCGTCGCCGCGATCCGCGCCGGGGTCGACGACGGCGCCACCAGGAAGATCCGCTCCAGGTCGAGGTTCTCGCTGACAGCGAGCCACTCCCCGGCTTCGTCAGGGATGAGGTCAGGGGTGATCAGCCCACTGCCTCCCGCCGCGTCGAGATCGGCGGCGAACCGCTCGACGCCATAGGCGAGCACCGGATTCCAGTACGTCATGACCACCACTGCGACGTCCATCGCCGCTGTCGCCTCGACCGTGCGCAGCACGTCGGTGATCCGAGTGCCGTGCCGAAGCGACCGCTCGGCAGCAGCCTGGATCGTCGGTCCGTCGAGCACCGGGTCGCTGTATGGCAACCCGATCTCGACGACGTCAACGCCGTTGTCGGCCAACGCTCGTAACGCCTCGATGCAGCCGCCGTATGACGGAAAGCCGGCCGGGAGGTAGCCGACCAGCGCGGCACGGCCCTGGCCGCGGGCGGCGGCGTACGCGTCCGCCGACCTCACGATGAGGCCGCCTCATCACCGCGGACCAGTCCGAACCAGTGGGCCGCCGTCGACATGTCCTTGTCCCCCCGACCCGAGAGGTTCACCAGCAACGTCGCGTCCGGACCGAGCTCCTTCGCCACACCCGAGGCGCCGGCCAAAGCATGAGCGCTCTCGATCGCCGGGATGATCCCCTCCGTCCGGCACAGCAGCCGGAAGGCATCCATCGCCTCGCGGTCGGTGATCGGTGCGTAGGTCGCGCGGCCGGTGTCCTTCAACCAGGCGTGCTCCGGACCGACCCCGGGGTAGTCCAGCCCGGCGGAGATCGAGTGGGACTCCCGGGTCTGGCCGTCCTCGTCCTGCAGCACGTAGGAACGCGCCCCGTGCAACACCCCCGGCGAGCCACCGGTGAGGGTGGCCGCGTGCCGGTCGGTGTCGATGCCGTCACCGCCGGCCTCGAAGCCGTAGAGCCGCACCGCCTCATCCGCGATAAACGCAGCGAAGATCCCCATCGCGTTCGAGCCGCCGCCGACGCATGCCATCACCGCGTCAGGCAGCCGGCCGAGCAGGTCGAGACATTGCGCTCGGGCTTCGGTGCCGATGATGGCCGCAAAATCCCGGACCATCGCCGGGAATGGCGCCGGTCCCCCGACCGACCCGATGACGTAGTGGGTGTCCTCGACGTTGGTCACCCAGTCGCGGAACGCCTCGTTCATCGCGTCCTTGAGAGTGCGCGACCCGCTCGTCACCGGGATCACGTCGGCGCCGAGCAGCTGCATTCGGGCGACGTTGAGCGCCTGCCGCTCGGTGTCGACCTCGCCCATGTAGACGACGCACTCGAGCCCGAACAGCGCCGCTGCCGTCGCGGTCGCAACGCCGTGTTGCCCGGCGCCGGTTTCGGCAATCACGCGCGGCTTGCCCATCCGCCGGGTGAGCAACGCCTGACCCAGCACGTTGTTGATCTTGTGAGCGCCGGTGTGGTTGAGATCCTCGCGCTTCAGCAGGACCCGGGCACCAACCGCTTCGGAGAACCGGCTCGCCTGGTACAGCAGCGACGGTCGTCCGGCGTAGTCCCGGAGCAGCCGATCCAGCTCGGCTTGGAACTGCGGGTCGCGGCGGGCGTCGGCGTACACCTCGGTGAGCTGGTCGAGCGCAGCAATCAGCGCCTCAGGCACGTAGCGGCCACCATACGGACCGAACCGCTCGTCACCTGGCTCGGTGGTCGCGGCGATTTCGGTCACAACACAGTGTCGCTGATCGGTGTCAGAGTGGCGACGGGTTATGCCGGATGACGGCAAGACGGGTGAACGCCGGCAGCGACGAGGTCGGCGACGGCCTGCCGCGGCACGTCCGCCTTGACCAGGCCCTCACCGACCAGGACGGCATCGGCCCCTGCCGCCGCCGCGGCAAGCAGGTCATGCGGCCCCCGAACGCCGCTCTCGGCGACCCGGATCGCCGACGACGGAATCGTCGGCGCGACGCGGGCGAAGGTCTCACGGT
Organism: Frankiales bacterium; assembly: GCA_025980465.1. Lineage (GTDB taxonomy): Bacteria > Actinomycetota > Actinomycetes > JAFAQI01 > JAFAQI01 > JAICXJ01. The sequence goes on along the minus strand of JAICXJ010000029.1, from coordinate 21,867 downwards.
CGACATCGAGCGTGCGCAGGTTTCGGTTGTTGATGCCGATCACGCGGGCACCGGCGTCGAGCGCACGCAGCGCCTCGGCCTCGTCGTGCACCTCGACCAGCGCCGTCATGCCGAGACTCTCGATCCGCTCCCTGAGGCTCACCAGCACCTGCTGCTCGAGCGCGGCGACGATCAGCAGAACGACGTCGGCACCGTGCGCACGCGCCTCCCACACCTGGTACGGCGAGACGACGAAGTCCTTGCGCAGCACGGGAATCTCGACCGCGGCCCGGACCGCGTCGAGATCGTCGAGGGTGCCGTTGAACCGGCGTCGTTCGGTCAGCACCGAGATGACGGCCGCTCCACCGGCGGCGTACTCCTTGGCGAGTGCAGCAGGATCGCCGATGGTGGCGAGATCGCCCGCGCTGGGGCTCGATCGCTTCACCTCGGCGATGACGGCGACCCCGTCGCCGGACAGCGCCGCGATCGCGTCGCGAGGTGCCGGCGCCTTCGCAGCCAGTTGCTTCACGGCATCGAGCGGAATCGCCTGTTCGCGGTCCGCCAGGTCCTCTCGGACACCGGCAACGATGTCGTCGAGGATGGACACGCGGTCAGGGTAGTAACCCCACAGAGCCCGACCTACGCCGCCCCACGCTGGCGGGTTCAGGCAGTCGGATCCTCGCCACGGTCGAGGGCCTCCCAGGCGGCCATCGCAGGGTCCTTCGGGCGCGGTGCCGCGGTCGGCGCGTCGTACTTCGTGCCCAGTCGCTGCCAGCGAGCACCGTGGGCGATCGTCAGCAGCCCGCCCGCAACTGCGAGCAGCGCGCCGAGTGCCGCCACCACCCACCAACCGTTGGCCGAGGCGTGGACCGCGATCCCGGCCGCGCCGACCTCGCGCTTCTCCAGAGCCGCCGCGACCTGCCCGGCAGCGGTGACGCTGACCCCCACAGTGGTGGCGGCGAGCGCGACGACGACCACCCCGACGATTCGGCGAAGCACGCCGCTGGCCGCGAGGATCGCCACGGCCAGTGCCGCGAGAGCTATTCCCAACGCGGGCAGCGACGCGGCGACATTGTGGCCGACAACATGAAGCGTCGCGGGCGTCCCCGCTGGGACGCGGATGCGGGCATGCGCCCACTCCCGGCCACTCGCAAGCAGCACCAGGCCGCCTCCCGCCACGACGCTGAGGACCGCGCGCAGCAGACCGGCTCGCCGACTCACGTCCACCGCCCCACCCACCACCCACAAATGGGCGGCGACGACTCACGCATGGGCTGGGCGGATCGCCTCGGCCGCAGCGAGCGCACCGAGCACGGCCGCGGCCTTGTTGCGGGACTCGACATCCTCGGCGTCGGGATCGGAGTCAGCGACGATGCCGGCGCCCGCCTGCACGTACGCGCGACCGTCACGCATCACGACCGTCCGGATCGCCACCGCGGTGTCAAGGTCGCCGGCGACATCGACGTAACCGACCACCCCGCCATACAGGCCCCGACGCGTCGGCTCGAGCTCGTCGATGATCTCCATCGCCCGCACCTTGGGCGCACCGGAGAGGGTGCCGGCCGGGAAGCAGGCGCAGAGGACATCGAGCGAGGTCGCGCCTTCGGCCACGTCACACACCACTGTCGAGACCAGATGCATGACGTGGCTGAACCGCTCCACCGCCATCAGGTCCACGACCTCGACGGTGCCCGCCGCCGCGACGCGACCAAGGTCATTGCGTCCCAGGTCGACCAACATCACATGCTCCGCCCGCTCCTTCGGATCCGAGAGCAGCTCTGCTGCGAACGCGGCGTCCTCCTCCGGAGTCGCGCCTCGCGGGCGGGTGCCGGCGATCGGATGCATGAGCGCCCGGCCGTCCTCGACCTTGACCAGCGCCTCGGGGGACGAGCCGACGACATCGAGGTCGTCGAATCGCAACAGATACATGTACGGCGACGGGTTCGAGGTTCGCAACGCCCGGTAGACGTCGAGCGGATCCGCCGTCGTATCGGTCTCAAATCGTTGTGACACAACGACTTGGAAGCAGTCGCCCGCCCGGATGTACTCCTTGGCGGTCTCGACCCACGACATGTAGTCCTCCCGGGTGGACCGCTCGTCATAGCCAGCCGCCCCGCCGCGCGCCAACGTCGCGATGGATGACTCGGCCGGCTTCGAGAGGTCGGCGGTCATCGACTCCAGCCGGGCAACAGCATCGTCGTACGCCGCCTCCGGATCGGTCTCCGCGCTCGGCGTGAGGCCCCGGATCACGTTGGCGATCAACAGCAGCGAGCCATCGCGGTGGTCGAAGACCGCCACATCGGTGGCCAGCAGGAAGTGCAGCTCCGGCATTCGCAGGTCGTCTTCGGCGATCGTCGGGAGCTTCTCGATTCGGCGAACCGCGTCGTAGCCGAGATAGCCCACCAGACCCCCGGTCAGCGGCGGCAGCCCGGCGCGGCGAGGGGTGTGCAGCCGGGCGGCCGCATCGTGCAGCGCGGCAAGCGGATCCTGCGGGTGGTCATCAGGGCCGATGCCTGTCCAGACTGCCCGCCCGTCACGCTCCGAAAGCGTGGCCGCCGACTGCACGCCGATGAAGGAGTACCGCGACCACACGCCGCCGTGTTCGGCGGACTCGAGCAGGAATGTGCCGGGCCTGCCACCGGCGAGCTTGCGGTAGGCGCTGATCGGGGTCTCGGCATCAGCGAGAAGCCGTCGCACGACCGGCACCACCCGGTCAGTCGCGATCGCTGCCAGAAAACCGTCGAGGTCGGGATCGATGACCCCGTCGGGCGCTGGCCCGGCGACTCCGGCGGTCATGGCGCAGGCGCGCCGACGACGGCATCGAGGACGTCGGCGTCGAAGCAGCGGCGATCACCGGTGTGGCACGCGGCGCCCACCTGGTCGACCGAGACCAGTACGGTGTCGCCGTCGCAGTCGAGCGCGACGGACTTCACCCACTGCTGGTGACCGGAAGTGTCGCCCTTCACCCAGTACTCCTGCCGGCTGCGGCTCCAGTAGGTGCAGCGCCCGGTGGTGAGGGTGCGGTGCAGCGCCTCGTCGTCCATCCAGCCGACCATGAGCACCTCGCCGGTGTCCCACTGCTGCGCGACCGCGGCAATCAGACCATGGTCGTCGCGCTTTAGCCGCGCGGCGATCTTCGGGTCGAGCGAGGACGGTCGGGCAGGCGCGGACATGCCCTCCATTGTGCAGGCGATCGCGGAGCCGCCGAAGCGAGTTATCGCCGGAACCCGGCGCCGGTCAGCGGACCTCGTAGCCGCCGGCCCGCAGCGACTCCTTCACCTCGCCGAGCCGCAAGGTGCCGAAGTGAAAGACGCTGGCGGCGAGGACGGCATCGGCTCCGGCTGCCACCGCGGGAGCGAAGTGCTCCACGGCGCCCGCCCCACCGGAGGCGATGACCGGCACGGTCACGACCGCTCGGACGGCTTCGATCATCTCCAGGTCGAACCCGTCCTTGGTGCCGTCGGCGTCCATCGAGTTGAGCAGGATCTCCCCCACCCCCAGCTCCTCGCCACGACGTGCCCAGCCGACCGCGTCGATCCCGGTCCGCTCCCGGCCGCCGTGGGTGGTCACCTCGTAGCCGCTGCCGGACGCCGACTCGGTGGCCGAACGGCGCGCATCAACCGACAGCACCAGCACCTGGCTACCGAACCGCTCGGCGATCTCACCGAGGAGATCCGGCCGAGCGATTGCCGCGGTGTTCACCCCGACCTTGTCGGCACCGGCGCGAAGCAGCCGGTCGACGTCATCGACCGAACGCACCCCCCCGCCGACCGTGAGCGGAATGAACACCTGCTCAGCGGTACGCCGGACGACGTCGTAGGTCGTCTCCCGGCTTCCGCTCGATGCGGTGATGTCGAGGAACACCAGTTCATCCGCGCCCTCGGCGTCGTACCTGGCGGCCAGCTCCACCGGGTTGCCGGCATCACGCAGGTCGCGGAAGTTGACGCCTTTGACAACCCGGCCGGCGTCGACGTCAAGGCAGGGAATGACGCGAACCGCGACGGACACAGCCGACGAGCGTAGTGGGAGGCGACCTACCTCACCGCGGCGAGCGCCTCTGGAAGCGTGAACTGTCCGGCATAGAGCGCCTTGCCGACGATCGCGCCCTCCACGCCGGCCTCGACGAGGTCAGCGATCGAGCGCAGATCGTCGAGTGTGCTCACGCCACCGCTCGCGATCACCGGCCGATCCGTCGCAGCACACACGTCACGGAGCAGGTCCAGGTTGGGCCCGGTGAGGGTGCCGTCACGGCGGACGTCGGTGACGACGTATCGGGCGCAGCCATCCTCGTCGAGCCGGGCCAGCACGTCGTACAGCTCGCCGCCGTCCTGGGTCCAGCCGCGCGCCGACAACGTCGTACCGCGGACATCCAGGCCGACTGCGACCCGCTCGCCGTGCCGGGCGATGGCCGAGCGGACCCACTCGGGCTGCTCGAGCGCCGCGGTGCCGATGTTGACCCGCGCGCAGCCGGTGGCAAGCGCGGCCTTGAGCGAGGCGTCGTCCCTGATGCCCCCGGACAGCTCGACGGCCACGTCGAGCCGGCCGACGACCTCGGCGATCAGCTCACGGTTCGAGCCGCGCCCGAACGCCGCGTCAAGGTCGACGAGGTGCACCCATTCGGCGCCGCCGGCCTGCCAGGCCAGCGCCGCGTCGAGCGGAGAACCGTACGCCGTCTCCGACCCGGCCTCGCCCTGGACCAGCCGCACCGCCTGTCCGGCTGCCACGTCGACGGCAGGCAGCAGGACGAGTGAGCGGTTCGCGGTCACCGCGACACGCTAGTGCCTGCATGGCTAGCGTCCGGCGGCGCCGTCATCGCCGGTGACTAGTGCAGGGTCTGCAGCCAGTTCTCCAGCAAGCTCAACCCGGCGTCACCCGACTTCTCGGGGTGGAACTGGGTCGCTGACAGCGCGCCCGTCTCGACCGCAGCCACGAACGGCTCGCCGTGGACCGCGACCGTCTCCCCGACGCCGCCGGGTCGCACGCCGTAGGAGTGCACGAAGTAGAACCGCTGCTGACCGATGCCCGCAAACAATTGCGACTCGGCCGGTGGTGACACCGTGTTCCATCCCATGTGCGGCAGGATCGCAGCGTTCAACCGCACCACCTCGCCGTTGACGACGCCGATCCCCTCGGTGCGCACGCCGTGCTCCTCGCCTGCGTCATACAGCACCTGCATCCCGACGCAGATCCCGAGCACCGGGCGTTCCTGCGCCAGCCGGTCACGCACCAGCGCGTCCGCCGTCACCGCGTGCACCCCGGCCATGCACGCAGCAAACGCCCCGACTCCCGGCAGCACCACGCCGTCCGCCTCAGTCGCGATCGAGACGTCGGCGCTGACGACCACATCGGCGCCGACGCGCGCCAGGGCGCGCTCGGCCGAGCGAAGGTTGCCGGAGCCGTGGTCGATGACCACGACCGACGGCTTGCCGGCGGTCATCGCCTAGAGCACGCCCTTGGTTGACGGAACCCCTACCGACCGGGGGTCGAGCGATACGGCCTCGCGAAGGGCGCGGGCGACCGCCTTGAACTGTGCCTCGACGACGTGGTGCGCGTTGCGACCGCCGAGCACCCGCACATGCAGGCAGATCTGGGCGCTCGCCGCCAGCGACTCCCAGATGTGGCGGGTCAGCGTCGTGTCGTAACTCCCGATCAGCTCGACCAGGTCCGGCTCGTCGTGCACGACGTAGGGCCGGCCGGAGAGGTCAACAACGGCCTGCGCCAGCGCCTCGTCGAGCGGCACGAACGCGTCACCGAACCGGCGGATGCCGGCCTTGTCGCCGAGTGCCTCCCGCAACGCCTGACCCACCGCGATGGCGGTGTCCTCCACGGTGTGATGGGCGTCGACCTCGAGATCGCCCACCGTCTTGACCGTCAGGTTGAAGCCGCCGTGCTTGGCGAGCTGCGCCAGCATGTGGTCGTAGAACGGCACGCCGGTGGAGATGTCGGAGCTGCCGGTGCCGTCGAGGTCCAGCGACACCGAGACCTGCGACTCCTTGGTCGAACGCTCGACCTTCGCGGTTCTGGCCACCCGACCAGTATCGCGGATGCCGCGGTGGGTTTCGGCCCGCTCTCCTACGGCGTCACGGCGTCGATGAGAATGATCACCGTGGATGCCTTCGGCGCGCTCGACGTGGCGTCGGCTGGGTTCGCCCGGACGCTGGCCCTCGTGACGCCGGATGACTGGGAGACGGCGACGCCGAATCCTGGGTGGTCGGTCCGCGACCTGATCAACCATGTTGTCGGTGGCAACCGCCGCTACTCGCTGCTGCTGACCGGCGCCCGGACCGAGCAGGTCGAGGCGCTCCGCGAGGTCGAGCACCTCACCGATGACCCGTACGCCGACTTCGTCCACACCGCCGCGGAGGTGGCAGCATCCTTGCGAGAGCGCGGCGCGCTTGAACGCATCGTTCATCACCGCCACGGCGACCGGTACGGCGCGGAGCTACTCATCATGCGCATTGGCGAGCATGCGTTGCATGGCTGGGACCTGGCTCGGGCGATCGGCGCCGACGACACGATCGACCTTCCGGTCGCCGAGGTCATGCTCAACGCGATGGACACCGACCCACAGTGGGTGACCCGCGCCGGCTACCAGCCGCTACCGGATGCCGGCGAGAAGTTCGGAGTGGCGCGACTCCTCGCCCTCACGGGCCGAGGCTGAGGCCTACCTACCTACCTACCGCCGGCGGTGGGGATCGCGGCATCGTCGACGGCGGCGAGGAAGGCCTGGCACTCCTGCGTCGTACCGACGCTCACCCGCAGCCATCCCGGCAGGCCGACATCACGGATCAGCACACCGCGATCGAGGAGTGAGTGCCAGACCTTCTTCTCCTCGGCGAATCCGCCGAACAGCACGAAGTTGGCATCCGAGTCGACGACGTCGAACCCGCGCGACCGCAGCGAGTCGACCAGACCGTCACGGTCGGTCCGAAGCCGGCCGACCTGGGCGAGGGTCTGCTCGGCGTGGCGCAGTGCCGCCAACGCAGCCGCCTGGGTCAACGCGGACAGGTGATACGGCAACCGCACCAGCTGCAGCGCCGCGATGACGGCTGGATCAGCCGCGAGATAACCGAGCCGAGCGCCGGCGAACCCGAACGCTTTCGACATCGTGCGCGTGATGACCAGCCGCGGATGACCGGCCAGCGAGGGCAACAGCGACGGGCGATGGGAGAACTCGGCGTACGCCTCGTCCACGACCACCATGCCGGCGGCGACATCGAGGACGGCGTCGAGAACCGCCGGGTCGAGCGCGGTCCCGGTGGGGTTGTTCGGTGAGCAGAGGAAAACGATCGACGGCGTGTGGGTGCGGATCTCCGCAACGGCGTCCTCCGGCCGCAGCGTGAAGTCCATCGCTCGCGGCGAGCCGATCCAGTCGGTGCCGGTCGCCAGCGCGATGAGCTGGTGCATCGAGTACGACGGGACGAATCCGAGTGCCGTCCGTCCGGCGCCGCCGAAGGCCTGAAGCAGCTGCTGCAGCACCTCGTTCGAGCCGTTCGCCGCCCACACCTGGTCGACTGAGAGCCCGTGACCCAGGTAGGCCGCGAGCGCCGAGCGAAGCTCGACCGCATCCCGATCGGGATACCGGTTCATCCCGGTCGCCGCGGCGCTGACCGCCTCGCGCAGGTCCGCGACCAGCTCGGGCGGCGGTGGGTAGGGGTTCTCGTTGGTGTTCAACCGGATCGGGACCTCGAGCTGCGGCGCGCCGTACGCCGACAGGCCCCGAAGGTCGTCCCGGATGGGCAGTTCCTCGAGGCCGGTCATCGCAGCCGGGTGGCGACGGCCTCGACGTGCGCCGCGAGGTCTTCGGCACCGCCGAGAGCAGTGATGTGGTCGCCGACGGCGGCAAGGGCGTCGCGGGTGTAGTCGACGACGTGGATGCCGCGCAGGAACGACTGCACCGACAGACCCGAGGTGTGCCTCGCGGTGCCGCCGGTCGGCAAGACGTGGTTGGACCCGGCCAGGTAGTCGCCGAGCGACACCGGTGACCACGGCCCGACGAAGATCGCGCCCGCGTTGCGGACCCGTGCGGCAACTGCTGCGGCGTCGCGAGTGACCACCTCGAGGTGCTCAGCGCCCCAGGCATCGACGACCTCGAGCCCCTGATCAAGATCCGACACCAACGCGTACGCCGACTGACCGGCCAACGCCGCCTCGACGCGCTCCCGGTGCCGGGTCGCGGCCACTCGACCCGCGAGTGCGGTGTCAACCGCATCGAGCAGGTCGGCACTCGGCGTGACCAGCAGGCACGCGGCCAGTTCGTCGTGCTCTGCCTGCGCCACCAGATCGGCAGCCAGGTAGTCGGGGTCGGCGCTGTCGTCGGCGAGGATCCCGATCTCGGTCGGGCCGGCCTCGGCGTCGATTCCCACCACCCCGCGCAGCAGCCGCTTGGCGGCGGCGACGTAGATGTTGCCCGGCCCGGTGACCAGGTCGACCCGATCGACGCCTTCCACTCCGTAGGCAAACATCGCGACGGCCTGGGCGCCGCCGACGGCGTACACCTCCTCGACTCCGAGCAACGCGCACGCAGCCAGCACGGCTGGGTTGGGCCGACCACCGAACTCCGGCTTCGGCGGCGACGCGACCGCGAGCGACGCAACGCCGGCGACCTGCGCCGGGACGACGTTCATCACCACGCTCGACGGGTACGCCACCAGGCCACCCGGCACGTAGAGACCCACCCGGCTCACCGGCACCCATCGCTCGGTGACGACGGCGCCGGGGGCGACCTCGACGACTTCATCGGGCCGCAGCTGTGCGGTGTGGACTCGCCGGGCCCGCTCGATCGCCTCGGTCAGCGCGGCGCGAACGGCCGGGTCGAGCGCCTCCAACGCTTCTGCGAGGGCGGCGGAGGGCACCTGCAGGTCGGTCAGGGTGACGCCGTCGAACGTCTCGGTGAGCTCGATCACGGCGTCGCGGCCCCGGTCGCGGACGGCGGCGACGATCGGAGCCACCGCAGCCTGCGCGGCCGCAACGTCGAGCGTCGCCCGCGGCAACACGTCGCGCGGGTCGCCTGCGCGCGCGCGCAGGTCCAGCCGGGAGATCACGAGGAGCCAGGGTAGTTGCCGGGGTCGGCGCGCCCGGCGTCGCGAATCCCGGTCACGACCGAGACCAGGCCCGCGCAGGCGACCGCCGCGAGCGGCCAGCCGAGCAGCACCGCCCGAGCCCGGACTCGAAAGTCGTAGTAGCTGAAGAAGAGCTTGAGCCCGCTGCGGCTCGCGTGCGGGTAGAGACGGGCAAGGTTTCGCGAGATTTGGCGGTGGCCGATCTGGTGACCGATGTGCGCCGCGACGATCGCGCCGAGCACGCCGCCGACCGCGAGCCCGATGACGGCGCCGGGACCCTGTCCGGCCTTCGGCGCCGCGATCATCAGTAGCGCCACGCACACCACCCCGGCGAGGATCCCTACCAGGCCCAACCACAGGTCGTCACCGATCAGCAGCTTCGTCGCGGCGGCCGAGCCGTCGTTCGCCGACACCAAGTTCAGTCGCGGGGCGACTGCGTGCCAGATCGGCCCGACCGCACCGCCGAGCAACGTCGAGAACACCGTCACCAGGGCGAACACGACTGACTCGCGGGACCAGTCGATCACCCGTCCCGCTGCGAGTGGCATCGGCGCGGGCCGCGACCCGCGCCAGTCCGGTTGCGGCTCTGCGTACTCGCTCATCGATCGACCGCCCGGTGCATCGCGGCCCCTGCCAGCATGAGGAGCACTCCCCCATAGCCGGCACTCGCGGCGAGTCGCACTGCGGCGTCGACCCAGTTGCTGCCGGCGCGCAATGCGTCAACGAATCCATCGACGCTGAGCATCCCCGGGACCGCGAGCCGTACCGCCCGAATGAGCTCGGGTTGATGACCGACCGGGATGATGCCGAGGAACAGCACAGCGGTCATGCCGAGCTGCCCGGCGATGGTGGCGAGCTCCGGGCGTGGCAGCAACAAGCCGAGCAGGGCGCCGGCGCCGCCCAACGCGATCGCAGCGGTGGCCGCGGCCGGCAGCACCATCCACAGATGGCCGAGCGGAAGGTGGTACACCGCGGCCCCGACGACCGAGGTCACGATGACACCGGGGACGGCGAAGGCGGCGTACGACGCCGCCGTGCCCAGCACCACGGCTGCCGGCGAGATCGGCAGCGCGGCGTAGTAGTCGAGAGCGGTCGAGCTCTTCAGCGCCCCGAGACGTTGGGCCAGCAGGTTCAGAGCGACGAACGCAACGACCAGGATCGAGGACCCGGCCACGATCGCCGCGGCGGTAGCGTCGTCGTGGCGGTGGACGACACCGCGCAGCAGGACGACGAGCCCGAGCGATTGCACGATCGCGACGAACAGCAGTGGCCCGCGAGCGACCCGGACTCGTCCGAGCTGCCCGGCGGCGACCGCGGCGATGCCGGGCCCCAGCCGCACCCGCGGCCCGGGGTCGACCGTCGCCACCGGACGGGTGCTGGTGGTCACCCGAGCGGCGGTCATGCCCGCTCCAGGTCACGCCTGGTCCCACCCAGGCTGAGGTAGACGTCCTCGAGACTCGGGGTAGCGACAGTGAAATCGTCCAGCGCCTGAAGCAGCGGCCCACGGGTGAGCCGGTCGAGCACGTCGCGAACCTCGTCGCGGTCGAGCCGAACACTCCAGCGACGCCCGTCGATCACGGACCGGCGGGCCAGCATCTCGACGGTGGAGTCGTCGAGCGGCGGCTCGGAGTGCCAGACCAGCAGAACCCGCACCGACTCATCCACGCGAGCCTTCAGCCGGCCCGGTGTGTCACATCCGATGACCCGGCCACGTTCCACCACCGCGACCCGGTCGAGCACGGTCTCGGCCTCGAGCACGTTGTGGGTGACCAGCACGATCGTGGTGCCGTGTTCGGCGCGGCGGCGGCGCAGCGCCGACCACACCGAACGGCGTGCCGTCGGGTCGAGCCCGGTGGTCGGCTCGTCGAGGATGAGGACGGGCCGGTTCGCAGCCAGCGCACTCGCGACACAGGCGAGCCGGCGCTGTCCTCCCGACAGTCGCACCAGCGGCCGGTCAGCCACGGCCCGGAGGCCGAGCTCCTCGACCAGATCGCTCGCCATCGTCGCGGCGGCGCGCTTCGGGGCGCCGCGAAGGCGCGCGGTGGTTTCGACCGCGCGACGGACGGCCAGCTCGGCGAGAGCCGGCTCGTCCTGACCGAGATATCCGAGCAGTCGCGCCGCCATCGCGCGGTCGGCGACCAGGTCGTGGCCGAGCAGGCGGATCGACCCGGAGTCAGGCGAGGCGAGACCCGCCAGCTGCCGGACCAGCGTCGTCTTTCCGGCACCGTTCGGACCGAGCAGCCCGAAGATCTCACCAGCCGGCACCTCGAGGTCGATGTCGATGTTGGCGGGCGTCAATCCACCGCGATAGCTCTTCGTCACCCCCTGGACCAGGTACGCCGGGACGTCGCTCACCCGTCCAGTGTCGCCCAACCGGAGCGGGCGGGCGGTCGTGGGGATCGCGCCAGCCTCAGTCGCCGAACCGTCCCACCGTGAGTCCCCGCTCGGCCAGCCGGTCGGCGAGCAACGGCAACGCCGCGACGGTCGAGCGCCAGGAGTCCGGATCGCTCATCACGTCGGAGTCATGGAGCAGGACCGTGCCGCCGGCCAGATCCCCGGCCTCCAGGTCACCGACGATCGACTCGCGGGTCGCAGCCGCGCGCCAGTCACGGCCCCACGCCGACCACAACACCGGCCGCAGGCGAAGGCGCCGCGCGGCGAGCAACGCCGGACCGGAGAGCACGCCGTACGCCGGTCGCCACCACGTCGGCACCCGACCCGTCACCTCGCCGATCGTGTCGATGCCGCGCTCCAGATCCGCCGCTGCGGACCAGGGCGGCCGCGCGATGAGGTAGCGGTGGTCGTCGCCGTGCAACTCGACCCGGTGGCCGCGGCGCAGCGTCTCGGTGACCACGTCGGGAAACAGCCGGACCTGCGAGCCGAGAACGAAGAAGGTCGCCTTCCAGTCGAGCCGGTCCAGCTCGTCGAGAACAGCGATGGTGCCGAGCGGATGCGGCCCGTCGTCAAACGTGATCGCGACGGTGCCCGGCGGCATCGGTCCGCACAGTCTCGGGGCGAGCGCCCGACGCAGCGATGGCAGCCACGTCCCGGCCGGGCCGATCTGGGCCGCGACGGCCACCCCGACCATCCCGCCGAGCACTCCGGCCCGGCTCACCACAGCGAGGTCACGACATCGGCGGCGTGGGGTCCCGAGAACACAGCAGCCGCCGCAGCCGGCGGCGCTGCCTGGTCGACCGCTTCGAGGAGGTCCTCACCACGCGTGGTGAACTGAGCCAGCCCAGCCTCGGCGAGGGCGACGGCGTTCAGCCGACCGTGACCGGCGATCGGTCGATGCACGACGATCGGGCGACCGGCAGCCAGTGCCTCCCAGCACGTCGTACCACCGGCGTTGTCGACCACGACATCGGCCGCCGCGAGCAGGCCGACCACATCTTTGGTCCAGGCGATCCCGCGGGCGCCCGGGATGGCGTCGATCCGACGCCGCAGCCTGTCAGCGTGCCCACACAGGACGATCACCACGTCGACCCCGGTGGCGAGCCGCCCGGCCACCCGCACCAGGTGACCCACCCCCCAGCTGCCGCCGTTGACCAGCACAACCCGCGCATCAGGGGGAAGGCCCCACCGTTCCCGGGCGATGCTTCGATCGGGCGGATTGAGGAAGTGCTCCGCGACCAGCGGGGCGACCGGCTTGACGACCTCGGCGCCCATCGCCTCGAGCGCCGACGCGGTCGCGGGCATCGGCGCCAGGAGCAGGTCGACGCCCGGCCAGATCCAGTACGGATGGGCGCCGGGATCGGTGACGTAGGTCGCCACCGGAGCCTCGAGCCGACCCTGACTACACAGCCGACCCAGCACCTGGCCCGCCAGGTTGTAGACGGCGACGATCGCATCAGGTTGGAACGCCGCGATGCGGTCGAGCAGCGGGCGTTCGGCGCTGCGGCCGCCGCGTCCGGTGATCGTCTCGAACAGGGCGGGATGGTCGATCCAGCGACGCATCGCCCAGTCATAGAGACCGGGCGCGACCTCGATCATGCCGTGGTAGTACGCGCGCAGCAGGTCACCTTGGTGATGGCGTGGCAGCGACAACAGATCAACGATCTCAACGTCGACGCCGCGCAGGCGGGCGCGTGTCGCCAGCGCCTGGGCGGCGGCGTCGTGCCCTGCCCCCATCGACGCCGACACGATCAGCAGTCGACGCGATCCCGCTGCTGGGTCGTGACGACGAACCGGCGGTGCCATGACAGTCCCGTACCCACCAATCGCTGTAATGCGCGCTCACGCCGTCAGACGGTCACCGCGCCAGGACCCAGGAGTCCTTTTAGGTCAGCCATGAGGGCTGGCGTCGGCGCGACCCGGAGCCGGTCGTCGAGTCGGAGCACGGTCGAACGGCCGGCGGAGCTCAGCGACAACTGCACCTCGGTCGCGCCGGGATGTGCCGCGAGGACCTCCTTGAGCCGGTCGACGACCGGCGGGGTGCAGCGGTTCGCCGGCAACCTGACCACGACCGGCCCGCGCGGGCCCTGGCTGACGTCGGGAGCCTTGACCTCCATGGCAATCAGCCGCGGCACGTCCTCGCGCTTGTCGAGGCGGCCCCGCACCAACAGCACGGCGTCCTCAGCGAGGTGAACGCCGCACTCCTCGTAGGCCTTCGGGAAGAACAGCACCTCGATCGCGCCCTCGAGGTCCTCGAGAACGGCGGTGGCCCACGAGTCGCCGCGCTTGGTCATCTTGCGGGTGAGCGTCGACAGCATCCCGCCGACTGTCACGATCCAGCCGTCGGCCTTCTCCTCGCCCGCCAGCGCTGACAGCGGGCAGTCGACGGCGGCGCTGAGGACATGCTCGATGCCGAGCAGCGGATGGTCGGAGACGTAGAGCCCGAGCATCTCCCGCTCGTAGGCGAGCAGCACGGACTTGTCCCACTCGCTGACCGGGATGCTCAGGTCGAGCGCCATCCCGGATTCGCCGGACGGTCCGCCGTCGACGCCGGCTTCATCGTCGGCAGCGCTGAACAGGTCGAACTGTCCGACTGCCTCGTTGCGCTTGGTATCCATGCAGGCATCGATCGCCTCGGCGTGCACGCGCAGCAGACCTTGCCGGGTATGACCGAGCGAGTCGAACGCACCGGCCTTGATCAATGACTCGATGACCTTCTTGTTGCAGACCAGCGGTTCGACCTTGGTCAGGAAGTCAGCGAAGTCGGCGTACGCCCCCTTGCTCCGCCGGGTCGCGCAGATCGAAGCGACAACGTTGCTGCCGACGTTGCGGATGCCGGCCATTCCGTACCTGATGTCGGTGCCGACGGGGGTGAAGTCGGCATCGGAGGAGTTCACGTCCGGCGGCAGCACCTTGATGCCCATCCGACGGCACTCGTGCAGGTACAGCGCGCTCTTGTCCTTGTCATCGCGTACCGAGGTCAGGAGCGCGGCCATGTATTCGGCCGGGTACCGACTCTTGAGGTACGCCGTCCAGTACGAGACCAGACCGTAGCCAGCGCTGTGTGACTTGTTGAAGGCGTAGTCGGCGAACGGGATCAACGTCTCCCACAGTTTCGCGATCGCGGCGTCGCTGTGGCCGTTGGCCTTCATGCCCTCGCTGAACGGGACCCGCTCCTTGTCGAGGATCGCCTTCTTCTTCTTGCCCATCGCGCGGCGAAGCAGGTCGGCCTGCCCGAGTGAGTAACCGGCGACCTGCTGCGCGATCGCCATGACCTGCTCCTGGTAGACGATCACGCCGTAGGTCTCGGCGAGGATCTCCGCCAGCGGCTCGGCGAACTCGGGGTGGATCGGATCCATCGGCTGTCGGCCGTGCTTGCGCTCGACGTATGCCAGGTGGCTGCCCATCCCCATCGGACCCGGCCGGTAGAGCGCGATCAGCGCGGCCACGTCGCCGAAGTTCGAGGGCTGCATCGCGCGGATCAACGAGCGCATCGGACCGCCCTCGAGCTGGAACACGCCGATCGTGTCGCCGCGACACAGCAGCTCGTACGCCTCCGGACGGTCCAGCGGGAGCGTCTCGAGGTCGACCGTCTCGCCTCGGTTGGACTGGATGTGATGCAGGGCGTCGTCGAGCACGGTCAGGTTGCGCAGGCCGAGGAAGTCCATCTTCAGCAGGCCGAGCGCCTCGCAGGCCCCCATGTCGAACTGGGTGATGATGGCGCCGTCCTGCTCGCGGCGCTGGATCGGGATCACGTCGAGGAGCGGTTCGCGGGACAGGATCACACCGGCGGCGTGGACGCCCCACTGGCGGCGCAGCCCTTCCAGGCCCCGCGCGGTGTCGACGACTTTCTTCACGTCGGGCTCGGCGTCGTAGAGCGCGCGGAACTCCTTCGCCTCGCCGTAGCGCTCGTTACCGGGGTCGAAGATTCCGGCCAGCGGCATGTCCTTGCCCATCACCGGCGCCGGCATCGCCTTGGTGATCTTGTCGCCGATGCCGTACGGGAAGCCGAGAACTCGGGCCGCGTCCTTGATCGCAGCCTTCGCCTTGATCGTCGAGTAGGTGATGATCTGGCTGACCCGGTCCTCGCCGTACTTCTCGGTCGCGTAACGGATCATGTCGCCGCGGCGACGCTCGTCGAAGTCGAGGTCGATATCGGGCATCGAGATCCGCTCCGGGTTGAGGAACCGCTCGAACAGCAGCCCGTGCTCGATCGGGTCGAGCTCGGTAATGCGCAACGCCCAGGCGACCAGCGATCCGGCGGCGGAGCCGCGGCCCGGCCCGAGCCGGATCCCGGACTCGCGCGCATGCCGGCAGAGGTCGGCAACGACCAGGAAGTAGCCGGGGAAGCCCATCTGGGTCATGACGCCGAGCTCGAACTCGGCTCGCTCACGGTGCTCGACCGGCACTCCGGCCGGGAACCGGTACGCGAGACCGCGGGCGACCTCGGCCCGTAACCAGCTCTCCTCGGTGTGACCCTCGGGAACCTCGAACCGTGGCAGCAGGTCAGCGCCCTCGTCGAAGGTGACCTCGCAGCGCTGGGCCACCAGCAAGGTGTTGTCACAGGCTTCGGGAAGTTCGTGCCAGACCTGGCGCATCTCCTGGGCGGTCTTGAGGTAGAAGTCGCGGGCATCGAACTTGAACCGGTTCGGGTCGGCCATGGTCTTGCCGGACTGGACGCACAACAGCACCTCGTGGGCCTCGGCGTCCTCGGCATAGGTGTAGTGCAAGTCGTTCGTCGCGATCGTCGGCATTGCGAGGTCGCGCGCCAGCCGGAGCAGGTCGGCGTGGACCCGTTGCTCGATGCCCAAGCCGTGGTCCATCAGCTCGCAGAAGAACGACTCGGGTCCGAAGATGTCCTGCAGCTCGGCGGCGGCTTGGCGGGCGCCGGCGTAGTCGCCGATCCGCAGCCTGGTCTGGATCTCACCGGACGGGCAGCCGGTGGTGGCGATCAGGCCCGCGGCGTACTCACTCAGCAGCTCGCGGTCGGCACGGGGCTTGTAGAAGTAGCCCTCGAGGCTCGCCCGGCTCGCCAGTCGGAACAGGTTGTGCATGCCGGCGGTGGTCTCGGCCAGCAGCGTCATGTGGGTGAAGGCCCCACCGCCCGACACGTCGTCCTCGCCGCCGTCGGCCCACCGCACCCGGCTGCGCTCGTAGCGGGAGGTGCCGGGGGTGACGTAGGCCTCCATGCCGATGATCGGCTTGACCCCGGCCTCGTTGCCCCGCTTCCAGAACTCGTAGGCGCCGAAGACGTTGCCGTGGTCGGTCATCGCGAGGGCGGGCATGCCCATCCGAGCAGCCTCGGCAAACAGATCGGACACCCGGGCGGCCCCGTCGAGCATCGAGTACTCGCTGTGCACATGCAGATGCACGAACTGCTGATCAGCCGGCGCTGCGATGTGCTCTGAACCCACGACGGATGTGCTGCCTTCCCGAATCCCACGATGCCGAACCGATCGTGGCCGATGGGTCTGACACTCTTTTGACGCGCTGCTGACCCAGGGGAAGGTGGCCGGCTCACAGTCTCTCCCACCGCCGTGAACTCCCGCAGGAGATCGACCCGGCGAGTCGGCGCCAAGGAGTCTTTCAGGCCGGCGTCCTTATCATTCGGGGGTGTCGCGGTCAGCCGGTGCACGGTCGACGCGCTCGGCGATCGCCATGCTCACCGCGGCGATCATCGGCGTGATCGGCCTCGATGCCACGGCGATCGTGGCCGCCCCGAACCGAGCCGTCGCGCCGCTTCCCACCCGGCTCCCCCACGATCCGATGGCGGTACCCGACGCCACGACTGCCCTGCGGGTCCTGAACTGGTCCGGACACACGTGGCTGATCTATCCCCAGGACCAGGCCGGACCGGAGAACGTTCCGCTGTCGAATTCGACGAAGGCGGTGTTCGTCGACAGCTTGGGCCGGCTGCATCTGCAGATCACCAAGGTCAACGGGGTCTGGCGTTCGGTCGAGCTCGAGTCACTGGACCCGGTGAGCTACGGGACCTACACCATGCAGGTCGACACCAAGACGGCGTTGTTCGACCCGTACACCGTCCTCGGCATGTTCGTCTACCGGCCCGGCAGCAAGAACCACACCAACGAGATCGATGTCGAGGACTCCCGGTATCCGCACCTGCTGAAGGCGCCCAACAACGCGCAGTTCGTGGTCCAGCCCTACTTCGCGCGGGGCCACCTGCATCCGTACCCGCTCACCGCCAACGATGGTCAGCTTCGTCAGCAGTTCACCTGGCTACCCGGTACCCCGGGCAACGGGATCGCGAAGTTCGAGACCCGTCGCGGGACATCGGCACACGCCCCAGTGATTGCCCAATGGACCTACCAGGGCTACAGCGTGCCCATACCGCTGGACATGCACCTCTACATCAACCTGTGGACCAACCAGGACAAGCCACCGCTAAGTGGCACCCACTCGGCGATCATCAGTTCCTACTCCTACGTGCCGGCCACGTTTTGACGCCATTTCACGCGGCCCGCGCTACTACCATTTCGTCATGCTGAGCGCTCACCGCAGCCGGCGGTGGTTCGTCCCGGCCGCCCTCACGATCGCCCTCGCCGGCACCGCTGCGCCCGGACTTGCCGCCGGTCACAGGCACCTGACCGCCGCGGCGACGAACACGGCAGCCGCGGTCGAGGGACCCCGACTCACGCTGTTCTCACGGGTCCTGAACTGGTCCGGGATGAGCTGGCTGGTCTACGCCGCGGACCAGCAAGGACCCGAAAACGTCCCGCTGTCCAACTCGGCTCAGTCGGTGTACGTCGACAGCCGCGGCCGGCTGCACCTGCACATCCGCAAGATCAACGGCGTCTGGCGGTCGGTCGAGCTCGAATCGCTCCAGCAGCTGCATTACGGCACCTACCGGATGCAGGTCGACACCCCAACCGCGCGCTTCGACAAATGGACCGTCTTGGGAATGTTCGTCTACCGGCCCGGCAGCAAGCAGCTCACCAACGAGATCGACATCGAGGATTCGCGCTTTCCGAACCTGCTGCAGGCACCCAACAACGCCCAGTTCGCCGTCCAGCCGTACTACAAGCCGCATCACGAGCACCACTACGCGCTCAAGAAGACCTACCAGCACCTGCGGCAGCAGTTCACCTGGCTTCCGGGGTCAGGTGGCCGGGGAACGGCGCGGTTCCAGACCCGGCTCGGCACGACGGCGCACTCGCGGTTGATCTCCCGGTGGACCTACCACGGGCACAGCGTTCCCACGCAACAGAACATGCACCTCTACCTCAACCTGTGGACAAACCACGGCAAGCCGCCGGTCAACGGCACCCACTCGGCGATCATCGACTCGTTCACCTACCGCCCCATCGTCTAAGGAGCCTGGGGCGCGAGAAGCTAGTACGCAAACACGACCTTACGGGCGGCAAAACTCGGAGGTGACGCGCGGAAGGTCAGTGGCCAGCGACAGCCGGCCGACGTACCCGCCGGGCTACTCGCCCGCGAACTGGACCTGCGGCACAGTGCCGGTGACCTGCGGCTCGAGCGGGACCACCATCAGTTGGCTCAGTGGGGTCGCCGGCGGTGCCGGGTCGAGCACCCGCACATCCGACGAGGCGGCCAGCGAGCTGAGCTGACCGACCGGTCCGCTCACCACGAGAGCGAACACGCAGCCGCAGGTGGGACCGAGGCCCCGGGCGTCGACCCCGGCCTGCGCCGCCAGCCCAGCCGCCGCACTGATCTGCGACTCCAGCGTCGACGAGGGCCGTCGTGACTCGGCGGCCAGCTCGCCCCGGTACTGCTTGACGACCGCCTGGGCCGCCGCCCGCGCGGCGGAAAGTGAGGATGCCAGGTCCCGGGCTGAGGCAACCGCCAGCGTGTGGATCGCGGCATTCGCCACGGTCGGCACCCTCGCGAACGCGTCCCTGATCCGCAGCCCCGGCCGGAGCAGCGAGGCCGTCACCGCCTGCGGTGTGAGGTAGCCGGTCAGGTCGACGATCGCCGTCACCGGCTGACTCGCCGGAAGCGCGTCGAGCTGCTGGAACCGGCCCTTCGCGGCGTTGAGGTAGGACGAGACCGAACTTCCAGCGACCGGGCCGAGCCGCTGCCCGGACAGCGGCGGGACGACGCTCGACGGGTTCGGTCTGACCGGCGACCGCTCGTCACCCCCGGTGAGCGTGATCAGCAGGGCGGCCGCGGCGACCAGGATCACCGCCGCGATCGATACGCCGAAACGCCGCACGCCGCGGGCGAGCATCCGGCCCGGCCTTCCGGCCGCCTCCGCGCCCGCGCTGGCTGCTCGGCCGGTACCCCGCAGCAGCTGACCGATCGCCGGGACCAGCCGCTCGTCCAGCCTTCTCAGCAGGCTCACGTCGCAGCCCGCAGGCTGTCGAGGACCCGTTCCAGGTCAGCCGGCGGGTCGCTGGTCACGCTGATCCGCCGGCCGTCGGCGGGATGGTCGAAGGCCAGCGAACTCGCATGCAGCCACTGCCGCTGCAGCCCCAGCTCGGCCGCGAGCCGCGGGTCGGCGCCGTACGTGAGATCGCCGACGCACGGATGCCGCAGCGCGGACAGGTGCACGCGGATCTGGTGGGTGCGGCCGGTCTCGAGCCGGATTTCGAGCAGGCTCGCGGCGCGGAATGCCTCGGTGGTCTCGTAGTGGGTGACGCTCGGTCGGCCATCAGCGACCACGGCCCACTTGTAGTCGTGGGTGGGGTGGCGACCGATCGGCGCGTCGATGGTGCCGCGGCTCGGATCGGGGTGGCCCTGTACCAGCGCGGCATAGCGCTTGTCGACCGTGCGCTGCCGAAAGGCGTCCTTCAGCACCGAATACGCCTGTTCGCTCTTCGCGACCACCATCAGCCCGGTGGTCCCGACGTCAAGGCGGTGGACCACGCCTTGCCGCTCCGCGGCGCCCGACGTGGCGATCCGAAATCCGGCGGCGGCCAGACCACCGATGACAGTCGGGCCGCTCCATCCGGGGCTCGGATGGGCGGCCACGCCGACTGGCTTGTCGACGACGACGACGTCCGCATCGTCGTAGACCACCCGTAGCCCTGGCACCCGCTCCGCGACGAGGGACGGCGGCGCCGCCGGATCAGGCAACGTGACCTGAATCTCCTCCCCGGCAACCACCCGTCGCGACTTGGCGGGCGGTGCGCCGTCGAGCAGGACGGCGCCGGCCTCGATCAGATCGACTGCGGTGGTCCGGGAGACGCCGAACAACCGCGAAACCGCCGCGTCGACCCGAGTGCCCTCGAGCCCTTCCGGCAGCGGGAGCCGCCGCACCGTGCTCACCGCCGACTGCCGTCCATCTCGATGCCACGAGCGGCCAGCAGCACCGCCAGCACCCCGCCGACGACGATCGCGGAGTCCGCCACGTTGAACACCGGCCAGTGCGGCAACTCGATCCAGTCGACCACGTGCCCGCGAAGCGGCCCGGGGCTGCGAAACAGCCGATCAGCGAGGTTGCCGAGCGCGCCGCCGAGCAGCAGTCCCAGGGATGCCGCCCACCCGGCGGAGGCCAACGAGCTCGCGCTTCGCACGATCACCACGACGACGGCCGCCGCCACCGCGGTGAACAAGACGGTGGCGCCGGTGCCGACGCTGAACGCCGCGCCGGCGTTGCGGGTGAGGGTCAGCTGAAGGACGTGCGGGATCACCGTGACCGGCCGACGGTCGGAAAGTTTCGCAACGACGATGAGCTTCGACACGATATCGGCGAGCAGAACCACCGCCGCCGTCACCGCGAGCAGCCCGGTACGCCGGTGCCGGTCTCGCTGGGTCGGGGCGGTTGCTACCGCCGCTCCTCGCGCTGCTTGCATGTCACGCACAGGGTGGCACGGGGAAATGCCTGCAGCCGCGCCTTGCCGATCGGATTCCCGCAGCTCTCGCAGATCGGATAGGTGCCGTCGTCGAGACGCTGCAACGCGCGCTCCACCTGCGAGAGCAGGTCGCGGCTGTTGGCTGCCAGCGACATCTCGTGCTCACGCTCAAATGTCTTCGTGCCGGCGTCGGCCTGGTCGTCGCCGGAGCCCTCCCCGCTGTCGCGCTGCAGCGCTGCCCAGGACTGCTCAGCCTCCGTGATCTCGCCACGCAGCTCGTCGACCTGCGCTTCCAACGCTGATCTGACCTTGGCCAGCTCCGGCTTGGTCCACGGCTTCTCACCCGGAAGCACCGTTGCCCCGGGCTTGGTGGCGACGGCGGGCGTCTGGGGACGAGGCGGCGGAGTCGCCGCCGCGATCGCGGCAGCGCGCAGCTCAGCAGCCGTGGGAGCCGGGGGTTCAGGCTCGGCCGGCGGCGCAGCGGCGGCGGTCGCTTTCTCGGGAGCCGCCGGCTCAGCGGCCTTGGCCTTGGCTGCCTTGCTCACCGGAGCGGCCTTCGCCGCCTTGCTCACCGGAGCGGCCTTCGCCGCCTTGCTCACCGGAGCGGCCTTCGCCGCCTTGCTCACCGGAGCGGCCTTCGCCGCCTTGCTCAC
>JAICXJ010000022.1 GCA_025980465.1 Frankiales bacterium | reverse complement strand
AGGTGGTCGACTGGCTTGCACCGCGGGTCGCTGCCCGAGCCAACGTCGACTTCGAAACCACCTCCGGTTGAAGCGGGTGTTGACTGACGGGTCCCGCTAGACCCGCTGTGTTGACTGACGGGTCCCGCTAGACCCGCTCTGTTGACTGACGGGTCCCGCTAGACCCGCTCTGTTGACTGACGGGTCCCGCTAGACCCGCTCTGTCTGATGGCGTTCGGCGAGGGCGCGGACGTGCTTCGGCAGCCGACCGGTCGCAAGGTCGGCGACCGTGACGTTCTCCAGCACCTCCCGCAGACTGCCCCGCACCGCCATCCACACGTCGCGAAGCGACTCGGCGGCGCCCGGATAGCTCAACTCCGTCAGGCTGAGGTCCCGGACGTTCGCGAGCGGACCGTCAACCGCACGAATGACATCGGCGAGCGTAATCTGGCTGGCCGGCCGTGACAGCACGTAGCCGCCCTCCCGGCCGCGTTGGCTTCGCACCAGATGGGAGTTTCGGAGCTCCCGCAGGATCCCGAGCAGGAAGTTCAGTGGGATGTCCTGCGCCACCGAGATCTGCTCAGCTTTCACCGCTCCGGCGTCCGCACCCGCCGCGAGTTCGGCCATGGCCCGAATCGCGTAGTCCGACTTCGCCGAGATGCGCACGGTGTTCAGTGTCGCGCATTGTGAAGTAATTCGCGCGCAACAACGCGATAACTGACGATGAGCGACTAAGACCGCTTGCGGCGCAGCACGATCACCCCGACCACCGCGCCCGCGGCAGCACCCGCCACAAGCAGGCGCCGGTCGATCGCTGCCGCGCCTGACCGCATCGTTGCCATCGACGCACTACCCGCGACCGACCCGGTGGAGGTCGACGGCGGCTCGTCGAGCGAGATCACCCGCGTCGGCTCGTCCGACGAGCGTCCGGTCACCGACGACACCTGGGCCCGAACCGCCTGCCTGCCTCGAGACACAGCGCGCTTCGGGCTGATCCGGTCGGCGATCGCATCGATCGTGTCCGCGAGCTCGGCACGGGTCAGCTCGATTTCACGAGCGATGGCATCGGGCTTGCGGCTCGCTGCCGGGGCCTCACTGCTCGTCGACCCCTTGCTCGTTGGGACGGTGTCGTTGGACATGATTCCTCCGCACGGCTCGGGCTGCCGGTGCCCATCCTGCCCCCTTGGCAGCGACATCGTCTCCCTGCCCCCGGTACGGTCGGGCCATGCGCCTCGCTCCCAAAGACACCGCTCCCGCCTTCACCCTCCTCGACGCCGACGAGAAGCCGCACAGCCTGAAGGACTTCAAGGGCCGCAACGTCGTCATCTACTTCTATCCAGCGGCGCTCACCCCGGGCTGCACCAAGCAGGCGTGCGACTTCCGGGACAATCTGTCGCTTCTCGATGACGCCGACTACGACGTCGTCGGCATCTCACCGGACCAGCCGGCGAAGCTGGCGAAGTTCCGCGAGACCCATTCGTTGACCTTCCAGTTGCTCTCCGACCCGGACAAGAAGGTGCTCGAGGCATACGGCGCCTGGGGTGAGAAGACGATGTACGGCAAGAAGGTCACCGGCGTCATCCGGTCGACATTCGTCGTCGACCCGAAGGGCAAGATCGCAGTGGCCCAGTACAACGTGAAGGCGACCGGGCACGTCGCGAAACTGCTGAAGGACCTCGCCCTCGCGGGCTAACGGCGGGCCCGCAACGCACGGGCGACCGATCGCACCAGCGAAGGATCGGTGAAGATGACCGACGCCGCCCACCACGGGCTGAACGAACTGGCAAACACCGCCGCCGCCTGACGCGACGTCAGCGCATCCATGCGCCGGATCACCCGGTCCCAGTCGTCGTCAGCGAAGTTGCAGATCCGCTCGTTGACGGCGTAGGAGATCTTGAGATTGCGGCCGTACATCCGGCGCCATTCCTTGGGGTACGACGCCAGCCCGTGCGGGCTGTAGTCGCCGCCCGCGGCGACGATCGCCCGGCCGGCTGCGCGGCCGGCCGTGATCGCGTAGCGGATTCCCTCGCCGAGCAGGGTCGAGCCTTGACCGGCCGCGTCACCGGTGACGACCAGCCCGCGTCCCACCAGCGTCGTGGCGTCGGGTGGCAACACCGGCATCAGGCCGCTGTGCATCTCCAGCGCGCCGAAGGTCTGCTGTGTCCCGGTGAGCGGCGCGAACTCCTTGCTGAGCTGCTGCAGCAACGTCCGAGGCTCGGCATCGCTGTTGGGCCGGACCAGACCGACGCCGAGCCGGACCCGCCCGTCGCCACACGGAAACGCCCAGCCGTAGCCGCCTGGGGCGACGTCATTCCCGAGCCAGAAGATCACCTCGTCCTGGTCGTAGCCGGGAGCATGCAACTCGATCTCCATGCCGACCGCGCTGCGCTCGTTGCCGGGCCGCAGGCCGGCATCGCGAGCCAGGAACCCGGTGTGACCGCTGGCATCCACCACGACCCGCGCGGCGAGCTCGTACCGGCCGTTGAAGGGGTCCCGCACTGAGACTCCACGGCCGGCCGGGCGCGGACCTTCGACATGCGCCTTCAGCCGTACTTCCGCCCCCGCCTCCACCGCCTGCTGGGCGAGCCACTGGTAGGTACCACGAACGTCGATCACGCATCCGACCGCCCGCCGATACGACTTGGTCGCCGAGGTCGTCGGTCCGATCACCTTGATTCGGTGGATCGGGTGATAGCAGCGCTTGGGTACGCCGAGAGCTTTCAGCGGCTTGACGAAGCTGCCGCCGCTCGTTCGCACCGGCTCGCCGATCGCGTGGCCCCGCTCGAGCACCATGACGGACAGGCCGCCCTTCGCGGCCTCTGCAGCCGCCGACAGTCCAGCCGGTCCGCCGCCGACGACGGCGACGTCGACCTGGGAGCGAGTCGGGGGCGCCATTGTGGTTCCATCCCATCACGACGACGGGCGCGTAAGATCCGCGCGGAGCGGGGTATCAGGCTATGGGGGCACCCTATGAACGCTCGAGGTCGCGCCTGCGCTCTCGTTGTCGTTGCGGCCCTCAGTCCGCTCGTCGCCGGGTGCAGCGGCGGATCCAAGGGTTTGACCAGGTCCGCCCTCGTCACCAAGGCGAACTCGTTGTGCACCGTGGCCGGCGCCGACATCAAGGCAGTGCCGCGACCAACCAACGTCAAAGACCCCGCTCAGGTGGCGACCTACCTCAACCACGTCGTACCCATCGTCACGCGGCTGACGAGCCAGCTCGCAGCGATGAAACCGGCGCTAGAGGTGCGAGCGGATTGGGGCACCTTCGTCGGCTTGCAGCAGCAGGAGGATGCGGCGTTCATCGGGATCCAGCACAAGGCAGACGCGAACGATCCGTCCGCCCTCACCGAGCTGAAGAAGATTCCCGCTCTCAACGGCAGGATCAACGTTGCCGCGACTCGCGTCGGCGCCACCGGTTGCCTCGGGTGACGGTCGATACCACGTGGGGTCGGCGGTGTCGTGGGGTCGGCGGGATTCGAACCCGCACTGGCGTGCTCCTAAGGCACGTGCCTCTGCCGTTGGGCTACGACCCCCCGCGCCGAAATGACGCAGTGAGACCATGGTGTCAGTCATCACAGTCGCAAGCGAGGAGAAACGTCCATGGGTCGTGCCGTCGTCACTGGTGGCGCGGGTTTCCTCGGTTCCCATCTGTGCGAGCGACTGCTCAACGACGGCGACGAGGTCATCTGTCTCGACAACTTCTTGACCGGTACGCCGCGCAACATCGAGCGCCTGATCGGCCGCGACGGATTCCAGTTCCTCAAGGTCGACGTCACGGAGTTCATTCACGTGCCCGGTCCGGTCGACTCGGTGCTTCACTTCGCCTCGCCTGCCTCGCCGATCGACTACCTGCAACTTCCGATCGAGACGCTCAAGGTCGGCTCGATCGGGACGCTGCACGCGATCGGCCTGGCGAAGGAGAAGAACGCTCGGTTCCTGATCGCCTCCACCTCGGAGACCTACGGCGATCCCAAGGTTCATCCGCAGCCGGAGACGTACTGGGGTCACGTCAACCCGGTCGGCCCGCGCGGCGTGTACGACGAGGCGAAGCGGTTCGCCGAGGCCATGACGATGGCCTACCGCCGTTACCACGACGTCAACACCGCAATCGTGCGGATCTTCAACACTCACGGGCCGTTCATGAGACCGAATGACGGTCGGGCGATCCCCAACTTCATCCGGCAGGCGCTGCGCAACGAGCCGATCACGGTGGCGGGCGACGGGACGCAGACCCGCTCGATCCAATACGTCGACGACCTCGTCGAAGGTGTTGTGAGGCTGCTTCGTTGCGATCACTCCGGCCCGGTCAACATCGGCAACCCGCACGAAGTCTCCATGCTCGAGCTCGCTGAGACGATCCGTGACCTCTGCGGGTCGACCAGTGAGACCGCATTCATCCCTCGTCCCGAGGACGATCCAACTATCCGACAGCCGGACATCGCGCTTGCGCGGCAGGTCCTCGGCTGGGAGCCGAAGGTGGTCCTGGAGGAGGGGCTCGGTCACACCATCGACTACTTCCGCAGCCACCCCGAGGTACTCGACGCCTAAACCAGTCCGGCTGGGCTCAAGCAATGTGACATTGCTTGAGCGATGTGACCGCGGGGCGGCGGATTCGCCTTAGCAATGTGGCATTGCCTGGCGGGAGGGCGTAGCAATGCCACATTGCTTGGACCGCATGTCACTCAGCCGGCTCGGTGTTACAGCAGCTCGGCGAGACGCGAAGCGAGCGCCCGGAACGCCTTGCCGCGATGACTGATCGCGTCCTTCTCCGCCGCTGACATCTCCGCCGTCGTCCGGGTCTCGCCGGCGGGAACGAAGATCGGGTCGTAACCGAAACCGTTGCTTCCGCGCGGCTCCCGCAGCAACGTGCCGACGACGGCCTCCTCCACAACCACTTCGCGGTCATCGGGCGCGACCGCCGCCGCTGCACACACGAACGCCGCGCCGCGGCGGGAGTCCGGGAGGTCCGCAATCTGAGCCAGGACCAGGGCCAGGTTCGCCGCGTCATCGCCATGGCGACCCGACCAGCGCGCCGAAAGGATCCCGGGCATCCCGTTCAGCGAATCGACGGTGAGGCCACTGTCATCAGCAACCGCCACGAGACCGGTCTGCTGCGCGACCACCCGCGCCTTGAGCCGGGCGTTGTCGGTGAAGGACTCGCCGTCCTCGACCACATCCGCCAACTCGGGATAGGCATCGAGGCCGACCAGCTCGACGTCGTACGACGCGAGGATCCGTCGCACTTCGGCGATCTTCCCCACGTTGCGGGTCGCGAGGACGACGCGGGCGGTCACGCCCCGAGCGCGTCGCGCTGCATCGAGGTGAGGCTGGCGCAGCCGGCGGCGGCGAGGTCGAGGAGACTGTCGAGCTCGGTCCGGTTGAAGGGTTCGCCCTCGGCGGTGCCCTGTACTTCGACGAAGCGGCCGTCTCCGGTGCAGACGACGTTCATGTCGGTCTCGGCGTTGACGTCCTCCTCGTAGCAGAGGTCGAGCCGAGGGACGCCGTCGATGATTCCGACGCTGACTGCCGCGACCGAGTTGTGCAGCGCCTCTCCGGCGAGCGCACCTCGCTCGCGCAACCACGAAACCGCGTCCGCGAGCGCGACGTACGCGCCGGTGATTGCGGCAGTGCGGGTGCCGCCGTCGGCCTGCAACACGTCGCAGTCAATCGCGATCGTGTTCTCACCGAGCGCCTTGTAGTCGATCGCGGCCCGTAACGAGCGCCCGATGAGGCGGGAGATCTCGTGGGTCCGGCCGCCGATCCGGCCCTTAACCGACTCGCGATCGCTGCGCGTGTGCGTCGAGCGCGGCAGCATCGCGTATTCAGCAGTCACCCAGCCGAGCCCGCTGCCCTTGCGCCACCGCGGAACCCCCTCGGTCACCGACGCCGCGCACAGCACCCGGGTCTTGCCGAACTCGATCAGCACCGAGCCCTCGGCGTGATCGAGCCAGCTACGGCTGATGGTGACCGGTCGTAGCGCATCGTCGGCTCGCCCGTCAGGACGGGAGGAGGTCAAGTGAGGCAGCCTTTCCTTAGACGTCGTGCATGTCGAGGGGGCGAGCGACGACGATCTCCCCCTCGTACCCCCCGTTCGCCTCAGCGAGAGTACGGGTCTCGTCGCCCCACGGGACGAGATGGGTGAGCATGAGCCGGCGCGCATCCGCCGACGCTGCGAACCGGGCGGCTTGTTTGCCGGTGAGGTGAACGTCCGGCGGGTTGTCGTCACCGTCGAGATAGGACGCCTCGCAGAGGAAGACGTCGACGTCCTTGGCGAGGTCGATCAGCGTGCTGCACTCTCCGCTGTCGGCGCTGTAGGCGAGGATCCGACCGCCGGCGCTGACCCGCATCCCATAGGTCTCCACCGGGTGGTTGACCCGGCGCAGATCCACCTCGAAGGGCCCGACTGCGACCTTCTGGTCACGGTCGATCGGGTGGAACTCGTAGGTCTCGGCGAGCAGGTCGTCGACGTTGCGACCGAACGCTCCGACAATCTGCTCCCGAATGTTCGAGGGGCCGTAGACCGGCAGCATTGCCGCCTGGCCCTCCGGGTGATACCGGCGGGCATAGGTGTAGGTGATCAGGTCGAGGTAGTGATCACCGTGAAGGTGGCTGACGATGACGGCGTCGGGCCCGAGCAGGCCGCATGCTTCCTGCAGCGCGCCGGTGGAGCCGTTGCCGACGTCGAGCAGCAGCCGGAAGCCGTCCTGCTCGAGCAGGTACGACGAGCACCCGGAACGAGGGCCGGGAAAGGTGCCCGACGCGCCCACGATCGTCAGCTTCATGCCTCAATCACCTCAGCGCTGGAAACCTCGCCGACCTCGGGTCCGAGGAAGCGCCGACCCAGCAGCTCGAAGGGTGCCGGGTCGCCGGTCGCCAGGAAGCGGTGTTCCGGAGGCGTCAGGTGATCGTCGCGGAAGCCGCCGGTGCGTGCCAGTTCCCGGTACACGTCTTTCGCCGTCTCCTCGGCGCTCGAGACCAGCGTGACCTGGTCGCCGACGACATAGGAGATGACTCCGGTCAGCAGCGGATAGTGCGTGCAGCCGAGCACGAGGGTGTCGCAGCCGGCCGCGACGATCGGCTCGAGATACTCCTCGGCGACGGCGAGCAAGTCCGGACCGTTGGTCTCACCGCGCTCGACGAACTCGACGAAACGTGGACAGGCCGCCGAGGTGAGCTCGACGTGTGGCGCCGCCGCGAACGCGTCGTCGTAGGCCTTGCTCCCGACCGTTGCGGCGGTGCCGATGACCCCGATCTTGCTGTTGCGGGTGGCAGCGACGGCGCGCCGTACCGCTGGCTGGATCACCTCGATGACGGGGATCGGGTAACGCTCGCGAGCGTCGCGCAGACACGCGGCACTCGCTGAGTTGCAGGCGATGACGAGCAGCTTCACCTGGTGATGCTCGACAAGCGAATCCATCACGTCGAGTGCAAGGGCGCGGACATCTGCAATGCGCCGCGGCCCGTACGGCCCGTTCGCGGTGTCCCCGACGTAGACGACTGATTCGGAGGGCAACTGGTCGAGTACGGCGCGCGCCACGGTCAGCCCGCCGACGCCGCTGTCGAAGATCCCAAGCGGGGCGTCCGCCTGCGCGACCCTGTTGCCGGCCTCCATTTCCGCAATCTAACCGCAACGCCGGGTTGACGCTGGACTTGTGACCCGCGTCACTACCGGTGCCCGGCGTCCAACCTGCCTCGCCTGAATTGCGCTCACGCGGCCACTATGCCCAGAGCTGGCCTTCAAGTCGCTCCGCGGCCTCATCGAGGGTGCCGGAGTACGCCCCGGTCGACAGGTACTTCCAGCCGCCGTCGGCGACGACGAATGCGATGTCCGCCCGCTCGTTTGCCCGTACTGCCTTCTCGGCCTGTGCCAACGCCGCGTGCAGGATCGCGCCGGTCGAGATGCCCACGAACAGGCCCTCCTGCTCGACGAGCTCGCGGGTACGCCGGACGGCATCTTCCGGCCCGACGGAGAAGCGGGCATCGAGCATGCTCGGGTCGTACAGCTCGGGCACGAACCCCTCGTCGAGGTTGCGCAGTCCGTAGACCAATTCGCCGTATCGCGGCTCGGCGGCGATGATCCGGACGCCGGGCACACGCTCGCGCAGGTAGCGCCCCACGCCCATCAACGTGCCGGTGGTACCAAGCCCGCCGACGAAGTGGGTGATCTCCGGCAGGTCGGCGAGCAGCTCGGGTCCGGTCGTTTCGTAGTGCGAGTCGGCGTTCGCCGGGTTGCCGTACTGGTAGAGCATCACCCAGTCGGGGTTGTCCGCAGCGAGCTTCTTCGCGACTGCGACGGCTTCGTTGGATCCGCCCGCAGCCGGCGAGAGCCGGATCTCGGCGCCGTACATCTCAAGCAGCTGACGGCGCTCGACCGAGGTGTTCTCGGGCATGACGCAGATCAGCGAGTAACCCTTGAGCTTGCAGACCATCGCCAGCGAGATACCGGTGTTCCCGCTGGTCGGTTCGAGCACCGTGCAGCCCGGGGTCAGTCGACCCTCGGCCTCAGCTCGCTCGACCATGAAAAACGCCGGACGGTCCTTGATCGATCCGGTCGGGTTGCGGTCCTCGAGCTTTGCCCACAGCCGAACGCTCGCACTCGGGGACAGCCGAGGAAGCCCGACGAGCGGGGTGCGTCCCAGCGAGTCGAGCAGCGAGTCGAACCGGGTCATCGGCCTGTTAACCGCCGGCGACGGCGGGCAGGATCGTCACAACGTCACCATCGGCGAGCGGGGTCTCAACCCCTCCGAGGAAGCGAACGTCCTCGTCGTTGAGGTAGACGTTGACGAAGCGGGCCAGCGACCCGTCCTCACCGACCAGTCGGGCCCGCAGTCCGGAATGCCGCGAATCCAGGTCGACGAACAGCTCCTGCAAGGTGCTTCCCTGCCCGGACACCGCCTTCTCGCCGCCGGTGTACGTGCGCAGGATCGTCGGGATACGCGCTTCGATCGCCATGGTCACAGTCTGCCAAACGCTAGAAGATGTCGACTTCTTCCTCGTGCACCGTGCCGTCAGTGATCCGGAAGCTGCGGAACTCGGTGTCCGCTTCCGATCGGGTCGACACCAGCAGGTAGTGAGCGCCGGGTTCAGATGCCAGGCTGATGTCGGTGCGGGACGGCCGGGCCTCGGTCGCCGTATGCGAGTGGTAGATGACGATCGGCTCCTCGTCGCGATCGTCCATCTCCCGCCACACCCGCAACTGCTCCATCGAGTCGAACTCGTAGAACGTCGGCGAGCGGGCGGCGTTGAGCATCGGAACGAAGCGCTCCGGGCGGTCCGATCCGGCCGGTCCTGCGATGACTCCGCAGGCCTCGTCCGGGTGGTCCCTGCGGGCGTGCGCGATCACCTGATCAGCAAGTTCGCGACTGATTCGAAGCACCGCGCGAGGGTACGTCGGGTCGGTGCGCTCGTGACGGACGGCAGGCGCTGAGCAGCCGCTAGTAGCGTTGGCGCCCGATGAGGCCGACTGCCGACGATGCCAGGCTCGCCGCTGCCGTGAAGACCGACGACGGGTTCTTCGCAACGTTCTTCGTCGCCTCGTACTCACCTCGGCTGGTGCGACTCGCCGCGCGGATCGGCCTGACGCCGAACCAGATCACCGGCGCGTCCCTCGTGGTGGGGCTCGGCGCTGCCGCCGGGTTCGCCGCGGGCTCACGGGCCGGCCTGATCGCCGGTGCGCTGCTGCTGCAAGCGTCGTTCACCCTCGACGTCGTCGACGGCCAGCTGGCGCGGTACACCGGCGCGATGTCGGAGTTCGGCGCCTGGTTCGACGGGATGGTCGACCGCGCCAAGGAGTACGCCGCATACGCCGGGCTTGCGATCGGCTCGAGTCGAGGTTTTCACCACGACGTCTGGGCGCTCGCCGGCACCGCCCTGATCATCCAGACCTCGAGGCACTACATCGACTTCAGCTACGCCGTCGGCCGGCCCGGCGTCCGGCGTACCGACCGCCGGGGCGCGGGCTACTGGGTACGTCGGGTGATCGTGCTTCCGATCGGCGAGCGATTGCTTGTGATGTCGATCACAGCCGCCGTCTTCCGGCCCGAGGTCACATTCGTCGCCCTGCTGGCGTGGGGCGGGCTTGCGACGGCCTACACCCTCGCCGGCCGGGTCCGGCGGGCACTGGCGGAGGGCCCACCGCCCGGCGCGTCGCCGACGCTGGCGGCCTATCGCGATGACGGCCTGGCCCGCCGGCTCATGGCGGGTCAGTTCGGGGCGCGCTCCGCGTGGTGGCTCGGACCACCGCTAATCCGGGTCGCCGCCGCCACCGTGCCCTGGCTCCTGGCGATCGGGCTGATCGGCCGCCACGACGGTCGGAGCTGGGCGGTGGGCGCAGCCCTCGCCTGGCTGATCGGGTGGGGCCTGCTCAGCGTCGGCGCCCGACTGTCCGCCCGGCTGGACTTTCTTCTCCCGCCGCTGCTCCTGGTAGCTGAAACGGTCGGCATCCTGCGGCTGGCCGCGATCGCCGGCGACCACGACATCGCCGCCGGGTTCGCGATTGTCGCGGTCGTGGCAATGCGGCGGTATGACCTGGTCTACCGACCGGCAAGCGCACCTCCGCGAGACCTCGTCGACCTGTTGACCGCCGGGTGGGAGGTGCGGCTGGTGGCGGTGTACCTCCTGTCGGCGACCAGCACCGTGATGCCTGGCGACTACGCACTTGCTGGGATGCTCGCCGCGTTGCTCGCCGCCGCTGGGACAGTTGCATGGAAGGATCCCCTGAGCCGCCGGGGGACACGGGATCGGGCTGGTGCGGAGGAACTATCGTGATCGGGATCGTGCTGGCGGCTGGCGCCGGACGGCGGCTTGCCCCGCTGACCGATGACCTGCCGAAGACACTGCTCGAGGTCGACGGTCCCACGACGATTCTCGACATCGCTCTCGCCAACCTGGCCGGCGTCGGTCTTGACCAGGTCGTGATCGTCAGTGGATTCGCTGCACACCAGATCGATCGCCGACTGCCCGACCTGCACCGTCGGCACGGCGTGACCATCAGCACGGTCTGGAACGAGAGGGCACTGGAATGGAACAACGCCTACTCGTTGTGGCTGGCTCGCGAGTTCTTCGTCGACGGCGCCTTGCTGTGCAACGGCGACACCGTTCATCCGGTCTCCGTCGAAAAGACATTGCTGGCAGCCGACCCGGCGGAGCTTCTGATCGCCCTTGACGATGAGAAGCCACTCGCCGAGGAAGAGATGAAGGTCGTCGTCAACGAAACGGGGCACCTCACCCGCATCAACAAGTCCCTCGATCCTGCCGGCGTCGCGGGCGAGTACATCGGCCTGACCCGCATCGAACCGGCCGCCGCCGACGGGCTGGCGGAGGCGCTCGAGGCGACCTGGCGGCGCGATCCCGACCTTTACTACGAGGACGGCTTCCAGGAGTACGCCGACCGCGGCGGCATTGTCGAAGTCGCGCCGATCGGTCAGGTGTCGTGGATCGAGGTCGACAACCACGAGGACCTGGAACAGGCGCGGAGCATTGCATGCCACTACTAGCGCGCATGATCGCGACGCCGTTGTCGCTCGACGTCGGGCCCGGCGCGATCGACAGCCTCGACACGCGACTCGCCGAGAGCGGCATTTCGCGGGGCGGGAAGGTTGCCGTCCTCGTCGGTCGGGTGCAGGGCGAGGAGATCGCCAGCGTGCTTCGCACCTCACTGTCCGGCGCCGATGTCATGAGCGTCGAAACCGCGTCGATCGAGCACGCGCGGGACCTCTCGGTGTCACTGCGCCAGTCGTCGTACGACGCGGTCGTCGGGATCGGCGGCGGCCGCACCCTCGATGTGGCGAAGTACGTCGCCTCACTCGTCGCGCTCCCCATGGTCGCGGTGGCGACGAACCTCGCCCACGACGGGATCGCCTCACCCGTTGCCTCACTGGAATACAACGGACACAAGGGCTCCTACGGCGTGCACATCCCGGTCGCCGTCATCGTCGACCTCGACTACGTGCGCCGGGCACCGCGACAGATGGTCGCGGCCGGCGTCGGCGACGTCGTGAGCAACCTGTCCGCACTCGCCGACTGGCAACTAGCCGCGCTGCATCGAAACGAGCAGGTCGACGGCATCGCCTCGGCGTTCGCCCGCGCTGCAGCTGAAGCCGTCATGGGCCGCAGCGACTCCGTGGAGTCCACCGACTTCCTGATGATGCTCGCCGAGGCGTTGGTGCTCTCCGGGCTGGCGATGGCGGTCGCCGGGAGCAGTCGGCCGTGCAGTGGCGGCGACCACGAGATCCTGCACGCGATCGACCAGCTCTATCCCGGGACGAGCAACCACGGTGACCTCGCCGGCGTCGGCGCGCTGTTGTGCGCCCACCTCCGGCAGGACGCCGAGCAGTTCGCGATGATCGACAACTGCCTGCGCCGCCACCACCTGCCGCGCGCGCCCGAGGACATCGGGCTCACCATCGAACAGTTCGTTGCTGCGATCGACCTCGCCCCGACGACCCGGCCGGACCGGTACACGATCCTGGAACACCTCGCGATGTCCAAGGAAGAGATCGCCGGCCAGGTGAAGGAGTACGCCCGCCTGGTCTCGGGCTGATCCAGCCGTTACTTGCGGTGCCCACCGCGGATCCGGTCGAGCCGGTCCCCGCCGCCCGCCGCCAGGCCTTGGGACAGCTCGGTCAGCTTCCGGTCGAGGGTGCGAGCCCGACGGGCCAGGTAACCGAGGCGGTCGGCACGCTCCGCGATGATTGCTGCGGCGGCGAGCAGATCTGCGTCGTACCCACCTGCGCGCAGGTCGGACGGCCGCGGATCGTCGTAGTCGAGGGTCGCGAAGTCTTCCGCGAAGGTCTGGGCGAGTGCCGCGACGATCGGCGGCGGGAACGCCGCCTCGAGCGCGGGTAGTGGCGTCTCGTTGCTGCGTCGCGGTGTGAGGCGACCCTCGAAGCCGTGACGCTCGAGGTGAGCCTGGACGTCGTCCACCATCGTGGCGAACTCGCTGGTGTCGTAGATGCGGTCGTAGGGGGTGCGGCCGATCCCGAGCAACGGCGTCTGCGGGGCGAAGTGGATGTCCTGCATGATCGGCAGCTGCGGCTGCGCCGCGACGGCGGCGACGAACCTGGTCCAATCTTCGAGCACCTGCTCGGTCGACTCCGGCTCCCTCGGCAGCCACTGCGCTGCGGCGAACTGGCGCATGAACCGCGGCTCGCGTAACAGCAGCTTGGACTGCCAGCCCGACCACAGCCTGGTGCTGGGATGCCGCGTCATGGTGAAGACGAACCAACCCGACTCGGGTGTGATCTCCTCGAGCTCCTCGTCGGTGAGGTCGCGCAGCCGCGGTGCCACATCAAGCCACTTCTTGCGCTCCTGGTGGATCGTCGTCGCGCGGGAGGTCTCGCCGCTTAGCGACTGGTAGAACAGCCGAGGGTCGATTTCGAGGGCGTCGGCCAGCATCCACTTGATCGTCGTGCAGGCAGCCTTGGGTCCGGAGACGTAAACCAGCTTCCACTTCGGAATGACGTAGTTGGCCTGCCGACGCCGAGTAGGCAGTTGATTTCGCTTCATCCCGCCGATCCATCAACCGGAGCACCGAGTCCCGGACGGGTGCGAATCTAGCAACCACGTGCGGACACTAGGCTTGCCGCGTGCCTGCGCTGCTCCTCGCGGAAAGCCCCGCCGACAGCGCCGGGGACGAGGATCCGATCTGGCCCGAGACGAAGTCACACGCCGCCGCCTGGGCCTGCGACCTGCACGACGCACTCGACGGCGACCGACCCCGCAACGACGCCGACGTCATCGCGCGAATCGCCTCCTGGCTGCGGGTGCAGGTGGTCGGCCGCGACACGGTCTGCGTGGTCGAGCCGCGGATGTCCGCCTACCAGTACGAATGGAACGCCGCTGCTGCCGCCGCCGGACTGTCCCCAGTAGGACTGCTCCGCGCCGACGGCTCGACGACATCGCTGCCACCACCCCCCGAGCCGACATCGGTGCCGAGCGATCTCCGCCGGCCGATCCCCGTCGCCGGCGGATGGCGAGCCCGATGGGAACTGTGGGTCGCCGATCGTGGCGAGGCGCTGGCGCGCGCCGCGATCCGAGCCATCCAGCGGTAGGAGATGGCCCGCCCGCGGCTATCGGTGGTCGTCCCCGTGTACAACGTCGCGGACTACCTTCCGGCCTGCTTGGCCTCGATCCGATCCCAGGCCGGGCCCGACCTCGAGATCGTTGCTGTCGACGATGGTTCGACCGACGACAGCGCGTCCCGGTTGGCCGACCTGGCCGCGGTGGATCGTCGACTGAAGGTGGTCACGCAGGCCAACCAGGGCCTCGGTGCCGCGCGCAACACCGGCGTCGACCACGCCACCGGGGAGTTCCTGTGGTTCGTCGACAGCGACGACCTGCTGACGCCTGGAGCGATCAACCTCCTGCTGTCCACGATCGAGGCCACGGGTTCGGATCTCGCGACCGGAAACGTTCGGCGGGTTGCCTCGGAGCGCACCTATCCCGCCCGGTTCTTGGCCGAGACCTTCGCCCGTACCAGGCTGCGGACCCACATCCGCCGGTTCTCGCCGCTGATCGCCGACCGCGTCGCGTGGAACAAGGTCTTTCGCCGGACGTTCTGGGATCAGCACGAGTTTCGGTTTCCGGTCGGTGTCCATTACGAGGACCAGTACGTCACGCTGCCGGCCCACTACCTCGCCCGATCGGTCGACGTACGGCGGGAGCCGGTCTATCTCTGGCGAGTCCGCGAGACCGGAACCGAGGCGTCGATCACGCAGCAGCGCTTAGACGTCGCCTCGATGCGAGATCGGGTCCACGCCGTGCGCTACGTCAGTGGGTTCCTGGCAGCCCGTGGACTCGATCAGGAACGGCGTCGGTACGACGAGTCGGCCGTCACCCATGACCTCCGCTACTTTCTCGCGACCTTCGATGCCGCCGACGACGACTACCGTCTCGAGTTCCTCAGCTCGGTCAACAGCTACCTGGCGACCGTCGACGAAAGCGCCTTCGCGCGCCTTCCGGCGCTCCGGCGGCTGCAATGGGAGCTGGTACGCCGTAACGACTCGGCGGGGCTCGACGAAACTCTCCAGTTCGAACGAGCCGGACCTCACACCGGCGTCGCCCGCCGGCAAGGTCGGTCCTGGTACGCCGAGTTCCCCTGGCCTCCCGATCCCGAGCCGGACCGACCAGCCGACCCCCTCCGCATCAACCGTGATCTCCGGCTGCTCTCAACGCTGGACCAGCTAAGAGTCGACGCCGACGAGGTGCGGGTGGACGGAAGCGCAGCAATCGACCTCGTCGGTCCGGTCACCAGGAGACTGACCATGCTGGCCATCCCCGAACAGCTGGGCCGACCATTGCGGTTGACGACGACCGTCTCCGCCGAGGGTCGGTTCGCCGCCCGGCTGGACGTCACCGCCATCGCCGGCCGGCAGCGGCGCTGGCGGTTGGTGCTCCTCAGCCGCGACCACCACCTGCGCCGCATCGCCAGCTGGCATGAGTCGGCCGGCGCGGTGGCGAGTGTCAGCCGAGTCGTCCGGGCGCGACGCGGGTCGGCAACCGAGATCCGGGTGGATCTGACCGGACGCGGACGGCTGACCCTCACGTCGGGCATCACACCGTCGCGCGCCGAGCAGATCCGGATCTCACCGGCCGGGGTACTCGAGCTCGTCGGCTCGGTCGGGGACGTGGACTCCAAGCCGACTCACCTCGTGGCGGTGGGGACCGCCGGCCGGGAGACGCTGCAACCACTGCACACTGACCCACACTTCGGCACCCGGCGCTTCGTCGGCCGGTTACCGCTGTCCGACCTCAGCGACGGCATCTGGCGAGTGCGGATCGCCGCCGGCGCCAGCCACCACGGACTGATGATCGACTCCGCGCTTACCAGCGAGGTAGCCGGTCGCGCCGTACGGGTCGAGGCCGGCGAGGACGGCTACCTCGCTCTCTTCGTTGGCGGCTAGCGCGGCTTACCGATGTTGCGCTTGCGCACCGAGGGCTTCGGTGGCCACTGGTGGATCTCGCGCTGCCCACTGGTGAGCCGCGCCGCGATCGGTATCCCGCGATACGCGACCAGCCGCTTGTACTCCTCGAGCGTGGTGCGTCGCCGTCGCCAAGCCACCGTGCGTCGCCGCGCGTGGTAGGCGTTTAGCAACGCCCGCGGCGGGCGCTGACCGCCGACCGGCTCATAACCATGGCGGGTCATCCATGGCCGAGTCACCTGCTCGACGAGCGCGACCTCCTCCTCGCTCAGCACCGACTCCCAACTCCGAAGCGACGCGTCAGAGACCGGTTCCGACAACCGGGCGTGATACTTCGGGGTCTTCTCGTCGACATGCTCGTAGTAGGTCAGCATCGTCGGGATCGTCGCGCGGTCGAGGGTCAGATAGTCCGAGATCCGTTCGAGTTCCGCGACCGGATCAGCGACCAGGTCTTCGTAGCGGAGGTCGAGGAACTGGTCGGGGTGAAGGCACTTCCGCCACGGCTCGACAGCCCGGACCGACCGCAGCCAGAGGTCGATGCTCGGCGCAATGCTCCCCTCGTACCAGTTGAGCTTGCGCATCGATGCGACCGAGGCCCGAGGGTCCCGGATCAAGTTGATGTACTGCGCGTCGGGAAAGAATGTGAACACCGAGTCCAGATAGCGCGCGTACATCGGGCGCTTGTCGCCCCAGCGGGTCTTCCCGGTCGACTCGGCGTACAGCTGGAAACAGGTCCCGACCAACGAGCCGAGCGTCGGCGGCGCCTCCCGCAGTCGCGGAATAGCGATCTCGGGTGGAGTGCCAAGCCGCTCGCCTCGGGTCCACTTGGTCTCGAACACGATCTTGCCGAACCGCTCGCGAGCCCGCGGTCGTCTGACATGGCGCCAGTTCAATCGGCGCTCCCAGGCGAAGATCATGAACCGGGTCTCACGTGGGATCGCGATGTCGGGATGGGTGTTGAGCATCGTCCGGAGCAACGTCGTGCCCGACCTCGGGCAGGCTCCGATGAAGATCGGCCGGTCGGTTCGCCCGTCGTACGGCGAAGGAGTGCCCGTCACGTTTCGTCCATCTCGAGTGTGGTCGGTGCCGCGTCAACGTGGTCGTCCGCTTGCTCGGAGTCCTGCGCGCCGGCCCTGGTGACAGCCGTCGATTCCGACTCGTACTGCGGTGCGAGCGGCTCGCCGAGGAATACCCGCCGGACCACCTTCTCGGCGGCGTGGCCGTCATCGAAATCGCAGAATCGCCGGCGAAAGTCGGCTCGCGCCTTCGCGGCCGCCTCCGCAACCACGGCTCCTGACCGAAAGCTCTCGATGAGCTCGTCGGCGGTGCGTGCCACAACCCCGGGTGGCTCCGCCATCAGGTCGAAGTTGACGCCTCGGGTCCGCACGTAGGTGTCCCAGTCGGGAGCGAAGATCACGATCGGCCGATCCATCACTGCGTAATCGAACATGATCGAGGAGTAGTCGGTGAGCAGTACGTCAGAGGCGATCAAAAGTGCCTCGATCGAGGAATGGCCGGAGACGTCTCGGATCCGGTCGGACGCGATCGGCGATTCGGAGCCGTCGTCGGTGAGGAAGTAATGAGCCCGGACCAGCAGAACGCCATTGTCACCGATCGCCTGGACCAGTTCATCCAACCCGACCTCAGGGTCGAAGTCGTTGCGGTAGTCGCGGAAGGTTGGCGCAAACAGCACGACGGTCGCGTCCGCGGCGAGGCCCAGCTCCTTGCGGATCCGCACCCGATCGGCTTCTGTCGCCAACACGAGCTGATCGTTGCGGGGGTAGCCGACCTCGAGCGTCTCGAACGACGCCGGGTAGCAACGCTCCCAGATCTCGGTCGAGAACCGGTTCGAGGAGATGTTGAAGTCCCATCGATCTACCCGCTTGAGCAGCCGGTCGAAGTCCATCCGGTTCGCTCCGACCGGATAGTCCTGCAGGTCGAGCCCCATCTTCTTCAGTGGGGTGCCGTGCTGGGTCTGGAGGTGGACCGTGCCCGGGCGCTTGCGGACCCAGCCCGGAAAGTTCGCGTTGTTCACGAAGAACTTGGCGCGCGCGGCGATCCGGCGATGGGCGATCGATTCGACCAGGACCCACTCGACCCCTTCCGGAATCGTCGTCGACTTCGGATCCCGGATGACGAATACGCCACGAACGTGCGGTGCAAGCTCCCGCGCTTTGTAGTAGATCGCCGCGGGATTACACGTGACGCCGCGATCCCAGTAGGCACTGAACAGCGCCAGGTTGGGATCAATCGGCAGTCGCAGCTGAAGGTGGTAGTACGCCCGCTTGACCACGCGGACGCCGCGCCGATACTGCTGTCGCGCACCGCCCCGCACCTGCCGCATCCGACGACGCCAGCTCACCAGCACCGCGACGAGGGCGGTGAGCGTCCGGAACCGGAGGTACTTGCCCTCGGCGAGCAGCCGGAGCCGTCGCCCGGCGACCCCCGCCGGTACCGAGAGCGGTTCGCCGGTGTGAGCCCGTTCGAACGCCTCATGTGCCTGGGCGAAGAACTCACCCCGCGCCTCCGCTGGGAGCCGACCAGGGTTGTCGAGGATCGTCATGACGTGTTCGAGTTGGCGGCGCAGCAATAACGGCCGCCACCCGACGAGGTCGGGATGCTCGTCGAGCCAGGCGAAAACCAGGCGCCACTGGTCATAGATGTCGAAATGCTTGCGGCTACGACTCTTGAGGATGTTGCCGGCCTCGCGGCGCATCCGATAGTGGATGCACACCCGGTTCAGTACGGCGATCCGGCGCGCGGCGAGAAGGGTCGGATAGGTCCACGGCGTGTCCTCGTAGAACCCCGCCGGGAACTGGAAACCGCCGGCGGCGATGAACTCGCGCCTGAATGCTTTGTTCCACACCACCATGAGCAACGTGAGCAGCTCCGGTCGCTCGTCGATCGTGAAGACCGCCGGCTCGGATTGCTTCAGCAGATCGGCCAGCCGGTTACGAACCAGACGACGGTTCCAGTACAGCCGGGCATAGTCGAAGATCAGAACGTCGGGATCGTCGGTGGCAATTAGGCGCGCGGCGATGGCAGCGAGAGCGCCCGGAGCCATCGCGTCGTCGCTGTCCACGAACAGCAGGTAGTCCCCGGTCGCCTGATTCATGCCTACGTTGCGGGCCGGGCCGAGCCCGGCGTTCGCTTCGAGATGGATGACCTGGACCCGCTCGTCCTGCCGGGCGTACTCATCGAGGATCTCGCCACTGTTGTCCGGCGAGCAGTCATCGACCGCGATGAGCTCGAAGTCGGTGAATGTCTGGCCCAGGACGGAATCGAGGCACTCGCGCAGGTATGCCCGCACGTTGTACACCGGCAGCACGAGGGAGAAGCGCGCCACCGAGAGGTCCGCTCCTTGTCTGACGTTCGGTCTGACTCGGGTCATCGTGAAACCGGCGTGACCGGTCCGCTGCCGCTGTTCCTGCCGGTCGACTCTACCGGCCGGTCACTTAGACCGGCGCCTGCCGCACGACAGCATCCTGCAGCCAGGTCAGCCAGTCGTAGAGCGCCAGCTCGGCCGCGAGCGCGGGATCCTCGGTGAGGTCATCCAGCGCGAACCTGGTGTCCTCGCTCACTCCGAGCCGTACCCCGAGCGCGAGCCTTACATCGGCGAGTGCATGCAGCCACTGCGTGGTCCGAGGCTCGTCGAGGTCAACGATGATGCGTCGCCCGCGGGGGCTCGACTCAGCCGCCTCGATGTCCCGACGGACCTGGTCGAGCGCCTCCCGCTTAGTAGCGCGCAGG
Source organism: Frankiales bacterium (assembly GCA_025980465.1). Taxonomy (GTDB): domain Bacteria; phylum Actinomycetota; class Actinomycetes; order JAFAQI01; family JAFAQI01; genus JAICXJ01. Next base: position 30,584 of record JAICXJ010000022.1, on the reverse strand, counting down.
TCGGCGTCGGTGAGCCGGCGGAACTCGCCGGCTGCCTCAGGATCGTCGCGATATCCGTCCGGCAGCAGCCGCTCGAGGATCGGGCCCTCGGGTCGCGACGGAGGATTACCCAGTGAGGCCTCGAGCAGGTCGATCGGATCGGCGTCACGCGGTTGCGGGTCGGCCGGCGTGCCCTCCCCGAGGAGCGCTCGCACCTGGCCGACCAGGCTGGCGAGCAGGTCGGCCTCGGTTCGATCCAACGTCACCCGGACGTGGTCACCTCGCCGGCGTACCGGTCCCATGCGCGGTCAGTCCCGCTGAAGCGTCGCCCACAGACCGGCGGCATGAAGTCGCGAGACATCGTGCTCCATCTGCTCACGCGATCCCGTGGACACCGCGGCGCGACCCTTGTTGTGGACGTCCAGCATCAACTTGGTCGCCTTCTCCTTGCTGTAGCCGAACAACTTCTGGAAGACCCACGTCACGTAGCTCATCAGGTTGATCGGGTCGTTCCAGACGATCGTCACCCACGGCCGATCCGGCTCGAGATCTTCATCGATCTCCGGAGACCGTGTCCGCTCGACGGCGGGAGCCGACATACCCAAATGATCGCATCGAACCTGCCGGGGTCACCCCCACCCCGCCGCTCCCGAACTGCCGACCTGCTGAAGTATCGGTATGACCAGCATCGGGCTGCTCACCGACCACTACGAATTGACGATGGTGGACGCCGCCCTTCGCAGCGGCGCGGCTCATCGACGGTGCGTGTTCGAGGTCTTCGCCCGGTCGCTTCCGGGCCGACGCAGATATGGCGTCTGTGCGGGCCTCGGACGGTTCCTCGAGGAGCTGCCGAATTTCCGCTTCGATGCTGCCGCGCTGGACTTCCTCACACGCCACGACGTCATCGACGCCGCGACCGGCGACTGGCTCGCGGCGTACCGCTTCACCGGGTCCATCGACGCTTATGGCGAGGGCGAGCTGTACTTTCCGTCGTCGCCGGTCGTGACGATCGAGGGCGGCTTCGCCGAGGGCGTGGTCCTGGAGACCTTGGTGCTGTCCGTGCTGAACTATGACAGCGCGGTTGCAACCGCTGCGGCCCGGATGATCGGCGCGGCCCGCTCCCGCCCGTGCATCGAGATGGGGTCGCGGCGCACCCATGAGCAGGCCGCTGTCGCCAGTGCTCGCGCGGCATACATCGCCGGGTTCGCCGCGTCGTCCAACCTGGCGGCGGGAATGAAGTGGGGGGTGCCCACGCTGGGCACCGCGGCGCACTCGTTCACCTTGGTGCACGACGACGAGCGGGCCGCCTTCGCCGCCCAGGTCGACGCGCTCGGCACCGACACGACCCTGCTCGTCGACACCTACGACGTGAAGCAGGGGATCCGCAATGCGATCGAGGTCGCCGGCACGTCCCTGGGTGCGATCCGGCTCGACTCCGGTGATCTCGTGCAGCAGGCCCACGAGGCACGACGACTGCTCGACGAGCTCGGCGCGCACAAGACCCGCATCGTGGTGACGAGCGACCTGGACGAGTTCGCGATCGCCGCGCTGGGCTCGGCGCCGGTCGACGGGTACGGCGTCGGCACCTCGGTAGCGACCGGGAGCGGCTGCCCGACTGCCGGGTTCGTCTACAAGCTGGTCGAGTTCTACGACGAACGCGGGCAATGCCACGTCGCCGAGAAGCAGTCGCTCGGTAAGACCTCGACCGGCGGCCGGAAGTACTCGGTGCGGCGACGCGACAGTCAGGGGATCGCGACGGAGGAACGCGTCGGCGTCCACGGCCTTCCCGAGCGGGCTGACAACGACCGCGAGCTACAGATCCCTGTCGTACGCGAGGGTGAGATCGTCGGTCGCGAAGACGTCGCCGCGGCACGACGTCGCTGCGAGAACGCCGTCGCTGAGCTGCCACCGGAGGCGAGCAAGCTGTCGTCGGGTGATCCGGTGATTCCGACCGTTCTGGAGGAGAGGGAGTCGTCATGAAAGCGCTGGCGATCGTCGACGTACAGAACGACTTCTGCGAGGGCGGCTCGCTCGCGGTCGCAGGCGGGGCGTCGGTGGCAGCGGCGATCAGCGTGCTGCTCGCGACCGCCGACTACCCACTCATCGTCGCGACCCGTGACGCCCATCGCGACCCCGGTGACCACTTCTCCTCGACTCCCGACTTCGTCAGCCGCTGGCCGCCGCACTGCGTGGTCGGCACCGAGGGCGCGGCATTTCACCCCAACCTCGACACCCAACGGGTCGATGCCGTATTCGACAAGGGCGCGTTTCAAGCGGCGTACAGCGGCTTCGAAGGCGTCACCGCCGATGGTGACGAACTTGCCGACTGGCTCCGCACGCATCATGTCGATTCACTCGACATCGTGGGCATCGCGACCGACCACTGCGTGCGGGCAACCGCGCTCGACGCAGCCGCCGCCGGCTTCGACACCACGGTGCTACTCGAGCTCACCGCCGGGGTGGCACCCGAGACCGTCGCTTCTGCGCTTGAGCAGATGCGAGCCGCTGGGGTGGCGTTGGTCGGTGAGGTTCACGTCGCTGTCTAAGCGTTTTCCGGTGTTGGCTCTTTCTCGCCCGTCTCGCGCAACTCGCGCTTGAGGACTTTGCCGGTCTCGTTGCGCGGAAGCGCGTCGTGCCGGACGATCTCGCGAGGCACCTTGTAGTTCGCGAGCTGCTTCTTCACATGCGCCCGCAGCTCCTCGTCAGTCGCTGCACCGCCTTCCTTGAGCACGACGTGGGCGACGAGCGCCTGGCCGAACCGATCATCCGATACGCCGACAACGGCCACGTCAGCAACGTCCGGATGCTGGTGAAGCGTCTCCTCGACTTCAGCGGGGAAGACGTTCTCGCCTCCGGAGACGATCATGTCGTCGTCGCGGCCCTCGACATACAACCGACCGTCGTCGCCGATCCGGCCGACGTCACCGATCGAGGCGAGGTTTCCGAGGCGTGCCTTGTCGTCACCGTTGGTGTAGCCCTCGAAGGACATCCCGCTGCCGGCGAAGATTCGACCGATCGTGCCCGGTTCGACGTCCTGGTCGTTCTCGTCGACGATGCGTACCGTCACCCCGCGAAGCACTTGCCCGGCGGTATTCGGTGCCTCCCGCAGGTCCTTCGGGCCGGCCACCGAGACATAGGCAACCTCAGTGGATCCGTACAAGCTGTACAGGACGTCCCCGAAGCGGTCCATGAATCGGGTCGCCAGGGTCGGTGCGAGCGCCGATCCGGACAGTGCGACGATCCGGAGCGACGACGTGTCAGGCGACTCCTCGATATCGAGCATCCGCTGACACATGACGGGCACGGCGGCCACCGTGTCCGCCCGGTGCTTCTCGACCAGCCGCAACGTGTTGGCGGGATCGAACTTGCGGGCCATGACGAAGGTGGACTGCATCAGCATGCCGATCGTCACGTTGCCCAGCCCCCAAGCATGGAAAGCCGGCGCCGCGAGCACGGTGACGCCTCGCGCCTTGTAGGGGATCGCGTCGAGGAAGGCGAGCCCGCTGATCGCTCCGGACAGGCCGCCACCGCCGCTGGAACCGCGGGCAGCCCCCTTCGGTCGGCCGGTGGTCCCGCTGGTGAGGATCACGTGCCGACTGTCACGACCTGGGGACGGCAGCTGCGGCGTCGGCTGACCATCGGCGGCAGCAACCATTCCGGCGATGCTGTCCGGCGGCGCGCTGGCATCGTCGACCCAGGCCTTGACATAGGGAAGGGCGCTCGCGTGCTCGGCGATGAGGTCGGCGAACTCATCGTCGGCGATGATCGCGGTCGCCTTCTCGCTCTGCACCACGTCACCGAGCTGCGGTCCGGCAAACCCGGTGTTGGCGTAGAGCACATCGGCGCCGAGCTTCGACAGCGCGACCATCGCGACGATGAATGCGGAGGAGTTGCGCGCCAGGAGCGCGACCGAGTCGCCGGTGCCGATGCCGCGCTCGGCAAGCCCGGCCGCGACGATGCTGCTCCGACGGTCAACATCGGCGAACGTCAGCGCCTCACGCTCGTCAATCACCGCGACCCGGTCCGGCTCACGTGCAGCGCCCATGGCGTAGGCCGCCGCCGCGCCCATCCCCCAATGCCGGATCCCGGCCGCCATCCGGACCAGCCGGTCCGGGCGGACCGGAGTGGTCAGACCAAGCCGGTGCAGGACGTTGACAGTCGCCCATGCCCCGCTCGCCACCTCCGCAGCCGAAGAAGCCGCGGTGTTGGCCATCGAGGTCAACCGGTCTGTCACCATCGATCAGCCCTCCTGGCGGACGTCGAACCACACGACCTTGCCGGACGAAGTCCGTTCGACGCCCCATCGCTGCGTGAAGTGTTCGACGAGCAGCAGACCACGCCCAGAGCGTGCCCCGGCGTTCGGGATCCGGAAACCCGGCATTTCCGGGCTGCTGTCGGCGATCTCGATCCGCGCCGTGTCGGCCCCGCCGACCACCCGGACGGTGATGTCGGTGCCGGCATGGACGACGGCGTTCGTGACGAGTTCGCTGACCACCAGAACCGCGTCGTCGGTCGCGCTCGCGATCCCGAGCTCAGCCAGTGCGCCGCTCACGAACTGCCGCGCCCGCTTCACACTCGCCGGCAGCGGAGGCAGGACGACCTCGTCGCGCACGCGCCGATCGTACGGCCCGCCGGTCAGCTGCTCTCGATCCCCCATCTGCCTTGCCAGGTCTCACCCGGTGCCAGCACCACGAGCGACTCGCCGCTCGCCATCGCGTTGGGTGGCGCCGTCATCGGCTCGACCCCGAGTCCTTGCCGGCGCCGGACCGGGTCAGGAAGTGCGTCACCGGTGAAGATTTCGAGGAAGGGATACGCCTGGTCAACCCACAGCGTCACCGACGCGCCAGCCGGGTCGGCCAGACGTAGCCGCGCCCGGCCGTCGGGGTCACGCTTGAGGTCGGTGTAGGTGTGATCGATCTCGATCCCGCCGACCAGTCGCGGGTGCCGAAAGTCGTAGTCGGTACCGGCGACCGGCTCCGGTCCGGTCGGGATCTGCTGCTCGCCGGTCAGCAACCTGGTCTCGGCCGGGATCTGCAGCTCGGCGGCGTCGATCCGCGGTGTTCCGGCCGTCAGGTACGGGTGGAAGCCTGCGGCCACTGGGACCTCGGTGTCGCTTCGGTTGGTCACGATCGTCAGCACGGCAAGTCCGTCATCGTCGAGGGTCCAACGATTGCTCGCCTCCAGCCGCCACGGGTAGCCCGGCTGCGGGAAGCACGTCGCGGCCAGCTCCACCACGTTGGCGGTCTGCTCGCGGACCCGCCACGGCTGCCAGCGGAGCAGGCCATGGATCGCGTTGTGTTGCTCGGGCTCGGTCAGCGCGAGCTGCCGGCGCTCACCACGCCAGGTCCAGCTGCCGTCCTTGACCCGATTGGGCCAGGGGATCAGTGTCTGACCCCGCGCGCCGTCGCACATCGCGTCCTCGGCGTACCCGTCGACCACGTCGCGGCCGGCCACCGCATACCGGCGCAAGCCGCCGCCGACTTCGACCGCGATCGCTTCCTGGTCGCCGTGGCGGATGACGAACTGCTCGCCGCTGGGGATTGTCATCAGTTCATTGTGGGGTCGACGGGGCACGTGGCGACGGCGGACAGCGGCCAGGGCTGACGGCGAAGCACGTCGAACCACAGCCGGTCCGGCGCGTCGTTGAAGGTGTCCTCTGGAAGTGCGTCGACGACGTACCAGGCGCCTTGCGCGATCTCACCCTCCAGCTGGCCACCAGACCAGCCGGCGTACCCGGCGAAGACCCTGAGCTCACGAAGTGACGAGGCGAGGATCGTCGGGTCGCTGTCGAGGTCAACCGTGACGAGGGGCGGCGTGAGCGGCCGCCAGCCCTCACCGGCGACGTCGCCGACGGTGACCCCCAGCGCGATCGCCGCCATGGGCTCGACCGGACCGCCGGCGAACAGCACTGCGGGCGAGCTCGCGATGTCGGCAACCGGCGGAACGATCTCGACCAACGGCGCGTCGCCGGGCCGGTTGATGATCACGCCGAGCGCCCCTTCGGTTCCGTGGTCGAGCAGTTTCACGACCGAGCGAGAGAACTCCGGGGCACGCAGCCTCGGGCTCGCCACCAGGAGCCTTCCGGTCAGGACCGTCTCGGTCATCGCCCCCAGTGTCCATCACCTGACGCTGATCGGAAGCGCGGCCAGCCCGCGCAGGTTGATCCGGCCGTTGTGGTGAACGGCTCCGCCCAGACCGATGTTGGGGAACCGCCGAAACAGCCGCGATATCGCCACCCGACCCTCTCGCCGGGCGAGCGCCTGGCCGAGGCAGTGATGGACGCCGCCGCCGAACGACATGTGCTGCTTGGCGTTCGGACGATCGAGCTTGAGGCGATCCGCATCGGCGCCGAACACCGCCTCGTCCCGGTTCGCCGATCCGAGGCTCGCCATGACGAAGCAGCCTTTCGGGATCACCTTGCCGTTGACGGCATAGTTTTCCAGGGTGATCCGGCGGGTGAACTGCACCGGGCTGTCGAACCGCAGCAGCTCCTCGACAGCGTTCTCATCGAGGTCGGGGCGCTGCCGCCAGAGCGCGGCCTGCTCCGGGTCCTGGAGCAGCGCGTAGCTGCCGTTGCCGATCAGGTTGACCGTCGTCTCGTGACCCGCGATGTAGAGCAGGGCTACTTGGGCGACCAGTTCCTCGTCGGAGAGCGCGTCGCTTCCCTCACGCGCGTTGATCATCGCGGTGAGCAGGTCATCGGCGGGATGCTCGCGCTTCCAGGCGATGGCAGCCGAGGTCCGCTCCTCCATCTCGATGCTCGCCGCGAGGATCGCGCGCACCGTGTCCTGTTCCGGCACCGGCTCGAGGGAGCGGACCAGCATTCCCGAGAGCTCACGAAGCCGGGCGACATCTTCGCCGTCCGGCATGCCGAGCATCTCCGTGATGACGGCAAACGGCAGCGGAAAGGCGAGCGCGTCGATCAAGTCCACCGCACCTTCGTCCTCGATCCGGTCGAGTGCGGACTCGACCAGCTTCTCGATGACCGGCAGCAGACCTTCGATCGTCTTCGGCGTGAATGCCTGCGACACCAGGCGGCGCAACCGGGTGTGATCAGGCGGGTCACGATCGAGCATCGACAGGCCGTCCGCGCGTCGTCCGCGGCCGGCCTCGTTGTAGATCTCGTCGTACGCCTCACGCATCACGCCGACGTTCGTGACGTTGGCGTCATCGACGGAGAGCCGGCCCTTCAACATCTCGCTGACGTCGGCGTGACGCCACAGCGCCCAGAAGCCGAACTCATGCTGCTCGACCGGGACGGCAGCCCGAAGCTCGGCGTAGTGCGGATAAGGATCATCCGTGAACGAGGTCTCGAACGGCTGGAACGAAACGGCGGTTTCGGTCATGGCCCGGACCGTACCGCCGTCGGGCCGCCGACACACCAGGCGAGGACCAACCTCCACCCAAGGTCCACCCGCGCTCCACCCGGGCGCCGCCAGGATGCACACTCGAGGCGATGTCCGGCTCTACCACCGCGCGCCGCCTGACGGCCGCGCTGCTTCTCACCGCGACCATCGCCGCCTCGGCCCTGCCGAGGGCTGCAGAGGCAAGGAGCCTGCGCCGCGACCCGAGGATCACGGTGTCAGCTGGCCGGCTCTCCCGAGCCCTGAGTTGCACCGCCCAGCCGCGCCATGCGCGACGTGATCCGATCCTCCTGGTACCGGGCACCACCCTCGACCCCAGCATCAACTTCGGCTGGAACTACGAGCGCGCGTTTGACCACCTCGGTTGGCCGTGGTGCGCCCTCACCCTCCCCGACGAAGCGATGGGCAACGCAATCGTCGCGGCCCAGTACGTCGTCTACGCCATCAGGACGATGCACGCAGAGAGCCACCGCCGAGTGGATCTGCTCGGCTACAGCCAGGGCGGCATGCTGCCGCGCTGGTCGCTGAAGTACTGGCCGTCCCTTCGGCGCGACGTCAACGACTACGTCGCAATCGATCCGTCGAACCACGGCACGGTCGACGCCATAACGGTCTGCCTGTTGCGATGTGCGCCGGCGATCTGGCAGCAGCGCGACCACTCAGCCTTCCTCAACGCCCTCAACCGCGGGCCGGAGACCTGGCCCGGCATCAGCTACACGGTCATCTACAGCCATGCCGACGAGGTCGTGGTACCGAACCTGTCGGCGAACGGCAGCTCGTCGTTGCACACCGGAAGGGGCAGGATTCGCAACATCGCGGTCCAAAGCATCTGCCGGCTTGATCTGTCCGACCATCTCGCGATGGGCACCTACGACCCGGTTGCCTACGACCTTGCAATCGACGCCTTCACCCACCGCGGACCGGCCAAGCCGGGGCGGGTGCCGCGATCGGTGTGCCGACAGGCCTTCATGCCTGGGGTCGTCGCGGCAAAGTTTGCAGCCGACTACGCCAAATACCTCGCCCACGTGACGCTGGTGCTGGCGACGGCGAAGCAGACCAGCTCCGAGCCGACCCTCCCTCGGTACGCCCGCTAGCGCGTCGCGGCAGCTGGCGACTTCAGGTATCTACCGAGAAGTCCGATCTTGACCATGTGCTCACCCTTGATCGTTTGATCACGCTGGTGCAGGGAGTCGCCGCCCGGCCGGAGCTCTGGCGACCTCGGGTGCGCTTCGGAACTCAGCAGCGGTGGGCCATCCATCTGCATCGCGACCACGGGCTTGACCTGTGGCTGACCACGTGGCAACCGACGACCGGGCCGGACATGCACGAGCATCACGAGTCCATCGCCGCGTTCACCGTTGTGGAAGGCAGGTTGGAAGAGGAGCGCGTCGGCCAGGACGGACAGTCAGCGCTCACCACGCTGTCCGGCGGGGTGATCCGGCCGGTGGCGGCGGGAACCCGTCACGACCTGCGCAACGTGTCGTTCGCGCCGGCGATCAGCATCCATGCTGCGGCGCCGGTCACCGGGACGACGCGGCCCCCGGCAGGCGAGCGATCGTGGGCTCTGATCAGCCGCTGATCGCGTCACCGACGACGGCTGGCACCGACGGGTACGTGAGCCCCTGCTCGAGCAGGATCGCCTCACCCTGAACGCGGGCACGCTTGCTGTACCGCGAGGTGAACACGAACAGTCCCCCGAACACCAGTCCCGCCACGACCGGCGCCACCGCCAGGAATCCTCCCGTAGGCAGTGCGATTGCCAGCAGGATCAGGATGCCGGAATGGAGCAGCATCACGACGCCCCATACGACCGACAGCCGGGCGAATACGCCGGGCACGGTCGGAAGTTCGTACAACTCGTCGTACGCCGCCCGCCGTTCGTCGTCGTTCCCTGCGGAAAGCGACTTTCCGATTCGGAACAACACGGGACGCGACGTCAGCCAGATCGACAGCAGGCAGGCGATCGCGAACGGGACCTCGAATGCGATCTCCCTCACCTTCAGGACGAAGGCATTGCCGTGCAGAGTCACGGAGGCAACCACCCCGACAGCGAACCCGTAGAGCGTGATCGCCCCGATCAGGTCGATGTGACGGGTACGGATCAGTTGCGTGATGACCCAGGCCGCCGCCGGGATGCCCGCGATAATCAGGGCGGTCGCCGTGCTCCCGACCGGGTGGCGAACCGCGTAGTACACCCCGATCGGCACCAGGGCTCCCCCGAGCGCGCTCGGCGCGATCACCCGCAGTGACGGCACGCCCGGCTCCCAGCCGCCCGGCGCCTCGGTCACCGGCCAACGATGACGGCGCCCGCGGCGACTGGCAATAGGGGTCGCCCAGGCCAGGTACCTAAGATCGTCGGATGAACGCGAAAGACACGACGTCACGGCTGTGGACCGGCCTGCACCGCATCATCTACACGGCGAGCAACGGCCGGATCGCCGGTACTGGGCTCGGGATGCCCGTCGTCGTGCTCACCACGATCGGTCGCAGCAGCGGGGAACCGCGTCAGACCATGCTCACCACCCCTTATCAGTGGGACGACAAGATCGCGCTGGTGGCGTCCAACGGCGGTGACAGCCGAGAACCGGCGTGGTGCAGGAACATTCGCGCGAACCCCGACGTCCGGCTCACCCTGAAGGGCAGCACCCGCACGATGCGCGCCCACATCGCGGATGCGGCCGAGCGGGCCGAACTCTGGCCCAAGATCACCTCGGCTCACCGCAACTACGCCGGATACCAGAAGCGCACCGACCGCGAGATCCCGGTGGTCATCCTCGAACCCGCCTGACCGGCGGCTGGAGCGGCGAGCAGGATGAGCCCATGAGAGCCTGGACCAGGTCGAGGGGTATCTCCAGTAGGTCGATCCCAGCGGGTCCGTCACTCCCTACAGAAGGGTCGACAGCCCGCCGTCGACAGCGATGGTCTGTCCGGTGATGTAGCTCGCGGCATTGCTCAGCAGAAACACCACGGTCGCGGCCACCTCCCACGGCGTACCTTGCCGACCGAGCGGCACCGGAGTCCGGGCTCGGCTCGGTCGGCCGGCAGTCGCGAGTCGCCCGAGCGGCGTGTCGATCAAGCCCGGCGCGACCACGTTCACCCGGCCGCCGTTTCGTGCCGCCTCGCGCGCCGCGTGACGCATCAGTCCGATCTGAGCCGCCTTCGATGAGTCGTACGACGGGATCCCGCTTCCCGGACGCAGTCCGGCGATCGAGGAAATCAGCACGGTCGAGGATCCCTCCGGCATCAACGGGATCGCCGCCTGCAGAGTGAGGAAATGCGATCGCACGTTGACGGCAAACGCATGATCCCAATCCGTCGCGGAGGTCGCCTCCAGACCACGGCCCATCCCGATCCCGACGTTCAGCACCAACCCGTCGAGACCACCGAGGACGTCAACAGCCCAGGTGACCGCCGCCGCGCCACAATCCGGCTCGGCTGAATCAACCACCTTGAACAACGCCGAACCGCCTTCAGCGGCGGCGAGGTCGGCCGTCGTGCTGGCCGCCTCTGCATCGATGTCGGTGATGGCGACATGCGCGCCCTCGCGGGCAGCGACGACGGCTATCGCCCGACCGTTGCCCGGAGGCGCATCGGGGTCATCGCAACGTCGGGTGCCGCCGCCGATGACCAGCACCCGGCGGCCGGCCAGGCTGGCGGTCATGCCGGCGCCTGGCGGGGCGCCCGCCGGACCGGCGACGCAGCGGCCGGCCAACCGGGCGTAGTGGGCTCGAGCTCAACTCCGACGCCATTGAGCAGTCCCGAGACCAGGCGGTAGTAGCCGCACAAGACCAGCAGCTCCAGCAGTTCCGGCTCCGACCATCTGGCGGCGAGACGCTGCCACGTCTCATCCGAGATGGCGTTGGTGGCGCAGAGCTCATCGGCCATGTCGACGAGCTCCGCGTCGCCCGGATCCCACGCGCCGCTCCCGGCGTCGGCCAGCCGGTCGATCTCCTCGGCTGTCAGACCGGCCTGCGTGCCGATCACGGTGTGCTGCCCGAACTCGTACTCCGACCCGCATTGCCACCCGGTGCGCAGGATGACGATCTCGCGCTCCCGAGCCGGCAACGTGCCGTCGGAGAGCAGATGCGCACCGAGGGACAGAAAACCCTTGTAGAGGTCGTGGTTGTGCGCCAGCGTGCGGAAGATGTTCAGCGGTGGCGGCTGCGTCTCGGTCGGACGTGGCGCGATGCGAGGACCCGATGAGGTGCCAGTCATGGTCACCATCCAAGCGTGCCGGGGTTCGACCCGGCCGGGCTGCCTCCTAGTGCGGTGAAGGACTGCAATGCAGAGATCAATGCCTGCCGGTCGTTCGGCGGCATCTTTCGCACGATCCGCCGCAGGTCCTCACGACGCTTCGCCATGACCTGATCGACGATGCGCACACCGTCGCTCGTCAGACACAGGATCACCTCGCGTCGGGTCGCCGGGTTCTCCTCCCGGCTGACCAGTCCACCGTTGACCAACCGGTCGACCATGCGCATCGCCGTCGAGGCATTGACCTGCAACTCGTCCGCGAGCCGCTGCAGGTTCAGCTCGCCGTACCGGGCCAGGACCGCGAGGGTACGGAACTGAGTCAGCGTCAGGTTGCTTTCGACCTGCGTGACCGAGCGGGTGGACATGCCGACCAGGACCCACGAGGCGCCGAGGATCGCCGTGACGAACTCATCAACCTCGGCGTCCCCCCGATCCGGCGATACCGAGCCAGAACGAGCCACGGTCACGCCCTCCCCGTTGCGACCTTCACCCCATTGATCCTTGCACTGCACAGGCACGCCTTGCTACGGACCTGTCCGCTGCGCGACAGTATGGCCCTTCGCATCTGAGGGGCTAGCGGCGCTGGCCGATCAGGTACTCGCCCGCGGACAGATCGATGTTCGGCTGGGCCGGGTCCTGACGGGCGCCAACCGCGGCAGTCAGCAATCCGGAATTTGGCAGGGCCAAGCGGCCCTCGTCGGTCTGAAGCGTCGTGTACACCAACCCGATCGAGGTGATCGTGCCTTGCAGCGGTCCGCCGAGCGAGCCCGACCGGATCGTGACGTATTCACCGACCGCAAACGGCCTCGCGATCAGCATGAGGATGCCTGCCGAGATGTTCCCGAGCGATTGCTGCGCCGAGATACCGAGCACGACCCCCGTGATGGCGCCACCGACCAGCAGTCGCTGGACCGGGACGTTAAGCAGGTCGAGGGTGGCGATGACAACGATGAGAAATCCGATGATCGAGGTGCCGATCTGAACCGCCGCCGCAGTCGCCGGGCCAGCGCGTAGCGCAGTGACCCGTGCCGCCTCCCCGGCTGCACTCCGCACTGCCATCACGCCGAGCACCAGAAAGACCCCGGCGAGTACGAACGCCGCGATCCGTCGGTGGGGATGGTGGTGAGTGTGCAACCCGCCGAGGCTCCCGCCGGCGATCAGTGCCGCGAGTGCGAGGACGCCGCAGACGATCGCGCGCCGAAAGTTCGGATGCAGCCGGGCCTCGATCGCTTCGACCGCGTTGACCGCGACAGCCTTGGTGCCATGAAGCTCGCCTCCCCTGTCCCGCATGAAACAGCCGTCCTCCCGATTGGATGCATGGATTCGGCTCACCGAACGAATACCGGAATGTCGACACTCGGCGCAGCGGCAGCGCTGCTCCTGCGCACCCCCGTCGCGCAGGAACCAACGCTGCCGACACACGCGACCGCTCGCGGTCGCGCCTGGGATGAGCCACAACAACCCCTACCCCGGCCTGCCAGGTCGAACACCCAGAGCTGAAAGCCGCACAACCACAGGGTGACCACGCGTACGTGATCTCGGCTCCGGGTAGGAGCCGGGCACCGAAGCAGCCGCATTTCGAGCCGTTTGGAGACCCCGCGCGTGAGCGCCGACCCGCTTCCTGCCCTGGATCAGATCGACGCCGCCGTCCTTCAGCAGGTCCTCGACGGCCGTTGGGCAGACATCCGGTCGCAGGTGCGCGAAACGCTTCGGGACCCGATCTTTCGGCCCGACATGGGACTGTCGATGCCGGACCACCGGGCGATCGTCAGCAAGCAGCTCGCCGCGCTAGCGCAGACTGACGGACCGAAGCTGCTGTTCCCGAAGGACTCTGGCGGTCTCGACGAGGTCGGCGCCGCGATCACGAGCTTCGAAACGCAGGCACACGCCGACCTGTCGCTGCTGGTGAAGAGCGGCGTTCAATGGGGTCTGTTCGGCGGGGCGGTGCGCCACCTGGGCACCAAGCATCATCACGATCGCTATCTCGCCGACATCATGACGGTCGCGCTCCCCGGCTGCTTTGCGATGACAGAGACCGGTCACGGGTCCGACGTGCAATCGATTCGCACCACGGCGACGTACGACCGCGAGACCCAAGAGTTCGTCATCAACACGCCCGACAGTTCCGCTCGCAAGGACTACATCGGCAACGCCGCGTGCGACGGGAGGCTTGCGGTTGTCTTCGCCCAGCTCATCAGCGGCGACAACGAGCCTGGGGTGCACGCATTTTTGGTACCGATCCGCACCGAAGGGGGCGAGCCGGTGCCCGGCGTCTCGATCGAGGACGACGGCCTGAAAGCCGGCCTCAATGGCGTGGACAACGGGCGACTTCATTTCGACCAGGTGCGGGTCCCCCGCGATGCACTGCTCAACCGGTTCGGCGACGTCGCCGCCGATGGGTCGTACTCGAGCCCGATCGATTCGGTCAACAAGCGGTTCTTCACGATGCTCGGCACTCTCGTGCAGGGCCGGATCAGCATCTCCGGCGCCGCCATCAGCGCGTCCAAGAGCGCGTTGACGATCGCCGTGCGTTACGGCGATCGGCGGCGGCAGTTCAGCCCACCGGAGTCCGACACCGAGATCCCGGTCCTGGACTACCTCGCCCACCAGCGCAAGCTGCTGCCGGCGCTCGCCACCACCTACGCCTTGACGTTCGCACAAGCGGAGCTGGTCGCCGAGCTGCACGAGGCGCAGTCCGCCGCCACCGGCGACGAAGCGCGACGCAAGCTCGAGACATTCGCGGCCGCATTGAAGGCGACGTCGACCTGGCACACGTCACAGACGATCCAGGCCTGCCGCGAAGCCTGCGGCGGTGCCGGATATCTCGCCGAAAACCAGCTCGCCGGGCTGAAGGCAGACACCGACGTGTTCACCACGTTCGAGGGTGACAACACCGTCCTGCTCCAGCTCGTGGCTAAGACCCTGCTCACCGGCTATCACGCGGAGTTCGGCGAGCTCGACACACTCGCAACGGTTCGGTTCGTCGCCGAACAGGTCGCCGACATCGTGATCGAACGGATCGGCGCGCGCGGAATCGTCCGACGCGTCCTTGACGTACTGCCGGGGACAGGCGACGACGAGACCAACCTGTTGAACCGCGAGACCCAACTCGCGCTGTTCGCCTGGCGTGAGAAGCACATCATCGAAGGGGTCGCCCGGCGGATGAAGAAGGGCTTCGAGGCGGACTGCGACCTCTTCGAGGTCTTCAACGACGCCCAGGACCATCTGCTGCTCGCTGCCCGCGCACACATCGACGCCCGCATCCTCGATTCGTTCACCGACGCAGTCGACGCGACCACCGATCCCGGCGTACAGGCTGTGCTGGAGCGCGTGTGCGATCTCCACGCGCTCGCAACGATCGAGCGGGAGCGCGCCTGGTTCATGGAGCACAACCGGTTGACCGCGACCCAGAGCAAGGTCGTCACCTCAACCGTCAACGAGCTGTGCCAGCAGCTGCGTCCCTACGCCCGGTTGCTGGTCGACGCGTTCGCGATTCCGGAGGAGCTCGTGGTCGCCCCGATCGCGAACTAGGGCCGTCAGCCCAGGCGGGAGCGCAGCCGCTCGAGCAGGTCAGGGGCAGCGCCACCCTCCTGCAGCCAGCCCTCGACCCCGCCCGCCGACTCGATCACGTCAACGATCGCGGCGGCGAGCGATGGCGAGAGAGAGTATGCGCCGGGCGGGACTGGGTTCTTTCGTAGCGCGGTGGACGGCAGTTGCCAGAACCGTCGCTCGACCTCCTCGATCGCCGTGGCCGACGCCATGAAGTCGGCGACGGCGTCCTCGACCGGCACCTCCAGCGCCCGCGACAGGGCGAAGGCGAACACGCCGGTCCGGTCCTTGCCGGCCGTGCAGTGGATCAGCGCGGGCAGCTCGACCCGGGTCAGCAACTCGAACCCGGCGATGACCGTACCGAGCCCCATCCTCGCGAATATCCGGTACTGACCGACGAGGTCGTCTTCTACGACGTCGTCGGCAGTCAGCTTGGCGCCTTCGCCGTACGGCAGATGGTGGCGAGCCACGCCGAGCTCGGCGAGCGGCCCGGACCCATCGACGTCCGCCTCCTCCGCCCTACGAAGATCGATCTGGGTGGCGACGGGACACACCTGCGCAAACTCTTCCGCGGTCAGCCAACACGGCACATCACCCCGCAGCACCAACCCGTCGCGCACGCCTGACACCGGTCGCAAGTTGCACAGTCCGGTGATCGTTACCTCAGCGGGGTCACTCATCACGCCGAGTAGACCAGAGCCCGCGTCGCGCTCGATCGAGGGGCCCGTCAGGGGAGTCGACCTCGACGCGAGAGGATCACGGCGACCGCATCGACTCCGAGCGCCTGCCTGATAGGAGACATCGTGCCGAACCGGGCCTGCGAGCTGCTGGGTATCGATATTCCGCTGTTCGCGTTCAGTCACTGCCGCGACGTCGTCGTCGAGGTGTCGAAAGCCGGCGGGTTCGGGGTGCTCGGCGCGGCGACCCATTCCCCAGAGGGTCTCGAGCAAGAACTCGCCTGGATCGATCGCAATATCGGCGGCCGGCCGTACGGCGTCGACATCCTCATTCCGGGCAAGCTCGCGGTGGACTCCCCCGACCTGACCCGCGCCGACGTCATCAAACTGATTCCGGACGAGCATCGACAGGCGGTCTTCGAACTTCTTGCAGAACATGACATCGAGGCGTCCATGCCGGATGCGTCGAACGCCAGCTGGGGCAGCGCGGCGGTCAGCGTCGGCAAGGTGGCGGGCGAACGACTGCTCGATGTGGCATTCGAGCACCCCATCTCGTTGATCGCGAATGCGCTGGGGGTGCCGACGCCGGAGATGGTCGAGCGCGCGCACTCTGCCGACATCCCCGTGGCTGCGCTCGTCGGCGCGAAGGAACACGCGATCAAGCAAGCCGACGTCGGCGTCGACATCATCGTCGCGCAAGGAACCGAAGCCGGCGGGCACTGCGGCGAGGTGTCGACCATGGTCCTGGTTCCGGAGGTCGTGCGCGCGGTGAAGGATCGTGGTAACCCGATCGTGCTAGGTGCTGGCGGGATCATCACCGGGGCGCAGATGGCGGCGGCCCTGGCATTGGGTGCCGACGGGGTCTGGACCGGTTCGGTGTGGCTCACCACCCACGAGTCGGAGACCGAGCCACTCACCCAGCAGAAGATGATCGCCGCGTCGTCACGTGACGCCGTCCGCAGCCGAGGCCGTACCGGCAAGCCGGCCCGCCAGCTGCGGTCGAGCTGGACCGAGATGTGGGAACGCCCGGACCGGCCCGACCCACTTCCGATGCCGCTGCAGATGATGATCTCCGAGCCGACGCTTCGGCGGGTGGATGCGCTGGCAGCCAAGGGCCACGAGGGAGCGAAGGACCTCGCGACGTACTTCGTGGGACAGGGTGTCGGCCTGCTCGACTCGGTGCGACACACGAAGGACGTCGTCGCGTCGATGGCCGAGGAGATGACTGAGGCGATCGAGCGGTTGCAGGAGTTCACGCAGTAGCGATGGCAGATCCTGCCGCCCTTCCCGTCATCGTCGGTGTCGGCCAGCTCCGTTCCAATCGCGAGCGAACAGCCGAGGGCGCCCGGGAGCCGCTCGACCTGATGGTCGACGCTGCTGAGCGAGCTGGTGTCGACAGCGGAGTGCCGGGCCTGCTCGCGGCGGTCGACACGATTGACATCGTGAACATCATCAGCTGGTCCTACGACGATCCTGGCGCGACACTCGCGGCGCGGATCGGCGCATCGCCGGCGCACACGGCGCACAGCACGCCCGGCGGCAATCGTCCGGTGGAGTTGCTCGATCGGGCGGCGCAGCGGATTGCGAACGGTGACAGCAAGGTCGCGGTCATCGCCGGCGCGGAGTCACTGGCATCGCTGGCGATGCTGATGCGACAGGGCGTGATGCCGCAGTGGTCGCAGGATCCGGGGGGACCGGCCCGACCAGACATCGAAGGCTTCATGAGCCCACTGATGCGTCGTTACAACATGATCATGCCGGTGACGGTGTATCCGTTTTACGAGAACGGATTGCGAGCAGCGCTCGACCAGGACTTCACCACCGCGCAGCACTGGTCGGCGACCATGTACGCCGAGATGACCCGGGCGGCCGCGCGCAATGATGCGGCCTGGGATCCGGTCGAGCGGACCGCCGCGGACATCGCAACTCCCGGCGCGAAGAACCGTTGGATCTGCCACCCGTATCCACTGCTGATGAATGCCTTGCTGACCGTCGACCAGGCGTCGGCGGTCATCGTCACGAGCCTGGCAACTGCGCGTGCAGCCGGCGTCGACGAGGACAACCTGATCCATGTCTGGGGCGGCGCTGGACGAAGCGATTCCCTCGACATATACCACCGGCCGGGATACCACCACTCGCCGGCAATTCAGGAAGCCTTCGACGAGACTCTGAAGCGCACCGGCCTGAGTGCCGGCGACTTCGACGTACTCGATCTCTATTCATGCTTTCCGGTAGTGCCGAAGCTGGCGCTTCTGGCGATGGGCCTGCCCCCGGAGACGCCGACCAGCGTCACCGGCGGACTCACCGCATTCGGCGGTCCGGCCAACAACTACTGCGGTCATGCCATCGTCGCGGCGGTACGACGTCTCCGCGAGGGCGCACATCACGCCTTCGTGTACGGAAACGGCGAACTCCTCACCAAGCACAGCGCGATCGCCTTGTCTCGTCACGCTCACCCCGACGGTTACGTCGGCGACCCCGAGCTCAGCTACGTCGACGCGCCTCATCCGCCGGTGCGTGACGACGTCCGAGGTTCCGCGACAATCGAGACCTACACCGTGGAGTACGACCGGTCCGGGACCCCCGCCAAAGGCTTCATCATCGGACGGTCGCCAGAAGGCGCCCGCTTCCCGGCGCTGTCGTTCGATCCGACCACGTTGCATCAGCTCGTCGATCCCGCACTTCAGTGCGTCGGCCTATCAGGCATTGCGAGCGAAGGCGGCGACGGGCTGACCGAGTTCGTCCTCGGCTAGGTTTGGTGCAGCTCGATCCCGTTGCCGGACGGATCATTGAGGAACGCCTGTCGGCCGGTCCCGACAGGCATCGCGTCGGAGATCGTGATGCCCTGCTCACGCAGCTCAGCGATCGCGGCATCGATGTCGTCCACCTGAAGCGCGAAGTGCTGCCCGACCGGCGCCGGCAGCTCACCCTGGATGAGGTGGACCTGCTGGCCGCCGGCGTCGAGCCACGCACCTGGGAAGCCGAAGTCGGGGCGATCGTCACGACGTACCAGGCCGAGCTGCCCGGTGTAGAACAGCTCTGCCTCGGCGACATCGCGGACGTTGATCGAGACATGGTGGACGGCTTTCGGCTTCACCTCATCATCGTGCCCCATAGGCTCGGCTCGTGACGCGGGGAACGCCATTGTTGGTCGTGTCAGCCACCAAGGCGGAGGCCCGCTATGTGCCGACCACCGTGCCGCTGCTCATCACGGGGATCGGCAAGGTGGCGGCGGCGACGGCCGTGGCCGCGTCACTGGCGAGCATGGGCGAGCTCCCGCCGGACTTCGAGGTGGTGAACATCGGGACGGCCGGCGCGCTTCGTGACGAGGTATCTGGCCTCCACCAACCGGGCCTCGTCATCAATCACGACCTGTCGAGCGACGTGCTGCGCGGACTCGGCGTCGAGGTCCACGACGAGATCCCGTTGAACGACGGAGACGCCGACGTCGTCCTCGCCACAGGCGACACGTTCGTTGCCGACCCTGTCGTACGGCAGGCGCTGGCCCTTCGCGCCGCGTTGGTCGACATGGAAGGCTTCGCCGTCGCCTGGGCGGCCACCCGGGCCGGCGCGCGAGTTCGGCTCGTCAAGCACATCAGTGACAGCGCCGACTCCGCCGCGGTGTCATGGCCGGAGGTGGTCGATCACTGCGCCGGGGTGCTCGGCGAGTGGCTCAGGGACTATCTGAGCTAACCGACTGCTCGTCGAGGTGGTGTCCCAGTTGCCGGCGCCACTCCTCGTTCGCCGCAACGGCTATGTTTCGGTTCATGCCTGCCGTCCTCGACACCCCTACTGACCTCACCAACGGCTGGCTCACTCAGGCCCTCAGGTTGAGCGATGGAGCGGAGGTCACCGACTTCACTACCACTGCGGTCGGCACCGGCCAGATGGCCGACACCGTCCGGATCGACCTCACCTACGATCCGCCCGCAGCCGGTCCGCCGACTGTCATCGCGAAGTTCGCCTCGACCGATCCCAATAGTCGGGCAGCCGGCTCGATCGCTCGCTGCTACGAGATCGAGGTCTCGATCTATTCCGAGCTACCGGCGCTGCCTGGCGTCCCGGCGTACTACTACGCCGCGCGCAACCCGGAGACGGACGCCTTCACGTTGCTGCTCGAGGACATGGCGCCGTGCCGGCAGGGTGATGACATCACGGGCTGCGATCCTGGTGTGGCCGCGGAAGCATTACGCCGCCTCGCCGCGCTCCATGCGGTTGCGTGGGGCGACGAATCGTACGCCGCGCATGAGTGGCTCAACCGATCAACGCCGGAGTCGACGGCCAACATGACCGGCATCATCACGATGCTCGCGCCGTCGTTCCTCGAGCGGTTCGCGAGCCGACTCGAGCCGGCACACCGGTCACTCGTCGAACGGCTAGTACCGCAAGTCGGGACGATCATCAGTCAGTACGACGGCCCGCGAACCCTCATCCATGGCGACTACCGCCTCGACAACATGCTGTTTCGGGACGGGTCCGCCGCACCGGTGATCGTCGACTGGCAGACCGCGAGCTGGGGCGCCCCCGCGGCGGACGTGTCGTACTTCATCGGCGGCAGTCTCGCGCCCGACGACCGCCGTACCCACGCCTCATCGCTCCTCGACGTCTACCACCATGCACTGGTCGCTGAGGGCGTCACCGACTACTCACGCGAGCAACTGGAGCACGACGTCCGGCTGACGTCGTTCGGCGGCGTCGTGATGGCGTTCGCCTCTGCGATTCTCGTCGTCCAGACCGAACGCGGCGACGACATGTTCGCCGAGATGTTCCGCCGCCACGCACAGCACGTTCTCGACCTCGATGCGGAAGCGCTGCTGCCCGCGCCGGAACCTGTCGATCACTGCGTCGCCGATCACGACGAACGCCGGCATGAGCCGGACAATGAGCAGTTGTGGAATGAGTCGTGGTACGCCGACGTCGTCGCTGCGGACGCATCGGTCGGAGCGTATGTCCGTCTCGGGCTCTACCCGAACCTCGGTACCGCCTGGTGGCACCTGGCGATCGTCGGGCCGGATCGGCCGCTGGTGCTGTGCTCCCGCGCTGATCTTGCTGTGCCAACCGGCTCTCTCACCGTCGC
Source organism: Frankiales bacterium (assembly GCA_025980465.1). GTDB lineage: Bacteria > Actinomycetota > Actinomycetes > JAFAQI01 > JAFAQI01 > JAICXJ01. The sequence goes on along the minus strand of JAICXJ010000022.1, from coordinate 9,684 downwards.
CACCGAGGGCGTCGACATCGACGTCGTGACGACGGAAGCGCTGCGATCATTCACGGTACGGGGCTCGATGGCGGCGGCGCGGCATGCCAGTGCGCAAGAGATCTACGACGGAAAGCCCGGCGACCCGGTCTCGGTGTCGATCGACCTGACCTGGCAGACCGACGGTGTCCCCTACCACTACGGCGCGACGACGAGATATGAGATTCCGTGCACGGTCACCGGTTCGGTGACCGTTGACGGCGAGGAACTCCGGATCGACGGACCGGGCCAACGCGATCACTCCTGGGGGGTCCGCGACTGGTGGAGCTTCGGCTGGTGCTGGTCATCCGGCCACCTCGATGACGGCACGCATGTGCACATGACCGAGGTGAGACTTCCGAACATCGTCTACACGCCCGGCTACGTGCAGCGCAACGGCGACGTCGTACCGGTCGGCTCGGGCTCGGTGACCGAGGATCTCGATGCCGAGGGCTTCGCGCGCACGGCGACGGTCACGATGGACGACCTGATGCTGACCGTCGATCCGATTGCGTTCGGACCGCTGCTACTTGTGGCGCCTGACGGAAAGGTCGGGCGGTTCCCCCGTGCGGCCGCCCGCTTGACCACACCGGACGGCCGCCACGGGCTCGGCTGGATCGAGTGGAATCAGCCACCGACGGCGTGACGCGGTGACCGCTCGATGTCGACTCAGGCGCGGGCCTCGAGGATCAGGTTCATCGGCGTCTCCGCCGCCCGACGGAACCGGCTGAACCCGGCCTGCTCGAACACCTCGCGCAACCGGCCTTCCCCGGCCTGGGCGCCAAGCCCAAGGCCGACTTCCTGGGACAGCGAGTTGGGAGTGCAGATCGCCGACGACACCGTGTAGAACAGGGCGGACATCGGGTTGGTCGCGAGGTTCGTGGACTTGTCGTCAATGGCAAACGGCTCGACCAGGAGGACCGTGCCGTCCGGGTTGAGGTGTTCGCGTGCGTACGCAGCGATGCCCACCGGATCGCCCATGTCGTGGAGGCAGTCGAAGAAGCAGATCAGGTCGTAGCTGCCTGGGTAGCCCTTTGCGTCGGCGAGCTCGAAGCTGACCCGGTCGGAGACCCCGGCGTCGGCGGCTCGCTTGCGAGCAGTGTCGATGGAGGCCGGGTGGAAGTCGAAGCCCACGACCGTCGAGCTGGGGTACGCGGTGGCAATGACGACAGCCGAAGCGCCGTGTCCACAGCCAACATCGGCGACCGAGGCGCCGGCACGCAATTTGGCATCCACGCCGTCGAGAGCGGGAAGCCAGTCGTTGGGAAGGAACGCGCGGTACCCCGTGCGGAAGAACCATTCGGTGCCGTTGAACAGGCACGGATGGTGGTCACCCCAGCTGAGTGCGCCGTTGCCGCGAAACGCCGCAGCGATCTTCTCGTGGTCGATGGAGACCGAGAGGAACGCGTTCATTCCCCGTGCCACGAAGACCGGCGAGTTGTCGTCAGCCAACGCGGCTGCACCTTCCGCCGAGAGGCGGTAGGTAGCGGCTGCCGGATCCGGCTCGACCAGCCCTGCAGCCGCCTGACCGTCGGCCCACTCCCGCACCAAGCGGGCATGGCAGCCGGTCGCCTTCGCCAGCTCTTCGGCAGTCTTCGCGCCCTCGGCCAGCGCCCGATAGAGGCCGAGCTCGTCGCCGAGCCAGACACCGAAGCAGATTGCTCCACCGGTCATGTAACCGGCCATCCGGCCCATGAACTCGCCCATCCGGGCCTCGTCGATTGCAGCTTGAGCCATTGCAGTCCCTCCCCTAGCGTAGATAGCCTCGCCGGACTCGGGTGCTCCGGCCCGGCGGCCTGTTACAGCGGTTTACCCGGTCCGCTGCCGCAGAGCGGATTCTCCTCAAGGAGCGGGAACTGTCCAGAGCAGCTGTCAGCAGGACGACATCAGCCTGACGAGACTGGCGATGGCCCTCTGCTTACGATCCGGACATGAGTGACGGCAGAGTCGAGTTGTCCGGCGCCACCGTTGGCTACCGAGACGTTGGGTCGGGCCCGGTGGTGCTCTTTGTCCACGGCGTGTACGTCGGTGGCCGGCTGTGGGACGACGTCGTCGACAAGCTGAGCCCGACCCACAGGTGCGTCGTACCGACCTGGCCGCTCGGCGCCCACGAGGCGGAGATCCCGGCCGGCGTCGACCTCTCCGCCGAGGCGACCGCTCGCCGCATCCCCGAGCTGCTCGAGGCACTTGACCTGCGCGACGTCACGATCGTGGCCAACGACACGGGGGGCGGCCTGACTCTTGCCTCACTTGGCACCGGCCACCCGGGCCTGTCGAGGATCGGCGCCTTGGTGCTGACGAACTGCGACAGCTTCGAGCACTTCCCGCCACCGAGCTTCGCACCGATGGTCACGCTGTGCCGGGCGAGTGTGGCGGCCGGTCGCGGACTGATGTGGTTCTTCGCGACGCGACCCGGCAAGAAGCTGTTCTTCCGCCAGGTGTGTGCGTCGAAGCCGAGCGAGGAGCGGATCGACACGATCCTCGGCGCCTTCGCCACTTCAGCCCGCTCGCGTCGCGACGCTGTCGCGATCACCCGCAGCATGCGACCAGCGATCACCGAAGCGGCGGTGCCGTCGCTGCGAGAGTTCGCCAAGCCGGTACGGGTCGTGTGGGGTGGGGCGGACAAGGTCTTTCCGAAGGGAGACGGGCGACGAATCGCGGCCGCTGCCAAGGACGGAAGCTACGTCGAAGTGGCGGCTAGCGGCTGCTACGTCATGCTCGACGCCCCCGAGCAGCTCGCCGCCGAGATCACAGCGACGGCGCCGCGCTAGCACTGAGACGACGAGGCGGCCCCGAGTCGTGACTCGGGGCCGCCTCCTAGCGGTCAGGCCACCGCTAGCTGTTGACCCGCTCCCCGGTGGGGTCATTCATCCAGGAGAGCAACTCTCGGTCCGGAGTGGTCCGCTTCGTGTGGACCAGGCCGAGTCCGGCCAACAGGAGCATCACGCCCGCACCAACGAACGACACGATCGAGGCGATCCCCGCGATCTGTCCGACCTTGTCGAAGGCGTAGGCGTTCAGTAGCAGGCCGCGCAGCGTCTCTCCCTGGAACAGGGTCTGCCGCTCCTGCGAGATGGTGTTGTAGTTCGGGTCAGATGGCTTCATGTTGATGAACTTGCCGCTGACCTGCGAGTAGGTCTGACCGTTCGCGACATCCTTGAGGTGGTTCGCGATGTAGTGGTTTGCGAAGACCTCGGCCTCATGGCCGGTGACAACCTGCTTACCCGCGTACGGCGTGACGTACTTCGTGATGTCCGCGTTGTGCTGCGCGACGATCCCGGCCTTGTCCGGGAAGAAGATCTGTTGCGAAGCGAGCTGGGTATGCACGTTGCTGTCGGCAAAGTTGTGGCCCCAAGCGAGCAGGCCGCCGGCGATCGCGAGCACAATCGCCACGATCAGACCGCCAGTCGACAACAGTGCGTCAAATGTCTTGCGGCGCATGGTGATCTCCTCTCAATCGCCGCGGGTCCCGAGGTGAACCCTTGTGAGATCAAGGCTCGCCGTGCGCAGCCCACTGCCGTTAGGGGCAGAGGTAGCGTCTCCAGCCGCTGAAGGTCATGCCGGTCGAGGGTCTTTAGGCCCTGTCGCCGCCGGCCCCCTGCTGCGAGGATCTAGATGTGGCGGATGCACCGATTCAGGTATTCCTGCTCGACGATCACGAGGTCGTGAGGCGCGGCGTGCGGGAACTCCTCGAGTCAGAGGGTGACGTCATTGTGGTCGGGGAGGCGTCGACGGCGGCTGAAGCGATCGTTCGAGTGCCCGCCGTTCAGCCACACGTCGCGGTACTCGATGTTCGGCTTCCCGATGGTGACGGCGTGTCGGTCTGCCGCGAGCTGAAGTCGCGCCTTCCGGCGCTTGCCTGCCTGATGCTCACGTCCTATGCCGACGACGAAGCCCTCTTCGACGCGATCATGGCGGGGGCGTCTGGCTACCTCCTGAAGGAGGTCCGTGGCGCGGACATACTCGGAGCCGTCCGCACTGTGGCTGCCGGCGGGTCGCTGCTCGACCCGCAGACCACAAGCCGAGTGATGGCTCGACTGCGATCCAGCCCGGAGCAGCCGGATCCACTTGCGAGCCTGAGCGATCAGGAACGGCGAGTGCTGGAGCTCATCGGCGAGGGGTTGACCAACCGCCAGATCGGCGAGCGGATGTTCCTTGCTGAGAAGACCGTCAAGAACTATGTGTCGAACCTTCTCGCCAAGCTCGGGATGGAGCGGCGCACTCAGGCCGCAGCGTTTGTCGCCCGGCTCGACCCACCGGACAGCTCGTCCTAATGACTCAAGCGGCCGGCAGCGGTACGCACCAGGTCAGTCTCGTACCCACCTCGCCACGTTCAACGGTGAAGGTTCCGCCAAGATCGCGGGCTCGCATTTCCAGGTTGGCCAGACCGCTGCGACGACCGCCGTCGGGGATTCCGACGCCGTTGTCGGTCACGAGAAGTTCCGCTCTCGCGGAGTTCGCAGATATCCCGACGGTGACCGCGTGCGCCTGAGCGTGTTGTACGACGTTCGACAGCGACTCGCGGAGAACGGCGAGTAGTTGCTCGGCGGCGGCACCCTCGATGAGGCTGTCAACTGGACCATCAAATCGGACGACGGGCGCAAAACCCAACGCCGCATCGTAGGAGCGGGTAAGCGCGAGCACCCGGCCACGGACGCCCTCAGCCGCCAGCGGTGTCGGCTGTTGCAGCGCAAAGATGCTGCTGCGGATCTCCTTGATGGTCTCGTCGAGCTCATCGACTGCGCGCCGTACCCGGGCCGCAACTTCGGGAGGCATCCCCCGCACCGCGCCCTCGAGCGACATGCCGGTTGCGAACAGCCGCTGGATGACCAGGTCGTGAAGGTCCCGGGCTATTCGGTCGCGGTCCCCAAGAACCGCCAGTTGCTCACGATCCGCCGCCGCCGCACCCAGCCGCAACGCGATCGCTGCTTGGCCGGCGAAGGACTGAACCACACGCAGGACGCTTTCGCCGAACTCATGCTCGTCACCGAGCCGGCCCACGATGAGAGTCCCGACAACGCCTTCGGCGGCGCCGAGCGGCACGTAGAGGAGGTGCCCGATCCCGAGGTCCCGAAGCTGTGCCGAAACGCGATCGTCGGTCCCGGCATCTACCGCAACCGGAGCGCCGCTGCGCATTGCCTCGATCGCGATCAACGGCGCGCCGATAGTTGCCCCGCGAAGCTCCGCCGCACCGTGCCCGTCAATTGCCGCGACCATCATCGAGCCGTCGTCGGCAGGAAGCTCGAGCAACGCAACGGCGGCGTCAGCAAGATGCCGTGCATGCTCAACCAAGTCTGGGAAAACATCGTCGGCTGCCGCTCCCGCCAGCAGGCGGGTCGTGATCGCACTAGCTGCCTCGAGCCATTGTTCTCGGCGCCGAGACTCCTCGTAGAGGCGGGCGTTCTGGATTGCGAGGCCCGCCGCCGACGCCAGCGCGAGGACGATCTGTTCGTCCTCACGAGTGAAGTCGCCGCCACCATGTTTCTCCGTGAGGTAAAGATTGCCGAAGGCCTCACCGCGAACGGTGACCGGCACCCCGAGGAAGGACCGCATCGGCGGATGCCCCGACGGAAAGCCAAACGATCGCGGATGGTCGGCGATATTCGCCAGTCGGATCGCGCGGGGTTCGTCGATGAGAAGTCCGAGCACCCCACGACCACGAGGCAGGTCACCGATGCGTTGCCGATTCTCGTCGTCGATTCCGACGGTGATGAACCGAGCAAGCTGATTTCCGGTCGGATCGAGAACCCCGAGAGCGGCGTACTGCGCGTCGGCTAGCTCCGCTGCGGTCTCTGCGATGCGACGCAGCACCGCATCGAGGTCGAGTTGGGATCCGATAGCGACCACGGCTTGGAGAAGAGCCTGCAGGCGGTCCGCCAGTAGCGACACACTTTCGACCCGCTCGACGACCTCATGCAGCAAGGAGCGCAACTCAAGTTCGCCAAGCGAAGGCAGCGGGGAACCTGACGCTCCGGCCTCATCGACCATGAACGCGACCTTACGACGCGACGCCGACCGAGAACATGTCGTTGATCGGCCGCCGGCCGGTCGACGGCGTACGCGACCCACGGCCGACCCGTAGCAGCAACTGGGGATAGCCCACTAGACCCAGTTCGCGGCGAAGCTGACAACGCGTACTCGGCAAGTCGAGGACCGGCCCGAGTGGTTGGCTCACGAGGCCCGCGTCAGTCAGGGTCAGCAGAGCATCCGCGATCGCCCTGCCCGCCCGCAACCAACTCGTCGGGTCGTCGCGGTCGGTGCCGATCAGCACAAGCGTGTCGCGCTCAACGGTTGGCGGATCCCCGGCACCTGGACGCCGGCGAACGCCCCTTCCGCTGAAGTCCCGCAGTGGCACGTCGCTGACCCGATCAGCATCGTGCCACTGTTCAACGGCCGCCTGCGAGAGCCCGTCATCGGCGGCGGTGGGATGCACCCAACTCCGGAGTTCGGTGAGGTACTCGGGGTCATCCTCCTCAATCGACTCGGCAGTTGTAAGGAGGCGAATCGCGCTGAGCCGGTCAGCAGGGCGGCTCAGCACCCTGAGCCAGCAATCACGATTGCCGACCGCTTGTCGAATCGCATGCAGGCTGTCTTGTGAGATCGGATCATCGAGGTAGGGACCGCGGTCCGTATAACGGCGACCAACCGCGTCCACCAGCCGTTGTTCGGCGGGCATGATGGGCTCCGGCCCACCAACACCCAGCTTCGCGACGAGCAGAGGATGATCTGGGTCTGGAAGCAACCGGAGCGTGCATGCGCTTCCCAAGGAGCGGATCGCAAGTCGGGCGAACTCGCTGACGATTCCACAACTGATGTGCATCTGGCGCCCCCGTGGGTCGAGGTACTGCAATGCTCGACCGGGCTCGATCAGGATCTCGAGGCTGTGCGGCTTCGCCACAAACCGCCATGGCTGGGTGTTGTGAACGCTGGGGGAAAGGGCCGCAAATTCCGCCACCACACGCATCTCGTCCGACTGCATACCCCGATCGTGCAACCGCAGGTGGCACCAAACCAGGGCAGCAAGCCCTTCCGGCTAGAGTCCAACGGCCCTAGAGACACCCGAAGGAGGAGCGCCTGAGCGCCGTCACCCCTGCTCGCCACTCAGTCGATGTCCTGAGAACGCAGCGCCCACCGAATCCATATCGAGATACGGTCCACGGAGCCGCGCCCAGGGAGGGTTACCGTGACCAGTCGTCTCCGAAGGACCGTAACTCGTGCCATCGCCGTGGTGGCGTTGACGGCAACCGCAGCGGCCTGTGGCGGGAGTAGCGGGAAGCCATCCGGGTCCGAAGGCACCATCCTCATCGGGCTTGAAGGTCCGATCACCGGAGACCAGTCATCCAACGGCGTCGACATGCTGCGCGCCGCCCGCCTAGCAGCGTCGGACATCAACTCCGCCGGCGGTGTTCTCGGCAAGAAGCTCGAGATTGTCCCTATCGACGACAAGGCCGACCCGAGCATCGCGAAGCAGGTTGCGGCAACGGCCATCGCCAAGCACATTGTCGCGGTTGTCGGTCCGTACAACTCAGGGGTCGGAATCGAGAATCTCCCGGTCTACCTCGAGCACGGCGTCATACCGATTCACCTGACGAGCAACAGCGCGACTGATGGCGAAGGCTTCACGGTCCAGCCAAAGGACTTTCAGGTCGCACCCATCGAGGCGCATGCGATCTCCGGCCTTTTCCACGCGCACCGGGTGGCAATCGTCTATGACCCGCAGGCCTACACCGCAGGGATCGCCAAGCAAGTCCGTGCGGCGCTGCGGTCCATGAACGTCGAGGTCGTGTCATACAAGCCGATCGTCGCCGGTCGAAAGAACTACTCCGGCCCGGTTCACACTGCGGAGGCAGCGCACCCCGACCTCGTGTACTCGAGCACGTACTACCCCGAGGGCGCCAGGATCGCCGACGCGATCCACGCATCGCATTACAGCGGCAAGTGTGTCATGGGGCTCGCCAACCAGGATCCAGGGTTCCTGCCGCTTTCCGGCCTCGACGCCGCGCGGGCGTGCACCTTCAGCGGCGTACCGTCGCCGGAGCAATTCCCGGCAGCGAGCCGCTACGTCAGCGAGTATCGCGCCGCCTACCACGCCGCACCGGGCACCTGGGGCACCTTTACCTACGACTCGGTCACAGTGCTTGCTCATGCTGCAAAGGTGGCTGGCTCGTGGAACAACGCAGCGGTCACGCAGCAGCTGAAGGCGATCCGCAACTATTCCGGGCTAACCGGCTCGATCACGATCGACCCAGCCACCGGGAATCGGGCCAACGTGCCGGTGGTGTTCCTGCGGGTGACGGCAGCCGGCGCGTACCAGATCGACCCGCGGTGGGCGTCCTTCGCCCACTTCACCGGCTAGCGCGCCGGCCCCACCCGACGTTCACCACAACCCGAAACGATCATGAGAAAGGCAGCGCGGATTGGCCCGACTTCTGCTGCCGTCCTCATGATCATTTGGTGATCGGCGGCACCGGGTCTCGACGGGGTGGAATCCGAAGACCCACATATTCTCGCTCGCTCGTGGAGGTGGCGGGAATCGAAGCCACCGAGCTCAGGCCTGCGACCTGCAACAATGCTCACCCTACGCTCACCGTGACCGACTTTCGGCCCGTTTCACAACGATTCACACGACCTCGGTACGGCCTCAGGCCGCACGGCGAGGATCGACTCCACCAGGCGCACCGAACCCGCGTCATGACGGATTGACCGGCACCGCTATCTGGCTAGACTTATGGCTATGACGTCTGCCGCCGAACACCTGCCCCTGGCAGACGTGAAGAACCGCCTGTCCGAAGTCGTCGACCGGCTCGAACGCGAGCACGGGCGGGTCGTGATCACCAAGCACGGCCGCCCCGCCGCCGTCGTCATGAGCATCGAGGACCTCGAAGGACTCGAGGAAACCCTCGACATGCTGTCCAAGCCCACGTTGATGCGACGCATCCGTAAAGCCGACACCGAGATCGCTGCCGGCGAGGCCCACGAGCTGACCAAGGACGAAGCGCTCGCGCTGATCAACCGGCGACGCTGATGCCCGCCGCCTACCGCGTCAAGTGGGCACCATCGGCGCAGCGGGACCTCAGCAGACTGCCGGAGAAGGTCGCCACCGCGGTGATCGAGTTCATCTACGGCGGACTCGCAGAAAGCCCTCAACGCGTAGGTCGTGCTCTTCACCTCGAACTGGCCGGATCGCACGCCGCACGCCGCGGTGACTTCCGCATCATCTACCGGATCGACGACCATGAACACAGCATCGTCATCGTCGCCATCGACCATCGCGCGGATGTCTATCGCCGACGGTAGCGTGCAGTGATCGGGCCCGCACCGTCCCCTCGGCTGTGTCCGTTGATCTTGACGGGCACAACGAAGCACGGCGCTCACGTGTGGACTGGAGGTGGCGGTTGCTAGCGCTGACTCCTTCACTGCGAAGAATCCATTGCTATGCAACGACTTCTGGCCCATTCCGGGGTGGGTTCGACCGGCGCGCCGTACGGCCTAGGCCGTACGGCGCGCGAGTGCCGATGATCTTGGGGACGGTATTTCCGCAGGTCAGAGGCTGTCGCATGAATGGCTCCGGGCCTGCCTGAGCGGGCTTGCTCGGCTTGGTTGAGGACGTGAGGGATGGCCGCCGGTGTCAGGCGGTTCGGTAGCGCCAGAGTTTGAGCAGGTTGT
>JAICXJ010000017.1 GCA_025980465.1 Frankiales bacterium | reverse complement strand
GCCGCGCCGGCGCAATCAAATGGGGCCGCCGGCTCGGGCGAGGATGTCGAGTTCGCGGCGAGCGGCAAGGTCATCACCTTTCCCGGGTTCCTGCGTGCCTACGTCGAGGAGACCGACGACGACTCGACGGAACGTGACGATCGCGAGACCAGGCTGCCGCAGGTCGAGGAGTCGCAACCGCTCACCGCCTCGGCGATCGAACCGCGGTCGCACGCGACGTCGCCACCGGCGCGCTACACCGAGGCGAGTCTGGTGAAGGCACTCGAGGAACTCGGCATCGGCCGCCCGTCGACGTACGCCTCAATCCTGGGAACCATCCAGGACCGCGGCTACGTCTTCAAACGAGGCACGGCATTGGTGCCGTCGTTCACGGCGTTCGCGGTGACCGGATTGATGGAGCAACACTTCGGTCGGCTCGTCGACTACGGCTTCACCGCATCGATGGAGGATGACCTCGACGAGATCGCAAGTGGGTCGACCCGGTCCGACGAGTGGCTGACCCGGTTCTATTTCGGTGACGGGTCATCGACGGCCGACGATCCACACGGGCTGAAGGAGCTGGTCACCGACCGGCTCGCCGAGATCGATGCCCGCGAGGTCAACTCGCTGCCGATCGGCGTCGCGGAGGACGGCGAGCCAATCCTGGCGCGGGTCGGGCGCTACGGCCCGTACTTGCAGAAGGGCGACCTGCGCGCGAGCGTGCCGGACGACCTTCCCCCCGACGAGCTCACGGTGGAACGCGCGTTGTCGCTGCTCAACAAGACCAGTGACGAGCGGCTGCTCGGCCAGCATCCGGATACCGGTGAGCCGATCCTGGTCCGCAGCGGACGGTACGGCCCGTATGTCACGACCCAGCCGCTTGACGGGGCTGACCCCCGGACCGCGTCGTTGTTCAAGGACATGGATGTGGAGTCGGTGACCCTCGCCGATGCGGTGCGACTGCTGACGCTGCCTCGCGTGCTCGGAGTCGATCCGGACAAGAACGAGGAGATCACCGCTCAGAACGGCAAGTACGGCCCATATATCAAGCGCGGCGCTGAGTCGCGGTCGCTGGACTCCGAGGCGTCGCTGTTCACCGTCACTCTCGACGAGGCACTCGAGATGTTGGCGCAGCCAAAGCCGCGCGGACGGCGGGCGGCGGCGCCGCCGTTGCGCGAGCTTGGCCAAGACCCGTCGAGCGGCAAGGCGATGGTCGTGCGAGAGGGCCGGTTCGGCCCGTACGTCACCGACGGGACCACCAACGCCTCGTTGCGAAAGGGCGACAGCATCGAGGCCCTCACGCCGGAGCGCGGCGCCGAGCTGCTCGCCGAACGCCGCGCCCGCGGCCCGGCTCCCAAGAAGACCGCCTCGCCCCGCAAGCCGGCGGCGAAGAAGACCGCGAAGAAGACCGCCGCGAAGAAGAAGCCACAGTCAAAAGAGAGCTAACGAATCGGGGCCGCTGCCAAGAGCTCGGCGTGCGTGGGCCGGTTAGTTGCCGCGTGGTACGACGTTGTGGGCGTCAAATCGAAGTTTCGGCGCCTGCTTCGTCGTACCTGGCGCGATGGATCGAAATGGGCGGGATCCGCTGGCAAGCCGCCCCGCGACGTAGCTGAGCAACGCGAAATCTGAGAGTCCCGCTGGATACCATCTCGACGCGAGTGATCCGAGTCGAAGGAGAGCGAAAATCGCGGGTCCGCGGCGGTTGTTCCGAGACGGGGCGCATGTCCGCGACCTCGGCGAGGTCGCGGCTACTCCGCCGGGCGAGACAGAGGTTCGAAGCGTCCTCGCGATCAAGCCATTTCGGCGGCTCTGGATCTCGCTGTCGCTGTCGAGCCTCGGCGACTGGCTCGGCTTCCTCGCCACCACTTCGCTGGCAAGCACATTGGTGCACAGCTATTCGTCCAAGCTGTATGCGATTGCCGGCGTGCTGTTCGTCCGGCTTCTTCCCGCGCTGATCATCGGTCCGGTCGCCGGCGCGTTTGCCGACCGATGGGACCGCCGCAGGACGATGGTCGTCACCGACATCATTCGCTTCGCCTTGTTCCTGTCGATCCCGCTTCTGAACATGTTCTGGTGGCTGTTCGTCGCGACCTTCCTGATCGAGTGCGCCAGCCTGTTCTGGATCCCGGCGAAGGAAGCGTCGATCCCAAACCTGGTGCCCAAGGACCGACTCGAGTCGGCGAACCAGCTCAGCCTCGTGACGACCTACGGTTTCGGCGCGGTCGCGGCTGCGCTGTTTGCGGCATTGTCGTTCGTCAACCGGGTGCTGGCGCACAACGTCTCGTTCTTCCGGACGAACCCGGTCAACCTGGCGCTCTACATCGATGCGCTGACGTTCCTGATCTCTGCCGTGACCATCTTCAATCTGCAAGGAATCAGTGGTGCGCGCGCCGAGTCACGCGTCGAAGGGGGCGTGGAACAGGTCGGGGTCTGGCAGTCGATCACCGAGGGAATCGACTTCCTGCGGGGTCAGCGCTGGCTGAAAGGGCTGGTGCTGGGCATCTGCGGCGCGACCGGCTCCGGCGCGGCTGTGATCGGGCTGTCGAAGGTGTTTGCCAACGACCTGCAAGGTGGCAACGCGGCCTACGGCACGCTGTTCGGCACCGTCTTCGTCGGCCTCGCAGCGGGCATGTTCCTCGGTCCTCGCCTCGCGGGCGGGTTGTCTCGGCGGCGGCTGGTGGGCCTCGCCATCGTCGGCAGCGGGATCACACTCTCGATTGACGCCATCGTCCCGAACTTCGCGCTTGCTGTCCTCGCAACAGGTGCTCTCGGGTTCTGGGCCGGGACGGTTTGGGTGGTGGCGTTGACCCTCGTCGGCTCGGAGGTCTCCGATGAGTTGCGCGGCCGCACCTTCGCCTTCATCTACAACCTGATGCGCCTGGTGCTGTTGGCGATGGTCGTCCTTGCGCCATCGGTCGCCGGCCTGATCGGCAAGCACGTCCTTCACATCGCGGATGCTCAAGTCCGGTTCGATGGCGTGACGCTGACGTTGTTCGGTGCCGGCCTGCTCGCCATTGGGCTGGGGACCGCGTGCTACCGCCTGATGGACGACCGGCCTGACATCCCGCTCCGCGCCGACCTCATCGCCACGCTGCGTCGCCACACCCCGCAACTCGGCCGCGGCACCGACGCCGGTCTGTTCATCGTCTTCGAGGGTGGCGAGGGCGCCGGTAAGTCCACGCAGGTCCGGCGGCTCGCCGATGCGCTGGGCGCCCAGGGTCTCGATGTCGTGGTCACGCTCGAACCCGGCGCTACCGCGATCGGTGCCAGGCTAAGAGAGCTCCTCCTCGACCGCGAGTCGGCGGGACTGACCTCGCAGGCCGAGGCGCTGCTGTACGCGGCGGACCGCGCCCAGCACGTGGCTGAGGTCGTCCGGCCGGCCTTGCAACGAGGCGCGGTGGTCATCTCCGACCGCTACCTCGACTCCTCGCTCGCCTACCAGGCCGGCGGACGAGCGCTGCCCGACGCCGACGTCCGGCGGCTGTCGATCTGGGCGACCGGCGCGCTCCTGCCGGACCTCACGGTCTTGCTCGACATCCCGCCGGAGGTCGGCCTGGGCCGTCGGGCTGGACCAGCGGACCGACTCGAGGCGGAGGACGTCGAGTTTCATCGGCGGGTGCGCCGCGCCTTTCTCGATCTCGCCCGTCGCGATCGCGGCCGCTACCTCGTGCTCGACGCCTCGGCCGACCCGGGCGTCTTGCACGACCTGATCATGAAACGGGTGAACGTGCTGCTGCCGCTGCTGGCCGGCGCCCGGCTTCGGAGCATCGCTCGCAGCCTGGCCGGAGCATCGCAGTGACCGTCTTCAGCGACCTCATCGGCCAGGAGCCGGTGGTAGAGACATTGACCAATGCCGTGACCGCGGCGCGGTTGATCACGTCAGGTGGCGAGTCAGCTGCGATGACGCATGCCTGGCTGTTCACCGGACCGCCAGGATCCGGGCGATCCGTGGCGGCCCGCGCTTTCGCCGCGGCACTCCAGTGTCCGAACGGTGGCTGCGGTGAGTGCCACGAGTGCCACACCGCCCTTGCCGGCGCGCACGCGAACGTGGACCTCGTCTCGACGGACAAGCTCTCCTACGGCGTCAGCGATGCTCGGGATCTGGTCGCCCGGGCCGCCCTCGCGCCCGCCGGCGGTGGTTGGCAGGTTGTGATTGTCGAAGACGCTGACCGGCTCACCGAACAGGCGCTCAACGCGCTGCTGAAGGCACTGGAGGAGCCGCCTCCTCGCGGCGTTTGGTTGCTCTGTGCGCCGTCAACGGAGGACCTGCTTCCCACGATCCGCTCGCGGTGCCGAGTGATTGCCTTGCGCGTCCCGCCGTACGACGCGGTCGCGTCGTACCTCGCGCGGGAAGGGATCGACCCGCAGGTGGCGGGGTTCGCGGCGCGAGCGGCCCAGGGCCATGTTGGTCGCGCGCGCCGGCTGGCGACGGATCCCACTGCTGCGAGCTGGCGGCGCGAGGTTCTGGCGATGCCGACCCAGGTCGCGACGATCAGCGGTTGCTTCGAAGCTGCCTCGACCCTGGTGGCCGCGGCAAAGGCGGAGGCCGCGGCGGTGAGCGAAGCGCTCGACGAGGACGAGAAGGCAGCGGTTCGCCAGTCCTACGGCGACCTCGGTGGTCGTGGGGCGCCCAAACCGCGGGGCGTAGCGGGCGCGATCTCCGAACTCGAGAAGCGGCAACGGTCCCGGGCGACCCGGACCCAGCGCGACGTGCTCGATCGTGCCTTGCTGGACCTGGCGTCGTTCTACCGCGACGTGTTGATGACGCAGCTCGGCGCGCCGGTTGACCTCATCAACTCCGACCTCAACCAGACGGTGCGGTCGATCGCGAACGAGACCTACCCGGAGGCGACGCTGCGCCGCATTGAAGCGGTGCTGGCCGCGCGTGAGGCGATAGACACGAACGTCGCTCCGCTGCTGGCGGTCGAGGCGATGGCGGTCACCCTTCGCGCCGGCTGAACCAGCCGTACGCTTCGAGTATCAGCCGGCGGCGGGACGCCGCCCTACTCGATGGCTCGCGGGAGGCGGACGTGGCGATGGTGATGGCGGTGAGCTTCTCCCGCTACGGCCGGCTGTACTACCTCGACCCGGCAGGTCATGAGCCGAAGGTCGGCGACAAGGTGCTGGTCCCGACCGACGACGGGGCCGAGGTGGCTGAGTGCGTGTGGGCGCCGCAGCTCGTCACCGAGGAGATCGGCGGGCTTCCGCAACTTGCCGGCATGGCCACCGCCGACGACGTCGAGCGGGACGAGCGCAACCGCCAACGCCGAGCCGAAGCGAAGGTGGCGATCAAGAAGCTGGTCCGCCAGCACGAGCTGCCGATGAAGCCGGTGGGCGTCGATGTACTCGACCGCGCCGAGCCGCCTCGCATCCTCATCTACTTCGCGGCGCCCCACCGGGTCGACTTCCGTGACCTGCTCCGGGACCTGGCGCGCACCCTCGACAGCAAGGTTGAGCTCCGTCAGATCGGCGCCCGCGACGAGGCGCGGCTGCAGGGTGGCATCGGGCCGTGCGGACGTGATCTGTGTTGCGCGACGTTCCTCAAGGACTTCGAGCCGGTCAGCGTTCGGATGGCCAAGGACCAGGATCTCCCGGTGAACCCGCTCAAGATCTCGGGCGCCTGTGGTCGGTTGATGTGTTGCCTGAAGTACGAGCACCCGCTGTATCAGGAGTTCAAGGCCGATGCGCCGCCGATCGGTACGACGGTGGAGAGCCCCGAGGGCGAGGGCCGCGTTGTCGCTCATGAGGTGCCGCGCGGCGGCGTGGTCGTCCGACTGGCTGCCTCGGGTCAGACCTGTCGCTGTTCCAAGGCCGACGTCTGCGCGCCGAGACGCGCCTACGACTCGCTCACGATGCCGAGCCAGGGAGATCCGTCATCCGCAAGCTGATCGCGTCGTTCGTCCTGGCTGCTGTCGCCCTCACCGCTTGCTCGTCATCAAGCTCGAGTATCCGGCCGCCGTCGCCCGCAGCCTCGACATCGGCCCCCTCGACTCCGGCCGCGTCGAAGCCCGGTACGTCGCGAGCGACGTACTACCACCAAAAGTTGTCGTGGCATTCGTGCAGTGATGGCTTCGAATGTTCGACGCTTTTGGTGCCGCTGGACTACACGCGCCCGGCCGGCAGGCAGCTGCACATCGCGGTGATCCGCAAGCGGTCGAGCGGCAGCCACAAGGGCTCGCTCATCGTCAATCCCGGCGGCCCGGGCGCCTCCGGCGTGCAGTTCGTCGAAGCGGCGGCCGACAGCTTCAGCCAGCTGACCAACAACTACGACCTCGTCTCGTTCGATCCACGAGGGGTCGGAGCGTCAGATCCGATCCGCTGCGTCACCTCGGCGCAGCTCGACACGTACGTCAACGCGAACCCGGATCCGACAACTCCGGCCGGCATTCATCGCCTCGTCGCTCTGAGCAGGCAGTTTGCCGACGACTGTTACAAACGCAACGGGCGCTATCTGGCGCATGTCGGGACGATCGACGAAGCACGTGACATGGATGTGCTTCGCAACGCGCTCGGCGACAAGAAGCTCACCTACTACGGCGCGTCGTACGGCACCTACCTCGGCGCGAAGTACGCCCAGCTTTTCCCGACTCGGATTCGAGCGATGGTGCTCGACGGCGCCCTCAACCCCGCCGAGTCGGCAACGAATGCCAACAAGATCCAGGCGCTCGGCTTCGAGACCGACCTCCGTGACTTCCTCACCTCCTGTGCGAACAGCGGACACTGCCCGCTGGGCTCGACCGCTTCCGCGGCGACAGCCGGACTGAACGCGCTGATCGCCCAGATCGCCGCCCATCCCATCGACTCCAACGGACGCATCCTCGGCCCGGGCGAGCTGTTCGAGGGGATCGCGGCCGGGCTCTACTCTCCGAGTGACTGGCCGGACTTGTGGGCCGTACTTGGTGCCGCGAAATCCGGCAACGGCGCCGGCGTGCTGCTGTTCGCCGACTCGCTGACCGGCCGCAACACCAACGGCAGCTACAACAACCTGATCGAGTCGAATACTGCGATCAACTGCATCGATCGCCCGGCGCCCCGGTCGGTGTCCGCGTACGTCAGGAGCGCGAAGGCCTTTGCAAAGGTCGCGCCGCATTTCGGTGCCCCGATCGAGTACGGCTCGATGTCCTGCGCGTTCTGGAAGGTGCCGCCGGTCGAGCAGCTGCACCCGGTCACCGCGCCGGGCGCGCCGCCGATCCTCGTGATCGGCACCACCCGGGATCCGGCCACGCCGTACGTCTGGGCGCAGCAGCTCGCGCGACAGCTGTCCTCCGGGGTGCTGCTGACCTACACCGGCGACGGCCACACCGCTTACATCCGTCACGACGCCTGCGTCGACGCCGCCGTCGCGGCCTACGTCCTGGATCTGAAGCCGCCGAAACCGGGCACCGTCTGTCAATGACGCGGTACTAGACTCGCCGCCGTTGCACCGCTCGCGGGGCACGCCGCCTTAGCTCAGTCGGCAGAGCGATTCACTCGTAATGAATAGGTCGTCGGTTCGATTCCGACAGGCGGCTCGGCGTGGTCAACAGGCTCTTCGGAATCTGGTGACAGTGGAGATTGCCGCAACCTGGGCTCGCCGCGTGCTGGTGCCACGGTTGTCAACGGCGCTCACGCCAAGGCAGCAGCAAACGCACCGAGCCGCGGGTCGGTGCAAGCCCACCCTCCTGAGATCCGAAGCGCCGGTCAAGATCACCCGGGTGGAACTGCGGCAAGATCGCGTACTAGAACTTTCCTATGACGGATGCGGTGCCGCACTACAAGAAGCCGGACTGGTTCACCAAGCACGTCTTCAACGTGGTGGTCGCGGCGTTCACACGCCTGGGACTGTCCGTGTGGGGCTCGCGAGTCCTCGAAACCACCGGTCGTACGAGCGGGCTGCCACGTCGTACGCCGGTCAACCTGTTGACGGTGGACGGCACCCAGTACCTCCTCGCCCCCCGCGGAGAGACGCACTGGGTGCGCAACATCCGGATCACCGGCAACGGCACGCTTGTGATTGGCCGGCGGCGGCAGCCGATCCAGGTCGAAGAGCTCGCCGATATCGAGAAGCCCGATATCTTGCGCGCGTATCTGAAGCGCTGGAAGGCGGAGGTCGGGGTGTTCTTCGACGGGGTGAGCGCCGACTCGGCTCCGGAAGAGCTCGATCGGATCGCTCCGCGACATCCCATCTTCCGGATTACCGGCGGCTAGCCTCAGAGTAGTGAGACACCGGTGAGGGGCTCGTCGCAGCTCGGGCCCCAGGCCCGCGAGGATGCCTGGAAGCGCCTCGATGGCGGCGCGGTCGACCTCCTCGTGGTGGGCGGGGGCGTTGTCGGAGCAGGAGTCGCGCTCGACGCTGTGACCCGTGGACTGTCGACGGCTCTGGTCGAGGCGCGTGACCTCGCCAGCGGGACCTCATCTCGATCGAGCAAGTTGATCCACGGCGGCCTTCGCTATCTCGAGCAGATGGACTTCGCATTGGTCCGGGAGGCACTCCGGGAGCGCGAGCTGGTCATGTCGCGGTTGGCACCGCACCTCGTGAAACCGGTGTCGTTCCTGTATCCGCTGACCCGCCATGGCTGGGAACGGGCCTACGTCGGTGCCGGTCTCACGCTGTACGACGCGCTCGGCGGAGCCCGTTCGTTGCCCCGCCACAAGCACCTCACCCGCCGTGGTGCGCGGGCGCTCGCCCCGGCCTTGCGCCGCGACGCGCTGGTCGGCGGCATCCGTTACTTCGACGCGCAGTGTGACGACGCGCGACACACCATGACCCTCGCGCGTACGGCGGCGGCGTACGGAGCGATCGTCAGGTCGTCGACCGAGGTCGTCGGCTTTGTGCGCGAAGGCGGGCGAATCGTCGGCGCCGAGCTGCGTGACACCGAAACCGGTGACGTCGCCACTGTTCGTGCCGGCGCCGTGGTCAACGCGACAGGTGTCTGGGCCGACGACGTGCAGCGGCTCGCCGATTCCCGAGGTGAGTTCAAGGTGCGGGCGTCTAAGGGCATTCACATCGTGGTGCCACGTGACCGGATCTCGTCGGAGACCGGGTTGGTCTTGCGCACCGAGAAGTCGGTGCTGTTCGTGATCCCGTGGGGCGACTACTGGATCGTCGGGACAACCGACGACGACTGGAACTACGACAAGGCACATCCGGCTGCCAGCCGGGTCGACATCGACTATCTGCTTCGCCACGTCAACGAGGTGCTCGCCGTCCCCCTCACCCGTGCGGACATCTCGGGTGTGTACGCCGGACTGCGGCCGCTGCTCTCGGGGGAGCACGAGGAAACCTCCCAGCTGTCGCGGGAGCATGCCATCAGTAGGTCTCCTCGCGGGATGGTGTCGGTCGCAGGTGGCAAGTACACGACCTACCGGGTCATGGCCAAGGACGCGGTGGATGCCGCGGTCGCCGATCTCGGCAAGCACACGCCGCCGTGCGTCACCGAGCACATCCCGTTGGTAGGCGCGGACGGTTACCACGCCCTGGCGAATCAGGCCGAGTCACTCGCGGAGGACCTCGCGCTGCCGCGGTGGCGGGTGGATCACCTGCTCAATCGTTACGGCGCGATGATCGAGGAGGTGCTGGCGCCAGCTGCCGAGGAACCGGCACTGCTCGACCCGGTTCCCGGCGCCGGTGCGTATCTGATGGCAGAGATTCGCTACGGCGCGACCCACGAGGGCGCTCTGCATGTCGACGACGTGCTGACCCGGCGGACCCGCATCTCGATCGAGACCACCCATCGAGGGGTTGACTGCACGCGCGCAGTGGCCGCAATGCTCGGGTCTGTGCTCGGCTGGTCGGAGGACCAGCTCGCCGGCGAGATCGCGTCGTACGTCGCTCGGGTCGAGGCGGAGCGGTTGTCGCAGGAGCAGACCGACGACGTCAACGCCGATGCCCGTCGGCTGGTCGCGCCGGACACCCGCCGTACCGTCACCGGCCCGCCGCGCGCCCTCAAGCAGCGGTAAGCACTTCAGTATCCGCGACGCCGGTTGCGCACCGCGCGGGCGCCTCGCCACAGGCCGTAGCCGATCCCCGTCGAGGCGGCCGCACCGACGGTCAGGAATGCGACCGAGAGCCCCGGGCGGGCGCCGCTGAGCGCGCCTCTCGCCGGAACCGCTGCGCGTTCGCGGACGCCGCGTCGGTCGGCGCGCGACAGGAGCTCGTCGAGCAGTCCCGCCGGCGGGTCGGCTGGGGCGGTCTTCAACGAGGACAGCGCAGCGCTCAGCTGGTGCTGCCGCTCCGCCTCGGTCGAGCAGTCCCGGCAGCGACGCAGGTGGGCGCGCACGACGTGCAGCGGCCACCCGGTGAGCTCACCGCACGCGAGCGCCGGCAGTTGGGAGCGGGTCTCGCGACAGAACCGCGGCAGCTTACTGTCCTCGCTCATACGTCCACACTTCCCAGGACCAACGCCCGAAGTTTCGCGTGAGCGCGATGCAGCCGCACCTTGACGACGCTCTCGCTCACCCCGAGCAATTCGGCGACTTCTTTCGTCGACAGCCCTTCGATGTCCCTCAACACCACCACCGTCCGCGCGTCTTCCGGCAGGGTGGCGAGCGCCGCCTCGCTGCGGCTGACCAGGTCGGCGTCCGCGGCGCGCTCCTCGGGAGCCCGGCTGCTCGTTGCGACAGCGGTGTCGTCGTCGGGCAACGCGAACGGCGTGTATCCGGCGACCAGGCCGGCTTCGCGAGCGCGGGATCGCTTGCGGAGCATGGTCAGGCAGACGTTGACGGTGATCCGGTGCAGCCAGGTGCCGAACGCCGAGTCGCCGCGAAATCCGAGCACCGACCGCATCACTCGCACGAACACCTCCTGTGTCGCGTCGGCTGCCTCGTCCGGGTCGGAGAGCATCCGACGGGCCAGCGCATAGACGTCGGCGTAGGTCGCGCTGATCAACTGCTCCAACGCACCGGTCTCGCCGCGCTGGCAGGCCCGAACCAGCGCCGGGTCGACATCCAGCAACTTCGACTCCTTCCGGCGCTGGTGGTTACTGATGAGTTCGAAATTCATCAACGGCACCTGTAACCAAGATCCGCGGCGCGAGTCGAATCAGGTGAAGCGACGCGCCGATGTGTCGCAGAGAAGGAGTGATCCGATGTACGCGTTCGTCGTGTTCGTAGGCCTGGCCCTCGCGCTCGCCGTGGTCGGCGGGGTTCTCGACGAGGTGCTGCCGGTCAAGGCACCGAAGGCGCTGACGACGACTGTCACTGTCGGCGTCGCCATCCTCGTCGCCTGGGCGCTCGACTACTCGGTTTTCCGGGCGTTCGGCCAGCCGCTTCGGGCTGACTGGATGAACCCGGTCGCTACCGGCGTCGTGCTGGTCGGCATGGGTGAGGCCATCCGCGCCCTGCTCGCCAACCTGGGCCTGAACATCTCCATCGGTGCCAACCGGTCCAAGACCGCCTAGCTCGTCCGCGCAGCTCCGCCCGCCGTACTGTTTCCCCGGTACGGCGGGCGGTTGCGTTGAGTTGAGGCCGGTCGAATCAGGTTCGTCCGTGCCCAAAGCCCGGGTGGCCGGTCAGCCGCCGGCGCGAGCGCTCGATCTCGTCCTCGGCCTCGGCTCGTCCGACCCAGGTCGCACCCTCGACGCTCTTCCCGGGCTCGAGGTCCTTGTACACCGTGAAGAAGTGCTCGATCTCCAACCGGTCGAACTCCGGTAGATGGTGGATGTCGCGCAGGTGTTCCTGACGGGGGTCGGTCGCGGGGACGCAGATCACCTTGTCGTCGCCGCCTTTCTCATCGGTCATGCGAAACATGCCGATGGCGCGACTGCGGATCAGGCAGCCGGGGAACGTTGGCTCGGGTAGCAGGACAAGTGCGTCGAGCGGATCGCCGTCCTCGCCGAGGGTGTCCTCGATGAATCCGTAGTCCGCCGGGTACTGGGTTGAGGTGAACAGCGTGCGGTCAAGCCGGATCCGACCGGTCTGGTGGTCGACCTCGTATTTGTTCCGATGCCCCTTCGGGATCTCGATGGTGACGTCGAACTCCACGTGGGCTCCCACTCGTTCGGGCGGCTTCAGGCACTCGGGTTAGTGTCGCGCGACGTGCAGCGGCGATATCTGTCGGGCCTCGCGATCGTGACTGCCGCGGTCGTGATAGTCGGCTATGCCGCGATCCGACCCGGCCATTCGGCGGCGGCGCACCCCGCCGCGGCCCCACCGTCAGTCATCCCCGCGTCGGCCAGTCCGCGGTTGCCGGTGCTCGAGGCGCTCGCCGCGACCGCGCCGCAACCGGATCCGACCGCGCTCGGATCGCTGATCGGAGGAATCGCGACGCGGGCTCGGGTCGGCGGTCAGCTCGTCGGCACCGTCGTCGATGTCGATAGTGGCGCGACGTTGTGGAGTCGTGGGGCCGCCCAGTCGGTGCCGCCGGCTTCGACGACGAAGCTGTTGACGGCTGCTGCTGCGCTTCGCGCCCTCGGTGCGGCTCACCGATTCCTCACCTCGACCCGGCGGGCCGGGAACCTGCTCTACCTGGTCGGCGGCGGTGATCCGACGTTGCTCCGTACGCCGAGAACGCCCGCGTTTCCGGCCTACCCCCAGCCGGCGACGCTGGCCGCTCTCGCTCGCGCGACGGTTGCGGCATTGCCGAAGGGACGGCGATTCGAGGTGCGGTTCGACTCCAGCGGCTGGAGCGGTCCGAAGCTCGCGGCGGGCTGGTCCGATGACTACCTCACCGAGGGTGACATCACGCCACCATCCCCGCTCGAGCTGGACGAAGGCCGGCTGAATCCTGCCGACCCCAGCTCGCCGCGTACTTCGGCGCCGGCGATGCAGGCCGCAGCCGCCTTCGCCAGGCTGTTGCGTCGCGACGGGTTGAAACTGCGCGGCGGGATCGCCCCGGCGCGACCGCCGGCGGCGGCAGTCTCAGTGGCCCGGATTCACTCACCACCGCTCGGCCTGCTGGTCCAGCGGATGCTCACGGTGAGCGACAACGACCTTGCCGAGGCTCTCGGCCGCGCCGTCGCCCTCCACGACCGGCTGCCGGGCACCTTCGCCGGAGCGGCGGCGGCGGTGACCCGGCAGGCTGAGGCACTCGGCGCCGCCCATGGAGCGGTCTCACTCCAGGATGTGAGCGGGTTGTCGCATCGCGACCGCATCGCGCCCGCGGCGCTCATCGCCGTGCTACGCGCCGCGGCGTCGCCCCGCGATCCGCAACTGCGCCCAATCATCGAAGGCCTTCCGGTCGCCGGGATGACCGGCACCCTCGCCGGCCGGTACCGCGACAAGCGCACCCGCGCCGCCGCCGGCGTCGTCAGGGCGAAGACCGGGACGCTGACCGGAGTGAATGCCCTCGCCGGGTTGGTCGTCGACTCCTCCGGCCGGCTCCTGGCGTTCGCGCTGCTCGCCTCGCACGCCAAGGCCCCCGAGCACACCGAACAGGCGCTCGACGAGGTCGTTGCGAGTGTGGCGACGTGCGGCTGTGCGGCGGCCCAGTGACACTCGTCGGCGGCCAGCACTGACGCCGGATATCCGATCTGGAGGGTCAGGGCCCACACTGGAACGGTGAGTCCGCGAATTGTCGACTGGAAGCTCGCCGCGGCGACCGGCACTCGGCTGGTCCCGCCCGGCCCGAAGGTCTCGCTGACCGAGGCCGTGGCAACCGTGACGGATCTCAAGCAGATCGCCGCGCGGGCCGACCGGCATGTCGCGGAGGTCACTGGGCTCGATGCCGCATCGCAGAGCGCGACGACGGTCGTCGTCGACCGCCCGGCATGGATTCAGGCGAACGTCGACAGCTTCGCGCTCCTCGCCGATCCGCTCATCGAGAAGCTGATCGAGAAGCGCGGTACGCCGCTTCCGGGCTCGACGATGGTGAAGGTCGGCTCGAAGCTCACCGGTGTCGAGGTCGGCGTACTCCTGAGTTACCTCGGCACTCGGGTGCTGGGTCAGTTCGAGTTGCTCGGCCCGCCGCGGACCTCGGCTGACGATCGCGCCCCCGGCCGGCTCACCCTCGTCGCGCCGAACATCGTCGCGGCGGAACGTGCGCTGTCGGTGCCGCCGGAGGACTTCCGGCTCTGGGTGTGCCTGCACGAGGTCACCCACCGCACCCAGTTCGCGGCAGCTCCATGGCTGCACGGCCATGTGCAGAACTTGCTCGGTGAGTTCCTGCTCGCGTCCGACCTGGACACCGCGGCGGTGATCGAACGGCTTCGCGCCGCGGTCTCCGGGCTCGCCGGAGCGGTCCGTGGCAAGACCGGCATCAGCATCGTGGAGCTGGTCCAGACCCCCGAGCAGAAGGTGATCCTCGATCGGATCACCGGCTTGATGAGCCTGCTGGAGGGGCACGCCGACGTCGTGATGGACCAGGTCGGTCCCGACGTCGTGCCGGCCGTCGAGACGATCCGGCAGCGGTTCGATGCCCGGCGACGCGACGCCGGACCGCTGGCGAAGGTCTTCCGCCGGCTGATCGGGCTCGAGATGAAGATGAAGCAGTACGCCGAGGGCGCCAACTTCGTCCGCGTAGTCATCGACGAGGTCGGGATGGCCGGTCTCAACGTGGTCTGGACCGGACCTGACCTGCTGCCCACGGGCGAGGAGATCCGGGACCCTCGCCGCTGGCTGGAACGGACCTCCGGCGCCCCCGCCGTTTCTGCGTAGGTCGGTCAGGTGCGGATGGATCAGGCCGTCGCGACCGTCCGCGGTGCGGTCCGGGTCACCCTCGAGCAGCTTCCAGGCGGCGCGACCGTGCTCGCTGCCGTCAGCGGAGGCGCCGACTCGCTGGCACTGGCGGCCGCGCTAGCCGCCGAGGCTCCGCGGGCCGGTCAGCACGCGGCGGCGGTCACCGTCGATCACCAGCTGCAGCCCGGTTCGGCCGAGCGGGCCGCGGCCGTCGCCGAGCACTGCGAGCAGCTCGGCCTGGATCCGGTGGTCGTGGAGACCGTCGAGGTCGGGACCGAGGGCGGGCCGGAGAACGCCGCCCGCACCGCCCGCTACGCCGCGCTCGATGCGGCGGCCGACCGGGTCGGGGCCACGGCCATCGCGTTGGGTCACACCCTCGACGATCAGGCCGAGACGGTTCTGCTCGGGCTGGCCCGCGGCTCCGGAGCACGGTCGCTGTCGGGCATGGCACCGCAGCGAGGCCGGTTGGTCCGGCCGCTGCTCGAGGTACGACGGCAAACGACCGTCGACGCCTGCCGCGCCCTCGGTCTGACGCCGTGGGCCGATCCGCACAACGACGACCCGGAGTACGCCCGGTCGCGGGTGCGAGGGCTCGCGATGCCGGCACTCGTCGAGTCACTGGGGCCCGCAGTGCCGGAGGCGCTCGCCCGGACCGCCGCGATGCTGCGCGCCGACGCGGATGCTCTCGATGCCTGGGCGGCGTCGATCGAGGATCCCGGTGACGTGGCCGTGCTGCGGTCCTTGCCGGCCGCGGTGCGGACCCGCGTTCTGCGGCGCGCTGCCCTGGCAGCCGGCGCTCCCGCCGGTGCGCTCACGGCCGGACACGTGGGGGGAATCGATGCGTTGGTGGTGAACTGGCACGGCCAGGGGCCGGTGAGCCTGCCCGGGGGGTTGGTCGCACGTCGGGCGTATGACAGGCTCTCGTTTCGATGACAGCGCCGTTGCTCCCAGTTGAGTCGTTGCATCCGGACGACGAAGTCCCGGCGCCCCCGTCGAACCTGCACCCCGACATCGAGGCGGTGCTGGTGTCGTCCGAGCAGATCGCTGCCAAGATCACCGAGCTGGCAGCGAAGATCGACGTCGACTACGCCGGGCGAGAGGTGGTGCTGGTCGGGGTCCTCAAGGGCGCCGTCATGGTCATGGCGGATCTCGCCCGGGCGCTCACGATCCCGGTCTCGCTCGAGTTCATGGCGGTCTCGTCGTACGGCTCCGCAACGTCCTCGTCGGGGGTGGTGCGGATCCTGAAGGACCTCGACCGCGACATCAGCGGATGCGATGTCCTGGTCGTGGAGGACATCATCGACTCCGGCCTGACGCTGTCATGGCTGCTCCGCAACCTGCGTTCCCGTCATCCGCGCTCGGTCGAGGTCGTCGCGCTGCTGCGAAAGCCGGAGGCGGCGCGGGTGCAGGTGCCCGTCACCTACATGGGCTTCGACATCCCCAGCGTGTTCGTCGTCGGCTACGGACTCGACTACGCCCAGCGGTACCGGGAGCTGCCATATGTCGGCACTCTGCGACCCGAGGTCTACACCTCCTGACCCGCCGGACTGACGATCTTTCGGTGGCTTGTTGAACCCGCTACGCACTGTCCACGTGCTCAGCGTTCGCAGCACCATCCCCAGCCTGCCGGTGTACCGTCATTGGGTGCGGGGGACGCGTTCTGTATGCCGTCCGTCCCCCACCCGAGGCGCTGAGCAGGAGCCATGAATCTTCGACGGACCTTCCGGGGACCGATCCTCTGGGTCATCCTGGCGATCCTGGTCGTGTTCGGGCTGCTCGAGGTCGCGACCGCGGGCGGAAGCTACAAGACGGTGCCGCTGCCACAGATCCAGCACGCGATCAGCAGCCACGAGGTCAAGTCCGCCAACCTGCTCGACAAGGAGCAGGAGATCCAGGTCACGCTGCTCCCGAATCACCAGATCAACGGTGCGACCAAGGTCCAGTCGCCGTACACCCAGCACTACGACGTCAACCTCTACGACCAGCTGTCCGCCGCGGGTGTCCAGGACGTCACCCCTAAGGTCGACCACAGCAACCCGTTCGTCTCGCTGCTGATCCAGCTCGTCCCGTTCGTGCTGCTGGTCATCGTGATGCTGTTCTTCCTCAACCAGATGCAGGGCGGCGGCGGCCGCGTCATGCAGTTCGGCAAGGCCCGCGCCAAGCTGGTGAGCAAGGACACGCCCAAGACGACCTTCGCCGACGTGGCCGGCGCCGACGAGGCCATTGAGGAGCTCCAGGAGATCAAGGAGTTTCTCGAGAACCCCGCCAAGTTCCAGGCGATCGGCGCCAAGATCCCGAAGGGCGTGCTGCTCTACGGCCCGCCCGGCACCGGTAAGACCCTGCTCGCTCGTGCAGTGGCCGGCGAGGCCGGCGTGCCGTTCTACTCGATCTCCGGCTCGGACTTCGTCGAGATGTTCGTCGGTGTCGGCGCCTCCCGGGTGCGCGACCTGTTCGAACAGGCCAAGGCCAACGCTCCGGCGATCATCTTCGTCGACGAGATCGACGCGGTCGGCCGCCACCGCGGTGCCGGCTTGGGCGGCGGCCACGACGAGCGGGAGCAGACCCTCAACCAGATGCTCGTCGAGATGGATGGGTTCGACGTCAACCGCGGCGTCATCCTCATCGCGGCCACCAACCGCCCGGACATCCTCGACCCGGCCCTGCTGCGTCCCGGTCGGTTCGACCGGCAGATCGTCGTCGACCGTCCCGACCTCGAGGGCCGCAAGGCGATCCTCGCCGTCCACTCGAAGGGCAAGCCGTTCGCGCCCGACGTCGACCTCGCCGTCATTGCGCGGCGGACCCCCGGCTTCACCGGTGCCGACCTCGCGAACGTGATCAACGAGGCGGCACTCCTCACCGCGCGCACCGACGCCCGACAGATCACGACCGCGATCCTCGAGGAGTCGATCGACCGGGTGATCGCCGGCCCGATGCGCAAGACCCGGGTGATGAGCGAGAACGAGAAGAAGGTCACCGCCTACCACGAGGGCGGTCACGCTCTGGTCGCCTGGGCGCTGCCCAACACCGACCCGGTGCACAAGATCAGCATCATCGCCCGGGGCCGATCGCTCGGACACACCTTGGTACTTCCTGAAGAGGACAAGTACAACCAGACCCGCTCCGAGATGATGGACATGCTGGCCTACGCACTCGGCGGCCGCGCCGCCGAGGAGCTGGTCTTCCACGAGCCGACCACCGGAGCGTCGAACGACATCGAGAAGGCGACCGCGACCGCTCGCGCGATGGTGATGACCTACGGCATGAGCGAGAAGCTCGGCCCGCTGAAGTTCGGGCGGACCGAAGGTGACGTCTTCCTCGGCCGCGATCTCGGACACGAGCGTGACTTCTCCGAGGAGGTCGCCTCGCAGATCGACGATGAGATCCGCGACCTCATCGAGCGAGCGCATGACGAGGCGTGGGAAATCCTGGTCCAGTACCGCGACGTGCTGGACGACCTGGTGCTCAAGCTGCTCGACAAGGAGACGCTGGGCAAGGCCGAGCTCGCCGAGATCTTCGCCTCGGTCGACAAGCGCCCGCTGCGCCAGATCGCACTGGCGCGCAAGGCGCCTAAGGGGCGGCCCCCGGTGCTGACCCCGGCGGAGCTGGCGCTGATGGGGCCGAAGGACGTTCCCGAGCTCAACGGCGGGAACGGCAACGGCTCACGCAGCCGCGCGACCGGCAGCCGCAACGGCTCGCGGTCGGCGGCGTCGTCGCGGTCCCGCGCGAACCGCACCGCCAAGAGCGACGAGGCACCATCGCCGCGTAAGCGGACGACCCGTCGCCAGGCGCCAGGGACGACCGCCTGACCATCCGGGGAATGCCCGACTTCGGGCGAGCCGCGGTGATGGGGGTCGTCAACGTCACCCCCGACTCCTTCAGTGATGGTGGGCGCCATCTCGATCCGGACCGGGCCATCGCACGAGGTCTCGAGCTGGTCGCGCAGGGCGCGGACCTGATCGACGTCGGAGGCGAGTCGACCCGGCCCGGCGCCGAGCGCATCGACGCCGCCACCGAGATCGCACGGATCGCGCCGGTCGTCGCTGCGCTCAGCGCCGCCGGCGTGGTGGTGAGCATCGACACGATGCGCCCGGACACCGCCGAGGTCGCGTTGGCTGCTGGGGCCCGAGTGATCAACGACGTATCAGGAGGGTTGGCGGACCCGGCACTGCCGAAGGTTGCCGCCGCCGCCGAGGTGCCGTACGTCGTGATGCACTGGCGTGGTCACAGCGCGGACATGCAGTCGCGAGCGGTGTACGCCGACGTCGTCGCCGAGGTAGCCGAGGAGCTGCGCCGCCAGGTCGACGCCGTGATCGCTGCCGGCGTCGCACCCGGGCAGGTGATCGTCGATCCGGGCATCGGCTTCGCCAAGACCGGCGCTCACAACTGGACGCTGCTTGCGCATCTCTCCGAGTTCCGCTCGCTCGGCCCGGTGCTCATCGGCGCGAGTCGCAAGTCGTTCCTCGGGACGCTCCTCGCCGGAGACGACGGCGCGCCGCGCGCTGCTGACGCTCGCGACGATGCCTCCGCCGCGATCACGGCAATCGCCGCTGCTGCGGGGGTGTGGGGGGTCAGGGTCCACGAGGTCAAGGCGAACGCCGATGCGGTGCGGGTGGTCGCCGCGATCCAGGCGGCCAGGTGATCGCCGGGAACGCCGTGACGAGATGATGGCGGGATGAGCGACCAGATTGCGTTGCGCGGCCTGCGAGTGCGCGGCTACCACGGCGTCCTACCCGAGGAGCGCAAGCTCGGTCAGATCTTCGTCATAGATGCGGTGCTCGACGTCGACACCCGGCCGGCCGCGGCGGGCGACGACCTGACCAGGACCGTTGACTACGCGGTGCTTGCGCAGCAGGTCACCGACCTAGTAGCGGGCGAACCGGTCGACCTGATCGAAACTCTGGCACAGCGGCTCGCCGAGATCTGCCTCGCATCCGACCTCGTGGAGGCGGTTGAGATCGTCGTTCACAAGCCGGACGCCCCGGTGCCGTTGCCGTTCGAGGATGTGACGGTCACGATCCGCCGGACCCGCGACTGAGGCCTGCATCGGCGTGACGGCGGTTCTCTCCCTCGGTTCCAATCTCGGTGACCGGATCGGACACCTGCGCCGCGGTCTCGAGGTGCTGGATCAGCACGCATTCGTGCGCGCGGTCTCACCGGTGTACGAAACCGCGTCGGTCGGCTTCGGCGACGCGCCGCCGTACCTGAACCTCGTGGCGCTCATCGACAGCGATGATCCGGAGCGGACGTTGGTCGCTGCTCATGCCGCTGAGCAGTCTCAGGGCCGGCTTCGCTCCCGGCGCTGGGGCCCACGAACGCTTGACGTCGACGTCATCAGTGTTGGCAGCACGACCTCGACGGACCCACGACTGACGCTGCCGCATCCGCGGGCACACCAGCGGGCCTTCGTGCTGATCCCGTGGCTCGACCTCGATCCCGACGCCTGGTTGCCCGGTCGAGGCGCGGCGCGCGACCTTCTCGGGTCGCTGCCCGACCAGGGAGTAGTCCGGGCAGCCGAAAGCATGTCGTTGCCACGATGAAGCCGACGCGCTGGTACGTGCTGGTCATGGTGTGCGTGGTGGCCGGCGGTGTCGCCTACCCGGTGACCCGGAGCAGCTACTCGACGCTGCCGTCGCCGACGCTGTACGCATTGCTGTGGCTGGTGCTGCTCGCGGCGTCCGAGGCCTACATCGCGGTCTTCACCCGAGCCCGGCTGGCCGGCCGGTATGGCACCCGTCCGATCGACCCGCTCGTCGTCGCGCGGCTGGTGGCATTGGCGAAGGCGTCATCCGTGGTCGGCGCTGCAGCCGCCGGGGGCTACGCCGGCTTCCTCGGCTGGGTGGCACAGATCTCGTCGTCGGCGGCAAACCACGATGCGGCCGTGGGCGGGGCCGGGATCGGCGCGAGTCTGGCGCTGATGGTCGCTGCCTTGTTTCTCGAGTGGGTGTGCCGGGTGCCGAAGGATGAGGATGAGGACTGAGCCGCACCGGTAGGCTGCGCAGCCATGTCGACCGAGACGGGCAGCGAGGACCTTGATGCGCTATCCACTTCCGAGCTGCGGGAGCGGGCCTTCGCCAAGGCCGAACACGACCGCGACCTGGCGTTCTTCTGGGATCTCGTGAAGCACCTCGGCGCCAGCGAGAGCCTTGCTGCCGATGACGGATCCGCGGGCGGTCTCGGCGAGAGCATCAGCGGCGCGATCGAGTTGGTCGGCGAGTTGCTCGGCCGTCACGACGGTTCGATGGAGCCCATGC
Organism: Frankiales bacterium; assembly: GCA_025980465.1. Classification (GTDB taxonomy): domain Bacteria; phylum Actinomycetota; class Actinomycetes; order JAFAQI01; family JAFAQI01; genus JAICXJ01. Next base: position 37,392 of record JAICXJ010000017.1, on the reverse strand, counting down.
TTCGCGCGCGCTACCTCGAATACCTCCGCGAGGGCAAGTAGCGAAACTCGGGGTCGGATGACTCAGCGGGAGCGGGCCATCGTGACGATCTCGGCGCCGCCGAGCACGCCTTCGTAGCGGCCGGCTGAGGTGACGATCGCGCCCGGGCTGTTTCCGGCGAGGATCGTCGCAAGTGCTGACTCGAGCGAGTCGCCGACTTCAACGGATTGCGCCGGCTCGACCCGGTCGGACGCCGTGCCCTCACCGGTCGCCGCCGCCCGGGCGAGCCAGCCACTGACCTTTCCGTCGTCCGCTACCACCGCCCAGGCTGCCTCGGCTGAGTCCATCGTCGCGGCGCAGTCGGCCAACCGAGACGTGGGAGCGACTACCGGCCATTTCACCAGCCCGGTCGCAGCGACGTCGACCACGGCTAGCCGTCGCAATGTCCGCTCGGCGCCCACGAATTCCGCGACGTACGGCGAGGACGGCTCGGAGAGCAACGTGGCGGGCTCGGCGTACTGCTCGAGATAGCCGCCGTCACGCATCACCGCGATGCGGTCACCGAGCCGGATCGCCTCATCGACGTCATGGGTGACGAACACGATCGTCTTGCGTACCTGTTCCTGCAGTCGGAGGAACTCAACTTGAAGCCGGTCGCGCGCCACCGGGTCGACGGCACCGAAGGGTTCGTCCATCAGCAGTACCGGCGGGTCGGCGGCTAGCGCTCGGGCGACCCCGACGCGCTGCCGCTGGCCGCCGGAGAGCTCGTGGGGGTAGCGCTTCGCGTGCGTGGCCGGGTTGAGGCCGACGAGCTCGAGCAGCTCGTTGACTCGCGCATTGCTCTTGGTCCGGTCCCAACCCAGCAGCTGCGGCACGGTCTTGATGTTCGCCGCGACAGTCTGATGCGGAAACAGCCCGACCTGCTGGATGACGTAGCCAATGCCACGTCGAAGCTGGACCGGATCGATTTGGCTGATGTCCTTGCCGTTCACCAGGATTCGCCCGGCCGACGGCTCGACCAACCGGTTGATCATGCGCATCGTCGTCGTCTTGCCGCAGCCCGACGGACCGACGAGGACGGCGATCTCTCCCTCGCCGACCTCGAACGACAGATCATGGACCGCGACCGTGCCGTCGGCGTACTCCTTGCGGAGGTTGTCGACCTCGATCATCGAGGACGCCGTATCGCTAGATTTCACGGATGCGCCCTCCCGGCGGCTTCACCTTCCACAAGCAGGGCAACCCCTGGCTGAGCTGGCACTACATCACCTCGAACAGCCACGCCATCCTGTCTGCTACGTCCGAGCATGTCACCTTGACGATCGAGGCGGTGGCGCTCGGCTTGGCGCTGTCGATCCCGCTCGCCGCGTTGGCGCGGCAGCGGCAGTGGCTGCGCTCGACGATCATGAACTTCTGCACCGCGTTGTACGCGGTTCCGTCGCTGGCCTTCATCGTGGCCCTGGTCAAGGTCTTCAACCTGAGCCGGCTGACGGTGGTCATCCCGTTGGCGGCCTACTCCCTGGTCATCCTGGTGCGCAACATCCTCACCGGGCTCGACGAGGTGTCCGGCGAGACTGTCGATGCCGCGCGTGGCATGGGCCTGTCGAACCCGCGAATCTTCTTTCGCGTGCGGCTTCCGATCGCCACGCCCGCAATCGTCGCCGGCTTGCGGCTCGCTGTCGTGTCAACGATCGAACTGGTCGTCATCGGCGGGTACGTCGGTGGCGGCGGGTACGGCGCGAAGGTGTTCGAGGGCTTCAACACCAAGAGCCACACCGAGTTGGCGACGTACATCGTGCTGACCGTCCTGCTGGCGCTGATCGCCGACTCTTTGCTGCTGCTGACTCAGCGGTTGATCACGCCGTGGCGGCGAGGGATGGCCACCTCATGAGCAGCTATCTGCTCCCGGCCGTGGGCGTGGTGTCGCAGCGCGTCAACAACTCGACCTGGCACCAGATCACCACCTGGTTCACCACCGCGTCGACCTGGGCCTGGCACGGTGAGAACGGCGAGGCAGGCGTCGCCCAGCTGTTCTGGGAGCACGTGTGGATCTCGGGGCTGTCGTTGCTGATCGCGACCGCGATCGGAATCCCGCTTGCGGTTGCCCTGACCCGGTGGCGCCGCGGCGGCTTGGTAGTGACGAGTGTGGCCAACGCGGCCCGGTCGATTCCGATCGTCGGCGTGATGCTGCTCCTTGCGGTTGGCCCGGTCGGCGTCGGCACCGAGTCCGCGATCATCCCGCTGGTGGTCTTCGCGATTCCGCCGCTGCTCACCAACGCCTACACCGGCATCCGCGACGTCGACCCCGAGATGACCGACGCCGCGACCGGGATGGGGATGAGTCGGCTTCAGGTCACCCGCAGGGTGGAACTGCCCCTGGCGATCCCGCTCATCGCCACCGGGGTCCGCCTGGCCGCCGTCCAGGTATGGGCCACGGCGACGATCGCCGCGATCATCGGCAGCGGGGGCCTCGGGCAGCTCATCGTCGTCGGCTACGCAACCCAGGCCTATGGCGAGGTCTACGGCGGCATCATCGTGGTCGCCGTCACCGCGGTGGCACTGGACATGAGCCTGCTGCGGGCGCAGCGAGGGGTCCGGCGCCGATACGGTTCGCTGGCCCCGATCGAGGGCAGCTAAGCCAGAACTCGTTGCATGGCGCAACCAGTGACCGGACCGTGACGCGTCTCGGGTGGAAGCACCAGGATCGGCACGCATAGAGTCAGACCAGCGGGTTCCGACCCGCCAGACACGCGCGATGGCAGCCCTGCCACGCGGGACACAGAAGGCAGGTTCGGAGATGCCCGGTTCGCGACCCAAAACGATCATGCTCAGCGCGGCGGGTGTCGCGCTCGCCCTCACCCTCGCCGCCTGCGGCTCGTCGAGCAGTGGCGGCAACCCGAGCGTTCAGACGACGAACACTTCAAACTCGAGCCTGCCGGCGCTCTGTGGCGGCCAGCACGGCAGCGGAAAGGTCGTCGTGGCGGCGGCGGCGTTCTCGGAGAACGAAACCCTTGCGCAGATCTACGCGCTCGCGTTGAAGGCGTGCGGGTACAACGCGTCGACCAAGAACTTTGCGAGCCGCGAGGTCTACTACCCGCTGGTGAAGAAGGGCACGATCAAGGTCGTCCCGGAGTACGCCGCGACTCTCACCGACTACATCAACACTCTCGCCAATGGCGCGAACGCGCCGAGCAAGGCCTCCGGTGACATCAACACGACGATCACGGCGCTGAAGGCGGAGCTACCGAGCAGCCTTGCTGTGTTGAATGCCGCCGCGGGGACCGACAAGAATGCGTTCGCGGTCAAGAAGTCGTTTGCGACCGCCAACCACATCCAGACCCTCTCGCAGCTCGCGACGTACTCGAAGTCGCACCCGTTGACGCTCGCCGGTCCGCCGGAGTGCCCGAGTCGGCCGTTCTGCGAGCCGGGTCTGAAAAACACCTACGGCATGAAGATCAAGGGCTTCAAGCAGACCGACCCCGGTGGCCCGCTCACCGAGAAGGCGTTGACTTCCGGTAAGGCGGATGTCGGCCTGGTCTTCACGTCCGATCCGACGGTCGTGCAGAAGGGCCTGGTCGTCCTCACCGATGACAAGAACCTGCAGGCCTCGGACAACATCGTGCCGTTGGTGGCGAGCTCGCTCGCAACCGGCGCTGCGGCCAATGCGCTGAACGCGGTCGACTCCAAGCTCGACCAGACGACGCTCATCGACCTGAACAAGGCAGTGCAGATCGACCACGGCACTCCCCAGCAGGTGGCCCAGCAGTTCCTGAAGGACGAGAACCTGACCTAGTGTCACGACACTAGTCAGGCGCCACTGTCATTTGTCGATGTCGCCGACTACGAAGAAGGTGGAACAAAGAATCGGGACGAGGTCGGCGACATGACATCCCGGCAGGATGCGCGAGAGCACCTGCACGTTGTTGAACGACGCGCTGCGCAGCTTCAGCCGCCATGGAGTGCGCTCGCCGCGTGACACGAGGTAGTAGCCGTTGATCCCGAGCGGGTTCTCGGTCCACACGTAGGTTTCGCCCTCGGGCGCCTTGACGACCTTCGGCAGCCGGACATTGACCGGCCCGGGTCCGAGCTCGGCCAGCCGGCTCAGGCAGTGCTCGGCGATGTCCAGCGAGACTTCCACCTGCTCGAGTAGGCACTCGAAACGGGCGAGGACATCGCCCTCGCTCCGGGTGACAACCCGCAGCGCATCCGCGGGCAGCTCGCCGTACCCGAGGTAGGGATCGTCGCGTCGCACGTCGAGGTCGACTCCACTGGCCCGGGCGATCGGGCCGGAGACCCCGTAGTCCGCTGCGACCGCGCGATCGAGAAGGCCGAGGCCGCGGGCCCGGCTCCGGAATGCCTCGTCGGCTGCGATGACCGGTTCGAGATCGCGCCGAACTGCCGCGCGGGCCGCCGCGATCGCATCGGCAGCGAGGTGATCCCAGGAGGCCGGCACATCGTCCTTGAGCCCGCCCACCTGGTTGAACATGAAGTGCATCCGCCCGCCGGCGGCGGTCTCCATGACGGCCTGGATCCGTTCCCGCTCGCGGAACGCGGGTCCGATCGGCGGATCGGACACGAGCTCATCCGGAATCGCGCCGAGGAAGATCAAGTGGCTGAGCACCCGGTTGAGCTCGGCGAGCAACATTCGGGTCCATACCGCGCGGGCCGGCACCTCGATGCCCAGCATCCGCTCGACGGCGATCGCGACGCCGAGTTCGTTGCTGAACGCCGACAACCAGTCATGGCGATTCGCCAGTACCAGGATCTGGCGATAGTCGCGTGCTTCGAAGAGCTTCTCGGCACCGCGATGCATGAAGCCGACGACAGGCTCGGCGCGGACGATGTGCTCGCCGTCGACAGCAAGCGCGAGGCGCAGCACGCCGTGTGCCGCCGGATGCTGCGGCCCGATGTTCAGCAGGAACTCCGACGTCGCGAGATCGCCGGTGGAGACCGTCAGCTCCGTCGTCACGCCGGGGATCCTCCCAGAGGCGTCGCTGACGGGGGGGCGAGGAGTACTACCCCTTGCGCGGGGTCCACTGGAAATGGCGCACCGCGTAGATCGTGCTCCCGACGCCCCAGAGCAGCAGGCTGCCGAGCTGATGCCAGGCCCACGGGCTACCGGTGTTGAGTGGGTTGAACCCGTGGTAGTAGAGCGCCACGATGAACGGCCGCAGCGGTAGCCAGGCGGCGATGTGAGCCATCGTGCCGGTCACGGGGAAGTACGTGCCGGAGATGAACACCAGTAGGAAGTACGGAACGTTGATGATCGCGGGACCGGAGTCGACGTTCGGAATGATCGATGACACTGCAACGCCGAGCGCGCAGAACGTCAATGACGCCAGTGCGATGGTCACGACGACCGGTAGGACGTTCGCCGCTGGCAGCGACACGCCGTACACGACGACGGCGAAGCCGACGGCGACCACCGAGATCAGCGTCGCGGTGATCACGGCGTTGCCGATGATGCCGCCGATGAGCGCCCATGACGGCACCGGCGTACCGCGCATCCGTTTGAGAACTCCGGACTCGCGCTGCCGCACCAGCGTCATCGCGACGGACATGAAGCAGGCACTCATGACGGCATATCCGAGAACGCTAGGCGTCAGGTACTGGGCGAGATGGACACCTGCCCCGAGATTCTTCGCATCGGTTGCGCCCCTGGTGACTCCCACCAAAATGATGAACAGCACCAGCGGGAACAGGAACGTGAAGCCGGCGGCAAGCGGGTTGCGCCAATAGCTCTTCTGCTCGTAGCGGACCTGGGTCGCCACCAGCGCCAGGTCGCTCATCGGGGCACTCCGGCCGGGACCGGCTCATCGGCCTGGCCATCGAGCAGGTTCATGCCCACGAGCGAAAGGTAGATGTCTTCGAGGCTCGGCCGGGTTGCGACCAGGCCTTCCAACGGGATGGCGTGCTTGAGCGACCACGAGGTGAGTGTGTTGAGCACCCGGATGTCATCGGTGGTCGTGATCTCGCAGAAGCCGTGCTTGTCGATGCCGACCTCGACCGGCAGCGCCGTCGGATCAATCGATGCGGGCAGCCGGAACCGGATCAGCATGGCGGCGGTGTCGCGGCCCCCCAGCGAATCGGGGGTGCCTTCCGCGACGACTTCTCCGGCACCGATCACGATGATGTTGTCGGCGAGTGCCTGTGCCTCATCCATGTAGTGGGTGGTCAGCATGATGGTGGTGCCGAGACCGCGCAGGTCGCTGACCAGCTGCCAGGCGCCGCGCCGTGCCGACGGGTCGAAGCCGGTCGTCGGCTCATCGAGGAACAGCAACCGCGGGTTGCCGACAATGCCGTAGGCGACATCGAGCCGCCGCTGCTGTCCACCGGAGAGCTTGTTGACCCTGGCGTCGGCTTTCTCGCCGAGGCCCACCAGCTCGATCACTTCGTCGATCCGGCGCGGATTGGGGTAAAAGTCCGCGGTGCGCGACAGCGTCTCCCGGACGGTGAGGTACGGATCGACCGCGGTGCCCTGCAGAACGATGCCGATGCCCTGGCGCCAGGTGCGGTCGGCCCGCGCCGGGTCTGTGCCCAGTACCTCGATCCGGCCACCGTCGCGACTGAGAAAGCCTTCGAGAATCTCCAGCGTCGTGGTCTTGCCGGCTCCGTTGGGTCCAAGGAGGGCGACACAATCGCCTTCATCGACAGTGAAGCTCACGCCGTGGACGGCGCGGGTGGCGCCGTAGCTCTTGCGTAAGTCGTCAACGACGATCGCTGACATGTTGGTGCCCCTTCGCGCCATGCGGTTCTGACTGCTCAGACCGTACGTGGCTGAGGTGGCATTCGGCGTCGCCTTTTGGGTGGATCCCAGGTGGAGTTCAGGTCTCCACCCGCAGGCCGATCCGCGGGCGGCCTGATCGCCGTACGGTGATCACCGTGAGCACCGATGGCATCTGGCGCGGCCCAACCATGCCGCGCATGGGCGACATGTTGCCGCGCCCGGTGCAGCTCACCGCCCGACACGGCGTCACCATCATTTGTGCGGTGCAGACGCTGTCGGCGTTCCACCGGTTGTCCGGCGGCGATCGCGCGGTGTCGGTCGGGCTGATTCTCGCGCTGGCCGCTGCGTGGGGCATTGTTGCCACGCGTCGCGAGGGCGACTGGATCGACATCGCTGCCGTGATCGCCACGATCGGGGTCGGCGCCTGGATGCACGTACTCACCCATAATGGCCAGGCGTTCGTCTCTGGGTACGCCTCACTTTTCGTGGCGCCGTTCTGGTACGCGTTGCCCGACTCGATCCTGCCGTGGGCGTGCGCCGTCGCCTCGATCACCCTGTCGACGATGTTCGTCGGCCAGCGCGACATCGGCGGTGGCCTCGGAAACGGGGTCGGCGCGACATTCTTCGGGCTCGCGGCATTGTTCTGGGGCCGAGTTCTTCGCAGTTCGCACGCCAACGCGCAACTTGTCGTCGAGCTGCGGGAAAGCCGCGATGCCGAGCAACGCAGCGCCGTGGTGGCAGAGCGCGCCCGGCTCGCCCGCGAGCTGCACGACGTCTTGGCGCACACACTCTCGAGCTTGTCCTTGCACCTCGAGTCGACCCGAGTGCTGGCGAAGTCGCGTGAGGTCGACGCCGAAGTGGTGGGCCGGATCGACCGTGCCGTCGCGCTCGCCCGCACCGGCCTGGAGGAGGCGCGCGATGCCGTCGGGACGCTTCGGGACGACGCGCTTCCGAGTCCGGAGCGGCTGCCCTCACTGGTCAGCGAGTTCGAGCGGGACAGCGGCGTGAGCGCGCATTTCGAGGAAACCGGTACGCCGGCCGGGCTGTCGCCCGAGACGCGCGTGGCGTTGTTCCGCGCCGCCCAGGAGGCGCTCACCAACGTCGCCAAGCACGCGCACGCGACCAGGGTCGAGGTCCGCCTTGCATGGCACCCCACCGAGGTCGCACTGCGGGTGAGTGATGACGGCAGCGGTGGCGCGCAGACGTTGCCGGGAGGCGGCAACGGCCTGCGAGGAATGCGTGAACGCGCCGAGCTGGCCGGCGGGGAGATGACCGCAGGTCGCAACGGTCAGGGCTTCACCGTGGAGGTCAGGCTTCCGCTCAGCGCTGCCGTCGCGATCGGTCAACGGCACTCGGATGACTGATCCCATCCGGGTCGTGCTTGCTGACGACCAGACGCTGGTCCGAGAGGGCCTGAGCCTCATGCTCGGGCTCATCGACGGCATTGACGTGGTCGGCGTAGCGGCGGACGGCGAGGAGGCGGTTGCTGCGGTCCTCGCGGCTGAGCCGGATGTGGCGTTGCTCGACCTGCGGATGCCTCGCGTCGACGGGGTCGAAGCGACGCGCCGGTTGAGCGAGCAGGCACCGGCGGTCGAGGTCGTCGTCCTCACGACGTACGCCGATGACGAGTCAGTCATGGCCGCACTGCGGGCCGGCGCGCGTGGATATCTGACAAAGGACGCCAGCTCCGAGGAGATCGAGCGGGCCATCAGAGATGCGGCATCCGGACGGACTCGGCTCGACCCCGCCGTACAGGAGCGGCTTGTCGAGCTTGTCACCTCCGGCAACGCAACGGCCGCACCGATCGCGACGCCACCCGGAGGCGCCCTCACCGAGCGCGAGACCGAGGTGGTCCAGCTGATGGCTCAGGGATTGTCGAATCGCGAGATCGCGAGCCAGCTCTTCGTGACGGAGGCAACCGTCAAGACGCACGTCAACAACGTGTTCGCAAAGCTCGACGTGAGTGACCGGTCGGCGGCGGTTGCCTGGGCGTTCCGCACCGGACTCGCCACCTGATTCTCGTCCCCGCTGCCTCGTAGGGTTCCGGTCATGGTGACGGTCGAGGGAATCCGCGCGCTCGCGCTGACGCTGCCGCGAACGACCGAGCACCTCATCCGCGACCGGGTCCGGTTCCGGGTCGGTCAGATCGTCTACGCCGGCATCTCCCAGGACGAGACCTTGATGGGAGTCGGGTTCCCCAAGGAGCAGCGCGAGAGCGTCGTAGCCGCGGAGCCAGTGAAGTTCGTGATGCCGACGACCTCGGACCTTCGGTTCAACTGGGTGATCGTGCGGCTCGCCGCGATTGACGAGGACGAGATGACCGAGCTGGTCACCGAGGCGTGGACGATGTGCGTACCGAAGTACGTCGCGCGGGCGTATTTCGCGGGAGAACCTGTGCCGGATCGGCGAGCGGGTTCTCGACAGCAACCGGATGCACGAGCCAGGTGAAGCCGCCGAGCCCGAGCGGGTCGGTCAGCTCCGCAACGTGACCCATTGACGACAGTGCGTTGAGATACGCCTCGCTGTCGCCGTCGTACCTGGGTCGTTGCCTCACAGTGAGGCCAAGCTGGTGCAGCGCGTCTCGTTGGGAGACGACGATGTCTCCCACCCGTTGCATCGACTCGAAGAAGACGTGCGCGGTGAGGTCACATGTGCCGTCCGGGACCGGAGCCACCTGACGTCCGTCCCGAAAGCCGGTGAGGGTCCCGTCCGGCCGTGGCGGGTTGCACCGACGGTAGTCGATCGCTACCGCGAGGCCGCGCGTCACAGCCCCGCGCAAGCGCGCCCACAGTTCGTCGCGGCTGTAACCGCTCTCGGTGCGGTCGCCGACGACGGCGCCGTCCCACCACTGAGCGAGCCACTCGAGGTCGACCCGGTCCGGCAGGCCGCCGAGCCGTTCGTTGCCGTCTCCATCCACCTCGACCCGTCGTACCCCCTGCGCGGTGAGCTCGACGACCTCGACCGGAACCACATCGAGCAGCTCGACGGCAAGCAGGAGTCCGGTGACGGCCGCGGGCGGTTGTGATTGCCACTGCACTCGCTGCGGAAGTCCCGGCGACCGCGGTGCGAGGTCCACGCCGATGAGCCGCCACCGGGAGGGCGCGAGCCGGGCGAGTTCGCGAAGCAACTCCCCGCCACCGGCGCCGACGTCGACAACCCAGAAGTCGGCCGGCCGCGCGAGCGCCTCATCGACCCGATCCGCCAATGCGGCAATCGCGGCGGCCCACTCGGACCCGGTGTGCGCCGCGGTGCGGAAGTGGTGGCCCGGTGCCCCGGCGTCGCGGTAGAAACCCGCCGGGCCATACAGGGCGTCCGACATCGCGACCCGCCAGCTGCGCCAGCTCCCGCTTGCCTCACGCCGGACCTCTCCCACGGCTAGGACGGTACGTCGTACCCTGGTGCGGTCCGGTACCCATCACAGGACTGGAACCATGACCATTCACCTTCCGGCAGATCGCCCTGCCCGGCTTTCGGTCGGCGTGATCAGCGCCGGACGGGTCGGCGCGGTCCTCGGCGCCGCCCTCACACTGGCCGGACATCGGGTGGTTGCCGTCGCCGCGGTGTCGGACGCGAGTAGGAAGCGAGCCGCCCGGCTGCTACCCGATGCCGAGATCCGAGCAGCCGATCAGGTCGCGGCCGTTGCCGACTTGCTGCTCGTCGCGGTTCCCGACGATGCACTCGAGCCGTTCGTAGCGGGGATAGCGAACGCCGAGGTCGTCCGTCGCGGAACGCTCGTCGCCCACACGAGTGGCGCGCACGGGACCACGGTTCTGGCACCGCTGGCGGCGCAGGGCGCGCTTCCACTCGCACTCCATCCGGTGATGACCTTCACCGGCACTGACGTCGACCTCCAGCGCCTTGACGGTGCCGCGTTCGGGGTGACCAGCGACGAGGTGCTGCGTCCGGTGGTCGAGGCGCTCGTCATCGAGATGGGGGGCGAGCCGTACTGGGTTGCCGAAGAGCTTCGTCCGCTCTACCACGCCGGGCTGGCGTTCGGCGCAAACAATCTCGTCACCCTCGTCGCGCAGGCCGCCGAGTTGTTGACGCACGCCGGGGTCGACCGCCCGGAGCGAATGCTCGGGCCACTGCTCGGCGCCGCGATGGACAACGCGCTGCGGTTCGGCGACCAGGCACTCACCGGACCGATCGCTCGCGGTGACGCCGGCACTGTCGCCACGCATCTCGCGACACTTTCCGAGCAAGCGCCGGACGTTGTCGACGCCTACGTCGCGCTCGGCCGACTTACCGCGGTTCGCGGTCTGGCTGCGGGGACCATCGATGTCGATCAGGCGAGCGCCTTGCTCGACGTACTTGCAGTGAGACCGAAGCAGTGACCGGCACCACGGTCGCACGAACCCGCGCCGAGCTGTGGGCCGCCCGCGCGGTGCTGCCCGGACGGGTCGCGGTCGTCATGACGATGGGGGCGTTACATGACGGTCACGTCCGATTGATCCGGGCAGCGCGTGACCTCGCCGACAGTGTGATCGTTACGGTCTACGTGAATCCGCTGCAGTTCGGGCCCAACGAGGACTTCCACCGGTACCCACGTACGCCGCAAGCGGATGTGGCCTGCTGCGAGGCAGAGCGGGTCGACCTCGTCTTCGCACCACCTACGGAGGAGGTCTATCCCGACGATGAGCCGGTCGAGCGGCTGTCGGCGGGTGAGCTCGGATCCAGATACGAAGGCGAGTTTCGCCCCGGCCACTTCGACGGTGTGGTGACCGTGGTGTCTCGGCTGCTCGACCTGGTCCGGCCCGACATCGCGCTGTACGGCGAGAAGGACGCCCAGCAGCTGGCGTTGATCCGGCGGATGGCGGCGGAGCGGCATCCGCAGGTCGAGATCGTGGGACTGCCGACGGTGCGCGAGGCCGACGGACTCGCGCGGTCCAGCCGCAACCGTTATCTCAGCGACTCCGATCGCGACGCCGCGCTCACCCTCTCGCGTGCCCTACGCGCCGGCGCACGACGCAGCGATGAGGGGGCCGACGCCGCGCTGGCAGCGGCGCGTGAGGTGTTGGCGGCTTCGCCGACGGTGCGCGTCGACTACCTCGATGTTGTCGACGCCGCGAGCTGGGAACGGCCGGCTGCCGGTACGCGGGAAGCCATCCTCCTGATTGCGGCGAGGGTGGGCTCGACGCGACTGATCGACAATGTCCATGTCATCCTTGGTGGCAACACGAACGCTTTGCCATCTCGCGCCTCGGCACCCGACCACAGTGGGCTGAAGGAGTAAGTCAAATGTTCCGGACAATGCTGAAGAGCAAGTTGCACCGCGCCACGGTGACGCAGGCCGACCTGCACTACGTGGGCTCGGTCACGATCGATGAGGACCTCATGGAGGCGGCCGATCTGCTGCCCGGCGAGCAGGTGGCGATCGTCGACATCGACAACGGTGCGCGGCTCGAGACCTATGTGATCGCTGGTCCGCGCGGAAGTGGCGTCATCGGCATCAACGGCGCTGCCGCCCGCCTTGTCCACGCCGGCGACTTGGTGATCATCATCAGCTACTGCACCGTGGCCGATGCCGAGGCTCGGGAGCTGCGGCCGAAAGTTGTCTTCGTCGATGCCGACAACCGAATCATCGGAACCGGCGCGGATCCGGCCGAGGTGCTGCCGGGGATGGACGCAAGCGCTGCCGGTCTGGCGCGCGGCGATGTCGTTGCGCTGACCGGCTGAGCGCACGCTGGTGACTGACTCGGTGGAAGGCCGGGTGTTGCTGACGATCGACGTCGGCAACACCAACACCGTCGTCGGTGTCTTCCAGGGCGACCACCTCGCCGAGTCATGGCGCGTGAAGACAGACACTCGAGCGACTGCTGACGAGCTTGCCCTGCTGCTGCGCGGGCTGCTCGCCGACTCCGACGTGCCGGATGGGATCGCCGCGTGCTCGACCGTCCCGGCGGTCCTTCACGAACTCCGCGGGGTGTTCGCCCGCTACTACCCCTCGATGCCGGCGGTCATCGTCGAGCCGGGAGTGAAGACCGGCGTACCGTTGCTCTACGACAACCCGCGTGAGGTCGGCGCCGACCGGATCGTCAACTCGCTGGCTGCCTTCCACCTCTATGGCGGTCCGTCGGTCGTCGTCGACTTCGGGACCTCGACGAACTTCGACGTCGTCAGCTCCAAGGGTGAATTCCTCGGCGGCGCGCTCGCGGCGGGCATCGAGATCACGATCGACGCACTCGCCGCCCGCGGTGCCCGGCTGTTCAAGGTCGAGCTGGCCAGGCCCCGATCCGTGATCGGCAAGAGCACTGTGGAGGCGATGCAGTCAGGCCTGCTTTACGGTTTCGCCGGCCAGATCGACGGGATGGTGCGCCGGATCAGCGAGGAGCTCGATGCCGAGCCGGCAGTCATCGCCACCGGCGGCCTCGCCCAGCTAGTCATCGACGAGTGCGAGACGGTCACCGAGTACGAGCCCGATCTGACCCTGATCGGATTGCGGCTGGTCTTCGACCGCAACCGAATCTGACGCGCCACCGACCGACCGATCTCGATAGCCTGCTGCCTCGTGACCGAGCCGGACGTCCCCGCGCCTGAGATCTCAGAGCAGGAACGGGTACGTCGAGACAAGCTCGCCCGCCTTCACGACAGCGGAGTCGAAGGTTATCCGGTCACGGTGGCACGCAGCACGACCACTGCCGCGATCCGCGCCGCCCACCCTGATCTCGAGCCCGATGCCGAGACCGGCGAGAGGGTCAGCATCGCCGGCCGGGTCATGTTGAAGCGCGACGGCGGCAAGCTGTGCTTCGCGACGGTGCGTGACGGCACCGGTGATCTGCAGGTCATGATCTCCCTCGACCGGCTCGGCGAGGAGCGGCTCACTGAGTGGAAGCGCGATATCGACCTCGGTGATCACGTCAGCATCTCGGGCGAAGTGGTCAACAGTCGCCGCGGTGAGCTGTCCGTGATGGCCGAGTCATGGACACTTGCGAGCAAGGCGTTGCGGCCGCTGCCGGAGAAATGGCACGGCCTCGCCGATGAGGAGACCCGAGTCAGGCAGCGGTATCTCGACCTGATCATCAACCCGCAGGCGCGCCGAGTCGTCGAGGGGCGAGCGACTGTCCTGGCCTCACTGCGCTCGACGCTGGACTCCCGCGGCTTCCTCGAGGTGGAGACCCCGATCCTGCAGACCATGCACGGGGGTGCGGCAGCGCGGCCGTTCCACACGCACTTGAACGCCTTTGATCAGCCGATGTCGCTGCGGATCGCCCTCGAGCTGTGGCTCAAGCGACTTGTCGTGGGTGGCATCGAGCGGGTGTATGAGATCGGCCGTAACTTCCGTAACGAGGGCATTGACGCAACGCACAGCGCAGAGTTCACGATGCTCGAGGCGTATGAGGCCTACGGCGACTACCACTCGATGGCAGACCTCACCAAGGCGTTGGTGCTCGACGCCGCCCGCGCGATGGGATCGCCGGTCGTGTCGCTACCCAATGGCGACGCGCTGGACCTTGACACCGAATGGCGGTGGCTCAGTGTCTATGACGCGGTCTCCGAGGCCGCCGCCGTGCCGGTCACGCCGGATTCCACCGAGGAGCAGCTTCGGACCATCGCCGTCGACCGTGACGTCTCGCTTCAGCCCGGGTGGGATCACGGCGAGATCGTGTTGGAGCTGTATGAGCAGCTCGTCGAAGCGACCTTGGTACAGCCGACATTCATCTGTGACTATCCGGCATCAGTCCGCCCGCTGGCACGACCGCATCGTGACGATCCTCGACTGGCTGAAGCGTGGGATCTGGTGATCAACGGCGTCGAGCTGGCACCGGCGTACTCCGAGCTGGTCGACCCGGTCGAGCAGCGGCGTCGGCTCACCGATCAGGCGGCCAAGGCCGCTGGCGGCGACCCGGAAGCCATGCAGCTCGACGAGGACTTCCTGCGTGCCCTCGAGCACGGAGCGCCGCCGATGGGCGGAATGGGCCTGGGTGTCGACCGGCTTTTAATGCTGCTAACCGGTGTCAACATGCGCGAGGCGATCACATTCCCGCTGCTGCGGCCGCAATAGATCATTTCCAAATTCGGTCCCGTCATTTCCGCGATTTGCCTGCGCGATAACCGCACCGTAGTTTTGGGCCTCAGGGAAATTCGCACGGGAGGCAAATGCAATGGCGCAGCGAGTTCAGATTCTGCTGGTCTGCGATCTGCACGGTGACGACACGCCGGGCACCGAGACGGTGAGTTTCGCACTCGAGGGCGCGAGCTACGAGATTGATGTCTGCGACGAGCATGGCGCGAAGTTGCGCGAGGCATTCGCCCCCTTTGTCGCTGCTGCCCGCCGACCCGGTCGAAGTGGCGGTGGCCGCCGCGGACGTCGCGGTCGCGGCACTCCCGGTGGGTTCGATCCGTCGGCAGTGCGTTCCTGGGCGAAGGCGAACGGTGTGACTGTCAGTGAGCGGGGCCGGATCAGCGCCGAGGTCTTGGAGCAGTACAACGCGCGCAAGTAGCGGATCGGTAGCAGCGGTGAGGTGGCCGCACGAGGTTTACGCCGGCGGCTGAACCGGAATCCACAACCTGCCGAAATGGTTACGTACCTCGTAGCAGCCTCAGTGGAATGCGGCATACGACGTGCCCGACCCAGGGCTAGCATGCGGGGTGCAGGGACCAATCCGGCCCGCGACCCGCTTCGTTACAAGGAGCGAGCATGTTCGAGAGGTTTACCGACCGCGCGCGGCGGGTCGTTGTCCTGGCCCAAGAAGAAGCCAGGATGCTCAACCACAACTACATCGGGACCGAGCACATCCTGCTTGGCCTGATTCATGAAGGCGAAGGCGTCGCCGCCAAGGCCCTCGAATCGCTCGGTATCTCCCTGGAAGGCGTCCGGCAGCAGGTCGAAGAGATCATCGGCCAGGGCCAGCAGGCGCCGAGTGGCCACATTCCGTTTACGCCGCGAGCGAAGAAGGTTCTCGAGCTCAGCCTGCGCGAAGCGTTGCAACTTGGACACAACTACATCGGCACCGAGCACATCCTCCTTGGCCTGATCCGCGAGGGAGAAGGCGTCGCGGCGCAGGTGCTGGTCAAACTCGGCGCCGACCTCAACCGGGTTCGACAGCAGGTCATCCAGCTGCTCTCCGGCTACCAGGGCAAGGAGCCGGCCGCTGCCGGCGGAGTCGGCGAGGGAGCGCCGAGCACCTCCTTGGTGCTCGACCAGTTCGGCCGCAACCTCACTCAGGCGGCCAGGGAGGGCAAGCTCGATCCGGTCATCGGCCGGGAGAAGGAAATCGAGCGTGTCATGCAGGTGCTCTCGCGCCGTACCAAGAACAACCCGGTGCTCATTGGCGAGCCAGGCGTCGGCAAGACCGCAGTGGTCGAGGGATTGGCGCAGGGAATTGTCAAAGGCGAGGTTCCGGAGAACCTCAAGGACAAGCAGCTCTATACGCTCGATCTCGGCGCCTTGGTGGCGGGTTCGCGCTACCGCGGTGACTTCGAAGAGCGGCTGAAGAAAGTCCTCAAAGAAATCCGCACTCGTGGCGACATCATTCTTTTCATCGATGAGATTCACACGCTCGTGGGTGCCGGTGCGGCAGAGGGTGCGATCGACGCCGCCTCGATCCTCAAGCCGATGCTCGCCAGGGGCGAGCTTCAGACGATCGGTGCGACGACTCTCGACGAGTACCGCAAGTATCTCGAGAAGGACGCCGCACTCGAGCGCCGGTTCCAGCCGATCCAGGTCGGCGAGCCGACCCTCGCGCACACCATCGAGATCCTGAAGGGTCTTCGGGACCGCTACGAGGCGCACCATCGGGTCTCGATCACCGATGCGGCGCTGGTCGCCGCGGCGTCCCTTGCCGACCGCTACATCTCCGACCGGTTCCTGCCGGACAAGGCCATCGACCTGATCGATGAGGCCGGCTCCCGGATGCGGATCCGCCGGATGACGGCCCCGCCGGACCTGCGCGAGTTCGACGAGAGGATCGCCGCCGTCCGCCGCGAGAAGGAAAGCGCGATCGATGCGCAGGACTTCGAGAAGGCCGCGTCGCTGCGCGACAAGGAGAAGCAGCTGTTGACGCAGAAGGCCGACCGCGAGCGTGAGTGGAAGGCCGGCGACATGGATGTCGTCGCCGAGGTCACCGACGAAGAGATCGCGGAAGTCCTCGCGACGTGGACCGGCATCCCGGTGTTCAAGCTGACCGAGGAAGAGACCGCTCGGCTGCTTCGGATGGAAGATGAGCTGCACAAGCGGGTCATCGGTCAGGACCAGGCGGTCAAGGCCGTCGCGCAGGCCATCCGTCGTACCCGCGCCGGTCTCAAGGACCCGAAGCGCCCAGGCGGCTCGTTCATCTTCGCCGGCCCGTCCGGTGTCGGTAAGACCGAGCTGTCAAAGACGCTCGCCGAGTTCTTGTTCGGCGACGAGGATTCGCTGATCCAGCTCGACATGAGCGAGTTCATGGAGAAGCACACGGTTTCTCGTCTCGTCGGATCGCCTCCCGGCTACGTCGGGTACGAGGAGGGCGGCCAGCTCACCGAGCGGGTCCGACGCAAGCCGTTCTCGGTCGTGCTCTTCGACGAGATCGAAAAGGCCCACCCCGATGTCTTCAACGCGCTGCTGCAGGTGCTCGAGGACGGTCGCCTCACCGACGCCCAGGGTCGCACGGTCGACTTCAAGAACACCGTGATCATCATGACCACGAACCTCGGGACCCGCGACATCGCCAAGGGTCTGAACCTCGGCTTCGCGGCCGGCGACAGCGACGTGACGAACTACGAGCGGATGAAGCTCAAGGTCAACGACGAGCTGAAGACGCACTTCCGGCCGGAGTTCCTCAACCGCGTCGACGACACGATCGTGTTCCACCAGCTCTCCGAGGACGACATCGTCACGATCGTCGACCTGATGATCGGGCGCGTCGACGGGCAGATGAAGAACCGCGACATGGCGATCGAGCTGACGTCGGATGCGAAGCGGCTGCTCGCCAAGCGGGGATACGACCCGGTGCTCGGCGCCCGGCCACTTCGCCGCACGATTCAGCGCGAGATCGAGGATGCGCTGTCCGAGAAGATCCTCTACGGCGAGCTGACCGCGGGGCAGATCGTCGTCGTAGACGTGGAGACCGTCGAGGATGAAGAGCGCTTCACCTTCCGGGGTGAGACCAAGCCGGTCCCGCCCGATGTCCCGCTGGTAGAAGCAGGTACGTCGGAGGCTCCCTCGGCCGAGGCGTAGGGCTAACGAGAGTTGTCAGCGCCACCGGGTGCCGGGGCACCCGCAGACGCTGACAACTCGGCGACCAGACGATCGACGTGGTCGCTGAAGACCCCGTCGAGGCCCAGGATGACGCAACGTCGAATCGAGCTGGACCGCTGGGCGTCGTAGCCAAACGCCTTCATCCCGAGGTCGTGTACCTCGGCGACGATGTCTCGACGCCACCACATCCAGCGGGCGTTGATGGCCTGGATCCCGGCGGCTTGCGCGGCCTGCAGCCGGCCGCGCCGTCCGGACCCGACCATGTTTCGCCCGTGCAGGGTCATCGCCGGGTGGACGCCGTCGAGCTCATCGAAGTCCACGCCGCGGTGGGCGAAGAGCCAGAGCCGTTCTGCGGCACCGTGGGCACTCGCCACGGCAACGACTGGTTCGATCGCGTCGGCGCTTTTGATGTCGACCGCCAAGTCGAAGTCCGTGCCACAGGCCGCGTAGAGCTCCTCCAGCGTCGGCACATGGGCGGGAAGCCGATCGCGTCGTACCTGCGGTATCGGCGTACGACGGGTGCCGGTGCGCAGCACCCCGTCGTGGTCGAGGACGACTGCGCCGTCGCTGGTGACCCAGGCATCGGTTTCGAGACCGTTGGCGCCGCGCGAGAGCGCCTCGACGAAGGTCTCGATCCGGTTGTCGCCGCCGTGAGCCCGGCCGCCGCGATGCGCGAAACCGATCACGACGGCAACCGGTAGCGGTTGTCGCCGAGGTCCACTACGAGCCCATCCGCGATCAGGGCCGCAAGCGCGCGTTCGCGCTGGTCTGGGTCCTCCCACACGACGTCGAGGTCGGGCTTCACGATCACGTCGGCGGGTGATTCGCGCAGGACGCTGAGCAGCCGCCCCCGCACCTGCCGGTCGGTCCCGGCGAAGACCTGCGGTCGGCGGGCCGACGGTGCCGGCGGTGCTCCCTTCGCGAGCCAGGCACAGTCGCTAGCGACCGGGCACGAGTCGCAGCGCGGCGCTCTCGCGGCGCAGACGACGGCGCCGAGCTCCATCACCGCGACGCTGTAGTGCGCCGGTTCGGTCAACGGCACGCGCTCCAATGCGACGGCAAGTTCGGCGCGGCTCGGCGCTGCGGTCCGGGCGTCAGCGACGCCGTCGAAGACCCGGGCGTAGACCCGGCGGACGTTGGTGTCGAGGACGGCGTGACGGGTGCCGAAGCCGAAGGTCGCGACGGCGGCCGCGGTGTAGCCACCGATTCCAGGCAGCGAGAGCAGATCGAGGTACGACGCCGGGACCTCGCCCCCGTGGCCGTCGACGATCGCGGTGGCGGCCTGATGCAGGCGTAGTGCCCGTCGCGGGTAGCCGAGCCGGCCCCACGCGCGCACCGCCTCGCCGGGCGAATCCGCCGCGAGCGCCGCGGGCCTCGGCCATCGCTGCCGCCATGACTCCCACGTCGGGATGACCCGCGCGACCGGGGTCTGCTGCAGCATCACCTCGCTGACGAGCACCGCCCACGGGGATACTCCGCCGCGGCGCCATGGCAGGTCGCGGGCATTGCCGTCGTACCACTCCTGGACCCGGCGGGCGAAGCTGTCGTTCATAACGCTCGGTGAGTGTGTCATGTGACCGCCTCAACCGGATCGGAGCCGCCCCCTACGATCAACCAAATGAGCACGGTGCTGCGGCCGGTCGGACCACTGCCGCCGCGGGTCTACTGGATCCGCCGCGGTGTCGGGCTGCTCATCATCTTCATCGTCATCCTCGTTGTCGCGTTGTCATGCTCCGGCGGCGGTGGCGGAAGGCCGTCGGCCGGACCAACCACCACACCCTTGGCCACGCCGACTCAGGTCGCGCAGTGCGCATCTGGGTCGCTCACGCTCACCCTGTCGACCGACCGGACGACCTACGCGATCGGCAGCCCGGCGACGTTCACGGGAACGCTCACCAACTCCTCGACGAGCGCCTGCAAGCTGACGCTCTCGCCCGCCAACGAGATCTGGAGTGTCACCTCCGGTACGCCCACGATCTGGACCAACCAGCACTGCCAGAGCTCCCAGCTGGCGAGGGTCACGACGATCCAGCCGGGAAGCACCCGCCACGTCACGATCCAGTGGGACGGAAAGGTCCAGTCGACGGGCACCTGCACTCCCGGCTCCGAGGCTCAATCGGGCGTCTACGTCGTGCATGCCACGCTCGATGGCGTAACCGCCGCAACCGGGGCGGTCTTCCACATCACCCCAAGCGGGCAGTAGCCCCGCAAATCAGGCCATTTCGAGCCGATTCCCACGCCGGCCGCACGCTCAAGCAGACCGGAATCTCCGTCGACACCTGATAAGTGAGTGCCCAGCCGGACAGCCCCGTTCCGGTCACCGTCGTCATCGTCGACGACTCCTCCACTCAACGCCGCTTCATCCGCGCCGCGATGGCGGTGGATCCGCTGCTCGAGGTGATCGGCGAGGCCCGCACCGGACGAGACGCTGTCGCGCTGGTGGAACGGCTCCGACCGACTGCGGTCGTCATGGACCTGCACCTGCCGGTTATGAACGGCATCGAGGCGATCGAGCGGATCATGGCCACCCGACCCACGCCGATCGTTGTTTTCTCGTCGTTCGTCGACGGCGACGACCGTGGCAACGCCGCCGCGGCACTGGCGGCCGGCGCCATCGATGTGATGGCGAAACCCGGCCCCAACGACACGTGGCGGCTGGAGGAGTACGCCGAGGCGCTGCGGCAACGGCTTCGGGTCGCCGGTCGGGTCCGGGTGATCACGCATCCCCGCGGCAAGCTCGGAATGTCCGCCGCCTCGCTGACGACCCGCGGAGTCGGCCCGTCGGGACCGCCTCCGGCGTCGCGGCGCGCTGCGAACCCATCGCCCGGACGGGTCCCGCGCCAGCCCACCTGCCCCCACGAGAGCGTCCTCGCCAAGCTGTCGGAGCGGAAGGTCGAGGTGCTGGCGATCGGTGCGTCGACCGGCGGACCGCAGGCGCTCGCCACGATCCTCGCCGACCTACCCGAGCACACCACCGCGGCGATCGTCGTGGTCCAGCACATGGCCGATGGCTTCATGGAGGGGCTGACGAGCTGGCTCAACGATGTCTGTGCCCTTCGGGTGACCCTCGGTGCGAGCGGCACCCGGCTGTCGCCCGGCACGATTACGATCGCCCCGAGCGGCCTGAACCTCATCGTTCACGACCGGCTACGGGTCACGACCGAGGAGCCCCCGCCCAACCAGTACCACGTACCCGGCATCGACGCGACGTTCAACTCGGTCGCTGATCGGTACGGCGGGCGCGCCGCCGGCGTCCTGCTCACCGGCATGGGACGCGACGGTGCGCAGGGGCTCAAACGGATCCGCGACTGCGGCGGTTTCACGATCGGGCAGGACGAGTCGACGAGCGCCGTGTACGGCATGCCGGCCGCCGCGAAGTCGGCGGATGCCGTCGACCTCCAGCTGCCGCTGCCGGAAATCTCGATTGCGTTGCGACGGTTGCTCAGCGCGCCCAGCCAGGCGAGCGCGCGATGAACCGCGTGATGCTCTCCGATCCTGAGTTCGCGACGGTCGCGAGCCTGCTGCACGAGGCGGCCGGGTTGTCCTTCGACGACTCCCGGCGGGACTCGCTGAGTTTTTCCATCACCGAGCGGATGCGAGCGACGAACTCTCCGGACGTCGAGTCCTACCTCGCCGTACTGTCCGGCCCCGATGGAAGCGTCGAGCGGCAGGCGTTGCTCGACGAGGTGACAATTCCGGAGACCCACTTCTTCCGGAACCCGCCGCAGATCAGGGCGCTTCGCAAGTACGTGCTGCCCGAGCTCCTCCGGCAGGCGGCGGACGGAAAGCGGCTGCGGATCTGGAGCGCCGGTTGCTCGACCGGTGAGGAGGCGTACTCGATCGCGATCCTGGTGCGTGAGCTGCTACCACCGGCGGTCGAGTGGGACGTCAAGATCCTCGCCACCGACGTGTCCACGCGGGCGCTGTCGGCGGCCAATGCCGGTCATTACGGTGAGCGATCGTTCGTGATGACCGACCCGCTGGATCTGGCCAGATGGTTCGTCCTCGACGCGACGACTGGTACCTACGTCGTACGGGACGAGGTCCGCTCGCTGGTGGAGTTCCGCCACCACAACCTGGTCACCGATGGGCCGCCGTTCGAGGCGGCGGAAGTCGATCTGATTCTTTGCCGCAACGTCACGATCTACTTCGACCGGGAGACCACCCGGCGGTTGATGAAACGGCTGCACAGTCGGCTTCGGGACGGTGGCTACCTGTTCCTCGGTCATGCCGAGACGCTCTGGCAGATCAGCGATGACTTCTCCTTGGTCTCACTCGGCGACGCGTTCGTCTATCGCCGCCTCACCGAGGAGCCTGACGACCGACGTCGTGTTCTGCCTGACCGGCGTACCGAGAACGAGCCTCGGCCGACTCGAGCGGACCGGCGCCGCGGCGACGCGGACCGGCGGGGCAGTGGCGGATCCCGGCGCCGCGAGGAGGTGCCGCGGCTGCCGCGCCTGGTCACCCCGGCGATGCCGCCGACCCCGACCGTCGTGCCGGTCGTGCCGACCCGCGACCCGCTCGATGCGGTGCGGTCGGCGCTGCGCGAGGGACGGTACGCCGAGGCGGCGGACATCGCCGCCGAGGTGGCTGCGGCGACCCCGCTGTGGGCGGAGGCGCATTACCTTCAGGGCGTTGCACTCACGAACCTCGGTCGAGATGCCGATGCCTTGATCGTGCTGCGCAAATCGGTCTATCTCGACCACGAGCACGGCTTCGCCCACTTCCTGCTCGGCGGTGCGCTCGACCGGCTGGGCGAGCGGGTAGCCGCGGCGCGGTCGTATCGGGCTGCCGCCGGGACCCTTGGTGCTCGCCCACTCGACGGCGTTGCCTCCGAGCTCGGCGGCCGAAGCGTTGCCGAGCTGGCTGCGTTGTGCATGGAGCTGGCCCATCGTGCTGATGCGGCGAACCCGACGGAGGCGGGCACGCCATGACCACCGGCTTCGTCATGTTTCAACTCGACACCCAGATCTTCGTCACGCCGCTCGACGCCGTCCGCGAGATCGTCCGGCTCGGCCGGCTGCAACGGCTTCCCGGCGGCCGGCCACCACTGGCCGGACTCATCGAGCTACGCGGCACGCCGTTGCCGGTGTTGGACGTTCGCGCGGCCGGCGCGACCGATGACACCGGCGACGTGCTGGTCGTGGAGATCGCCGAGGATGCCGTGGGCGTCGCGGTCGACAAGGTGCTCGCGGTACTCGGCGCGGAGGCGGTGCCGGAGATCACTGACAGTCCCGCGAAGGTGCTCCCGCCGTACGTCGTCGGGGTACGGAAGTCAGCCGATGGACCGGTGTTGCTGGTCGACCTGCAGCAGATGCTCGACGTCGCGGCGGAGGGCTGGGTGCAGTCGCTGGCCGCCGTAACGGAGCTCGCTGCGGCGTTCTGAGCGCCCGCCGGACGAGGGGCATGGTTTCGTGGTCCGGTGCGTCGCCGGGCTGGCTGGTTGCGGTTGGTCGTCGTCGTCGTCGTTGCCGGTTGCAGCTCGACCTCGGCGTCGCCGCCAGGACCGGCCCAAGAACTCTCGCAGCCGCCGTCGTCCAAGGCCTCGCCGTCGTTCGCGCCGGCTCAGTCACTGATCGCGCGAGCGCGCTGGGCGCACGAGGCCGAGGGCTGGCGGATTCGGGTCATGCCGAGCATCTATGGCCGCAACTACGCACCCGAGGCGCCGGCGACGGCGCTCGCCGAGGCGCTGGCCGCTGCTCGACCTACTCCGCTGCACCTCACGGCAGTGATGCGCCACAGCCTGCTCAACCAGTTGCGCTGCCACGCTGACTTCGCGCCGCGCAAGCCGCTGTGGGATCTGGAGGCCTGGCGACCGGACGTCGGCTACTTCCGCACGGTCGCGGCCTACTGTAACCCTGGCGGCGGCAGCTGACCCGCCGTCGCTGAACGCTCCCTCGGTGCTGCCACCGCCTCTTGGCGGGAGCGCGTCAGTCAGCGAGCCACTCCCGTATGACTTCGTAGACGCGGGGGTGGTTCAACAAGTCGAAGTGATGCAGTCCGGACAGATGCCGTCCCCGGTCGACCTGCAGCCCGAGCCGCCGGACCTTTCCGTTGCCCGACGCGCTGTGGAACGGCACCAGCGCGTCGCCGATCACCCTCGCCGCGACCGTGTCGTGCCGGCGGGTGAGCGTGGCGCCGACGTAGTAATGATCGGCGCCTTCGAGCAAGCGCGGGCTCGTCGTCGGCTCCGGTCGGTGCGCGTCGAGATCCTCGAGCACGGTCCAGTCCTCGGCCAGCAGGTCACCGAAGCGAAGGTCCTTGATTCCGACGCTGCGGCTGCGTAGGGCATCGGCCACCGGCCGCGTTTCAGGCAATCGGCGCAGCGCTCGGGTGAGGGTCGCGGCCCCGATCTCCAGCGGCGCGCCGAGGTGCGGTGACCCGAGGTAGACGACGCGTTTCGCCAGCGGCACCCAGGGGGCGTTCTGCTCGTGCGCAATGTGGCAGGCGGACCGGATCACCAAACCGCCCATCGAGTGCCCGACGAGGGTGAGCCGGCTGATCGGGACCGGCCAGCTCGGCACGAGGTCCATCAGCAACTGGTAGAGATGTTCGCCGTTGTCAGAGATGTGTAGACCGGTGTTGTAGCGGAGGTTGACCGGCGTCAGGCCGCACTCGGCCTGAAGCCGTGATCCGTGGGTGGACTGCGGGTCGCCGTAATGTGACCGCGCCTTCAGCCGCCAGGCGAGATCGGTCTCGCAAAGTCCGTGCAGAAACACCGCGACGTCAGGCCCGGCGTCGGGGAACGCCCTTGCGACACCCGCCGGTGTGACCGGGACGTCCTCGTCGTTGCGTCGAACCGTCATCGTGAGTGCGAGCGGGCTGCCGGTACGACCGAGGAGGTCTCCCCACGCACCGTTCAGCGCACCGATCGCGACGCTCCCGCGGGGCAGGTCCCGAAGCGGGCGGTACGACGGGTCGGTGGCGGCGCGGGCGGCAATGGCGATTCCGGTGGCTGCGGATGCGGCTCGGGCGGCCGCGCCGACCGTGGCATACACACCGCGGCTGATCCCGTCGTGCAGCACGTGCGCCGGCCTCGCAGCTGGCCCGGCGAGGCCGAATGCGCGACGCGCGATGGCCACATGTACGTCGCGCACCACCGTGGTTCCGGCGGCGATGCCACGACCGCCCAGCGCGGCGGCTTCCCGCACATCGCTGGTCGCTGCCATTCCAGCAGTCTGGCCTACGACGGCGCTGGGCTGCATCATCGGCGGAGCAACCACTGCCCTACCCACTGCCGTACCCCCAGCCCTACCAACAGCAATGTGGCATTGCTATGGGATTTGGGGGCCTGGCCGGTCACATTGCGTGAGCAATGCCACATTGCTATCCGCCGGCGCGCAGCAATGTGGCATTGCTATGGGATTTGGGGGCCTGGCCGGTCACATTGCGTGAGCAATGCCACATTGCTATCCGCCGGCGCGGACCTAGACGTAGCGCTCGAGGATGGAGGATTCGGCGAGCCGGGACAGGCCCTCCCGGACAGAGCGGGCCCGGGTCTCGCCGACGCCCTCGACGAGCTGCAGGTCGTCGATCGTCGCCGCGAGCAGCTTTTGCAGTCCACCGAAGTGTTCGACCAGCCGGTCGATGACCGCGGCCGGCAGTCGCGGCACCCGAGCGAGGAGCCGGTAGCCACGCGGCGAGACGGCACTGTCGAGCACATCCGCGGCAGCCCCGAAGCCGCAGACCCGCGCAATGACCTCCAGGTCGAGCAGATCGATTGCCGATAGCTCGTCGAGCTCGGCCAGCACGTGCTCAGCGGTGCGCTGGCGGCGACCGTGCGGGGGTGGCATGTAATCGCGGACGATCAGCTCGCGTTCCTGGATGACCCCGGCCATCAGCTCGTCTCGTTGCAGCGCAAGCAGTCGACCGTCGGTGCCGAGCTCGACGACGTAACCGTCGATCTCAGAGGCGATCCGCAGCACCATCTCCAGTCGCTGCGTGACCGCTACCGCGTCGCGGACCGTGACCAGGTCCTCGATCTCCAATGCCGACAGCGTCCCGCTGACCTCGTCGAGGCGCATCTTGTAGCGCTCGAGGGTGGCGAGAGCTTGGTTAGCCCGCGACAGGATCGCCGCGGAGTCGTCGAGGACGTAGCGGCGGGTGTCGACGTATAACGCGATGATCCGCATCGACTGGCTGACGCTAACGACCGGGTAGCCGGTCTGCTTCGCCACTCGTTCCGCGGTTCGGTGCCGGGTGCCGGACTCTTCGGTGGGGATCGACGGATCCGGCACCAGGTGGGTGGCGGCTCGAAGGATCTTCGTCAGGCCGTCATCGAGGACGATCGCACCGTCCATCTTCGCGAGCTCGCGAAGGCGCGTGGAGGAGAACTCGACGTCGAGTGGGAAACCGCCGCTGCACAGTGCGTCGACGTTCTTGTCGTGACCGAGCACGATCAGTGCGCCGGTGTGTCCGCGCAGGATTCGCTCGAGGCCGTCGCGCAGCTGAGTGCCCGGCGCGACCTGGGCCAGCGTCGCCCGCAGCAGGTCGCCCTCAGGTCGCTCAGCCGGTGCCACGTGACTCCTCTCGCCCGCGCGCAAAGGGCGGTTGTGAGTCTACGGAGATCGTCGGCCTATTTCGGCGCTGGCAGGCCGCGTCGTAGCGCATCCGTGATGTCTCGGACCTCGACCGCGCGCAGTCGGGGATGCGTCACTTCGCTGTGGGCGGGCACCAGCGCGGTGGTGAAGCCGAGCCTGGCCGCCTCGGTGAGCCGAGCGCGAAGGGCCGAGACCGGGCGGATCTCGCCGGCGAGCCCCACCTCGCCGATCGCGACGAGTCCCGGCTCGACAGCCACATCGCGGGCGGCGCCCGCGATCGCGAGCGCAAGGGCGAGATCGGAGGCGGGTTCAGCAAGCCGCACGCCGCCCACGGTCGCGGCGTACACCTCCCTGTCATGCAGTTTGAGATGCGCCCGCCGCTCGAGTACGGCGAGCAGCATCGCACTGCGTGCCGAGTCCAGCCCGCTGGTCGCCCGTCGCGGGTTTGCCATCGACGAGTCGGCCACAAGTGCCTGAACCTCGGTGACCAGCGCCCGTCGACCCTCCATGGTGACCGTGACACAGGTCCCGGAAACCGGTGTACCGCCATGGGCGAGGAACAGGCCGGACGGGTCAGCCAGCCCGACGATGCCGTCGTCGGTGAGATCGAAGCAGCCGACCTCGTCGGCCGGACCGAAGCGGTTCTTCACGGTCCGGACCAGCCGCAGCCGGGAGTGCCGGTCGCCTTCGAACGACAGCACCACGTCGACGAGATGCTCGAGGGTCCGTGGCCCGGCGACCGCGCCGTCCTTGGTGACATGGCCGACCAGGATCGTCGACATGCCACGGGTCTTGGCCAACTTGATCAGGGCGCCGGCGACCTCGCGAACCTGAGCCACCCCGCCCGCGGCGCCATCGACGTCGGCCGAGCCGATGGTCTGGACCGAGTCGACGATCAGGACCTCAGGTGAGACCGCCTCGACCTGGCCGAGGACGGCCGCCAGGTCGGTCTCGGCGGCGAGATAGAGGTCGTCGGCGAGGGCGTTGATGCGTCCGGCGCGCAGCCGGACCTGCGCGGCTGACTCCTCACCCGTGACGATCAGACAGCGCCGCCCGCCCGCCGCGATCTTGGCCGCCGCGCTGATCAACAGGGTGGACTTGCCGACCCCCGGCTCACCGGCCAGCAGCACCACCGAGCCCGGCACCAGGCCGCCGCCCAGCACCCGGTCGAGCTCGGCCTCGTTGGTCGGTCGGTGCCGGGCGCCTTGCTCAGCGATCGTGGCGATCGGCTGCGCCGCTGCGGTAACGGGACCGGCTACGACGGTCAGACCTGGCCTGCCGCCGACCTCATCGATCGTCCCCCAGGCCTGGCACTCCGGGCAGCGGCCGACCCACTTCGCGACCTCGAGACCGCACTCCCCGCACCGGAAGCCGGGACGGGCCGCCGCCTTCGTTGCCATTCTGCTGACGCTAGAACCGACCTACGACGGAAGCGTCGTACGACGCGCGGGCTGGGGAAACTCGCTCAGCCCGCATCGGCAGGGTGGGCGGGTGCCGTTCCGGCCAGCGCCGCCTCGCACAGCTCCGCCAGGACGTCGTACGCGGGCTGCCCCATCAGCTCGACCAGCTCAGGCCGGTAGGTGAGGTAGAGCCGGTCCGCACCGACGTGGGCCTCGGTTGCGCCGGTGCACCACCAGTTGAGGTCGTGTCCGCCGGCGCCCCAACCGCGCCGGTCGTACTCACCGATCGTCGTGATCAGCACCTTGGTGTCGTCGGGACGGGTCGTGCGCTCATAGGTCCGGCGCACCGGGAGCTGCCAGCAGACGTCCGGCTTCGTCTCGAGTGGGTGCCGGCCGGTGTTGAGTGCGTGAAGGTGCAGCGCGCATCCGGCGCCGGCCGCGAAGCCGGGCCGATTGAGGAAGATGCAGGCGCCCTTGTGCCGCCGGGTACGCCGCTTGCCGTCCTCGAGCTCGGTGATCCCGCGGTCGAGACCCTGCTTCCGGAACTGCCACTCGTCCGCGGTCAGCTCGTTCGCGAACCGCTTGACGCGCTTCTCATCGTCCTTGTCGGAGTAGTGCGCGCCGTGCGAGCAGCAGCCGTCATCCTTGCGGCCCTTGATGATTCCCTGGCAGCCGCTGCCGTAGATGCAGGTCCATCGCGAGAGCAGCCAGGTCAGGTCGCATCGAAAGATCTGAGCGTCATCCGCGGGGTCGACGAACTCGACGAACTGACGCGGGAAATCCAGGTCGACCTCAGGCACCCAGTAACTGTAGAGATCGCAGGTGAACCCGGTGCGGTCGCCTACGCTCTGGGCCGTGGCGGTTGTCCGCGTTCCCGATGCCAAGGTGGCGTTATCGACCGCCTCGGTCTACCCGGAATCGACGGCTACTGCGTTCGAGCTGGCCGCTCGGCTGGGCTACGACGGGGTCGAGGTCATGGTGTGGACCGACCCGGTGAGCCAGGACATCGAGGCCTTGAAGCGGCTCTCCGATTACCACGGGATCGAGGTCAGCGCGATCCACGCGCCGTGCCTGATCGTGACGCAGCGGGTCTGGGGCACTGAACCGTGGGCCAAGCTGGTCAGGGCGCAGGCCGCGGCCGAGACCCTCGGTGCCTCGACTGTGGTCGTTCACCCACCGTTTCGCTGGCAACGCGAGTACGCCCGCGAGTTCGTTGCGGGGATCGAGCGGATGGCGGAGGAGACCGAGATCCGGTTCGCAGTCGAGAACATGTTCCCGCTGCGGGCCCGCGGCCGAGCGGTCGTGCCGTACTCGCCCGACTACGACCCGAGCGAGGAGGACTTCCGTCATTTCACTCTTGACCTCTCGCACACCTCGGTGTCGCAGAACGATGCGTTGGAGATGGCGGGCCGGATGGGCGACCGGCTGGCCCACATCCACATCGCCGACGGGCTGGGCACCGCGCGCGACGAACATCTGGTCCCCGGCCGTGGCAGCCAGCCCTGCGCCGAGCTGCTGGAAGGCCTCGCCGCGCGAAGCTTCGACGGGATCGTGGTCGTCGAGATCAACACCCGGCGGGCGGAGAGCCGCGCCGATCGCGAGGCGGACCTCGCCGAGGCGCTCGCCTACACCCGCCTTCATCTCGCCGCTCCGGCGGCGCCGGCCGCCGCCCCGGCCGGCTGGGGCGACTGACACTCGCTGCGGATTGCGAGTTCCGCGCCGAGCAGCAGCCTTGTCTGTCGGAGCGGGACGGCCGGATCGGCTGGTTGCGAATCACGTGTTCGGGATACCGCGAGGGGCCTCGGTCATAGGGTTGGACCGTGTTCGAGTCGGGGCTTCGTACCGCCTTGTTGACGGCGTCCCGGCGCAAGAGCGTGAGGCGGATGGTCGAGCACGCGCCGGTCTCCCGCGGGGTCGTGAAGCGGTTCGTCGCCGGCGAGGCTGCCGCTGACGCGGTGCGGGTGACGAGCGAGCTTGTCGCATCCGGGCTCTCGGTCACGCTCGACCATCTCGGCGAGGACACCACCGAGCCGGCGCATGCCGACGTCACCACTTCGGCGTACCTGTTACTGCTCAGCCTGCTCGCGGAGGCCGGCTTGGCCTCACGTGCCGAGGTGTCGGTCAAGCTGTCGGCGGTGGGCCAGGCGCTCGACGTTGCGATGGCGACAGCGAACGCTCATCGCATCTGCGAGGCAGCGGCCGCGGCCGGTACGACGGTGACCCTGGACATGGAGGATCACACGACCACCGACGCCACCCTGGAGACGCTTCGGAAACTGCGTGTCGACTTCCCGTGGGTCGGCGCGGTCGTGCAGTCCTACCTGCATCGCACCGAGGGCGACTGCCGCGATCTTGCGACCGCGGGTTCGCGGGTGCGGTTGTGCAAGGGCGCGTACAAGGAGCCGGAATCCGTTGCCTTCCAACGGAAAGCTGAAGTGGCTGACTCCTACCGTCGCTGCCTGCAGGCGCTGCTGGACGGGGCGGGCTACCCGATGATCGCCACCCACGACCCGACGCTGATCAGTTTCGCCGAGGAGCGGATAGCCGCCGTAGCGCGCGCGCGGGACAGCTACGAGTTCCAGATGCTCTACGGGATTCGGCCGGTAGAGCAGCAGCGCCTCGCCGCTGCCGGCTCGACCGTGCGGATCTACGTCCCATATGGCGAGGAGTGGTACGGCTACCTGATGCGGCGGCTCGCGGAGCGCCCGGCGAACGTCGGGTTTTTCCTCCGCGCCGTCGCCTCCCGCCGCTGATTGCGGGAATCTCGGGGGTCAGGCCGGCTCGGAATCTGGGACGATCACGACATGAGCGAGACGGTCGCCGTAGTTGGTGCGGGGAAGATGGGCGAGGCGTTGCTGTCCGGGCTGCTTCGGGCCGGTCGGGCGCCAGGGGAGCTGCTGTTCACCGAGCGGCACGATGACCGGGCTGCCTACCTGACCGAGACCTACGGCGTCGAGGCGGTGAGCAGCGCCGAGGCGGCCAAACGAGCAGACACGTTGGTCGTCGCGGTGAAGCCGCAGGAGATGACTGCACTTCTCGATGACCTGTCGGGCATAGTCACGGCCGACAACCTCGTGATCACGATTGCTGCCGGCATCCCGACGAGCACCTTGGAGGGTCGGCTCGTCGAGGGCACCCCGGTGGTGCGGGTCATGAGCAACACCCCGGTGTTCGTTGATGAGGCGATGAGCGCGATCGCCGCCGGCGCGCACGCCGAGGAAGCGCATCTCGCTCGCACCGAGGACCTGTTGCGTCCGGTCGGCAAGGTGATCCGGGTGCCTGAGAGCCAGCTCGATGCCGTGACGGCGCTGTCCGGCAGCGGTCCGGCGTACTTCTTCTTCCTCGTCGAGGCGATGATCGACGCCGGAATCCTGCTCGGTCTGCCGCGCGCGGTCGCACAGGAGCTGATCGTTCAGACCGCAGTGGGCTCGGCGGTGATGCTGAGGGATTCCGGTGACCACCCGGTGCAACTGCGAGAGGCGGTGACGAGTCCCGGCGGTACGACGATCGCGGCAATCCGCAAGCTCGAGGACCACGGCGTGCGCGCCGCCTTGCTCGCCGCACTCGAAGCGGCCCGGGACCGTTCCCGGGAGCTCGCAGCGGGCGAGGCGTGAGTTGCACAGTCGCAGTTCCTTGGGATCTGCGGCTGCTGGGCTATGACTTCGGACCGGGCCATCCCCTTGCGCCGGTGCGGGTCGAGCTGACGATGGCCCTTGCCGCTGCACTCGGAGTCGATGACCGGCTGAGCCTCCTCGACGACTTCGATGTCGCGGACGACCCGACGTTGCAGTTGGTGCACGACCCGGACTACGTCGCGGCGGTCCGCAGCGCAGGACAGACACTTCGACCTGATCCGGCGCACGGGCTCGGGACGCCGGATGATCCGGTGTTTGCCGGCATGCACGAGGCGAGCGCCCTGGTCGTCGGCGCGACGGTTCGCGCAGCGCAGGCGGTTCATGCCGGGACCCATCATCATGGCGTCAGCATCGCCGGTGGGCTTCATCACGCGATGCCGAGTCGAGCATCAGGCTTCTGTGTGTACGACGATCCGGCGATCGCCATCGCCTGGCTGCTCGCCCAAGGTGTCGAGCGCATCGCCTACGTTGACATCGACGTTCATCACGGCGATGGAGTGCAGGCGATCTTCTGGGACGACCCGCGAGTACTGACGATCAGCGTGCACGAATCCGGCCGGACGTTGTTTCCGGGATCCGGTTGGACCGAGGACACCGGCGGACCGAAGGCACCGGGGAGTGCGATCAACGTTCCGCTCGCGGCCGGCACCAACGATGCCGGCTGGCACTCGGCCTTCGATGCGGTGGTGCCAGCGGCGCTGCGGGCGTTTGCGCCGCAGTTCCTGGTGAGCCAGCACGGCTGCGACACGCATGCGCTTGATCCACTGGCGAACCTGCTGCTGACGGTCGACGGGCAGCGGCGTGCTCATGACAAGCTGCATGACCTCGGCCACGAGATCTGTGAAGGGCGCTGGCTGGCGTGCGGTGGCGGAGGCTACGAATTGGTGCGGGTAGTGCCGCGGACGTGGACCCACCTGCTCGCGATAGCGACCGGACACCCGATCGATCCGCAGACCTTGACACCGCAACCCTGGCGGGAGCTCGTCAAATCCAGGACCGGCCAGACCGCGCCGACGAGGATGACCGATCGGGCGCCGGCGGTGGGGTAGATCACTCAAACGGGTGGCGGGGGGGTAGATCACTCAAACGGGTGAAAGTCTCACCCGCAACAGTGACGCGGTGCTGTCTCAGCCGATACAGTCATTACGAGCATGCAGGCGGTGCCAGCGCCGGAGGGGAAGCCGGCGCGCCGCTCGCGTGGGATGGGTGGTTGTCGCATGGCCCCCGAACGAGCGGGCGCAGATGCCGAGCGGCTCGGTGAGTTGCGCTTCCTGACCGTGGCCGAGGTCGCGTCAGTGATGCGGGTGTCGAAGATGACGGTCTACCGCCTGGTGAATGCCGGCACGCTGCCTGCAGTACGGGTCGGTCGTTCGGTGCGGGTGCCCGAGCAAGCGGTCCACAACTACCTGCAACACTCCTTTGTTGAGGCCGGGTAGCCTTCAAGGCTTCTAGGCATCTGAACGAGGAGACACGCCCTAGTGGGTTCGGTCATCAAGAAGCGCCGCAAGCGCATGGCTAAGAAGAAGCACCGCAAGTTGCTCAAGAAGACGCGCGTCCAGCGGCGTAACAAGAAGTAGCAGTTCCTCGAGGCAGGATCGATGCCAGGGTCGAAGCAGCGCCGCTACGACTGGTTGACCTTTACCTCCGACTACGGCCTCGACGATGTGTTCGTCGGCGTCTGCAAGGGTGTCGTCGCGCAGATCGCGCCACACGTTCGCATCA
Source organism: Frankiales bacterium (assembly GCA_025980465.1). Taxonomy (GTDB): domain Bacteria; phylum Actinomycetota; class Actinomycetes; order JAFAQI01; family JAFAQI01; genus JAICXJ01. The sequence continues at coordinate 4,213 of JAICXJ010000017.1, read as the reverse complement.
TCGACGTCTGCCATCAGATCACCGCGCAGGACGTCGAGCAGGGCGCGACCAGCCTGGCGACCGCGATCGGTTATCTGCCGGTCGCGGTCCATCTCGCGCTCGTCGATCCGATGCATCCGGGCTTGGCTCGCGGCGTGGTGGTCGAAACCACCGACGGCTCGCTGCTCGTGGGCCCTGACAACGGGCTGCTCTCCCTCGCCTGGGAGGAGCGCGGCGGGGTGAAGCGCGCCGTCGAGGTCGTCAACGCCGAGCTGTGGCGCGAGACGGTGCATCGAACCTTCCGGGGCAGGGACATGTTCGCGCCGGTCGCCGCCCACCTCGCTGCCGGGGTGGACGTGGTCGATGTCGGCCCGCTGATCGACGCCGACTCGCTCGTCCGGCTCGCTGCGCGCAGCGTCGTGGTCGACGACGACCACGTTCACGCTGAGGTGAGCGTGGTCGACCACTTCGGCAATGTCTCGCTGAACGTCACCCGCGGCGATCTCGAGGCGGCCGGAATCATCTTCGGCGACACCGTCGAGCTCCGCTGCAACGGCCAGACCATGCAGGTGCCGTTCACCGCCACATACGGCGAGGTGCCGCGCGGCCGGCTGACGTTGTGTGAGGACTCCTTCCGGGCCGTCATGCTGGCGGTCAACGCCGGTCACGCGAGCCGGGAGCTGCGGGTGGCGCGGGGCGAGCCCATCGTGATCGCTCGGCTGCCGCAGGCGGCGGCCGGTTCACGTTTCGGCGGCTGAATCCGCTGTCCACCTTTCGTTCAATCGGGCGAAACCTGCCCCGACTACGCTCTACGCCGTGAGCGCCAAGGTCGTCCTGGTCACTGGTGTCTCCCGGTATCTCGGGGGGCGGCTGGCGGCTCAGCTCTCGGCCGACGACACGGTCGAGCGGGTGATCGGAGTCGACGTCATCCCGCCGAAGACCGACGTCGGCCGCACCGAGTTCGTTCGTGCCGACATCCGCAACCCCATCATCGCCAAGGTCATCGCGTCGGCGCAGGTCGACACCGTCGCGCATATGAGCGTCATCGCGACCCCGTTCGGCGCCGGCGGCCGTACCGCGATGAAAGAGATCAACGTCATCGGCACCATGCAGCTGCTCGCGGCCTGCCAGAAGGCGCCCAGCGTCCGCAAGCTCGTCGTGAAGTCGACTACCGCGGTCTACGGGTCGTCGTCGCGGGACCCGGCGTTGTTCTCCGAGAACATGGAACCGCGAGGACTGCCCAGGTCCGGCTACGCCAAGGACTCGGTTGAGGTCGAAGGCTACGTGCGCGGCCTCGGCAGGCGTCGCCCGGATGTGGACGTGACGCTGCTGCGCTTCGCGAACTTCATCGGCCCGCGCATCGACACGCCGCTCACCCGTTACTTCTCGCTTCCCGTCGTCCCGCGGGTGCTGGGCTTCGATCCCCGGGTCCAGTTCCTCCACGAGGACGACGGCATGGAGGTGCTCCGCCGAGCGGTCGTCGAGGACCACCGCGGCACCTTCAACGTGGCGGGTGACGGCGTGCTGCTGCTCTCGCAGGCGATCCGTCGAGCCGGCCGGGTCGAGGTGACGTTCCCGTCGCCCGCGGTTTCGCTGGTCGGCTCGATCTTCCGTCGCAGCGGCTTGGTCGACTTCTCGCCCGAGCAGGTGGCATTCCTGCAGTTCGGTCGCGGTGTCGACACGACGCGATTGCGAGAGGACTTCGGCTACACGCCGCGGTTCAACACCATCGAGTCGTTCGACGACTTCGTGGTCGGAAGCGGAATGACCCGCCTGGTCGATCCGGCACGCGCCGACGCGCTCGGGGCCGCCGTGATGGGCCTTGTCGGGCGCGGCGCCGCGGCAGGTATGGGCGTGGTCGGTGCTGCACTGTCAGCGGTGTCCGCGGTGAGGAGTCCGGCGAATGCCTGAGGCCCGAGTGATTCCGCTCGACGGTCGCAACGACCCGTCGTCGCGCCGGCGAGCCAGCGCAAGCGCTGACGAGCCGATCGAGTTGCCGGTCGGTGGCGATCGGGCCGGCGGTGCTCCGGACTGGGAGCGCAAGGTTGCGGGCGCGATGGCGTTCCTGCGCCGGCGGATCACCGGTGAGTACGACGTCGACGAGTTCGGCTTCGACCCGGACCTCACCGACAACGTGATGCTGCCAGTGCTTCGACCGCTTTATGAGAAGTACTTCCGCATCGAGACCCGCGGGATGGAGAACGTGCCCAGCGAGGGAGGTGCGCTGATCGTCGCGAACCACTCCGGCACGATCCCGGTCGACTCGACGATGACGACGGTCGCGTTGCACGACCACCATCCTGCGCGTCGGCACCTGCGAATGCTGGCGGCCGACCTGGTGTTCACTCTCCCGATCATCGCGCCGATGGCGCGTAAGTCGGGCTCGACCCTCGCCTGCAACGAAGACGCTGAGCGGTTAATGCGTGCCGGCGAGCTCGTCGGGGTCTGGCCGGAAGGCTTCAAGGGGATCGGCAAGCCGTTCTCGGAGCGTTACAAGCTGCAGCGGTTCGGTCGCGGCGGCTTCGTCTCGGCGGCGCTGCGTTCCGGCGTACCAATCATCCCGTGCTCGATCGTGGGCGCCGAGGAGATCTATCCGCTCGTCGGCAACATCCCGACCCTCGCGCGCGCTCTCGGGGTGCCGTACATTCCGATCACGCCGTTCTTCCCGCTGCTGGGACCGCTCGGTCTGATCCCGCTTCCCTCGAAGTGGATCATCGAGTTCGGCGAGCCGATCGAGACCGATAAGATCGGCTCGGCCGGCGCTGACGATCCGATGCTGGTCTTCAACCTCACCGACCAGGTTCGTGAGGTCATCCAGCAGACGCTGTACAAGCTGCTGCTCGCCCGCCGTAGCGTCTTCTTCTAGACCGACGCGGGTGCGCCGATCACAACCGCCGCCGCCGCATCGACATCCCCACCACGACCCCGCCGACGACCGCGCCCGCTGCTCCGGCGGCCGGAACCCCGACCCGCGCCGCCTTGCGCCCGGTGCGGAAGTCTCGGATCTCCCAGCCGTTCTCCTTCGCGATCCGTTTCAACGTCGCGTCCGGATTCACTGCGACCGGATGTCCGACGGTTGACAGCATCGGGAGGTCGTTCGCCGAGTCGGAGTACGCCGAGCACAGCGACAGGTCCAGTCCTTCCTTGTCGGCGAGGGCGAGAATGGCTTCGGCTTTCGCCGGTCCGTGCAGCGGTTCGCCGACCAGCTTCCCGGTGTAGATGCCGTCCTTGATCTCTGAGACCGTGCCGAGCGCACCGGTCAACCCGAGGCGGCGGGCGACGAGCGAGGCAAGTTCGGCTGGAGCGGCGGTGACGAGCCAGACTCGTTGACCGGCATCGAGGTGCAGCTGAGCCAACGCCCGGGTGCCCGACCAGATCCGGTCGGCCATCGACTCGTCGTAGATCTCCTCGCCGAGTCCGACGACCTCATTGACGCTGTGGCCAGCGACGAAGCCGAGCGCGGCCTCCTTCGCCTCCTCCATGTGAGCGAGGTCCTCGACTCCCCGGAGCCGGAACGCCACCTGTTTCCATGCAAAGGCGGCCAGGTCACGCCAGGTGAAGAAATCACGGGCGGCGAGGCCACGAGCGAAGTGATAGATCGAGGCGCCCTGCATCATCGTGTTGTCGACGTCGAAGAAACCGGCAACCTTCGGATCCAGCGGGACTTCGAGTGCGGCCTCCACCTCGGCGACGGCAGCCGATGCAAGCCCGGCTTCGATGGCCGTGCTGCGCGATCGCGACCGGGCCGCCATGTCGGTCAGCCTAGTGTCCAGAGCCAGGACCCTAGGCGCGACAAGTCCGCGTCAGTTACGGATACAGCGCGAGTTGTGGTGGGCCGGAGCTGATACGGGACGGGTCGGGCCGGCGCAGCGGTTCGAGAATCTGGCGGGTAGCGTCCTCGACCGCGTTCAACAGCCATGGCCGCAGCGGTGCGGGCGGGGCATCGAGCCGTTCGTGCAGGCGCAGCCAGACCAGATCGAGGATGCGCTCCGCCGTGGGCGCGCCGACGCGGGCGACACTGACCGCCGCCCACAGCGATGCGAGGTGTCGGTCGATCAACCGTTCCCAGGCGGTGGCGTCTCCAGCGCGGGAACGCGCCAGCAGCGATTGATCAGATTCCGTACCGGCCAGGTCGCTCAGGGCGCTAGCGATGCCCGGCGCAGGTGACTCTGTCGCTGAGACCATCTGCCAAACCCCCGTACCCGTCGCTGGGGAAGTGCGACGGCACGACACG
>JAICXJ010000032.1 GCA_025980465.1 Frankiales bacterium | reverse complement strand
TGCTCGATGAGGGTCAGGCGGGCGAGAACGTCGGTCTGCTGCTTCGTGGCATCAAGCGCGAGGAGGTCGAGCGCGGCCAGGTCGTGATCCAGCCCGGTACGACCACCCCGCACACCGAGTTCGAGGCCCAGGTCTACATCCTGAGCAAGGACGAGGGTGGCCGTCATACGCCGTTCTTCAACAACTACCGGCCGCAGTTCTACTTCCGCACCACGGACGTCACCGGCGTCGTCACGCTGCCCGAAGGCACCGAGATGGTCATGCCCGGTGACAACACCGAGATGAAGGTGGAGCTGATCCAGCCGATCGCGATGGAGGACGGCCTGCGCTTCGCGATCCGCGAAGGGGGCCGAACCGTGGGGGCCGGTCGAGTTACGAAGATCAACACCTAACACGCCAAGGCGGCGGCGGCCGAGCGAAAGACCGGCCGCCGCCTTCTTGTGAGGCCTATCGATCAGCACGGGGCAAGACGCAGCGGTTACGACCTAGGGAATAGAGACAGAAGATGGCGGGACAGAAGATCCGCATCAGGCTCAAGGCCTACGACCACGAGATCATCGACTCGTCGGCGCGCAAGATCGTCGAGACGGTGACTCGCACTGGTGCGCAGGTCGCCGGCCCGGTGCCGCTGCCGACCGAGAAGAACGTGTACTGCGTCATCCGCTCGCCGCACAAGTACAAGGACTCACGCGAGCACTTCGAGATGCGGACGCACAAGCGCCTGATCGACATCCTGGACCCGACGCCGAAGACGGTCGACTCGCTGATGCGGCTCGACCTCCCTGCCGGCGTCGACATCGAGATCAAGCTTTAAGGGACCGACACAGTCATGGGTACGAGACAGCAGAAGGGGATCCTGGGCGAGAAGCTCGGGATGACCCAGGTCTGGGATGCCGCGAATCGGCTGGTCCCGGTCACGGTGGTCAAGGCTGGCCCCTGCGTGGTCACGCAGGTGCGCACCCCCGAGCGCGACGGCTACGACGCCGTACAGATCGGGTACGGCGCGGTCGACCCGCGCAAGGTGAACAAGCCGGAGAGCGGTCATTTCGAGAAGGCCGGCGTGCCACCCCGCCGCTACCTGGTCGAGATCCGCACCACCGACGCCGCCGAGTACCAGATCGGGCAGGAAGTCACCGCCGAGGTCTTCGAGGCCGGCGCCATGGTCGACGTCATCGCCACCAGCAAGGGCAAAGGCTTCTCCGGCGTCATGAAGCGGCATGGCTTCGGCGGTCTGGGTGCCGGCCACGGCGTCCAGCGCAAGCACCGCTCGCCGGGCTCGATCGGCGCCTGCGCAACCCCGGCTCGCGTCTTCAAGGGGCTGCGGATGGCCGGACGTCACGGCGGCGTCAAGACCACGACGCTGAACCTCAAGGTCCACTCCGTCGACGCGGATAAAGGCATGTTGCTCATCAAGGGTGCCGTGCCCGGCCCGACTGGTGGTCTGGTGTTCGTCCGCACCGCCGCGAAGGCACCGCTCTCGCACGGAGGTGCCGCCTGATGGCCACCGTCAACGTGCAGTCGCCACAGGGCGACCTCGCCCGCACGGTCGACCTGCCCGACGAGGTGTTCGACGTACAGGTCAACATCCCGCTGGTGCACCAGGTCGTGGTCGCGCAGCTGGCGGCTGCCCGGCAGGGCACCCACGACACCAAGACCCGCGGCGAAGTCCGCGGCGGTGGGCGCAAGCCATATCGCCAGAAGGGCACCGGCCGGGCCCGGCAGGGCTCGACTCGTGCGCCGCAGTTCGCCGGTGGCGGCACGGTGCACGGCCCGACGCCCCGTAACTACTCGCAGCGGACTCCGAAGAAGATGAAGGCCGCCGCGCTGCGGTCGGCACTGTCCGACCGGGCCCGCAACGGCAAGGTTCACGTCGTTGCCGGCCTGCTCGAGGGCGACACGCCGTCCACGAAGTCTGCGGCCGCGTCGCTCGCCACGATCGCGTCGAGCCGTCACGTGCTCGTCGTTCTCGAGCGCGAGGACACCCTGACCTGGAAGAGCCTGCGCAACATCCCGACGGTTCACGTGATCGCGCCGGACCAGCTCAACACCTACGACGTGCTCGTCTCCGACGACCTGGTCTTCACCGAGGGCGCGCTGCAGGTGTTTCTGGGCGGCTCGACAGCCCGGCAGAGCAGCGGCACTGCCGCCCAGCAGCAGAACGGGGCGGCGAAGGAGCCGGCCGCCAAGCCCGCCGAGACGGCGACCGCGGCGACGACGTCGGGGGCAGCGCCAAGCAAGGAGGCAGCAGCCGTGAGTGAGACGCCGGATGCCGGAACCACGAAGCCCGCAGGCGACGGAGTGTCGGACGAGGAGGCGGTGGCCGAGGTCGCCGAGCAGACCTCGCCGGACCTCAAGGCCGAGGCCGTGTTCGAGCGGGAGGCCGAAGGCGCCAGCAGCGACACGGCAGCGGCGGACGCTTCGGCAGATGAGCTGGGCGAGGAGTCATGACCCGGATTCCAGACCCGCGCGACGTCCTCCTCGGCCCGGTGATCTCCGAGAAGAGCTACGGGCTGCTCGACGAGGGGAAGTACACGTTCCTCGTCAGAGAGGACGCCAACAAGACCCAGATCCGGATTGCGGTCGAGCAGGTCTTCAACGTGAAGGTGACCTCGGTCAACACGCTGAACCGGCCCGGCAAGCGCAAGCGCACCCGGCAGGGATTCGGCACCCGTAACTCTTCCAAGCGCGCGGTGGTCGGCCTCGCTGCCGGCGACCGCATCGACCTGTTTGGAGGCCCGGTCTAAATGGGTGTCCGCAAATACAAGCCGACGACTCCGGGTCGCCGTGGCGCGAGCGTGTCCGACTTCGTCGAGATCACCCGCACCGAGCCCGAGAAGTCACTGGTTCGTCCGCTGCACAGCAAGGGCGGCCGCAACGTCCACGGCCGGGTCACCGTCCGGCACCAGGGCGGCGGCCACAAGCGGGCGTACCGGGTCATCGATTTCCGTCGCAACGACAAGGACGGCGTACCAGCCAGGGTCGCTCACATCGAGTACGACCCGAACCGCACCGCCCGAATTGCTCTCCTGCATTACGCCGACGGCGAGAAGCGCTACATCATCGCGCCGTCCCGGCTCAGCCAGGGTGACCGGGTCGAGTCCGGTCCGGCCGCTGACATCAAGCCGGGCAACAATCTCCCGCTGCGCAACATCCCGGTGGGCACCGTGGTCCACGCGATCGAGCTGCGGCCGGGCGGTGGCGCGAAGATCGCGCGTTCCGCCGGTGCTGCGGTGCAGCTCGTCGCGAAGGACGGCGGCATGGCGCAGCTGCGGATGCCCTCGGGCGAGATCCGCAACGTCGACGCCCGCTGCCGGGCAACCGTCGGCGAGGTCGGCAACGCCGAACAGTCCAACATCAACTGGGGCAAGGCCGGCCGGATGCGGTGGAAGGGCAAGCGCCCGACCGTCCGTGGAGTCGCGATGAACCCGATCGACCATCCGCACGGCGGTGGTGAAGGCAAGACGTCCGGTGGTCGCCACCCGGTGAGCCCGTGGGGCCAGCCGGAGGGGCGTACCCGCCGGGCTCACAAGGAGAGCGACCGCATGATCGTTCGTCGTCGTCGCCGGACGAAGCGGCGCTAGGGAGTAACGCAGAGATGCCACGCAGCTTGAAGAAGGGTCCCTTCGTCGACGACCACCTCGCCAAGAAGGTGGACGTCCAGAACGAGAAGGGGACCAAGAACGTGATCAAGACCTGGTCGCGTCGTTCGATGATCGTGCCGTCGATGCTCGGCCACACGATCGCCGTCCACGACGGGCGCAAGCACGTCCCGGTGTTCATCACCGAGGCGATGGTCGGGCACAAGCTCGGCGAGTTCGCGCCGACGCGCACCTTCCGCGGTCACATCAAGGACGAGCGGAGGGCCCGTCGTGGCTGAGCAGACGTTCGCTCGCAATGTGCCGACCGACGACTACATCGTCGGCCGGGCGACCGCGAAGTACGTCCGGATGTCGCCGACCAAGGCGCGCCGGGTGATCGACATGCTGCGCGGCATGCCGGCACGCGAGGCGCAGGCCATTGTCCGGTTCGACCCACATGCCGCCGCCGAGCCGGTCGGCAAGGTGCTCGGATCCGCGATCGCGAACGCCGAGCACTACGCACACAGCCACAACCTCCGGCTGGACCCCGACGGCCTGGTCGTCGTCGAGGCGTTCGTCGACGAGGGTCCGACCCTCAAGCGGTTCCGGCCGCGGGCCCAGGGCCGGGCCTACCGAATCCGTAAGCGCACGTCGCACATCACGATCGCCGTCGCCCCAGCCGACTCTGCTGCCAATGCGCCGGGCGGGCCCCACAGGAAGGACCGCTGATGGGTCAGAAGGTCAACCCGAACGGCTTCCGGCTCGGCATCACCACTCGCCACAAGAGCCGTTGGTACGCCGACAAGCTCTACCGTGACTACGTCGCTGAGGACGTCGCCATCCGCCGCCTGCTCACCAAGGGCATGGAGCGCGCCGGCATCAGCCGGGTCGAGATCGAGCGCACCCGCGATCGGGTCAACGTCGACATCCACACCGCGCGTCCGGGCATCGTCATCGGGCGTCGCGGCGCCGAGGCCGACCGGATCCGCGGCGACCTCGAGAAGCTGACGAACAAGCACGTCAACCTCAACATCCTCGAGGTCAAGAACCCCGAGATCGACGCCCAGCTCGTCGCGCAGGGCGTGGCCGAGCAGCTGTCCAGCCGAGTGAGCTTCCGCCGCGCGATGCGTAAGGCGATGCAGTCGGCGATGAAGGGCGGAGCCAAGGGCATCCGGGTGCAGTGCGGTGGTCGCCTCGGCGGCGCCGAAATGAGTCGCTCGGAGTTCTACCGTGAGGGCCGGGTGCCGCTGCACACGTTGCGCGCGAACATCGACTTCGGCTTCTACGAGGCTCGGACCACCTTCGGCCGGATCGGCGTGAAGGTCTGGATCTACACCGGCGACGAGGTCATGACCCGTGAGGAGGCCGCGGCCGCTGCTGCGTTGCGGGCGCGTGACCAGCGGAACCGTCGGCCGCGCCGCGACCGGCCCTCGACAGCGGCCAGCGCTGCTATCAACGGTGGCCCCGGACAGGCCGAGTCTGTTGCGCCGGCACAGCCGGCCGAGGCTGTTGCGCCGGCACAGCCGGCCGAGGCTGTTGCGCCGGCACAGCCGGCCGAGGCTGTTGCGCCGGCACAGCCGGCCGAGACCGCGACGCTGACCGAGCCGGCCGTCGAGCCGACCGATCAGGTCGCCGGCGACGTCCCCGGCGTGGCGAGCGACACCCCCACGGTGGCCGACGCCACACCGACTGATGAGGCCCCGTCGGATCCGCCGTCATCTGCCCAGTCGACTCCCACCGAAGAGGCCTGAGCCATGTTGATTCCGCGGCGAGTCAAGCACCGCAAGCAGCATCACCCTGGGCGCTCCGGCGCCGCCAAGGGCGGCACCCGAGTGACCTTCGGCGAGTACGGCATCCAGGCGTTGGAGCCGGCCTACGTGACCAACCGGCAGATCGAGTCCGCCCGTATCGCCATCACCCGGCACATTCGGCGTGGCGGCAAGGTGTGGATCAACATCTACCCGGACCGGCCGCTGACCAAGAAGCCGGCGGAGACCCGGATGGGGTCCGGCAAGGGCTCGCCGGAGTGGTGGGTCGCCAACGTCAAGCCGGGTCGAGTGATGTTCGAGCTGTCCTATCCGAACGAGGCCACGGCACGGGCCGCGCTCACCCGCGCGATCCACAAGCTGCCGATGAAGTGCCGGATCGTGACGCGTGAAGTGGGTGAGGCCTAATGGCTGCCGGGACACCAGCAGTTGAGCTGCGTGGCCTCGAGGACGACGAGCTGATCACCAAGCTCAAGGAGTCCAAGGAAGAGCTGTTCAACCTCCGCTTCCAGACCGCTACCGGGCAGCTGGACAACAACAAGCGACTGCAGACCGTGCGGCATGACATCGCGCGCATCTACACCGTGATGAGAGAGCGCGAGCTTGGGCTGACGTCAGCCCCGGCAGCCGGCGACCAGCCGGTCGGTGAGTGAGGACACGATGACTGAGGCAACTACTGACGCCGCTAACGACGCTCGCGGGTTCCGCAAGACCCGTGAGGGCTACGTCGTCAGCGACAAGATGACGAAGACCGTAACCGTCGAGGTCGAGGACCGGGTCCAGCACGCCCGGTACGGCAAGACGATCCGTCGTACCCGCAAGGTGAAGGCCCACGACGAGGCCAGCACCGCCGGGATCGGCGACCGTGTCCTGCTCATGGAGACCCGCCCCTTGTCAGCCACCAAGCGCTGGCGCGTGGTGGAGATCCTGGAGAAGGCCAAATGATCCAGCAGGAGTCCCGGCTTCGGGTCGCCGACAACACCGGTGCGAAGGAGATCCTCTGCATTCGCGTGCTCGGTGGCTCGGGTCGCCGCTACGCGAGCATCGGCGACATCATCGTCGGCACCGTCAAGGACGCCTTGCCAGGCGCCGGTGTGAAGAAGGGCGAGGTCGTCAAGGCAGTCGTCGTTCGCACCACCAAGAGCCGTCGCCGGCCTGACGGTTCCTACATCCGCTTCGACGAGAACGCTGCGGTCCTGATCCGTGACGGCGGCGACCCGCGCGGCACGCGCATCTTCGGCCCGGTGGGTCGGGAGCTGCGTGAGAAGCGCTTCATGCGGATCATCTCGCTGGCTCCGGAGGTTCTGTAAGTCATGGCTGGTCTGTTTGTGAAGAAGGGCGACACCGTTCGGGTGATCAGCGGCAAGGACCGTGGCGCCGAGGGCAAGGTGCTGCTCACCTCCCCGAAGAGCTCTCGGGTCCTGGTCGAGGGTGTCAACCGGGTGCGGAAGCACACCAAGATCCAGACCACGACGCGTGGCGCGCAGGAGGGCGGCATCGTCCACCAGGAGGCGGCGATCCACGTCAGCAATGTGCAGGTCGTCTGTCCGCAATGCGGCAAGCCGACCCGCATCGGGCACCGTACGGACGAGGACGGCCGAAGCGTCCGGGTCTGCCGCAAGTGCGACCAGGACATCTGAGGCTAAGAGGAGTACGACGAGATGACTGCAACTGCGACTGAGGCGACGGCGATCCCTCGCCTCAAGCAGCGTTACCGCGAGGAGATCGTCGGGCAGCTGCGCGAGCAGTTCGGCTACGCCAACGTCATGCAGGTCCCGGGCCTGGTCAAGGTCAAGGTCAACATGGGCGTCGGTGACGCCGCCAAGGACGGCAAACTCATCGAGGGTGCCGTTCGCGACCTGACACTGATCACCGGCCAGCGCCCGGCGATCGCGAAAGCCCGGCTCTCGATCGCCCAGTTCAAGCTGCGTGAGGGGATGCCGATCGGCGCCCATGTCACGCTTCGCGGCGACCGGATGTGGGAGTTCGTCGACCGGTTGCTGGCCATCGCGCTGCCCCGGATCCGTGATTTCCGCGGTCTCGATGGGCGCAAGCTCGATGGAAACGGCAACTACACGTTCGGTTTGACCGAGCAGTCGATGTTCCACGAGATCGATCCCGACACCATCGACCGACCGCGCGGCATGGACATCACTCTCGTGACCAGCGCCACGACCGACGACGAGGGCCGAGCACTCCTGCGCGCCCTCGGATTCCCGTTCAAGGAGCAGTAGAGATGACAACCAAGGCCCTGCGGGCGAAGGCCGCGCGCAAGCCCAAGTTCGCGGTCCGCGGCTACACCCGGTGCTCGCGCTGTGGCCGGTCGCGAGCGGTCTATCGCGTGTTCGGCCTGTGCCGGATCTGCGTGCGACAGATGGCCCACGCCGGCGAGCTGCCCGGCATCACGAAGAGTTCTTGGTGACCAGGAACTCCCGATGCACAGAGAGTTCCTGGTAATGCCTCGAGAGCACCACGTCTTCGCTCCAGGCCTGCTCATCGAGTGGGAACCAGAGCGGGAAGGACAGCGAACCGCATGACAATGACCGACCCGATCGCAGACATGCTCACTCGTCTGCGCAACGCCAACTCGGCGTACCACGACGTCGTCTCGATGCCGCACTCCAGCATCAAGGTCCACATCGCCGAGATCCTCCAGCAGGAGGGTTACATCGCCGGCTGGCGGGTCCTCGACCCGGAGCCGGACGCCAAGACGCCGGGTAAGGCGCTCGAGATCACCTTGAAGTACGGCCCGAACCGGGAACGTTCGATCGCTGGTGTCCGCCGGGTGAGCAAGCCTGGCCTGCGGGTCTACGCGAAGGCGACCAACCTGCCGCGGGTGCTCGGTGGGCTCGGGGTCGCGATCATCTCGACCTCCGGCGGGCTTCGCACCGACCGGCAGTGCTCCAAGTCCGGGATAGGCGGGGAAGTCCTCGCCTACGTCTGGTGACGGGAGGGATCGACGAATGAGCAGAATTGGCAAGCTTCCGATCCCCGTCCCCGCTGGCGTCGAGGTCACGATCAGCGGTCGCGACATCACCGTGAAGGGCCCGAAGGGCGAGTTGTCGCACACGATCGTGGAGCCGATCACCGTAACCCAGTCCGACGGCGAACTCGTGGTGAGTCGGCCCGACGACGAGCGGGACAGCAAAGCCCGACATGGCCTGACCCGCACCTTGGTCAACAACATGGTCGTCGGCGTCACGGACGGCTACGCGAAGACGCTCGAGATCGTCGGCACCGGCTACCGCGTGCAGGCGAAGGGTCAGGACCTCGAGTTCGCTCTCGGCTTCTCGCACCCGGTCGTGGTGACACCTCCCGACGGGATCTCGTTCAACGTCGAGGCACCGACCCGCTTCGTGGTCTCCGGCATCGACAAGCAGAAGGTCGGCGAGACCGCGGCCAACATCCGAAAGATCCGCAAGCCGGAGCCCTACAAGGGCAAGGGCGTCCGATACGCGGGCGAGATCGTGCGGCGCAAGGCCGGAAAGGCTGGTAAGTAGCCGTGAGTAGTCCAAAGGTCGCACAGCAGCGACGCGCGGCGCGGTCGCGCCGCCACCTGCGGGTCCGCAAGAAGGTGGCCGGTACGCCGGGACGCCCCCGCATGGTGGTGACCCGCTCGGCGCGGCACATCTACGTGCAGGTGGTCGACGACACCGCGAGCCACACGCTCGTGTCCGCATCGACGCTGGATGACGGCATCCGCGGCGCCAACGGTGACAAGAAGGCCCGGGCGGCCCAGGTCGGCAAGCTGCTGGCCGAACGCGCCACCGCGGCCGGCATCGGCAAGGTGGTCTTTGACCGCGGGGGCAATCGCTACCACGGGCGGATCGCGGCCCTCGCCGACGCCGCCCGCGAGGCAGGGCTGGAGTTTTGATGCGTAGGACTGTTGAGAGGGATAGCTGATGCCAGGACCACAGCGACGCGGCACCGGGGCCGGCCCCGGTCAGGGCGGCTCAGCCCATGGCGGTGGTGGCGGCGATCGGCGCGACCGTCGAGAGGGCGGCCGCGACCGCGGTGGTGCTCCGGCATCGAACTACCTCGAGCGGGTCGTGGCGATCAACCGGGTCGCGAAGGTCGTCAAGGGCGGCCGGCGCTTCAGCTTCACCGCGCTGGTTGTCGTCGGCGACGGCGATGGTCAGGTCGGCGTCGGCTACGGCAAGGCCAAGGAGGTGCCGGCCGCGATCGCCAAGGGTGTCGAGGAAGCCAAGAAGCACTTCTTCAGCGTGCCTCGGATCCAGGGCTCGATCCCGCATCCGGTGCAGGGTGAGGAGGCTGCCGGCGTCGTGCTGCTCAAGCCGGCGTCGCCGGGTACCGGTGTCATCGCCGGCGGTCCGGTGCGCGCCGTGCTGGAGTGCGCCGGCATTCACGACGTGCTGTCAAAGTCGCTCGGCTCGTCCAACCCGATCAACATCGTCCACGCGACCGTGGCCGCGCTGAAGGACCTCCACCGCCCGGAGGAGATCGCCGCGCGACGTGGCCTGCCCATCGAGGACGTCGCGCCTGCCGCGATGCTCCGGGCCCGCGCTGCCGGGATCGGTGCGTGATGCCGCGGTTGAAGATCACCCAGAAGCGGTCGCCGATCGGCGGCACGCACAGCCAGCGAGAGACCCTGCGCACGCTCGGTCTCAAGCGGATGCGCGACGTCGTCGTACAGGAGGACCGGCCGGAGATCCGAGGCATGGTGCGCACCGTCGCCCACCTGGTCGATGTGGAAGAGGTCGAATAGCTATGACTTTGAAGGTCCATCACCTGCGTCCCGCGCCGGGCGCCCGTACCCCGAAGACCCGGGTGGGGCGCGGCGAGGGCTCCAAGGGCAAGACCGCCGGCCGCGGCACCAAGGGCACCAAGGCCCGTAACCAGGTCTCCGCGGCGTTCGAGGGTGGCCAGATGCCGTTCCACATGCGGGTGCCGAAGCTCAAGGGCTTCACCAACCCGTTCCGGACCGAGTATCAGGTCGTCAACCTCGACCGGTTGGCGGCGCTGTTCCCGGATGGCGGCGATGTCACGCCTGAGGTCCTTGCTGCGCGCGGGGCGGTGCGCAAGGGGCAACTCGTGAAAATCCTGGGCGATGGGGAGTTGAGCGTGAAGCTCGCGGTCAGTGCCCACGCGTTCTCGGGCAGCGCCCGCGACAAGATCGCCGCCGCGGGAGGCTCAGCGACCACTCTGTAGCAGTCCGGCACGGCGAACCGCCAAGGTAAAGTCGGCGGGGCAGTGACCGTGGCCGCCGAACCCCGTCCGACCACCGCGCCACATCGGCGTAGCCCGCCCAGGAGGAGCCGTGCTTTCCGCTTTTGGCAGGGCCTTCCGTACCCCGGACCTGCGTCGGAAGCTGCTGTTCACCCTCGCGATCCTCGCGCTGTTCCGGCTCGGCTCGACGATCCCGGCGCCAGGTGTGGACTACCACAACGTCCACACCTGCCTGTCGCTGGACAAGAACAACTCGGTTCTGGCGCTGGTCAACCTGTTCAGCGGCGGCGCATTACTCCAGCTGACCGTCTTCGCGCTCGGGATCATGCCCTACATCACGAGCAGCATCATCATCCAGTTGCTCGTGGTCGTGATTCCCCGTCTCGAGCGGCTGAAGGAACAAGGTCAGGCAGGGCAGAACAAGCTCACCCAGTACACCCGGTACCTGACGATCTCCCTCGCGATCCTGCAGGCGACCGGCATCGTCGCGCTGGCCCGCAGCGGCCGGCTGCTGAACTGCACCGACAGCGCCGGCAACCAGATCCCGCTGCTGTTCTCGACGTCGGTGTTCCGCATCATCACCTTGGTGGTCGCGATGACCGCCGGCACCGCCGTGATCATGTGGTTGGGCGAGCTCATCACCGACCGCGGCATCGGCAACGGCATGTCGCTGCTGATCTTCACCTCGATCGCCGCGCGCTTCCCGCAGCAGGGCAGCGCGATCCTGCAGGAGAAGGGCGCGACGGCGTTCGTCATCGTCCTGCTGGTCGGCGTCCTGATCATCGTCGGCATCGTGTTCATGGAGCAGGGCCAGCGCCGGATTCCGGTGCAGTACGCCAAGCGCATGATCGGCCGGCGGATGTACGGCGGGACCTCGACCTACATCCCGCTCAAGGTCAACCAGGCCGGCGTCATCCCGGTCATCTTCTCCTCGTCGCTGCTCTACCTCCCGCAGCTGCTGGCCCAGGTATGGACCTCGAACACCGGCTTCACCAGCTTCGTCACGACGTACTTCTCGCCGAACAACCCGGACTGGGTCTACATCGGGACTTACGCGCTGCTGACGATGTTCTTCACCTACTTCTACGTCGCGATCACGTTCAACCCGGTCGAGGTCAGCGACAACATGCGCAAGTACGGCGGGTTCATCCCGGGCATCAGACCGGGTCGGCCCACCGCCGAGTACCTCGAGTACGTGCTGTCGCGCATCACGCTGCCTGGATCGCTGTATCTCACGGCGATCGCGGTCCTGCCGATTTTGGCGCTGCACTACTTACCCGGCGGGTCGGCGTCCGGTGCCAGCCAGGCGTTCCCCTTTGGCGGCACCTCGATCCTGATCCTCGTCGGCGTCGGCCTCGACACCTCGAAGCAGATCGAGAGCCAGCTGATGCTGCGCAACTACGAAGGTTTCCTGCGCTAGTGAGTGCCGGACAGGCGGTCGTGCGAGTCCTCGTACGACCGTGCCTCTCTAGTGATCCCTCGGCGAGGAGTGAGGGCCCGCGCGAGCGACGACTTCATACGTCGGCGGAACCGATCTCCGCCGGCGTCGGGTAGCGGGGCCGGCGTGCGGTTGGTCCTGGTCGGCCCGCCCGGGGCAGGGAAGGGGACCCAGGCCCAGTTCGTCGCCGCCCACATGTCGGTGCCTCAGATCTCCACGGGCGACATCTTCCGGGCCAACGTCAGCCAGGGCACCCCGCTCGGCAAGCAGGCCAAGGAGTACATGGACGCAGGTGACCTGGTGCCTGACGAGGTCACCATCGCGATGGTCAGGGACCGGCTTGGCGAGCCCGATGCCAACCGCGGCTTTCTCCTCGACGGCTTCCCGCGAACCGTCCCCCAGGCGGTCGAGCTCGACGACATCCTGGCCGACATGGGCACCAAGCTCGATGTCGTGGTCGAGCTGATCGTTGATGACGACGAGGTGGTGCGTCGGCTCTCCGGTCGGCGGACCTGCCGTTCCTGTGGTCACATCTGGCACGTGGATTTCGACCCGCCGTCCAACGAGGGCGTGTGCGACAACTGTGGCGGCGAGCTGTTCCAGCGTGACGACGACAAGCCGGCCACGATCCGCCATAGGCTGGAGGTGTACGCCGAGCAGACCGCGCCGTTGGTTGGCTACTACGGCGAACGCGGAATACTCGTGGGTGTCGACGCGACCGGCCCAGTCGATGACGTGACCGAGCGGGCACTCGCCGCGTTGCGGCGGTTCGACCATCCGTGATCGGCCGGTGGAGGAGGCGAGAGCAAATGATCCAGATCAAAACGCCGGCTGAGATCGCTCTGATGCGTCGCGCCGGCCTGGTGGTCGGTGAGACGCTCGCGATCCTTCGAGATGCGGTCGAACCCGGAATCTCTACTGCGGACCTCGACCAGATCGCGCGCAAGGCACTCGCCGATCGTGATGCCAGCTCCTCGTTCCTCGGCTACCACGGCTTCCCCGCGACGGTCTGCACCTCGATCAACGGCGAGATCGTGCACGGCATCCCGTCGAAGAAGGCAGTCGTTCGCGACGGCGACGTGATCTCGATCGACTTCGGCGCGATCGTGGAGGGTTACCACGGCGACGCTGCGATCACCGTCCCGGTGGGAACGGTCGCTCCGCAGGTGCTCGAGCTGCTGCGGGTCACGGAGGAGTCGCTGTGGCACGGCATGGCTGCGGCGCATCTCGGCGGCCGGCAGATCGACATCTCGCGCGGGGTCGAGGACTACATCCGCTCGCAGCCGCATCCCACCGGCGGCAGCTGGGGGATCGTCGAGGAGTACGTCGGACACGGCATTGGCACCGAGATGCACCAGGATCCGCAGATCCACAACTACGTCGGGCCACGGATGCCCAAGGGCGTCGAGATCGTGCCCGGACTGGCGCTGGCCGTGGAGCCGATGGTGAACCTGGGCGGGCGCCACACCCGGGTCCTCGAGGACGGCTGGACCGTGGTCACCGCCGACGGCTCGGTGTCGGCACACTTCGAACACACGTTCACCGTCGATGCGGACGGGCCCTGGGTCCTGACCGCCCTCGACGGTGGCCGCGAGCGGATCGCGGCCATCTCCGGCGTGGCTGCCAGTGCATAGGTCGGTCGGGTTCCCCAGCCGCCGAGCAGGACGTTGAGGGCGTCAAACGGGCGGTTTAACGCCCTGAACGTCGATCTCGCCGCAGCGTTTGTCGCGACGCTCACGCTCACGTAGACTCTCCTGTTGGCCTGCGAGTTTGCGGGCTGCTCCATCCCCACCCCGACATTGGACTTGCGGAGGAATGCCGAAAAAGGAAGGCGCCATCGAGATCGAAGGGCGCGTTGTCGAGCCGCTGCCGAACGCCATGTTTCGCGTCGAGCTCGCTAACGGTCACAAGGTCCTTGCCCACATCAGCGGCAAGATGCGCCAGCACTACATCCGCATTCTCCCGGAGGACCGCGTCGTGGTGGAACTGTCGCCGTACGACCTGTCACGCGGTCGGATCGTCTACCGGTACAAGTGAGGACCGTGCTGTGAAGGTCAAGCCGAGCGTCAAGAAGATGTGCGACAAGTGCAAGGTGATCCGCCGCCACGGCCGGGTCATGGTGATCTGCGACAACCTGCGCCACAAGCAGCGCCAGGGCTAGCACTCACCGAGTTAGCGCGCACCACCTCGCGTCTCAACGCGAGTCACCCCCGGCGCGGAGGCCGGGGCCTCACTGGGCTGGTGGGGACGGTGACGCGGACGACCTCCGTCGAAAGAAGGAGTTCTAGCCCGGATGGCACGCCTTGTCGGCGTCGACCTGCCTCGCGAAAAGCGGGTCGAGGTCGCGCTCACCTACATCTTCGGCATCGGTCGCACGCGAGCGCTGCAGACGCTCTCGGAGACCGGTGTCAACCCGGACACCCGAGTTCGGGATCTGACCGACGACGACCTGGTCAAGCTGCGTGACTGGATCGAGGCCAACTACCGCGTCGAGGGTGACCTGCGGCGTGAGGTTGCCTCGGACATCCGCCGCAAGATCGAGATCGGCTGTTACCAGGGCATTCGGCACCGCCGTGGCCTGCCGGTCCGGGGTCAGCGCACCCACACCAACGCCCGTGGCCGTAAGGGTCCGCGCAAGACCGTGGCCGGCAAGAAGAAGGCAGGCAAGAAGTAATGCCAGGCGCAGCGAAGAAGGCAGCGGCGAAGAAGGTTCGCCGCAAGGAGAAGAAGAACATCGCGCACGGTCACGCGCACATCAAGAGCACGTTCAACAACACGATCGTGTCGATCACCGACCCGATGGGCAACGTCGTGAGCTGGGCCAGTGCCGGCCAGGTCGGCTTCAAGGGCTCCCGAAAGTCCACGCCGTACGCCGCCCAGATGGCCGCCGAAGCCGCAGCCCGCCGGGCCCAGGAGCACGGCATGCGCAAGGTCGACGTTTTTGTGAAGGGCCCGGGATCGGGCCGGGAGACCGCTATTCGATCTCTACAAGCAACTGGCCTGGAGGTAGGCACCATTTCCGACGTAACACCGGCGCCACACAACGGCTGCCGTCCCCCAAAGCGACGGAGAGTGTGAGTCCAATGACGAACACCGGAGTCGCTAGTCCTACCGAGCGGCGGCCAGTCTGATGGCCCGTTACACCGGACCCGACTGCAAGCGATGCCGTCGCGAGAAGACCAAGCTTTTCCTCAAGGGCGCCAAGTGCGAGTCGGCGAAGTGCCCGATCGAGATCCGACCGTACCCGCCGGGTGAGCATGGCCGCGGCCGCACCAAGGACAGCGAATACCTGCTGCAGAAGCGCGAGAAGCAGAAGTGCGCGCGCATTTATGGCGTGCTCGAGAAGCAGTTCCGCCGCTACTACGAGGAGGCCAACCGGCGTCCTGGCAAGACCGGTGAGAACCTGCTCCAGCTGCTCGAGCGCCGCCTCGACAACGTGGTCTACCGGGCCGGGTTCGCCCACAGCCGTGACATGGCCCGCCAGCTGGTGAAGCACGGCCACTTCATCGTCAACGGCCACAAGGTCGACATCCCGTCGTACCTGGTGGACGAGAACGACATCATCGAGGTCAAGCCGAGCTCGGTCGAGTTGACGCCGTTCGTGATTGCGCGGGCCGAGGCCGGCGAGCGACCGGTCCCGGCCTGGATCGAGGTCATCGCGAACCGGATGCGAATCCTCGTGCACTCACTTCCGGCGCGTCAGGTCATCGACACGCAGGTTCAAGAGCAGCTCATCGTCGAGCTCTACAGCAAGTAGCAAGACCGCACGACCAGCAGTACTAGCGGACCTCATATAGCGGTGGTCCACGACAGGAAGGCAATACCTTGCTCATCGCACAGCGCCCCACCTTGACCGAGGAGCCGATCGACGCCAGTCGCTCGCGCTTCATCATCGAGCCGCTCGAGCCGGGCTTCGGCTACACGCTCGGCAACTCGCTCCGCCGTACGTTGCTCTCCTCGATCCCAGGTGCCGCGGTGACGTCGCTGCGGATCGCCGACGTCCTCCACGAGTTCTCGACCGTGGCCGGCGTCAAAGAGGACGTCACTGACCTGATCCTCAACATCAAGAACCTCGTCGTCTCCTCCGAGCACGACGAGCCGGTCGTGATGTACCTGCGCAAGCAGGGCCCCGGCCCCGTGACGGCGGCCGATATCGCGCCACCGGCCGGTGTGGAGATCCACAACCCGGACCTGCACATCGCCACCCTGAACGCGAAGGGCAAGCTCGAGATCGAGTTCACCGTCGAGCGTGGCCGTGGCTACGTCTCAGCGGTGCAGAACAAGCAGCCGGGCCAGCCGATCGGCGTGATCCCGGTCGACTCGATCTACTCCCCGGTGCTCAAGGTCACCTACAAGGTCGAGGCGACGCGTGTCGAGCAGCGCACCGACTTCGACCGGCTCGTGGTCGACGTCGAGACCAAGTCCTCGATCACGCCGCGCACCGCGATCGCGTCCGCCGGTCACACCCTGGTCGAGCTGTTCGGCCTGGCGCGTGAGCTCGACGAGAACGCCGAGGGGGTCGAGATCGGGCCGTCGCCGACCGATGCGCAGCTGATGGCCGACCTGGCGCTGCCGATCGAGGAGCTCGACCTGACCGTCCGCTCCTACAACTGCCTCAAGCGCGAGGGCATCCACTCGGTGGGTGAGCTGGTCTCGCGGTCGGAGGCCGACCTGATGGACATCCGCAACTTCGGCCAGAAGTCGATCGACGAGGTCAAGGGCAAGCTGGCCGGGCTCGGCCTCGCGCTCAAGGACAGCCCGCCAGGGTTCGACCCGACCTCGGTCATCGCGGGTTACGACCAGGGGTACGACGATAACGGCGACGCCGGGTTCGCCGAGACCGAGCAGTACTGACGCCTTCTAGGCACCAGCAGGAGTTCAGGAGCAGACGATGCCTACCCCCACCAAGGGTCCGCGGCTCGGCGGGAGTCCCTCGCACGAGCGGCTGATGCTCGCGAACCTCGCGACAGCGTTGTTCGAGCACGGCCGGATCACGACGACCCTCGCCAAGGCGAAGCGGCTCTCGCCACTCGCCGACCGGTTGGTGACCTTCGCGAAACGTGGCGACATCCACGCCCGGCGTCAGGTCCTCACCGTGGTTCGGGACAAGGAGGTCGTGCATCACCTGTTCGCGGACATCGGCCCCCGGTTCGCCGCCCGGCAGGGCGGCTACACCCGGATCACCAAGCTCGGGCCCCGCAAGGGTGACGCCGCTCCGATGGCCGTGATCGAGCTGGTCGAGGCGCAGACCCTGGGACAGGAGGCGGTCGACGAGGCGGAGGCCGCGCGCGGCACCCGGTTCGCCCGCCGTCGCCGGCCGACCGGCGCGACTGCCGAAGCGGCTGCCGACCTGGCTGGCGAGTCCGAGATCGCAGCGGGTGTTGCCGCTGAGGCGCAGGCAGCGGACTCGGCGGAGCTCGGCGCGGTCGATGACACCGCAACCGACGGCGAGGTCAGTGAGACGACCGCGGATGCCCCCGCTACCGGGGACGCCGCCGCTGAGGCTGCAGCTGCCGACGCGCCGACGGCCGGGGCGGAGACCCCAGCCGAGGTCGAGGCAGCGGCCGAGACCGAGGTGGAGGCTCCGGCCGAGGAGGGCAGCGTCGAGGTGAGCGACTCCGACGCGAGTGCCGAGGACGACGCCACCGACTAGTGGCCCGCGACACCGACACCGACGAGGCCGCCGCCCCCACCGGGGACGGCGGCCTTCGTCGCTTCCGACTCGACCTGCGCTACGACGGCACCGATTTCTCCGGCTGGGCCCGTCAGCCGGGGCGTCGTACCGTCCAGGAGACCCTCGAGAGCGCGCTGCAGACCGTGCTGCGGCTGGCTGATCCGGCGTCGCTCACGGTGGCCGGCAGGACCGATGCCGGCGTGCATGCCATTGGCCAGGTCGCCCACGTCGACCTGCCGTCGGAGGTGGTGGGCGGCGATCTCGCCCGCCGACTACAAGGCGTTCTGCCACCGGATGTGTCGGTGCGGGCGGTTGCCGAGGCAGCGGACGGCTTCGACGCCCGGTTTGCCGCTCTCAGGCGCCGTTACCGCTATCGCGTGGCTGACGGCTCGCTGAATCCGCTGCGACGTCACGACACCGTGCGCTGGCGGCGGCCACTCGATGTCGGCTTGATGCACACCGCAGCGACCGGTCTCCTCGGTGAGCACGACTTCGCCGCGTACTGCCGGCCGCGGGAGGGCGCTTCGACGATCCGTACCTTGCTGCAGCTCGATGTAGCTCGTGACGCCGAGGCAGTCGTGGTCATCGAGGCGGCGGCCGATGCGTTCTGCCACAACCAGGTTCGCGCGATGGTCGGCGCGCTGCTCGCGGTCGGGGACGGTCGTCGTCCGGTCGGGTGGCCGGCCGAGGTGCTTTCCGCCGGCGTCCGTAACTCGGCGGTGACCGTCGCACCGCCGCACGGTCTGACCCTGGTCGCCGTCGAGTACCCGCCAGATGACGAGCTCGCGCTGCAGGCTCAACGCACCCGGCGACGGCGCGACGCCTGAGCGAGTCATCGGGGAAGACTGCGACCGAAACTCGGTGGCGAAGGCTGCGAGACTCGGCACATGGGTCACATCGATGTGCAGCGCGTCAGCTACGCGCTGCCCGATGGCCGTAACCTGCTCGATGAGGTGACCTTCCGCGTCGGAGATGGACAGAAGGCCGCCCTTGTCGGACCCAACGGCGCCGGCAAGACGACGCTGTTCCGAATCATCACCGGCGACCTTGCCGCCGACTCAGGGTCGGTGGTCGAGTCGGGCGGTCTTGGTGTGATGCGTCAGTTCGTGGGGTCGGTACGTGATGACTCGACGGTGCGCGACCTGTTGCTGTCGGTCGCACCAGCACGGGTTCGCGTCGCGGCAGCCGCCGTCGATGCTGCCGAGCTGGCGATGATGGAGGCCGACGACGAGCCCACCCAGCTGCGCTACGCCGACGCGCTCGCCGACTGGTCCGACGCCGGCGGCTGGGACACCGAGGTGCTGTGGGACGTCTGCACCGTCCAGGCGCTCGGGATTGCCTATGACAAGGCGCGCTGGCGTGAGGTTGGCACGCTGTCGGGCGGCGAGCAGAAGCGGTTGGTCCTCGAGGCGTTGCTGCGCGGGCCGGATGAGGTCTTGCTGCTTGACGAGCCGGACAACTACCTCGACGTTCCGGCGAAGCGCTGGCTCGAGGACCGGTTGCTCGAATCCGCGAAGACGGTGCTGTTCGTGTCACACGATCGCGAGCTTCTGGCTCGCGCTGCGGACCGGATCATCACCCTGGAGTTCGGTGCGGCAGGCAACACGACCTGGGTCCATGGTGGCGGCTTCGCGACGTACGCCGACGCCCGACGCGACCGCAACAGCCGGCTCGAGGAGCTGCGCCGGCGCTGGGACGAGGAACACTCGAAGGTCAAGGCGCTGGTGTTGCGGTTGCGGGAGAAGGCGAAGTACAACGACGGGATGTCCGGTGCCTACCAGGCGGCGTGCACCCGGCTCGAGGTGTTCGAACGGCAGGGCCCCCCGCGAGCGGTGCCGCTCGCGCAGAACGTCCACATGCGGCTGCGGGGCGGTCGCACCGCGAAGCGGGCGGTGATCTGCGACTCAGTCGAGCTGACCGGTCTCATGAAGCCGTTCGATCTCGAGGTCTGGTTCGGCGAGCGGGTCGCGGTGCTCGGCTCAAACGGCTCAGGGAAGTCCCACTTCCTGCGCCTACTCGCCGCCGGCGGCTCCGACCCGGACGCCGATCACCGGCCGGTGATCGGGACTGCGATCAGGTCGGTCGCGCACACCGGGAAGGCCCGCCTGGGCGCCCGGGTCAGGCCCGGCTGGTTTGCCCAGACCCACGAGCATCCGGAGCTGATCGGGAGGAGCCTGCTCGACATCCTCTGGAAGGGCGACGCACACCGCGAGGGACTCGGCCGCGAGGCGGCAGCGAAGGTGCTGGACCGTTACGAGCTCGCCGGCTCGTCGGAGCAGCCGTTCGAGACGCTCTCGGGCGGCCAGCAAGCGAGGCTTCAAATCCTGCTGCTGGAGCTGTCCGGCGCGACCCTGCTGCTGCTCGACGAGCCGACCGACAACCTCGACATCGCCTCCGCCGACGCGCTCGAGGCAGGTCTCGACGCGTTCGAGGGCACCGTGGTCGCGGTGACCCACGACCGTTGGTTCGCACGATCGTTCGACCGGTTCGTCATCTTCCGCGCCGATGGCACGGTCACGGAGTCGGCAGAGGCGGTCTGGGACGAAGCCCGTGTCGAGCGGGTGCGTTGATGCTCGTCCACCCTTGGGACGCCGGCCAGAACAATGACGAATGGCGCGAGTTCGTCTCGGGTCAGGGGTTCGGCCAGCTGATCGCCTCCGGGCGGGACCGCGACGTGCCCGTCGTCGTACCCACGCAGTTCTTGCTGATCGGTGACGAGGTGGTGTTGCACCTGGCGCGGCCGAACCCGATCTGGGCGGCGATCGAGGAGAACCCGACTGTGCTGCTCTCGGTGGCCGGCGACTGGGCGTTCATCCCTTCATCGTGGAAGGCGATCGGGGATGAGGACCCCACGCTGGGCATCCCGACGACCTACTACGCCGCGGTCCAACTCCGCTGCCGGGCGACGGTCGTCGACGACAACGCTGGCAAGGTCGAAATCCTCCGGCAGCAACTGCGGCAGGAGCAGCCCGACATCGCCGTCGCCGATCCCGAAGTGCACGACCGCAAGCTGCCTGGCATCCGTGGTCTCCGCCTCGCGATCGTGGAAGTGACGGCGAAGTTCAAATACGGCGGCAATGTCGACGTCGAGCACCGGCATGCGGTCGCCGAGTTGTTGCAGGGCCGCTGCGGTCCGGGCGACGCCGTGGCTCGAGCGCACCTGTTGCGCCGTACCACCGAGGGCGCCTGAGATGCCGCTCGCGAGCTTCAAGGATCTCTGCCTCGACGCGACTGACGCGAGGCGGCTCGGTCCGTTCTGGGCCGCGGTCCTCGGGCTGGCGTGGGAGGCGGATCCGCAGCACGTCGGCCACCTGGCCGGCCGGACACCGCAACATCGGATCTGGCTGGATGAGGTACCGGAGCCGAAGACCGTGAAACATCGGGTGCACCTCGACATCTACGCCCGGTCGCTCGTCGACCTCGAAGCACTCGGGGCGACGATCGGCGATGCGATGCATGACGGGCGCTGGACGGTGATGACCGACCCGGAAGGCGGCGAGTTCTGCGCCTTCATCCGCGACGAGCTCCCCCCGGACCTGCTGCACGGGCTGGTTGTCGACAGCGGCGACCCACACGCGATCGCCGAGTGGTGGGGCGGCGTGTACGACGCCGAGATCGTCCACCACGACGATGGCTACTCCACGGTCCAGCGCGTGCCGGGGATGCCGATCGAGACGATGGACTTCGTGCCGGTGCCCGAGCCCAAGAGGGTGAAGAACCGGATCCACTGGGACGTCATTGGCCAGGTCGACCCGCTTCTCGACGCCGGCGCCGGTATCCTCCGGCGCCCGGACAGCGAGATCGAATGGACCGTGATGGCCGACCCGGAAGGCAACGAGTTCTGTGTCTTTTCGCCCGATTCCTGAGCGTGACGGGCGACTTTGACCCACCCCGCGAGGCGCAGGTAGCCTCGTTTCGTCACGCAGGCGTCCGCCTGCGCGGCGGGCGGACCTCGTTCACACTGCGCGAGCCGCAATCCGAACCGAATTGAGTGAAGGCACCCGCGTGCGTACGTACCAACCGAAGGCCGGCCAGGTGACGCGCCGGTGGCACGTCATCGATGCGACTGACGTCGTACTCGGCCGGCTCGCCAGCCAGACCGCCCGGCTGCTGCGGGGAAAGCACAAGGCGATTTACGCACCGCACGTTGACACCGGTGACTTCGTCATCATCGTCAACGCGAGCAAGGTCGCCCTCACCGGCAACAAGCGCAATGACAAGTTGGCCTACCGCCACTCCGGCTACCCGGGCGGGCTGTCCGCGACGCCCTACTCCGAGCTGCTCGAGAAGCGCCCGGAACGGGTGATCGAGAAGGCGGTCAAGGGCATGCTTCCGCACACCTCGCTGGGCCGTCAGATGGCGAGCAAGCTGAAGGTGTACGCAGGCCCCGAGCATCCGCACCAGGCCCAGCAGCCGGTGCCCTACGAGATCACGCAGGTGGCGCAGTAGTGAGTGAGACCGTGACGGAGACCGAGACCGACGTCGAGGCACCTGAGGACGCGGCGGTCGCTGAGACCGATTCTGTCGACGAGGAGGTCGTCGAGGCACCGGCCCCGGAGCGCAAGCCCCAGGTGCGCATCGGCGGTCCGGCCGGCGCGACCGGGCGCCGCAAGGAGGCCATCGCGCGGGTCCGGCTGATCCCCGGCACCGGGGTCTGGAACATCAACGGCCGGTCGCTCGAGGACTACTTCCCGAACAAGGTCCACCAGCAGATCGTCAACGAACCGCTCGTCACCCTCGATGTCCAGGACCGCTACGACGTTCTCGTGCGGGTCCACGGTGGTGGCGTCTCCGGCCAGGCCGGTGCGGTGCGTCTCGGCATCTCGCGCGCTCTCATCGAGACCGACGAGGAGGCGCGGCCGCCGCTGAAGAAGGCCGGCTTCCTCACCCGCGACGCTCGGGCCAAGGAGCGCAAGAAGTACGGCCTCAAGAAGGCTCGCAAGGCCCCTCAGTACTCCAAGCGCTGAGAACCCGACGCTTCGCGCCCTCAGCCTCGGAGGCGTTGGAGAAAGTGGCCCTATTCGGCACGGACGGGGTACGGGGGGTTGCCGGCGTCGATCTGACCGCCGACCTGGCGCGCGCACTTGCCGCTGCCGGCGTCGCTGAACTCACCACCGGTCCGCGTCCGCTCGTCGTGGTCGGCCGTGATTCTCGACCGTCCGGCCCGTGGCTACAGGACGCGGTTGTCGACGGCCTGACCGGATCCGGCGCCGACGTCGTACTGCTCGGTGTGATCCCGACCCCGGCGGTTGCCCGCGCGGTGGCGGATGGCCTCTCGGGGATCGACTCGAGACCGGCGTTCGGACTCGTCATTTCGGCGAGCCACAATCCCGCTCCGGACAACGGAATCAAGTTCTTCGGAACCGGCGGACTCAAGCTCGGTGAGGCTGACGAGGCTCGTATCGAGACTCGGCTGGGTTCGGTGCCGCCGGCGGCTGAGCAGCGCGGCGAGATCCGCGCCGATCTGTCCGATCAGCCCGACTGGTACGTCGATGCGCTTCTTCGCACCGTCGAGACACCGCTCGGCGGAATGTCCGTCGTGGTCGACTGCGCGAACGGCGCCGCAGCGACCGTCGCGGCCTCGGCCTACGGCCGGGCCGGGGCCGACGTCACCGTCATCAACTGCGCTCTCGACGGAGAGCACATCAATGACAACTGCGGCGCGACCCACCTCGACGGGTTACGGCGCGAGGTGCGGAACGCGGGAGCGAGTGCAGGGATCGCCCACGACGGCGATGCCGATCGCTGCCTCGCTGTCACCGCGGCTGGCGAGGTGCTCGACGGTGATGCGATCCTTGCGATCTTGGCCCTTGATCTGCAACGAAAATCCAACCTTCCTGGCGGTCGCGTCGTCGCAACTGTAATGAGCAATCTGGGCTTGCACCGCGCGCTCCGCGACGCCGGTTTGTCACTGCTGACCACGCCGGTCGGTGACCGCCACGTCGCTGAGCGCATGCGTGCTGATGGCGCGTCCCTCGGTGGCGAGCAGTCGGGGCACATCGTCATGCTCGATCACGCCACCACCGGCGACGGCGTACTCACCGGGCTTCAACTGCTCTCGGCGGCTGCCGCTGCAGGCAAATCTCTCGGCGAGCTCGCCGGGGTCATTCACAAGCTGCCGCAGGTACTGATCAACGTTCGCAGCGCCGACCCGCCGGCGGCGATCGGCGCGGCGCAGCCGGTGATCGACCTCGCGACCGCCGAGCTCGGTGACGATGGTCGCGTGTTGGTGCGGGCGAGCGGCACCGAACCGCTGGTGCGAGTGATGGTGGAAGCCGAGACCGACGAGCGAGCCGGATCGATTGCCGAGCGCATCGCGGGGGCAATGCGCTCCCGGTCGGCATGAGCCGCGGCATCCTCGGCGCGCTGGCCGGGGCGACGCTGTCCTGCGCGACACTGGCGGCTACCCCCGCTCATGCCTCAGGTCCCGACGCGATGTGGCAGTACGTCTCGCCATCGGGCAGCCAGGCCCGCGCGGAGTACGCCGCGATGAGCGAGAGGCAACGCATCGGTCAGCTGTTCATGGTCGGTGTTGACGCGACGGGTCCGACCGCAGCGCAGCTGAACAAGCTCGAGTCACTCGACGTCGGCAACATCATCCTCAACGGCAATTCACATCGCAGCCGTCACCACGTCGCCCTACTCACCGCGAACCTTGCCTCGCATCTGACGGTCGCTGGCGCCGCGCCATTCATCTCGACCGACCAGGAAGGCGGGGAAGTTCAGCGACTGTCGGGCACCGGCTTCTCGCAGATGCCCACCGCCCTCGTGCAGGGACAACTCCCGCGACGCGAACTGCGGGCTGATGCGACGACGTGGGGTCACCAGCTGGCGCGGGCCGGAGTCAACCTCAATCTCGCGCCGGACGCCGACACCGTTCCGGCGAAACATGCCAGGCAGAACCAGCCGATCGGGCGCTACGACCGCGAGTTCGGTCACAACCCGACCGTTGTTGCCAACCATGTGGTCGCGGTGGTGCGCGGCGAGATGTCGGCGGGTGTCGACGTCACCATCAAGCACTTCCCCGGAATCGGCCGGGCCACCGGCAACACCGACCTGGCTCGTCACGTGACCGATCCGACGACTCGCCACGACCCCTATCTCGCGCCGTTTCGGGCCGGCGTGGACGCCGGCGCGCCGTTCGTGATGGTGTCGCTCGCGACCTACCCGAGCATCGACTCCCACCATGCCGCCTGCTTCTCGCCGGTCGTCATGACGAAGATGCTGCGCGGTTCGCTCGGATTTCGCGGCGTCATCATCTCGGACAGTTTCAACGCCAAGGCCATCGAGAGCGTCGCGCCAGCTGTGCAGGCGGTGAACTTCTTCCGCGCCGGCGGGACGATGCTGCTCGACACCGACCCGAGACCAATCCGCACGATGGAGCACGCCATCGCCACCCGGATCGCGCTGAAGCCGCATTTTGCCGCCACGATCAAGGCTGCCGTGATCGCGGTCCTCGACGCGAAGGCGGCAGCACACCTCCTCGGCTGAGTCTCAGAACTGGAAGGCGGGATCCGCAGCGAGCGAGGTCAGCTGATCGAGGGTCAGCGGCTGGGCGCCGTACGTGTGCACGGGTGCGTTCGGGCCGAATCCGTAGTCGCTCTCCTGGGCCGCCACCACCAGCCCGTCGGGCCGGTGAATCACAGCCGTGAGGATGGTGCCCTTACCGGCGTCGACTCGGTCGGTCTGCAGCACACTGCCGTCGGGAAGCGTCGTCTGGGAGCAGTACGGCGGGTCGCATGAGCCGTCGAACGGCACCTGCTCAGTCACCGCGTGCGTCACCTGAACTCCGATGTCACCCTGGTCGCCGCCGAGCGCCACGTCGACGTTTCCGTCGTAGTAGGAGGGATGACCTGACTCGAGCGTCGAGGTTTCCTGGGCGAACGGGCGGGTGTAGACGATGGTGCGTCCAGCTGCGTCGACAGCGTGCGACAGTTCTCTGCCGAACCGGCTCGCGATCGCTTGCGGGTCCTCGCTGTAGTGATAACGCGGCGCCGAGGAGGCGGGAGCGGTCGCCGTCACAGGCCGCTTGGTGGTTCCGTCACCCGGACCGGAGCAGACGGTGATCCTCTCCAGGCCGTGCGTGAGCCTGCTCTGCTGCAGCCGATAGACACGCTGGCCACGGGAGTGCCACTGCTTGACGATTCCGGCGACGTCCCGCTTGAGGGCTCGCCGGCTGCCTGGACGTGCGAGGTAGGACTGGCAGGGCGGCGGCGAGGGATGCGACCCTGCGGTGATCAGGGCTTCACGGTTAGGTGCGCTACTGCCCTCAACACTCAGGGGTACGACGACCGCGGCGACGACGGCGGCCGTTCCGGCGGTGCCGGCAACTGAGATCAGTGCGGTGCGCCGACGTAGCCGTCGCCGCCCCGCGCCCACGACGTGATCGATGTCGTCACGACCCGGCGGCTCGTCGGCGAGCATCCCGGCGAAGCGATCCTTGATGTCGGTCATCCGAACTCCTTCGACACGAGCGCTGGGTCGTCGAGGCGCGCACGCAACGTTGCGAGCGCCCGGGCGGTCTGGCTCTTCACAGTTCCCTCTGAGCAGTCGAGGGCGTCCGCGGTTTCTGCGACGGATGCGTCAGCCCAGAACCGCAGCACCACAGTTGCTCGCTGGCGCAGCGGCAGCAGCTCGAGCGCGGCGCGCAAGTCGAGCCGGTCCTCGGTCGGCACGTGGGGTGCCGGCTGGTCGCCCAGTTCGGCGGCGGGCGCCTCACGTCGCCATGGCCGGCGCCGCTCGTCGAGGTAACAGCGAGTCAGGATCCGCCGGGTGTAGGCCTCGGGACTGGCGTCGTTGCGGATCCGCTTCCATGCGACGTAGAGCTTGACGAGAGTGGTCTGCACCAGGTCATCGGCGTGGTGCCAGTCGCCGCACAGGAGGTAGGCGGTGCGGCGCAACGTCGCGCGCTGAGCGTGCGCGAACGCCCGGAATGCCTCTTCGTCCTGCTGTGACATCGCCACAATGATTCATACGTAACGGATCGCTCGGGTCGTTGTCACGATCGTTGCCCCGGTTCGGTTGGCACTGCACCGTACCCTTGACCACATGTGCGGGATCGTCGGCTACGTCGGGGACAAGCCCGCGCTCGACGTCGTCATGGCCGGTTTGAGCCGGCTGGAGTACCGCGGCTATGACTCTGCCGGCATCGCGGTTCGCACAGCCGCTGGAGAGCTCACGGTCGTCCGGCGCGCCGGGAAGCTGGCTAACCTTCGTGAGGCGCTCGACGGCACGCCGAGCGAGACGCTGGACGGCACGATGGGCATCGGCCACACCCGGTGGGCGACGCACGGCGCGCCCACCGACCGCAACGCTCACCCTCACGTCGACTGCACCGGCGCGATCGCTGTCGTGCACAACGGAACACTCGAGAACTTCACCGAGCTGCGTGACGGTCTGGAACATCGCGGCCATGCGCTTGCTAGTGAGACCGACACCGAGGCGGTCGCGCATCTGATCGAGGAGAGGTACGCCGGCGACCTCGCCGCCGCTGTCCGGGAGGTCTGTGGCGATCTGGATGGCTCCTTCGTGCTCGTCGTCACCCATCGCGATGAGCCCGACGTCGTGGTCGGTGCCCGACGTAATCTGCCGCTGGTCCTCGGACTTGGTGACGGCGAAAACTTCCTCGCGAGCGATGTCACCGCCTTCATCGCCCACACCCGTAGTGCCCGGGTCGTTGAGCAGGACCAGGTCGTCACGCTCCGCCGCGACGGCGTAACCGTCACCGACCTCGCCGGCAGCCCCGTCGACGGTGCCACGTTCTATGTCGATTGGGACACCGCGGCCGCCGAGAAGGCCGGCTACGAGTACTTCATGCTCAAGGAGATCGACGAGCAGCCGGCGGCGGTGCGCGAGACGGTCGGTGGCCGGCTCGGCCCGGACGGCCGGCTGACGCTCGACGAGCTCGCCATGAGCGATGAGGACATCCAGGGCCTGACCCAGGTCGTCGTCGTCGGGTGCGGCTCGACGTACCACTCCGGCCTGGTCGCGAAGTACGCGATCGAGCGATGGGCTCGGCTACCGGTGCAGGTCGAGATAGCGAGCGAGTTCCGCTACCGCGACCCCGTCCTGGATCGGCACACTTTGGTCGTCGCAATCAGTCAGAGCGGTGAGACCGCCGACACCCTCGAGGCGGTCCGCCATGCCCGCCGGCTGCGGGCGTGGGTGCTAGCGGTCAGCAACACTGTTGGATCGTCGATCGCCCGCGAGAGCGATGCGGCGTTCTACACCCGCGGCGGGCCTGAGGTCGCAGTGGCGTCGACCAAAGCGGTGATGACCCAGCTCGCTGCCGTGTACCTCGTGGGGCTGCATCTTGCGCACGTCCGCGGCTTCCGCGACGACGACGAGGTTCGTTCGCATTTCGGTGATCTGGCTGCGACTCCGGCGCAGATCGCCGACGTACTTGGTCGAATGGATCCGGTCCGCAAGCTGGCCCGAGAGATCGCCAGTCACGAACGGGTGATGTTCCTCGGGCGACACGTCGGCTACCCGATGGCGCTCGAGGGTGCGCTGAAACTGAAGGAACTCGCGTACGTCTCCGCCGAGGGGCTGCCGGCCGGCGAGATCAAGCATGGCCCGATCGCTCTGATCGAGAAGGGCACGCCGGTCGTCGTGATCGCGCCGCGGCACGCGCTCACCGCGAAGATCGTCACCAACGTCCAAGAGATCCGAGCGCGAGGCGCTCGCACCATCGTCATCGCCACCGACGGCGACGACTCGCTGGCGCCGCATGCCGATCATCTGATCCGGATCCCCGACATCAAATCGCTGTTGTCGCCGATGCTCACGCTGGTCCCGATGCAGGTCCTGTCGGCGGAATTCGCGATGGCCCGGGGGCTCGACATCGATCAGCCACGCAATCTCGCGAAGAGCGTCACCGTCGAGTGACGGCCACTTCTTCCCAATGATTGTCGGGATCGGCGTCGACATCGTTGACCTCAGCCGGTTCGCGGTCAGTCTGGAGCGCACGCCGCATCTGAAGGAGCGGTTGTTCACCGAGTGGGAACGAGACGGTGCTCCCGCCACCCTGGCTGCGACCTTCGCGGCGAAGGAGGCGATCGCGAAGGCGCTCGGCGCACCCTCAGGCCTCGAGTGGCACGACGCGCAGGTGCGGCACGAATCGTCCGGTCGGCCGTACCTCCTGGCGACTGGCACAGTCGCCGCGGCTGCCGCTGCCCTCGGTGTCGTCCGGTGGCACCTGTCGCTGTCCCACGACGCCGGCGCCGCGATCGCGATGGTGATCGCGGAGGGGGAAGGATGAGGGCGGCGTACGACGCGGCGGCGGTGCGGGCCGCCGAGAAGCCGGTACTGGACTCGCTGCCCGAGGGCGCGTTGATGCAGCGGGCCGCGACGGCTCTCGCCCGCCGCTGCGCAGAACTGCTCGGTGGCGTCTACGGATCTCGCATCGTGTTGCTCGTCGGCTCGGGCGGCAACGGTGGCGATGCGATGTACGCCGGGGCGCGCTTGGCGGCCCGCGGCGCTCGAGTGGACGCGTTGCTGGTGACGGACCAGCCCTTCGCGCCGGCTCTCCAGGCGCTGCGTGACGCCGGCGGCCGAGTCGCGGCGGCGGGAGGCGATCGCGACGCGGTGCTGGTCGCGACGGCCGATCTGGTGGTCGATGGCATGGTCGGCATCGGCGGGCACGGCGCGTTGCGCCCACCGATGGCCCGGCTGGCGGAACTGGTCGCGGACGGCCAGGCGACCGTTGTCGCGGTCGACGTTCCGAGCGGTATCGATGCCTCGACCGGGGTCGTCGACGGTGCTGCGGTGCGCGCCGACGTGACGGTCACCTTCGGCGCGATCAAGGCGGGGCTGCTGATCGCGCCAGGCGCGGAATCTGCCGGGTTGGTCGAGGTGGTGGACATCGGGTTATCACTGCCCGCCCCGGACATCACCGCGCTCGACGCCGACGACGTCGGCGTCCTCCTCGCCCAGCCGACAGCGGAGTCGGACAAGTACGCGCGCGGGGTCCTCGGCATCGTCGCCGGCAGTGACACCTACCCGGGTGCGGCGCAGCTCGCGGTGGGCGGCGCGCTGGCTACCGGCGCCGGGATGGTGCGGTACGCCGGAGCCGCGGGCGCAGCTGACCTGGTCCGCACCCGCTGGCCCGAGGCTCTGGTCACGACGATCGAGCCGGGTGATGCCGAAGCGGTGCTCGCTGCCGGCCGCGTGCAGGCGTGGGCCATCGGCTCGGGGTTGGGCACGGATGACAACGCCCAGCGCCTCGTTGCCGCGATCCTGGCTACCGATCTGCCGGTGCTGCTCGATGCCGACGCAATCACGATCGTCGCGACGGATCATTCGCTGGTGACTCGCCGCGCGCCGACGTTGCTGACCCCGCACGCCGGCGAGTTCGCCCGGCTCATGGACCTCGAGCGTTCCACCGTCGAAGCGCATCGCCTCGAGCAGGTGCGAGCGGCCGCGAAGGCTCTCGGTGCGACGGTGCTTCTCAAAGGCGCTACGACGCTCGTCGCCGATCCGGCAGGGTCAGTGCGAGTCAACACGGCGTCGACGCCGTACCTTGCGACCGCCGGCAGTGGTGACGTGCTCTCCGGAATCTGCGGAGCGCTGCTCGCCGGTGGCCTCGATCCACTCGACGCCGGATCGGCTGGTGCCTTCCTCCACGGACTGGCGGGCCTGTTGGCGAGCGGCTCCCCGCCGTCGCCGATCACCGCGCTCGAGATCGCCGACGCCGTTCCTTCGGCGATCGCCGCGACCCGCTAGTGTCACTTGTCGGCGGTCTCGTCGCGGTGACAGACCGCCTCGAGCACGATGCCGAACGGATCCTTCCAGAACACCGCGAAGTAGCCGGGGTGGTACTGCGCGAACTCTTGCGGGGACTCGACGATCGGGCTGCCCAGCAGTAGCGCGCGGTCGTGGACGGCGTGGACGGCGGCACGGGACTTGACGATGAACGCGAGATGCTGCAGGCCGGTGTTTCCACGCGAGTAGTCGCTGCCGTCGGTGCTGCGATAGAAGAAGAGGTACGTGCCAGGCTTGTTCTCGACCGGACGATAGGAGAACTCCTCGGCGGTGCTGAAGAACTCCTCGTAGCCGACCAGCGGCATGATCACGTCGTAGTACGCCTTCGCGGCGTCGAGATCGGGGACGTTCACTCCGAGGTGTCCGAGCGCCATCCCGCCATTGTGACCGGAATCGAGTCGGCGCCCAACGCAGCGCCTGACAGACTGTTCGGATGAGCGTGTCCGCGGCCCGCGTCGATCTCGACGCGATCCGGTCGAACGTCGCCACGCTGAAGAGTCGGGCCGGGGACGCGGACCTGATGGCGGTGGTCAAGGCCGACGGGTATGGCCACGGCATGCTGCCGGCGGCGCGTGCTGCGCTCGATGCGGGGGCGAGCTGGCTGGGTGTGGCGATGGCGGATGAGGCGATCGAGCTGCGCAGCGCCGGCGTCAGCGCACCAACGCTCGCCTGGTTGCTCGGCCCCAATGACGACTGGAACGCGGTGGTCGCAGCCGGCGTCGACGTGGGTGTGAACGGGCCATGGGCGCTGGAGCGGGCGGTCGCGGCCGGCGCTGCTGACGGCAGACCCGCCCGCGTCCATCTCAAGGCCGACACCGGGCTCGGTCGCGGCGGTGTGCAGCCGGTCGACTGGCCCGATCTGGTCGATGCTACGGCGAAGGCCCAGGCCGACGGCGGGGTCGAGGTGATCGGGATCTGGTCGCACCTTGCCTACGCCGACAACCCCGGACATCCGACCATCGACAGGCAGCACGCTGTCTTTGAGCAGGCGCTCGAGATCGCCGCGCGGGCCGGGCTGCGTCCCCAGCTTCGGCACCTGGCGAACTCGGCGGCCACCCTCCGCTCACCCGCCACCCATTACGACCTGGTGCGGCCCGGCGTCGCGGTCTACGGGCTGTCGCCCGGGCCGGAGGTGGGTGAGGCCGGCGAGCTGGGGCTGACGCCGGCGATGACGCTGA
Source organism: Frankiales bacterium (assembly GCA_025980465.1). Lineage (GTDB taxonomy): Bacteria > Actinomycetota > Actinomycetes > JAFAQI01 > JAFAQI01 > JAICXJ01. Next base: position 1,827 of record JAICXJ010000032.1, on the reverse strand, counting down.
CCACCCAGGTGGCGCTCACCAAACAGGTGCCCGCCGGCCAGGGCGTGTCGTACGCGCATCGCTACACCACACCGCTTCCCACCACTCTTGCTCTCGTGCCGCTGGGGTACGCCGATGGGGTGCCACGTCATCTGACGAACCTCGGCGAGGTCGCCGTCGGCGGCCGGCGATACCGGATCGCCGGCACCGTGTGCATGGATCAGTTCGTGGTCGATGTCGGCTCCGACCCGGTCAGCGTGGGCGATGAGGTGGTGCTGTTCGGCCCCGGCTCCTGCGGTGAACCCACTGCGGACGAGTGGGCCGAGGCGATCGGCACGATCAACTACGAGATCGTCAGTCGGATCGGCGCGCGGGTGCCGCGGCGGTATGAAGGGGAGCGATGAGCAGTCGACGCAACCTTGGGATAGCGGCCCTCGTCACCGGTGCCGCCGGCGCAGCCGTCGCCGGTGTTGTCGCGGCCGAACATCGCGCTGTGGGCCGCGCTCGGTCGCGCCCGGACCCCTACGTCGACGAGCCGCTCGGGAAGCTACATACCCAGGGCATCGACATCCGCGCGGATGACGGCGTACTGCTCCACGTGGAGGTGGACGGCAAGCAGGACGCGCCGTTGACGATCGTCTTCGCTCACGGCTTCACGCTGTGCATGGATGCCTTTCATTTCCAGCGTCGCGATCTCGCCGATGACTATCGACTGGCGTTCTACGACCAGCGCAGCCACGGCGTGTCGGAACACGGGCCGTCGGAACACTCGACGATTGATCAGCTCGGGCGTGATCTGCTCTCCGTGCTCAATGCGGTGGCACCCAGCGGACCGGTTGTGCTGGTCGGTCACTCGATGGGCGGGATGACGATCCTCGCCCTCGCGGACCAGCATCCCGAACTCTTCGGTGATCGCATCGTCGGCGTCGCCCTGCTGTCGACCTCGACCGGCGAGATGGCCAAGGAGGTCGTCGGGTTGCCCGGATGGATCTCCCGGGCCGTCACCCCCGCCGTTCCGACCTTCGCGAGGATGATCCGTGCCCGCGCGACGCTGCTGGAGCGTGGGCGGCGAGCCGGTACCGACTTCGCCTACATCGTGACCCGCTACCTCTCCTACGGCCCGGACGTGCCACCGTCACTCGTCGACTTCATGGAGCGGATGCTGACCGACACCTCCATCGAGACGATGAGCGAATTCTTCGACACCTTCCTCTCGCACGACAAGTTGAAGGCACTCGACGTGCTCGGCGCCATTCCGGTCCTGATTTCCTGCGGCGACCGTGACGTGCTCACGCCGTTGTCACACAGCGAGCTGATGGCGGCGACCTTGCCCCACGCCGAGCTGCAGGTGATCCCTGGTGCCGGACACATGGCAAAGATCGATCGTCACGTCGTCGTGAACGCCGGCCTGCGGCGGCTGGCTGATCGGGCCATGGATCGGGTGGCGTCCGCTACCGGATGAGCCCGCGACCCGTCGACCCGTCGATCGACGAGATCGCCGGCCGGGCGCATGCGTGCAGCGATCTGGACACCCTCGCCGCCGCGGTCCGCGGCTGCGTCGCATGCGACGCGCTCGCCGCGACGCGTACGACGGTTGTCGTCGGCGATGTGATTGCCGACGCCCGGTTGCTCATCGTCGGTGAGGCGCCAGGGGCGAACGAGGACATCGCTGGACGGCCTTTCGTGGGCAAGGGCGGGCAACTGCTCGACGGCCTGCTGGCGGAGGTGGGCCTGACGCGAAGCGAGACTGCAGTGCTCAATGTGTTGAAGTGCCGTCCGCCGGCAAACCGCACCCCGGCGAGAGCGGAGGCGGCCCGGTGTTCTGGCTGGCTCGACCGCCAGGTCGAG
>JAICXJ010000104.1 GCA_025980465.1 Frankiales bacterium | reverse complement strand
TCCAGCGACCCCCTGCTACACGACTATCACGGACAGTCACGCAGCCAACGAAACCATCACCCCCTCGTCAACCCGCCACGCCGGGACCACACCATTTGATCATCACTTGATCGCCAAACCCACTTGATACAGCGAGGAGCCAACGAGGACGGCCGCGATTCCGCAAGTGATCGAGATCGTCGGCGGCGCCGTCGGCGCCGTGACGCGACGATTGTCACCGCGTGGATTGGTGCAGGGGCCGTCGTTGCAGCTGCGGTCGTCGCGATTATCCCGAGCTTGCTGCCCGGGGATGCATCGAATCGCACTGGGCCCATGCCTGAGGGGACCGCGACGGCCACGCTGTTGCTGCCGACACCCACATGTGACAGCTGCAAGTCCGGCAAGACGTACCCGGAGGAAGCCGGTAATGGCGGCGCGAGGACGTTCCGTGATCCGCGCGCTATGCTGGGAGAAGGAGACCGAGTGCGGTCATTTCAAAAAATAGACGTGCTGTGCAAACTGGAATCACCCATTCCCGGCTCCCCGAGCGTAGGGAGATACTGGTACCTCGTCGTTAGTGCACCCTGGGGCGGGCGCTACTTCACGATCGCAAATAGCTACCTCAACGGTGACTCACCGGATCCGAGCCAGGGCACGCACGAGACGGCGGTAGACGTCCGAGTTCCCGATTGCTGAACACCAGCCGCGCGCACGGCGCCATCAAAGACCAACGCGCTCGCCAACCAGCCTCGGTCGCATTCCATGTCCACGCATCAACCCGTCGGCAATTGCGAGCTGGTCAGCTACTCGAAGGACTCGCCGGCGTCGGCTTTGGCGATCAGTGACGCGGGTGGCGCGAAGCGGGGGCCGTAGCGGTCAGCGAGTTCGCGCGCGCGGGCGACGAAGGCGGCCGGGCCGCCTGGGTAGCCGTTGATGAACTGCACCACGCCGCCGGTCCACGGCGGGAACCCGATCCCCATGATCGAGCCGATGTTGGCGTCGGGCACCGAGGTGATCACACCCTCGTCGAGGCACTTCACGGTCTCCAGCGCCTCGACGAACAGCATCCGCTCCTTCATGTCAGCGAACGGGATCGCATCCGGGCGCAACGGGCCGAAGTGTTCGGCCAGGCCGGCCCACAAGCGGGTACGCCGGCCAGCCTCGTACTCGTAGAACCCAGCGCCGCCGAAACGCCCGGGGCGGCCAAGCTCCAGCACCATCCGGTCGACGATCCCGTCGGCGGGATGCGGGGTCCAAGTACCCCCGGCGGCCTCGACACCGTGCCGGGTCTGCTCACGGATCATGCGGGTCAGGGTCAGGGTCAGCTCGTCCATCAACTGCAGCACCGGCGCCGGATAGCCGGCCTGCAAGGTGGCCTGCTCGATGGATGCCGGGGGCGCGCCCTCGGCGAGCATGGCGACGCCCTCGTTGAGGAACGTGCCGATCACCCGGCTGGTGAAAAAGCCGCGGCTGTCGTTGACGACGATCGGGGTCTTGCGGATCTGTTGCACCACGTCCACCGCGGCGGCCAGCGCCGCGTCCGAAGTCTGCGCGCCACGGACGATCTCCACCAGCGGCATCTTGTCCACCGGGGAGAAGAAGTGCAGGCCGAGGAAGTCGGCCGGGCGGTCCACTCCCGACGCCAGGTCGGTGATCGGCAGCGTCGAGGTGTTCGAACACAGCAGTGCATCGGGATCGACCACGTCGAGGATCTCGGCGAAGACCTTCTTCTTCAGCGCCGGGTCCTCGAACACCGCCTCGATCACCAGGTCGCAGCCCTTCAGATCGGCCGCATCGGCGGTCGGGGTGATCCGGGCCAGTAGCGCATCGCGCTGCTCGGCGGTGGATC
>JAICXJ010000073.1 GCA_025980465.1 Frankiales bacterium | reverse complement strand
GACCACCTCGACCCCTACAACCACTACTGGCAGAACCCGAACAACGCGACGATCGCGCGGGTCGTCGCGAAGTTCCCGAAAGCGCGACTCGTGAACTGGAACCGGGCTGCCAGCCGCCACCACAACTGGTTGTACTCCGACGACCTTCACCTGCGCCCGCCGGGTGAGGCGGCGTACGCCGCGCTGCTGGCCCAGGCGTACCGCGCCACGCTGGTCCCGCCGACCCGGCCGGGCCCGGCGCCGACCGCCACCGCCGGATAGCCCTGTCAGCCAGCCGACTGCGGCGCGCCACCGCGAGCGCGATACTTGCCGCGAACCCGGGGGGTTGCCGTGACCGAGAGCCAGGGTGAGCGAGGGAGCGTCGGCTCGCAGCAGCTGACGTTCGTGATCGCCGACGTTCGCGGCTACACGCGGTTCACCCGCGAGCGCGGCGACGCGGCAGCGGCGGAGCTAGCCCGCCGGTTCGCCGAGATCGGCCGGGACTGTGTCGAAGCGCGCAGCGGGCGGGTCATCGAGCTGCGCGGCGACGAGGTCCTCGCGGTCTTCACCTCGCCTGCTCAGGCGGTTCGGGCGGCGGTTGAGCTGCAGCTGGCCTGCGCAGAGGAGACCGACGCCGACCCGGCGTTCCCGTTCCTCGTGGGCGTCGGCATCGACACTGGCGCCGCCGTACCGGTCGAGGACGGCTACCGCGGCGTCGCCCTCAACCTCGCGGCTCGGCTGTGCTCGGCCGCCGGCGCCGGCCAGGTGCTGCTGTCCACCCGCACCTTGAGCGCTGCGGACCTGGCCCCCGACCGGGTGCGGATCGAAGCCCGCGAGCCGATGGTGTTCAAGGGATTCGACGACCCGGTGGACGTATTCGAGGCCACCGCGGTCACCGCCGCGGTCCCGCCGCGCGGTGAGCGGCAGACCGCGGCAGCCACCACCGCGGCGACCGTCGACGAGCTGCCGATGGTCGGCCGGGTCGGCGAGCTGCGATGGCTGCGGGGTACCTGGCGGCAGGCCCGGCGGGGCAACGGACGGGTCGTCGCGGTCAGCGGCAGCGAAGGCATCGGAAAGACCCGCCTGGCGCTGGCGCTGGCCTCCTTCGTCGAGTCCTCCGACGGGACCGCCCGGGTGCTCAGCGGCGGCGGGACGGCGGCAGCGAGCGCACTCGCGGCGTTGCGCGAGGCACGGCACGCGACCTCTCCGTCTTTGCTCGTCGTCGACGACGTCGACGCGATCGCGACCGAGCTAGTCACGCCGCTCGAAGAGGCGTGGGCGGATCTCGAGCACGCGCCGGTGATGGTGGTGCTCCTGGTCCGAGACGTCACCGCGGTGGCGGCCCTTGCGGACGTCGTGGCACGGGCGGATGCCGACGGTGACGGTCGCCGCGACCTGGCGCCGCTTCCAGCCGACGAGGTCCGCGAGGTCGTCGCCCTGTACGCCGGAGCCGCCGTCACCGATGCGCCGGTGGAGTCGATCGTGCGCTCGTCGCACGGCGTACCTGCCCGGATCCACGAGCTCGCCAGCGAGTGGGCGCGGTCGGAGGCCACCCGGCGGCTGGAGGCGGCCGCCGAGTTCATGGCGGCGGTCCGGGAGCGGCGCACGGAGGACCTTGATTTCGCGAACAACGTCATCGGCCTGCGCCTCGGCCGGCTCTTCGACACCGGGCCGACTCTCGTTGGCGGTGGCGAGGACGTGCAATGCCCGTACAAGGGTCTCGCCTCCTTCGAGGAGAACGACGCCGCGTGGTTCTTCGGGCGCGAGCGGCTGGTCGGCGAGCTCGCCGCGAGGCTCGTCGGTAACGGGCTGCTCGCGGTCGTCGGCGGGTCTGGTAGCGGCAAGTCGTCGGTGGTGGCGGCGGGCCTGCTGCCGTCGCTCGCCTCCGGCCTGCTGCCGGGAAGCGAACGGTGGACCGCCCGCACGATGCGCCCGGGTGAGCAGCCGGTCGAGGCAGCCCGCGCCGCACTCGGTACGGACGCGGACGACCCGCTCGGTGCAACCGTGGCCGGGTTCGGACCGCAGGATCGGCTGGTCTTCGTGGTCGACCAGTTCGAGGAGCTGTTCACGACCTGCGCGAGCGAGCCGGTCCGGCAGGAGTTCGTCGACATGCTCGCCCGCGCTGCGACCGCGGATGCTGAACGATGTGTGGTCGTCGTGACCGTGCGCAGCGACTTCTACGGCCACATCGCCACGTACCCGCAGATCGCGTCGCTGTTCCGCGACAACCACGTGCTGGTGGGTCCGCTGTCCCGCGACGAGCTGCATCGAGCGATCACCCTCCCGGCGCGACGAGCCGGCGTGCACGTCGAAGCGGCGCTCGCCGACGCGCTCGTCGACGAGGCGGCAGGCGAGCCGGGCTCGCTGCCGCTGCTGTCGACCGCGCTGGTCGAGCTGTGGCAGGCCCGGACCGATCGCTGGCTGCGGATGCCGTCGTACCGCGAGACCGGTGGCATTCAGGGGGCGGTCGCGCGACTTGCCGAGGCGTCGTACGCCGAGCTCAGCGAGGTCGAGCGTGACGCCGCGCGACGGGTCATGCTGCGGCTCGGCGTCAGTGGTGAGGGTGACGTGCTCGTCCGCCGCCGCGTCAGGCTTGACGAGTTCGATCTCGACCGTGATGACGCGGCCCGCCGGGCGATCGAGCGGTTCACCCAGGACCGGCTGCTGACGACCGAGGCCGACACGGTGGAGGTCGCCCACGAGGCGCTGCTTCGGGACTGGCCACGGCTGGGCCAATGGCTGGGTGACGACCTGCAGGGTCGACAGCTGCGCCAGCACGTGATCCAGGCCGCCCGCGCCTGGGATGCCGCCGGCCGGGACAGCTCGGAGCTCTACCGCGGCCTGCGGCTCACCGCGACCCTCGACTGGGCGGCCAGCCATGCCGGCGACCTCAACGAGCTCGAGCGCGAGTTCCTCGCTGCGAGTCGGCAGGAGGCTGACCGAGAGGTGAGCCGACAACGACGCACCAACCGCCGGCTTCGCACCCTGCTGTCCGGAGTCGCCGTCCTGCTCGTGCTCGCGCTCATCGCCGGCGGGCTGGCGTTGGCACAACGAAGCAGCGCGCGCAGCTCGGCGCGCCACGCCCGCCAGCAGGCGACGAACGCGCTGGCCCAGAGCCTCGGCGCGCAGGCGGTGGCGCAACCACGGATCGACCTGGCCATGCTGCTGGCGCGGGAGGCGGTGGCGCTCAGCCCCACGCTGCAGACCCGCGTCGACCTGCTCACCACGTTGATGCGAGTGCCCTCAGCGCTGCACACCTATCACTTCAACGACGAGCGCAACAGCAGCGTCCTGCTTTCCCCGGATGGCAAGACGCTCGCCATCGCCGACAACAACGGCAACTGGATCTGGCGCGATACCACCACCGGACGGGAGATCCGGGAGAACCGCGACAACCTGGTGGCTTTCGCGCCGGACGGAACGATCATCGATGCCGGATCCAACGCCTCCTTCGTGTTTCGCGACCCGGGCACCTACCGCGTGACCCACCGGATCACTGCGCCGCGGTTCACGCACAGCGGAGCGCCGGCGGGTCCGCTTCCCAACAGCTCGACCTCGGAACTGGCGTGGAGCGCCGGTGTGGTCGGCTTCGCCAATCACAACCGCACCCTGCTCGCCAGCTTCACCAGGTCCTGCGACTACGGCATCGGACCACAGACGCTGATCGAGCGAGTGGTGCCGATCGCCATTGCGACAGGTCACGAGGGGCGGGTCAAGACCGTCGTCGCCGGACCGGGCACCTGCCCCGCATCGGGAGCGAACCTGCCGACGGTGAATGGCCTCATCCCGATGCGCGACGGCACGCAACTGCTTGTGGTGGCCGCTGATCAGGCGCCGGTCGATCAATCGCCGATCTACCACACGAGCATCGTCGACACCGGGACCGGCAAGACCGTACGCCGCTTTCCGACCGGGATCGGCGGCGACGGAGTGGCGGTCTCTCCCGACGCCCGCACGGTCGCTCTTGCACGTCAAGACGGGCAGCTTCAGTTCCTCGACCTCGCCACCGGAGGGGTCCAGCCCGGTATCGGCGCCGTCAACGCCGCCGGAATGCAGTTCACGCCCGATGGAAAGACTCTTGTCGTTATCGGCCAGGACGGCGTCGTACAACTGTGGGACGTGGCGAGCCGCACGATCGCCAAGACCCTCACGGGGCACGCGGGCGCGATCCACGGCATGGCGATCAGCCGTGACGGAAAGACGCTCTACACGGGCAGCTTCGACACCAACGTCATCGGCTGGGACCTCGCCGGGACACGAGGGTTGGTGCGCTCGTTCTCAGGCGGCGACGCGGACCCGGCGGCTGGCGCCTGGACCCTCGCTGTCGCGCCGGACAACCGCACGATCGCCGAGGGCGCCGCGAACGGCGACGTCGTCCTCACCGACCTGACGACCGGGCGAGAGCTGAAGCGCTTCCATGCCGTTGACGGCGGCATCGTGAGCGCGGTCTCGTTCTCGCCGGACGGCCGCTCGTTGCTGGTATCCGCCGACAGCCCGGGACAGTACACATCCAAGACGAAGACCTGGCTCGAGATCTGGGCGCTCTCACCACAGCCGCACGTCGTTCGCCAGTTCGACACGAGCGGCTGGCCATTCATCTCGTGGTCCGCCTGGAGCCCGGACGGCCGCACCGTCGCGACCACCGGATTCCTCGATGATCAGAACTCACGTGACGCCGGCGCCGTCGGCGAGTGGAACGCGGCCACCGGGCGGCCGCTCGCGCCCCCGCTTCGGATCAAGGGCGGCTATTCGGTGGTGGTCGCATTCGCACCACATGGCACCGACGTCGCAGTCGGCGGCGCGTTCAGCATCGACTCCTTCATCGCCAACCCGGCCGCGGGCAAGGTGCTGGTCACGCTCAAAGGCAGCAACAGCACGGGCGAGCTCGGCCAGGGACTCGCCTACTCACCGGATGGCACCAAGGTCGCCACTGCCCAGTGGGACGGCACGATCCGGATCTGGGACGCCCGCACCGGCCGCCAACTGGCCAAGATCTCCGATCTCGGTCAGGACGTCGTCGAAGGCGTGGCCTGGAGCCCGGATGGCCGGACTCTCGCGGTGACCGACTGGGACCCGTCGCTGCGCCTGTACGACGTGGCGACCCACCAGCAGATCGGCCCGGCGTACCCCCTGCCCACGCTTCCTGACCCGTTGCAGTACGACCCCTGGGTGCAGTTCACGCCGGACGGCCGTGACGTCGTCGTCACCGGTGCGAACGACCAGACCTTCGTCATGCCCGTGACGTTGGCCGGCTGGAGCAAGCAAGCGTGCAACGTCGCGGGTCGGAGTTTCACCCGCGCCGAATGGGCGAAGTATCTGCCCGGCCGGCCGTACCAGCCGGTGTGCCCGAACCCTCCGGCCTAGGACTTGCTGGCGATCTCGCCCTTCATCTCGTCGAGGCCGACCAGCACCGGGTACCCGCACTCGGTCATCGCATGACCGTGGCCGAGCTGGTGGACATCGAAGACCGCTTGGACCGCCGTCGTGAAGCCCTGGACGTCGAGGGTCTGATTGACCGCGCGCTTCGCCATTCGCAGCGCCCATGGATGCTTCTTGGCGATTTCAAGCGCCAACTCGCGGGTGGCCGACTCGAGATCGTCCAGCGGTACGACGCGGTTGACCATCCCGACCGCGCGGGCCTCCGCCGCGGTGATCGCCCGGCCAGTGAACAGGATCTCCTTGGCCAACCGCGGACCGAGCTCCCAGGTGTGACCGTGGTACTCGACCCCACCGATGCCCATGGCCGCGACCGGATCGGAGAACTTCGCGTTCTCGGCGGCGACGATCAGATCGCACGGCCACGCCAGCAGGAGACCGCCTGCGATGCAGACACCCTGGACGGCGGCAATCGATGGCTTCGGGTTGTTGCGCCATTTCAGCGAGTACCCGATGTACTGCACCGCCTCGATCTCGTAGATCCGCTGCACGGTCCACTTGTCGTTGTTGCTCGGGGCAGCGCCCTTGAGATCGTGACCGGCGGAGAAGTGCTTTCCGGCGCCACGCAGGATGATGACCTTGACCCCCGGATCCTCGCCGGCTTTGGTCCAACAGGCGTCGAGCTGATGGAGCAACTCGGGGTTCTGCGCGTTCGCCACCTCGGGCCGATTGAGGGTGATCGTCGCGATCTGATCGGCGACGTCATAGAGGACGAGATCGTCGCTCACGGCTTCTCCTTCGGGTCGGAGAACGACATTACCAGTATTGAGAAGCCTCGATTTCAGAGCCGGTCCGACGGCCGCGGCGCCTGCCGATGGTCGGGCTGGCCCTCGCGCAAGGTGACGAGAGTGAACGACACGGTGGAGACCGCGGACAGTACGTCGCGACCGGTGTCGCGAACGTCCACCCGCAGCACCATCTTGTTGCGGCCCTTCCGAAGGATCGTCACATCCGCTCGCGCCGGACCGACCGTCACCGCCGACAGGAAGTGGATGGTGATATCGGAAGTCGCCGCGGTCTGACCCCGCGGGAGATCCTGGATCGCGCAGATCCCCGCCGCAACATCGACGAGCGTCGTCAGCAGCCCGCCTTGCAGACCACCGCGGTTGTTGGACACCTGGCGGGTGACCGGCATCTCCATCGCGAAGTCGCAGCCCGGGCTCGCCAGGACTTCGGACATGTCGAGCTCGGCGAGCACATGACCATGGCCGCCGTCCGGCGGCGCTGCTAGTGCTGAAGGCGCTGCTAATGCTGAAGGCGCTGCTAATGCTGAAGGCTCAGGGCTTGTCGAGGGCACCTGATCACCGCCTGTTCGATCTGGGCCCGATCCGCCTCAGCAACGTCGTAGGAGTGAATCGTCAACCGGTCGTCATCGTCGAGCTCGAATCGATCCGGATCGATGCTCGTGCAGACTCCGTGCGCCTCGCACAGCTGTCCGTCGTGGACGATCTTCACCACTGAACTCCGTAATCTCCGGTGCTCGCGCTAGCGCTTCTTGCCGCTGGACTTCGCTGGTGTCGTACCGCCCGCACCCCTCAACCCACCGATGCAGAACTTCCACAGCTGCTCGGTGTCGAGCGGGACGCCGGATGGCTCGGACCCGAGCGCGTGCATGTGCGCGGCGCCCACGACGGTTTGGGTCTGGATCGTCGCCAACGTGTCGACGTCGATGTCGGTGCGGAAGGTGCCCTCGTCGACACCCCGGCGTACCAGCTCCAGAATGAGCTCCCGCAACGGCGCCAGCACCCGGGCGTACTCCGCCGGGCGCGACTCGGCGAGTTGCAGGTGGTACACCGAGAGCGCCCGGTTGATGCTGTTGCCCGGACTACGCCCGGCCTGGGCGTGAATCCGGTCGACCAGTAACCGCAGCGCGGACAACGTGTCAGGAAGGTCGGCGATCTCCTGGCGCCATTCCGCCACGGAGTTGCTGATGATCTCTTCGAACAGTGCGAGCAGCAGCTCTTCCTTGCCACTGAAGTGCTGGTAAAAGGAGCGCAGCGAGGTCTTCGACCGCTCGATCAGCTCCTGGACGGTGAAGTCAGTGCGGCCGGTCTCGCCGAGAATCTCAGTCGCGGCTTGGATGAACCGGTCCGATCGGGAGACCGCCTTGGCCCGAGCGGTCCGAAGCGAGCGCTCGACCGCGCGCTCCCGCCAGCTGACGTCCGGGGCGTCAGGGGCGTCGAGGCCACCGCCGGTGCTCGGCGGGGCATCTCGGACCATTCGCCGCCTCCGGTGCCTGAGGCCCGACCCGTGGTCAATCGGGCGTGATGGGTGAGTATGACATTACCGGTGTTGTCATCCACCCGCCGTCGAAGCCGGCCGGTCTCGTTACTGAGACAGGAGAACGACGCTTCCCACCGCGCCCAAAAAAACTCCCCGGCAACACGGACTCTCACCGTGCTGCCGGGGAGCGCGGCCCCTAGGCCGCATCCGCTCGGGGCTCCTCGTCCGGGACAGCTGCATGAACGGGAAGCAGCTGACCGGACTTCCGGGGCCGGAGCCCAAGCGGACGGATTCAGTTATGCCTTCGCGGCGTTCACCGTGATCGTGCCGCTGTGCGACGCCTTGTAGTTGGGGGTGCTGGTGGTGTCACCGGCGAAGACGAGCTGGTACTGCTCGCGGACGGTGCTCTGGGTGAGCGTGATCACAACCTTGCCGTTGGAGTCGGTTGTGCCGGTCTGACCGGTCGCGGTCCACTTCGTGGTGCCGGCCTTGCGCTCGTTGACGCCGACGACCTCGTTGGCAACGCCGGCGTGGTGGGACCGCAGCGTGCCGGTGATCGTCGCCTTGAACTTGTCGGTCTTGGTGACTCGGACGTGGGCCGACTTGATCGTCAGATGGGTGCGCTGCGCGGTCTGGCCCGTGGCCGAGGCGGCGCCCATCAGGCTCGCAGTCACAAGTCCGGCCGTCGTTGCGAGTACGGCGGTGCGGGTCATGGCGCGGGTCATCATGGTGGGGTCTCCTGTTCGTACGGTGGCGGTGAGGGCCGGAACGGTGAGCTTGCCAACTAATCGCTACGCCGCACGCGGGCGTTACACCTTTCAGAAGTAGGCCCGGATCTGCCGACTATCGTCTGCGGGACCTCAGGGGTCTCGGACCGAAGGGAAAGTGTGGACGACGCTGCGTTCGCCGAGGTGCTGCGCGCCGCGCAACACGGCGACGAAGCGGCCTTCACAGTGCTGTTTCGACAGACCCAGCCCAGCGTGCTGAAGCTGGTCACGGTGCTGGCCGGGGCGGATCTCGCGGAGGACATCGCGGCCGACACCTGGGTCAACGTGGTCCGGGACCTCGATCGGTTCGTCGGGGACGAAATCGGGGCGTTTCGGGCCTGGGTGCTGGCGATCGCGCGCCGCCGCTGGGTCGATGAGATACGCCGGCGAGGCCGCCGCCCCGAGCTGCTCTACGCGAACACGCCGGAGGTCGCGACCCCCGACAGCGTCAGCGGCGAGGTGGAAACCGCCATCGGCACCGACGAGGCGATCAGGCTGATTCAGTCGCTTCCCCCCGAGCAGGCCGAGGTGCTGATGCTGCGGGTCATCGCGGACCTGGACGTCAGTCAAACCGCTGAGGTCGTGGCCAAGAGCACCGGCGCGGTTCGGGTGCTCGCCCACCGCGGCCTTCGACGGCTCGAGGCAATTCTGCGGACAGATGTAACGAAATCGCCGCCCCGAACGGTTGATGAGTGAGATGAGCCCGACCGACGATCCGCGCGAGTACCTCACCGACTCCGAATGTGAGCAGCTGCTGGCTGGCCAGGAGCTGCCCGGCTCGGCGGCCGGCGCAGTTTTTCGCGTCCTGAACTCCTCGATCCCCGCTGACGCCGGAGGCGCCCTGCCCGGCGAGGGCGCCGCGATGGCAGCGTTCCGCACGCAGCGCGGCGCGGGGCGAGCGCATCACCGTTTCACCGCCCGGATCGCTGCGGTCGGCATCACTGGCGGCATCGTGCTTGCCGGCGGCGTGGCGGCGGCGGCGACCGGTCACTTCGGTGCGATCACTCACGCCTTCACCTCTCACTCCTCGCATCACCCGACGACGCCGACGCCGACACCTCCTGCCCCGGCCGCGACGAACGGCCCGGCCGCTCCGGGGACGCCGGGAGCCGCCTCCTCCGGAAAGGCACACGCCGGACACGGCAAGGGCCACGGGGTCGGCGAGACCGCGAAGCCGGCTCACCCGACCCACCCGGCGCACCCCAGCCACCCGGTCCATCCCAGCAACTCACCGAGCGGCGCGCACAACGGTGGCAGCAATGGTCACAACACCGGCGCCGGCAGCCGCAACGGCGCGACCCAGGGCAAGCACAACGGGGCCGGGAATGACAACACCAGCCACCCGTCGGCCGGCCCGAAGAGCCCGACTCCCAGGGCGAAGGCCGCGACCCCGCAGCCGGCCCACACCCACGCGGCCACGCCTCGGGGCCTCGTGAACATTTCCCACAGCAGCCGGGCCGCGAACCGCACGAGCTAGTCAGCCGCCGCGAGCAAGCACCATCGCGCCCCGGCTGACTTTCGTCGCCTCGCTGCGCGGGATCGCATCGACGAACTCGACCGTCTTCGGCACCTTGTACGCCGCCAGCCGGCCCTTCGCGAACGCGATCACCTCTGCTGCCGAGATCGGTGCCGTCTTGTCCGCCGGCTCCACCACGGCGTGCACCCGCCGTCCCCACTCCGGGTCTTTCAAGCCGATCACCACGACATCTGCAATGCCGGGATGATCGGCCAGCGCGCTGTCCACCTCGGCCGGAAACACATTGGCGCCGCCGCTGATGATCAGGTCGGCGCGCCGATCTGCGAGGTAGAGGTAGCCGTCCGCGTCGAGCCAGCCGAGGTCCCCCGCCGTACCGAACCCGTCCGGCGTCGTGGGCAGCGGCGCCGCGCCGCCGCGGTACTCATACGACCCGGTGTGAGGCCACCGCAGGTAGACGTTGCCGATCTGGGCGACCGGCACGTCGTTGCCGTCGTCGTCGAGAATCCGCACCTCGGTCTCGCGGAAGCCGCGCCCGACACTGCCCTCGTGCTCCAGCCACTCATCACCGCGTAGCGAGGTCAGGCCGAGCTGCTCGGTCATTCCGTAGGCCATCACGACCTTGTGCGGCGCGAGCAGACCCATCCAGGTCCGCAACAGCGACGCCGGCATCATCGCGGCGCCCTGCAGGATCCACTCGACACTCGACAGGTCGCGGTCCTCCACGCCGGGTACGGCGGCGATCCGCTGCAGCATCGTCGGCGTCGCAGTGAAGTTGCTGACGCGGTATCGCTCGATCACGTCGAGCACCTTGGCGGCGTCGAACTTCTCCATCACCACCAGCCGGTCACCCGAGAGCAGGAAGTTCAACGTTGCGAACCCGTTGGTGTGGTACATCGGCGCCATCACGAGAATGACCTGCGGCCGCGGCACCGGTTCCCAGTTGGTCATGAACGGGTCGCCCATCGACGGCAGCCAGACACTCGGGCGGGTGCTCATGATGACCTTCGGCGTGCCGGTTGCTCCGCTGCTACAGATGCCGTTGATCCGGGGCGCCACGAGCTCCTCGACCGGCGCGTCGTCCTGGGCGGCGGCGAGGGCGCGTAGCTCAGCAAGAGAGCCGCTGTCGACGACAACCGTCGCATCGACCACAGCGAGGACCCGGTCGCGCTCCCAGTCGGGCAGGTCCCACCGCACCGGCACCGGCGACGCGCCCGCCTTCCACGCACCGAGGATCGCCGTCACGAGATCGACCGAGTTCTGCACCGCCAACGCGATCCGGTCGCCGACCTGGGCCCCCCGCAGCTGCAACGCCCGGCACCAGCGATTCGACTGGAGGTCGAGCTCCCGCCAGGTCACGCGCTCGTCGGCTGTGTCGCGGTGAATCAGGATCAGCCCGACGCCGTCGGGGTCGTCGGCCGCCAGCTGACCCAGCTTCGTGCCGAAGGGGATGCCTTCTTCGTCGGGACCGGTCACGGCTGCCGCCGCTTCATCGCATCGGGCAGCAGCGGCGGCGGAGCCAGCGGCCCCTCGGGGTTGGCATGCATCGCGATCTCCGGCACGACCACCCGCGGGTCGAGAGCGTCGAGAAACAGCACAGCGTCGACGACGTCCTTGACCTGCAACGCCACCATCTCGAAGGTGACTTCTTCGAGCATGTCGGTCTCGACCGGCGCCGGGATCACCAGGTTGACGTTGATCCCATCGCGAGATACCTCGCGGGCGAGCGCCTTAGCGAAGGCATTGAGACCTGCCTTGGAGGCGGAGTACGCCGACCTGGCCTTCATCGGCTCCAGGCTCGATGAGGAGGACAGGAAGATGATCCG
>JAICXJ010000100.1 GCA_025980465.1 Frankiales bacterium | reverse complement strand
CGCGATGTGCTGTGAGCACTCGAACGTCGCCGGCCGTTCGACGATCGGCGACAGATCCGAACACCGGACTAGTTTCAGAAAGGCGGGACCGACTGGTTTCAGAAAGTCAGAATCGCGGCGTCATGGGATGTATTGGCGCTGACTCGGTCCGAATCGCG
Source organism: Frankiales bacterium (assembly GCA_025980465.1). GTDB lineage: Bacteria > Actinomycetota > Actinomycetes > JAFAQI01 > JAFAQI01 > JAICXJ01. Next base: position 2,034 of record JAICXJ010000100.1, on the reverse strand, counting down.
CCGTGATCAAGTGTAAGTTTCGCACTCGATGGCACGCATACGCAGGCTGACACGGTGCCCGAGATCTTACCGAAGCCGCTGATCGGATGCCACTCGTTCGCCCCTCGGAGTCCGCCTCAGCGCTCGCATCCGCACGGCGAAGTCTTGAGGTTTCCGTATCGTCTTGGCAACTTCACCGAGCGATGTGGCACAACTTCGGGCACGCACATCCCATCACCGCGCTGCTGAGCTGTCGCGTATGAGAGCGCTAACACTGCTGCCCTTCTGCACCCACACGACTGAGGAAGAGGTACGCGATGCGAGGAGATCCACGTTCCAGGCCGGCGCCGGATGGCGCCGGGGGAGTGCGGGAGGGCGTCGGGTTGCGGCGGCCGCATGCGCTGCGCGCCGTGGTGGCTGCTGTGGCGGCATTGGCGGCGATGATCGCGATGGTGTTCGCGGTCGGTCCGGCGTCGGCGCAGCCGACCCCGAACGCGATCACGCCGAACGCCACCCAGCGCGGTCCCGACCCGACGATTCAGAGCATTGAGGCGACGCGCGGCACGTTCGCGACGGCGCAGCAGAACGTGGCGCCGGGCAACGGGTTCAACGGCGGGGTGATCTACTACCCGACCGACACCAGCCAGGGCACCTGGGGCGCGCTGGCGATCGTGCCGGGCTACACCGCGCTGTGCGCGAACGAGGAAGCCTGGATGGGGCCGTGGCTGGCCTCCTTCGGGTTCGTCGTCATCTGCATCGAGACCAACAGCCGCACCGACTTCGACACGCAGCGCGGTCAGGAACTGCTGGCGGCGCTGGACTGGCTGACCACCTCCAGCCCGGTGAAGAACGAGATCGATCCGACCCGCCTGGCGGTGCTGGGGCACTCGATGGGCGGCGGCGGCATGGTGTACGCCACCGAGCATCGCCCGAGTCTGCGGGCCGCGATCGGCCTGGCGCCCTATTCCCCGTCGGAGAACTGGTCGACGGACACCGTGCCGACCCTCGTGATCGGCGGTCAGAACGACACGGTGGTGACGCCGTCGCTGCTCAGCAGCGAGTACACGACCCTGGCGGCCTCCACGCAGAAGGATTTCGCGCAGATCGCCGGTGCGGATCACGTGTACTACACGCACGCCAACAACGTGGAGATGAAGCTGATCATCCCGTGGCTCAAGGTATTCCTGGACAGCGACACCCGCTACACCCAGTTCCTGTGCCCGAGCTTGCCGGACCCGTCCACCATCTCCATCTACCAGTCTAAGTGCCCGTATGTGCCACCGGGCGGCAATAGCGGGAGCCCCTCGCCATCTACGTCCGCGTCCGCCAGCGCTTCGGCGAGTCCGTCGAGCAGCCCGTCCGCCAGCCCCTCGGCGTCCGCGAGCAGCAGCCCGCCGCCGCCGGGAGCCTGCGCGGCGACGTATCAGCCCGGCAGTTCCTGGCCCGGCGGCTTCCAGGGCCAGGTCACCGTGACCGCCGGCAGCGCCGCGATCAACGGATGGTCTGTGCACTGGACCCTGGCCGGCGGACAGCTGATCACCCAAGTCTGGAACGGAACGCTGACCACCAGCGGCTCGTCGGTGACCGTCAAGAACGCCTCCTACAACGGCTCGCTCGCAGCCGGGGCGTCGACCACCTTCGGGTTCCTCGCCAACGGCAGCCCTTCCACCCCGACTCTCACCTGCACCAGCCCGTGACCCATTAACCCGTTGGAGCCCTGAACCGGCCCCAGCCCGCCGGAACAACGGACGAGCGCGCCCCGCCTTGGGCGCGCTCGTCCTTCTGCTGAAGACCATCGCCGGCGCTCAGCACGAAGTGAATCAAGAAACTTTCATACTCTCACGGCGAACTCTGCGCGCCCTGCCTGCGGTTTGTTATTGCGCGAATAGACGCGCCGCCGAGAGTTTCGCCGTATCTGGACGTGTTCGGAGTGGTCGCGCTACAACTCCTCCGATGTGTCGGGGGTTGTGCCGCATCAACATGACGTTGCGACGCATCTGGAGGACTTGTGTCCGTTCGGCCTGGATTGCTGCGGCTTACGGCCGTGGTAGCCGT
>JAICXJ010000049.1 GCA_025980465.1 Frankiales bacterium | reverse complement strand
TTTCGCCCATTGCGCAATATTCCCCACTGCTGCCTCCCGTAGGAGTCTGGGCCGTGTCTCAGTCCCAGTGTGGCCGTTCGCCCTCTCAGGCCGGCTACCCGTCGTCGCCTTGGTGGGCCATTACCCCACCAACAAGCTGATAGGCCGCGGGCCCATCCTCAGCCGAAAAACTTTCCACCAAGAAGGATGTCCTTCCAGGTCGTATCCGGTATTAGCTCCGGTTTCCCGGGGTTATCCCAGAGCTGAGGGCAGGTTGCCCACGTGTTACTCACCCGTTCGCCACTAGGACACCTGCCCGAAGGCAGGGCCTCGTTCGACTTGCATGTGTTAAGCACGCCGCCAGCGTTCGTCCTGAGCCAGGATCAAACTCTCCGTTGATGTCTATAGATAACCGTCCGTGTTGATGATCAACTCGGCCGGATTATCGACAAACGAAGCCACGACCGCCTGAACGGTCGTGGAGTCCTGGCGATTGAGCAGACGTTGTTTGCTGTTCGTCTGTCATCGCCAAATTGAACTGTCCCGGCCGACGCCGAAGCGCCGTCCGAGCCAGGATTTTGGCACTGACTTTTGGCACGCTGTTGAGTTCTCAAGGGACGGATGCGCACCGGTCGGGGTCTCTCGACCCGTCTCGGGGCAACCGCAACACGCTATGTCAGTCGGGGGGCGAAGTCAAAGAATCGCCAAGCGTGATTCACGCTCACCCGCCGGCGCTCGAGGCTAGCTCGCCGCCGGCTGCGAGCGTACCCCGGCGAGCGTGCGCTTGCCGCGCCGTAACACCAGCCAACCGCCGGGGAGCAGGTCGGCGGTGGCCGGCACGGCCTCGGGGTTGGTGATCCGGACATTGTTCAGGTACGCCCCGCCCTCCTCAACCGCGCGGCGGGCGGCCGACTTGCTCGCGCACAGCCCGGTCTCGACGAGCAGGTCAACGACGGTCGGCATCCCGGCATCGACCCGAATGTTCGGCGCCTCCGACAGCGCCGCCGTCAGCGTGCCGGCGTCGAGCTCGCGCAGCTCGCCGTGGCCGAACAACGCCGCGCTTGCGGCGATCACCTGCCCGGTCGCCTGCGCCCCGTGCACCAGGGCGGTGAGCTCCTCCGCGAGCCTGCGCGCCGCCCCGCGCGCCTGTGGCCGCTCGGCGACCTCCTCATCGAGCGCCTCGATCTCCTCGCGGGGCAGAAACGTGAAATACCGCAGGTACCTGCCGACGTCGCGGTCATCGACGTTGATCCAGTACTGGAAGAACGCGTACGGCGAGGTCAGCTCGGGGTCGAGCCACAAGCTGCCGCCACCGGTGGACTTGCCGAACTTGGCGCCGGTGGAATCGGTTACCAGCGGCACGGTCAGCGCGTGGGCGCTCGTGTGCTCGACCCGGCGGATCAGGTCAAGTCCGGCCGTGATGTTGCCCCATTGGTCAGTCGCGCCGATCTGAAGCGTGCAGCTATGGCGACGGAACAGCTCGAGGTAGTCGTTGGATTGCAACAGGACGTAGCTGAACTCGGTGAAGGAGATGCCGTCACCGGCCAGCCGCGCCGAGATTGACTCCTTGCCCAGCATGACGTTGACCGAGAAGTGCTTTCCGACGTCGCGTAGGAAGTCGATCGCCGACATCGGGGCGGTCCAGTCGAGGTTGTTGACGAGCAGGCCGGTCGAGGTCAGGTCGACGAACCGGCTCAGCTGCGGTCGCAGCCGTTCGACTCTCGCGCGGATCTCGTCCCGGTCGGCAAGACTCCGCTCGCTGTCGCGGCCCGACGGATCGCCGATCAGCCCGGTGGCCCCCCCGGCAAGCACGATCGGCCGGTGTCCCGCCAGCTGGAAGCGCCGAAGCGTGAGCATCGGCATCAGGTTGCCCACATGGAGGCTCTCGCCTGTCGGGTCGAAGCCGGCGTACAGCGTGACGGCTCCGGCGTCGAGGTCCTTGCGCAGCGCATCGATGTCGGTCGACTGGGCCAGCAGGCCGCGCCAGCTCAGCTCGTCGAGGATCTCGGCTCCCACGCTGCCATAGTGGCCTACCGCTCTCGGCTAGCGCGCGTCCGGCGCGCTGCCTATCGGCGACGAGCCCGACGGACATGCGGTCGGTAGACCGAGACGGTCGGCTCGCCCGCGATCCACAACCGCCACGGCCGATCGGCCGCCTCAGCGATACCGACACGAGGCCCGGTCGTGACCAGGTCCTCGCCGATGGGGATCCCACGTCGAACCGTCACAACCGAGGTACGGCGGGTCACATCGACACCGTTAAGAGCGCGATCGATGTCGAGCGCACGGCACATTCGCGCCGGCCCTCGGGCGAGATCACGCACGGTCGAGCCCGGCCGGCGCTTCGCGGCCGCGTCGCGTCCGCTGATGACCTCGCCGGCGCGGAGCAGGACGGCGGAGGCCGTCCCCTCGGGCTGGCACACGAGGTTCATGCAGAAGTGCATGCCGTAGGTGAAGTAGACGTACAAGTGGCCCGGCGGCCCGAACATCACGGCATTACGCGCGGTCTCGCCGCGGTAGGCGTGCGACGCGGGATCGTTCGCACCGTCGTAGGCCTCGACCTCGGTGAGCCGCACGGCCACGCCGGCGTGCTCGATCACCACGCCGAGCAGATCTCGAGCGACGGTCAGGGCGGGGCGATGGAAAAAACCGCGCGGCAGCAGCGGTCCGGCGGCTGAGGTCAACCGTTGGTGGCCCACTTCTCGTGCGCCGCGACCGAGGTGTGCGCTTCGACCAACTGCTCGCGGACCCGCTCCGGCGCCGTCCCACCGGGCGCGCTGCGTGCCGCCAGCGCACCGGCCACCGACAGGACCTCACGTACGTCGGGCGTCAGATGCTCACTGACCGTGGCGAGGTCCTCGTCGGAGACGTCCTCGAGGTTGCAGTCATTGACCGCGCACCAGACGACGAGGTGACCGACTGCCTCGTGCGCGTCACGGAACGGCACGCCGCGGCGCACCAAGTGCTCGGCGACGTCGGTCGCGAGGGCGTAACCATCCGCAGCAGTGGCCTCGAGGCGCTCGACGTCGACGTGCATCGTCGCCACCATCCCGGCCACCGCCGGCAGGACGAGCAGGAGCGTGTCGACCGCGTCGAACACCGGCTCCTTGTCCTCCTGCAGATCGCGGTCGTATGCCAGTGGCAGGCCCTTCAGCACCACTAGAAGCGAGGTCAGGTCGCCGATCAGGCGACCCGCCTTGCCCCGAGCAAGCTCGGCGACATCGGGGTTCTTCTTCTGCGGCATGATCGACGAACCGGTGCTGAACGCATCATCGAGCTCCACCCAGCGGAACTCGCTCGTCGCCCAGAGCACGATCTCCTCTCCGAGCCGGGACAGGTGCACGCCGATCATCGCGGCGCAGAAGAGGAACTCGGCAGCGAAGTCACGGTCGCTGACGGCGTCGATGGAGTTGGCCGCTGCGCGAGCGAAGCCGAGCTCGTTGGCGACGGCCTCCGGATCCAACGGAAGCGATGATCCGGCAAGCGCGCCCGCGCCGAGCGGACTGACCGCGGCACGGACATCCCAGTCGACCAGCCGCGAGACGTCGCGAATGAAGGCCTGCACATGCGCCAGCAACTGGTGCGCGAACAGCACCGGCTGGGCGTGCTGCATATGGGTCATTCCGGGGGCGGGCGTGTCGATCGTCCGCTCGGCCTGGCTGAGCAACGCCGTCTCCAGCTCGGCGAGCCGCGCCACAATCTGCCGTACGTGGTCGCGGAGGTACAACCTCAGGTCAGTCGCGATCTGGTCGTTGCGACTGCGACCGGCGCGCAGCTTGCCGCCCAGCGATCCCACCCGCTCGAGCAGACCCCTTTCCAGCGCGGTGTGCACGTCCTCGTCATCGGCCTGGGGACGAAACGCCCCGTGCCGGGCATCGCGATCCAGCTCGTCGAGCGCGGCGAGCACCCGATCGCACTCTGCCTCGTCGAGCAGGCCGGCGCGCCGCAGCACCCGGGCATGGGCGCGCGAGGCGAGCAGGTCGTACGGCGCCAGTCGCCAGTCGAAATGGACACTCATCGACAGCCGGGCGAGCGCATCTGCCGGACCGCCGGAGAACCGGCCTCCCCACAGCCGGGTCGGCGGAGCCGCTTCGCTCATTCAGCGCTCAGCCGCTGGTCGCGCTGTGCCGCGATCTTGCTCGGCAGACCCCACAGGTCGACGAAGCCCTTCGCCAGCCGCTGGTCGAAGGTGTCCTCCTCGTCGTAGGTCGCCAGGTTGTAGTCGTAGAGCGACGCGGGGCTGCGGCGACCGGTCACAACGGCGCGTCCACCGTGCAGCGTCATTCGGATGTCACCACTGACGTTCAGCGAGGTCTCGTCGATGAACGCGTCGAGCGCCCGCTTCAACGGTGAGAACCAGAGGCCGTCGTACACCAGCTCTGCCCACCGCTGCTCCACGGAGCGCTTGAACCGCGACGCGTCCTTTTCCAACGTCAGGTCCTCGAGGTGTTGATGCGCCTCGATCAATGCCAATGCTCCCGGCGCCTCGTAGACCTCGCGGCTCTTGATGCCGACGAGGCGGTCTTCGACCATGTCGAGCCGACCCACGCCCTGCCCGCCGGCCCGCGCGTTGAGCAGCTGTATCGCCTCGAGCATCGTGACCGGTGTGCCGTCGATCGCGGTGGGAACGCCGTCGACGAAAGTGATGATCACCTCGTCGGCCTCGCGTGGCGTCGCCGGGTCCTTCGTGTAGGAGTACACATCCTCGATGGGTGCATTCCACACGTCCTCCAGGAAGCCGGTCTCGACGGCTCTACCCCAGACGTTCTGGTCGATGGAGTACGGCGACTTCTTGGTCACGTCGATCGGCAGGTTCTGATCGGCAGCGAAGGCGATCGCCTTGTCGCGCGTCATGCCCGAGTCGCGAACCGGCGCGAGGACCGACAGCTCCGGCGCCAACGCCCCGACGCCTACCTCGAAGCGGACCTGGTCATTGCCCTTGCCCGTGCAGCCGTGAGCAACCACTGACGCGCCGTGATACCGCGCCGCGACGACGAGGTGCTTGACGATCACCGGCCGTGAGAGCGCCGACACCAGTGGATAGCGGTCCATGTACAACGCATTCGCCTTCAGTGCCGGCAGGCAGTACTCGTCGGCGAACTCGTTCCTCGCGTCAACAACCACCGACTCGACGGCGCCGCAACTCAGCGCCCGTTTGCGGATGACGTCAAGGTCCTCGCCGCCCTGGCCGACGTCAATCGCCACGGCGATCACCTCGGCTCCGGTCTCGGCCGCGATCCAGCCGATAGCCACTGAGGTGTCGAGTCCTCCTGAGTAGGCGAGGACGACGCGCTCGGTCATAACTGCATTGCTCCTGTCACTCTCGACGTATCAGAGGCCTCACGTGCCGGCCATGTGACGCAGCCGGTCGGCGACCCGGGCGCCACCTTTGGGGTCCCGCGTGACGAGCAGCACGGTGTCGTCACCCGCGACAGTGCCCAGTACGTCGGACAGTGCCGCCCGGTCGATCGCCGATGCCAGCAGGTGGGCGCCGCCGGGCGGGGTCCGAGCCACGACGAGGTTCGCACTCGCCTCGACCGAGACCAGCAGCTCGGCGGCGAGCCGGGAGACCCGTACCTCGGTGGCCTCAGTCAGCGCCCGCAGCACCGGTCCCGGTGCTTCGTCACCGACGGCGTAGACCATGCCGACGCCGGCGCGGCGTACCTTCACGGCGCCCATCTCCTCGAGGTCCCGCGACAAGGTCGCCTGCGCAACCTCGACGCCCTCGGCGGCGAGCAGCCGGGCCAGCTGAGCTTGCGACCGGACGGCAGTAGCGGCGAGCGCGGCGGCGATGCGCGACTGCCGCGCCGCTTTCGTCGTCGGCGCAGCGTGCGGCCCGCTCGCCGGCTGGGGGGCTACCGGGCGCGCCATCACGGCGACCCGTCGAGCAGGAAGGCCAGCAACGCTTTCTGGGCGTGCAACCGGTTCTCGGCCTGGTCGAACACGATCGATGCCGGGCCGTCGATTACCGAGGCAGCGATCTCCTCGCCGCGATGGGCCGGGAGGCAGTGCATGACCACGGCCCTGGGATCCGCTGCCGCCAGCGCGGCCTCGTCGATGGCGTACGGCCGGAACGGCGCGATCCGGTCGGCGGCCTCGTCCTCCTGACCCATCGATGCCCACACGTCGGTGTAGAGGATGTCGGCACCGGAGGCGGCGGCCAGCGGGTCCGTCGTGACCAGCACACTCCCGCCGTGCTTCGCGGCCAGGGTGGTGGCGCGATCGACGAGCTCCGGCAACGGTGCGAAGCCCTCGGGCGAAGCGACCCGCACGTTCATCCCCGCGATCGCGCCCGCGAGCAGCAGCGAGTGGGCCATGTTGTTGCCGTCGCCGAGATAGGTGAGCGTCAATCCGGTGAGCCCACCCTTGTGCTCGCGGATCGTCTGCAGGTCGGCGAGCGCCTGGCATGGATGCGCGAGATCGGTGAGGGCGTTGACGACCGGAACGTCGGAGGCGGCCGCCAGCGCCTCGATCCGCTCCTGACCGAAGGTCCGGATGACGATGGCCTCGACGTAACGCGACATCACCCGCGCGGTGTCCTCGATCGTCTCGCCGCGACCCAGCTGTGTGCTGCGGGCATCGAGAACCACCGGGTGGCCACCGAGCTCGGCGATACCGACCTCGAACGACAGCCGGGTCCGGGTGGACGGCTTCTCGAACACGACCGCCACGGACTTCGGCCCGGCCAACGGCTGGGCCGCGAACCGGTCCTTCTTCATCCGGTCGGCTTCGTCGAGGATGGCGACTTGCTCGGCCGGGCTGAGCTCGTCATCGATGAGGAAGTGGCGGACGCTCACGGCTCCGCTCCGGCTGTGCCGGGTCCGCCGGTCACCTCGGCGACGCGCTCGAGCAACTCGGCCACGCCGAACGGCTTGGCGAAGACCGAGTCCTCCCCCAACTGCGCGGCAAGGGCCGGAACCGCATCGACCTTGCCGGTGACCACGATGACCGGAACGTGCTCGAGCATCGGATCGGCGCGCAGCTCTTCCAGGACCCGGATTCCGCCCAGGTCGGGCATCATCAGGTCGAGCAGGATCAGCGCGGGCCGGTGGCTGCTCGCCTTCACGAGGCCGGCGAGCCCGTCGGATGCGGTGGCGACGTCGTACCCCTCGGCGAGGAGCAGCGTCTGCAGCAGACCCCTGACGCTCGGGTCGTCCTCGACGACGAGGACGTGCGGGCTAGCGCTCATGGTCACTCATCACGCGCTCAACCTAACGGCCGACGCCGCTTCGGACACGATTCCCGGCAATGCCTCGCTGAAGGTCCGCGCCGCATCTGCCGTGAGGATCAGCGGCGGAGCCAGCCTCACCGCGTCGGGTCCGGTCGCGTTGACGATGAAGCCCCGGTCGCGCGATGCGAACTCGATCGCGGGAGCAGCGCCTGCTTTCGTCTCGAGCGCCAGCCACAGACCACGTCCGCGAACTCCGGTCACCAGCTCCACCCCACCGGCTGCGAGGTCGGCACTCCATTGCCTGCCGAGCTCCTCGACGTGGTCGAGCAGACCCTCGGTCTCGATGACATCGATGACGGCAAGCGCCGCCGCGCATGAGACCGGGTTCCCTCCGAACGTCGAGCCGTGATCGCCCCTTTGAAGCGCCGAAGCCGCGGCACCGATGCCGATGCAGGCTCCGATCGGAAGGCCGCCGCCTAGCCCCTTTGCCAACGTGATCAGATCCGGTACGACGCCCTCGTGCTGGTGTGCGAACCACTTTCCGGTTCGCGCGATGCCACCTTGAACCTCGTCGATGACAAGCACCGCGCCCGCGGCATCGCATGCGGCCCGCGCAGACGTGAGGTAACCGGCCGGCGGGGGTACGACGCCGGCCTCTCCCAATGTCGGCTCGAGGAAGACCGCCGCGGTGGTCTCGTCGACCGCGGATGCGAGCGCCTCACCATCGCCGTACGGAACGAACTCGACCTCGATCCCGAACGGGCCGAACGGCTCGCGGATCGCTGCCTTTCCGGTCAGTGCCAGCGCACCGAGGGTGCGGCCATGAAACGACCGCTCGGCGGCAACAAACCGTCGCCGCCCGGCCTGCATCCGCAGCACTGCCTTGATCGCGGCTTCGTTGGCGGTCGCGCCGTCGTTGCACAGGAACACCCGGGCAGAGTCGTCACCGACAAGAGCGACGAGGCGCTCGGCAAGTTCGAGCGCGACCGGATTGATGTAGAGGTTCGAGGTGTGGGCGATCGTCGCCACCTGACGCCTCACCGCCTCAACCACGGCGGGATGTGCGTGGCCGAGGGCCGATACCGCGATGCCGGCGACGAGGTCGAGATAAGTCCGTCCGTCGGCGTCGACGACCTGACAGCCCGAACCGCTGACGAGCGCGATCGGCGGCGTCCCGTAGGTGCCCATCAGCGCGGCTTCCCACCGCTGCTGCAGCTTGGCGGTCTCGCTCATGTCTCGTTCTTTCCGGGGACCACCATCGTCCCGACTCCCGAGTCGGTGAGGAGTTCCAGAAGCAGCGCATGGGCGACTCGCCCGTCCAGGACGTGCGCCGCGGGCACGTCGCCCCGGACCGCGCGCAGACAGGCCTCCATCTTGGGGATCATCCCTTCGGACAGCGCCGGCAACATCTGTTCTAGGTCGTCGGCGCTCAGCCGGCTGATGACGTCAGTGCTGGCGGGCCAGTCGGCGTACAGTCCCTCGACGTCGGTGAGGACGACGAGCTTCTCCGCCCCGACCGCCACCGCCACTGCTGCGGCTGCGGTGTCAGCGTTGACGTTGTAGACCGCGCCGTCGGCACCGCGGCACACACTGGCGACCACCGGAATCCGGCCGTCCGCAAGCAACGCATCAATCACGCCGGGATCGACGTGGACGACATCGCCGACCAATCCGATGTCGATCTCCTCGCCGCCCACGATGCCCGGCCGCCGCTCGGCGGTCATCAGTCGGCCGTCCTCGCCAGAGAGGCCGACGGCGAACGCGCCGTGCGCGTTGATCAACCCGACGATCTCGCGCTGCACCTGACCCACCAGGACCATCCGTACGACGTCCATGGTTTCGGGCGTGGTCACCCGCAGGCCGCCGGCGAATTGCTGCTCGATGCCGAGACGGTCGAGATGGGCATTGATCTGCGGGCCACCGCCGTGGACCACGACGACCTGGATCCCCGCATACCGCAGGAACACGACGTCCTCGGCGAACGCCGCCCGCAACGTGTCGTCGGTCATCGCGTTCCCGCCGTACTTCACGACGACAGTCCGGCCGTGGAAACGCTCCAGCCACGGCAACGCCTCCACCAACGCGGCGGCGGTCTGCTGGCTCGCCGCCTCTCTGCTCATCGTCATGTCGAGTACGCCGAGTTCTCGTGGACGTACGCCGCGGTGAGGTCATTGCTCCACACCGTCGCCGACTCGCTGCCGGCCTTGAGGTCGACAGTGAGGTGGATCTCGCGACCGGACAGATCGACCGCTGCCGGATCCTCGCCCGGCGCGCTGTCGCGGCACACCCACACGCCGTTGATCGCGGCGTCGAGCGTGAGCGGATCGAACTGTGCGGCAGTCGTGCCAACGGCGGCGAGGATGCGACCCCAGTTCGGGTCCTCGCCATGGAGCGCGCACTTCAGCAGGTTGCTCCGTGAGACGGCGCGAGCGACATCAACCGCGTCGTCTTCGGTCTTCGCTCCTCGCACCTCTATCGCGATGTCCTTGCTGGCCCCTTCGGCGTCCGCGACGAGCTGCCGGGCCAGCTCGCCGCACACCTCGAGGACCGCGTCGCTGAGCTCCTCGGCGGCTGGCGCGGCTCCCGAAGCTCCACTCGCGAGCAGCAGCACCGTGTCATTGGTGGACAGGCAGCCGTCGGAGTCGAGCCGATCGAACGTGAGTCGCGTCGCATCGCGTAAGGCGGCGTTGAGCGTCGCCTGGTCGGCGACGGCGTCGGTCGTGATGACACACAACATCGTTGCGAGCGACGGCGCCAGCATGCCGGCGCCTTTCGCCATGCCGCCGACCGACCAACCGTCACGGCTCGTCACGGCTTGCTTCGACACCGTGTCGGTGGTGCGGATGGCGTCGGCGGCATCGGCTCCCCCGGCTTCGGACAGCGCGGCGACGGCGACGGCGACCCCGGCCAGCAGCGGATCCAGTGGCGGCGGTTCGCCGATCTTTCCGGTTGAGCAGACGGCTACCTCCCCCGCTCCGATTTCCAAAGCCGCTGCAACCGCCTCCGCGGTGGCGTGCGAGATCTGGAAGCCGGCCGGTCCGGTGCAGGCATTGGCGTACTTCGCATTCAGCACCACGGCGCGTACCACGCCACCGGCAATCACCTGCTCCGACCACAGCACCGGCGCCGCCTTCACGCGGTTCGCGGTGAAGACGCCGGCCGCGACGCACTGCGGTCCATCGTTGACGACGAGAGCGACGTCGCGACCTGACGCCTTCAGGCCGGCGGCCACTCCCGCCGCGCGGAAGCCCCGCGGGTCGGTGACGCTCATTGCTTGTCGCTCACGGTGCGATCCCATTGATCGGCAGGCCGGTGGCCTCCGGCAGGCCGAGCATCAGGTTGGCGTTCTGCAGTGCCTGCCCAGCCGCGCCCTTGCCGAGGTTGTCGAGCGCGACGAGGACAACCGCCCGACCCGGGTCGTCATCGACGACGACCTGCAGATGCGCGCTGTTGGATCCCGCGGTCGCGGCGGTGTGAGGGAGCTGGCCGTCGGGCAGGAGCGTGACGAACGGCTCGTCGTCGTACCCGGCGAAGGTCGCCCTGACCTCGCCCGCGGTCACCCCCGGCCGCAACTTCGCGGTGCAGGTCGCGAGGATCCCTCGCGGCATCGGCACGAGCATCGGGGTGAACGACATCGACACCTCGCCGTCGGCGACAGTGCGTAGCGCCTGACGGATCTCGCCGATATGGCGATGCGACCCGCCGACCTGGTACGCCGAGAGATCACCCATCACCTCGGTCGCGAGCTGCTCGACGGTCGGGGTCCGCCCCGCGCCACTCGTGCCGCTGCCGGCGACCACAACGAGATCGGTCGGGTCGGCGATCCCGGCGTGGAGCAGCGGGGCGAGGCCGAGGGTGACAGCCGTGGCGTAGCAGCCCGGATTGGCGACCCTGGTCGCACCGGTGAGCCGCTCCCGGGCGCCGGGCAGCTCCGGCAGCCCGTAGGGCCAGGTGCCGGCGTGCGAGCCGCCGTACCAGCGCGCCCAGTCCGCTTCGTCGTCCAGCCGGAAGTCAGCCCCGATGTCGACGACGAGGGTGTCGGAGGACAGCGACGCGGCGACGTCCGCGGCGGCGCCGTGGGGCAGCGCCAGGAAGACCAGATCTGCCTCCTGAAGTTCCGGCGCAGACGTGTCCAGGAGCGGACGGTCCGCCAGCGTGAGGAGGTGCGGGTGGAGTTGGCCGAGCTTCTTGCCGGCGTTACCACCCGCGACGAGCGCGGTGATCTCCAGCATCGGATGGCCGTCGATCAGTCGGAGCAGCTCGCCTCCGGCGTAGCCACTCGCACCGACGACAGCTGTCCGGGTGCCCATGGCCGACGATGCTACTGCATGATCATCCATCTAGGCGAGTGACTATTCGCTATCGGTTAGCTCCTGAGAACCGCCTGGTGGCGCCGCGCTGCCTCAGCCACCGCTGCCGCTCGTACTTCGGCGACCTCTTCTGCGGTGAGCGTTCGGTCGGGCGCTCGTAGCCGCATCGTGAACGCGACCGACTTCCGACCAGAGCCCGCTTGCTCGCCGGTGTAGAGGTCGAACATCCGCAGTGCCTCGAGCAACTCCCCAGCCCCGGCTCGCAGCGCGGCTTCGAGCGCGGCGACCGGGAGGTCCCGATCGACCACGAGCGCGACGTCGATGGTCGCTGCCGGGTACGGCGAGACGACCGCGGCCGCCGCGATGTCCGGTGCCGATGCGATCAGGATGTCCTGTGACACCTCGATGGCGGCGGTCCGCGCCGGGAGCGCAAACGCCTCGACGACCCGGGGATGCAGCTCGCCGGCGTGGCCGACCAGCTCGCCTTCGATATGGAGCGCAGCGCAGCGACCGGGATGGAACGGCGAGTGGCGATCGGCACTGATCGTGACGTCGACGCCTAGGGAGCGTGCGAGCACGCGCGCGGCCTCGACCGCGTCCTGCCAGCCGGCGGGCCGGCCGGGGCCCCACCATCCGGCAGTCTCCCGGTTGCCCGCAAGGACACACGCGATTCGGTTCGGCTGATCCGGCAGCACGGCGTCGAGCTCCGCGAGCTCGTCGTCACTGGGCCGGACGCCGGCCTTGAGATCCGGCGCCTTTCCGCCGCCACGTGAGCGAAAGACCGGCCCGGTTTCGAACAGCGCGATGTCGTGCAGTCCGCGGGCAATGTTGCGGGCCGCGGCCGCGAACAAGCCGGGCAGCAACGTCGCGCGAAGGTAGGGCTCGGTGTCGGAGACCGGATTGGCGATCCGCACCGAGGGTCGTCGCGGGTCACCGGCGTCAAGCAGCAACCGATCCCCCGACTCGGCGTCGACGAACGGCGAACACAGCACCTCGACGTAGCCGGCGCCGGCCAGCGCTCGCGAGAGCACCCGCCGAAGCCGCTGGGTGCGGGTGAGACCGTCGCCAGCAGTGGCGCGCGGCAACGTCGATGGCAGGCCGGCATAGCCCTCGAGGCGGACGACCTCTTCGACCAGGTCGACCGGCAACCGCAGATCAGGCCGCCAAGTCGGCGGGGCGACCTCGAAGCCGGCCGAGGACGCCCGGACCCGGCAGCCGATCTCGGTGAGCCGATCTTCGACCGCGCTCTGCGGATAATCCACGCCGGCGATCCGTCCCGGAAGCTCAGGATCGAGGGTGATCGTCGGGATCGGGGAGCGGTGATCGACGTCCGTCACGCCGTCAACGCGCCGACCCGCTCCGAGTTGCTCGATCAGGGCGATCGCCAGTTCAGCAGCGGTCGGTGGCAGTGCATCGTCCACTCCGCGCTCGAACCTGCGAGACGCCTCCGACGGGAGCCGGTGGCGCCGGGCGGTGTAGGCGACCGTCGTCGCCTCGAAGTGCGCCGCCTCGAGGAGCACTCTGGTTGTGGCGGCGGTGATTTCGGTGGCGGCGCCACCCATCACGCCGGCGAGTGCGACCGGTCCGCTGTCGTCGGCGATGACCAGGTCGTGTGGGTCGAGTTCACGGTCAACGTTGTCGAGCGTCCGCAACCGCTCCCCCGGCGCGGCTCGGCGTACCACGATCGGGCCGGTCAGCGTGTCGCGATCGAAGGCGTGCAACGGCTGGCCGACCTCGAGCATCACGTAGTTGGTGACATCGACCAGCAACGAGATCGGCCGCATCCCGGCGAGGACCAAGCGGCGTTGAAGCCACTGCGGTGAAGCAATCGCTGGATCGAGGCCATCGACGCCGCGCGCGACGTACCGGTCGCATCCCTCGGTGTCGTCGATGCGCACCTCATAGCTCGGGCCGCTCCCGGTTCGCGGCCCGACCAGGGCGGGGTCGTGGAACGGTGCTCCGTACGCGATCGACACCTCGCGGCCAATCCCGCGGACCGACAGCGCGTAGCCACGATCCGGATTGATCGAGATGTCGAGCACGTCGTCTCGCAGCCCGAGCGCCACAACCACGTCGTCACCAAGCGGCAGGTCTGGGACCAGGACGAGGATGCCGGTGTGGTCATCGGAGATGCCGAGTTCGCGTCCTGAGCAGATCATCCCGTCCGACGTGTGGCCGTAAGCCTCACGCGCCTCGATCGTGAACCCGCCCGGCAAGCTCGCCGGCGGTCGCGCGTAGGCGACCCGATCTCCGACGCCAAAGTTGGTTGCACCGCAGATGACCTGCCGCCGGTCGCGACCGTCGTCGAGGGTGACCCAACGAATCGGCTTCTTGAACTCGGTCAGCTCCTCGATATCGGTCACGCGTGCGACGACAACACCCTCGATGCCCTCGCCGAGGCGATCGACCCGCTCGACCTGCAGGCCGGCCGCGGTCAGTCGCTCGGCCACGTCCCGGGCATTGACGTCGGGGAGCTCGACGTAGTCGCGCAGCCAGGACATCGGCAGCTTCATCGCGGGTCCATCGCTAGCCCTCACGCCCGAGAGCGGCGGTCACCCGGACGTCGCCCTCGACCAGGTCGCGAATGTCGGACATGTCGTGGCGCGACATCAGAGTCCGCTCGAGGCCCATTCCGAATGCGAAGCCGGTGTAGCGCTCCGGATCGATCCCCGCCGACGCCAGCACCACCGGATGCACCATTCCGCTGCCGCCCCATTCGATCCAGCCTTCGGATCGGCAGGTGCGGCAGAACTCGGCACCGGGCTCGGTCGACGTGCCTTGGCAGACCCAGCAGAGCAGGTCCACGTCCGCCGACGGCTCGGTGAACGGGTAGTGGTCGGGCCGCAGCCGGGTCCTCACTTGAGGTCCGAACATCGCCCTCGCCAGCGTGTCGAGGGTGCCGCGCAGGTCACCCATCGTCAGGCCCTCGTCAACCGCCAGACCCTCGAGCTGATGAAAGACCGCGCTGTGGGTCGCATCGAGCGCCTCCTGCCGGTACACCCTGCCGGGCACGGCGACGTAGCAGGGAGCACCGCGCGCCAACAGCGCGCGGATCTGCACCGGCGAGGTCTGGGTTCGAAGCAGCACTCCGTTGTCAGCGGGCTCGATCCACAGCGTGTCCTGGGTCTCACGGGCAGGATGTGCCGGCGGGATATTGAGGGCGTCGAAGTTGAACCATGAGGCCTCGACCTCGGGCCCCTCCGCGATCTCCCAGCCCATCCCGACGAAGACGTCGGCTACCCGCTCCTGAATCAGGGTCAGGGGGTGACGCCCACCCACCGGCGCCCGGTCCCAGGGCAGCGTGACGTCGACAGCCTCCTCGACCAGCACCCGCTCGTCACGTTCGATCTCGAGGGCGCTGCGGCGGGCGTCGTACGACGCCGTGAGCGCTGCCAGCGCCGCGTTGACCCTCCGCCCGGCGTCGGCGCGTGCTTGTGGGGGCAGCGCGCCGAGCTCACGTCGAGCGAGCGCAACCGATGAACGGGGTCCGAGATGAGTGGTGTGCGCCTCGGCGAGGGTGTCAAGATCCGTCGCGGCGGCGAATGCTGCCTCACCTTGGGTGACGGCTGCCGCGAGCTCGTCGTCGGACAGCGCACTCACTTCCTTCGGGTCATACGGATCGTTGGGTCCGGACATCGGTGGCACAGTCTTTTCAGCGGCGGACTCGGGCGGCGGCGGAGTTCTTTTCAGCGGCGGAGTTCTTTCAGCGGCTGAGTCTAGGTGCGGAGTCGGGCGGCGAGGATGGCGGCCTTGGCGGTGAGTTGGGTGGGTTTCACCCCGGCCGGCGACTCAGCCCTCGAGGTAGGTAGGCGTCCCGGCCGGCAACGTAAAGCTGATCATTGCGCCGCCGCTGTCCGCCTGGCCCGCTTCGATCGTCCCGCCGTGGGCCTCGATGATTCCCTTGGCGATGAACAGGCCGAGGCCGGTGCCCCCACGCCTGGTGTCACGCCAGAACTTGGTAAAGATCCGTGGCAGGGCGGCGGGGGCGATCCCCTCGCCCTGATCGACCACCGTGACAACCGCACCATCGCCCGCAGCCGTGACCGAGATCGAGACGGTTCCCGCGCCGTGGCGCAGTGAGTTCTCTACGACGTTGCCGATGACCTGACCCAGCTTGTCCGGATCGGCCCACATTTCGGGCAACTCGCTCCCGATCTCGACCTGGAAGCGTTGCGGCGACTCACCGGCTGCGACGCGGCCGTTGACGTCGCGTTCGATCAGGGTGGGCAGATCGACGACCTGCTTGCGCAACTCGAGCCGGCCGGTCTCGATGCGCGACACGTCGAGCAGCTCGCTGATCAACCGGGTCAGCCGATCGGCGTCGGAGTTGACGGTCTGCAGCATGTGTAGCTTCTGCTCGTCGTTGAACCGCTCCCACTTCGCGAGCAGCGTCGCGGTGAAGCCTTTGACGCTGGTCAGCGGCGAGCGCAACTCGTGCGCGACCACCGACACCAGCTCCGCGCCGCTGCGCTCACTGCGGGATCGGGCGACGGTGTCGCGCAGGCTCACAACCACTGAGGTGATGTTGCGGTGCGGGTCACGGTTGTACGCCGCTGTCACGAGCAGCGTCTGGTCTTCGGCGCCGGGTCGGCTGAGGGTCAGCAGCCGCTCGGGTTGGCGCACTCGGCTCGCCAATCCATCGAACGGTCGGGTGCACTCCCACCAGTCGCGGCCCTGCGGATCGACGAGCGGCAGCGCCTTGGTCAGGGGCTGTCCGACCAGGCCCTCCGCGTCACCGAGGATCCGACGGGCGGCCTGGTTGATCACGACGACCGTGCCATCACGGTCGGCGACCACGACGCCGTCGGCTAGGGCGTCGTAGCCCGATCCGACGTCGTTCCCCTCAGGCACGCCCATGCCTCCTTCACACGACGTGAAAAGACTAGTGCGCGGAGCCGGAATCGGCGCTAGATCTCCGGCGTCTGGCGCGGCGTCAGCGCTGGCTTCTCGCCGACGCATACAGGCAGACGGCCACGCTCGTCGCCAGATTCAGGCTCTCTGCCGGTCCATAGAGCGGGATGCGAACCGTGCGATCCACAGCCGAGCGCACGTCGGCCGCGAGACCATGCGCCTCGTTGCCGAAGACCCAGGCGGTCGGGGCGCTGAGGGCGCCGCTGTCGATGCACTCATCGAGATCGGCCTCACCGTCGGATGCGGTTGCCAGCACCTGGCAGCCGCCGTGGCGCAGCCGTCCGATCGCGTCGAGCGTTGCGAGCGAGGTCGCGACCGGCACGTGAAACAGCGAGCCTGCGCTCGACCGGAGGCATTTGGGCGACCAGACGTCAACCGAGCCTGGGCTGAGGACAACCGCGTCGGCTCCAGCCGCGGCTGCAGTGCGGATCGCGGTTCCGGCGTTTCCCGGGTCAGCGCAGTGGTCGAGAACCGCCACCAGTCGAGGCCGCGCCGGAAGGCTGACAGCCGGATCGCCTCGCCGTGCAACGACGGCGACCACGCCCTGCGGGGTCGTGGTGTCACCGAGGCCGCGGATCGCGCGTTCAGTGACGAGATGGATCGGGACCCCGCGGGAGTCCAGTTCCCGACGCAACCGGACCTCGCGGCGCGCCGCAACCTCGGTGAGGAAGGCATCACGGATCTCGAACGACTCCGCTTTCACCGCCTCGCTGACGGCGTGCGGTCCCTCGACGAGGAACGCGCCGGCTGCCGTCCGGCCCTTGCGCGTCAATAGCGCCCGCGCTCGCACGAGCCGGGTGTTGCGCGGCGAGTCGATCGGCTCCGCCGGACGCGGCGTCATCGACGACCCGCTACTACTGACGCGCGCCGGGAGTTGGCGACATTACTCCGTTCGCCTGGGCCGCGGAATTAGTCGATGAACATCCGGCGTCGGACACTAGGCCGCCGAGCTGTTCGCCGGAAGCGAGGAGCGCGCGAGCTCGACGAGCGCGGCAAACGCGGCCTCGTCGGACACCGCCAGCTCGGCGAGGTTCTTCCGGTCTACCTCGACACCCGCCGCCTTCAGGCCCTGAACGAACCGGTTGTACGTCATGCCGTTCGAACGCGCAGCGGCGTTGATGCGCTGAATCCACAGCGATCGGAAGTCGCCCTTGCGCGCGCGCCGGTCGCGGTAGGCGTAGTTCATCGAGTGGAGCATCTGCTCCTTGGCCTTGCGGTACAGCCGGGACCGCTGGCCGCGATAGCCGCTGGCGCGCTCGAGGACGACGCGACGCTTCTTGTGGGCGTTGACCGCCCGCTTCACCCGTGCCACTCAGAACACTCCTTGACGAATCATGCGCCGGCGATCACGCCGGCGGTGAGGGAACGGCGCTGGCTAGCGACCGAGCAGCTTGTTGGCCTTCTTGGTGTCGGCCGGAGACATGACCTCTTCGTTTGCCAGTCGGCGGGTACGGGTCGACGGCTTGTGCTCGAGCAGGTGATTGCGGTTGGTACGGCGATGCATCAACTTGCCGCTGCCGGTCACCCGGAAGCGCTTCTTGGCCCCACTGTGGGTCTTCATCTTGGGCATCGCTGGCTGGTCTCCTTGCTCGTCGTCGTGCTGCGGGTCGCGTGCTGTCTTACGCCGTCGCTTGCGCGGCCGGGTCCTGCTGGGTGGAGGCGGCAGCCTCCTCCGTCGTCGGTGCATCTGCCTCAGTGCGCTTGCGGCCCGGCTGCGACTGCTGCTTTCGATGCGGTGCCATGACCATGATCATGTTTCGGCCGTCCTGCTTCGGCGCCGACTCGACGTACCCGAGCTCTTCGACGTCCGCTGCAAGCCGCTGCAGCAACCGGAAGCCGAGCTCGGGACGCGACTGCTCGCGCCCTCGGAACATGATCGTGATCTTGACTTTGTCACCGGCCTTGAGGAACCGAACGACATGACCCTTCTTGGTCTCGTAGTCGTGCGGATCGATCTTCGGCCGAAGCTTCATCTCCTTGATGATCGTGTGCGACTGGTTGCGTCGCGCCTCGCGCGCCTTCTGCGCGTTCTCGTACTTCCACTTGCCGTAGTCCATGAGCTTGCAGACCGGAGGCCTGGCCTCCGCCGCGACCTCGACCAGGTCGAGGTCGGCTTCCTGGGCCAGCCGCAACGCATCGCCGATGGCAACGATGCCGACCTGCTCGCCGTTCGGACCGACCAACCGCACCTCAGGAACCCGGATGCGGTCGTTGATGCGTGGTTCGACGCTGATGGGACCTCCATATGACTACTGACCAGAGCAGCCGGCCCGACACGATGAAGGCCCGGCACGACACGCATTCAGGGCCTCGACGACGACGGCGTACCCCGAACCACCGACGTGAGAACCCGCCGGCAGCGAGGCGACCGAAGACCCGGCGATCGCGCGATCGAACGCGGGTGGGAGTTGAGGCTCCGCTTGCACGATGAGCGTCGAGACGCCCACCGGTCGCCCCGTCAGGCTATCAGTGTGAGCGTGGATCTGGGTCCCGAACGACTTCCATGCTGCAGCTGATCGGGCCCGCGACGTCGAGGACGACCCCGTCATAGCCCTCGGCGATGGCGGCGGCGACCGCCTGCTGCCCCGTCATCGGCACCGGCCGAGCCTCCGGACGCCAGGCGCGGAGGGTGTCGTACGACGAGAAGATCGGGAGCGCGTGGCGGCCCTCGTCGTTCACCAGCCGCGGCACCGCCATCTCGGCACCAGTCGAGTCCTCGCCGGTGGCGATGATCGGTACCAGGACCCGTACTTCGAGCACGGTCGCTCGCACCGCCGCGACATCACCGGACTCGAGCGCGTCGAGAAGGCGCGGATCGGCGTCGCCGACGTCCTCGGAAGTCATTCGGCAGGCTCCGGCTCAGCCGACTCCCGATGGAAGCCGCTGAGCCAGACGCCGATGACCGTCACGAGGGCGCCGAACCCGGTGGCGAGGTGAAGCGAGGTCCCTCGCTGCGGCCAGACGGCGTCGATCACGACGCTGCTCGTCAGCTGGCCCGCCACGACACCGAGCGCGAACCGGAGCACGCCGAGGACCCGGACGGTGGCAGCGCCGATGAGGATGTAGATCACGCCTAGCGGACCACCGAGATACAGCCAGCCGGTGCCGGGCCAGGACATCCGGGCGAGGTCCCCTGCGGCCGCCGCCAGGATCACCAGGACGATCGTGCCGCCGACGAACGACACCACGGAGGCGACGACGACGTCGGCGGCGACCAGTCGCAGCTGACCGTTGGCCGCTTGCTGCACGGCGGCCATCGCTCCAGCGACGACCAGCAGCACCAGGAGCCAGGGTTGCAGCGACTTGTGCGGTTGGCCGATCGCAGCGATTCCCACCGCGGCGACGGCCACGAGGGTGCCGGCAAGGCGCCAGCCGGTCGCGTGATGCCGGCCGCTCGGGCCCAACCCGAACGCATCGGTAAGGAGGGCGCCGAAGCTGGTCCCAGCGACCAGGCAGACCGACACCAGTGCCACGCCGATCCGCGGGACGGCGTGAGCCGATGACGATACGAGCAGCGCCCCGCCGACGCCACCGAGCCACCACCACTTGCTCGTCCGGGCCGCGCGCAACCGGGCGAATCCCGCCCGGCGGGCCGGTACCGCAACCAGCAGAATCACCAGCCCGACGACGAATGATGCCGTCGCGGCACCGATCGCGGAGTGCATCTGCGCCGCCAGCTCGCCGTTGATCCGGCCCTGGATGCCGACCATCGCGCCGGCACCGACGGCAGCGCCGAGGGCGAGAGTGCGCGAGGCGGCCGGCCTTCCTCCGACCGACGCTGCCTCGACCGACCCGGATGCTCGATGAACGGTGCTACTCGACAATCTTTGCGATCGGTAGCTCGAGGATGTCGCGGGCACCGGCTGCCTTCAGCGCCGGTATCAACGTGTTCACACCGAGCTTCGGCACCACCGTGCCGAGAGCGTGGTCGCCGTTGGCGAGCGAGGTGACCGTCGGTGAGCTCATCGACGGAAGCTGGGCGATGACCGCGTCGAGTTGCGCGGAGCTGACGTTGAGCATCAGATACACCGTCCCGCGGGCACGGATCGCGCCCTGCAGCAGAAGCGCGATGTCCTCCATCGCGGCGCGCTTCTCGGCCACGGCATACGCCGCCGGGTTGGCAACGAGCTCGGTGCGGGACGTCAGCAACGTCTCGAGGATTCGCAATCCGTGGGCCCGAAGGGACGAACCGGTCTCGGTCACGTCGACTATCGCGTCGACGATGTCGGGCACCTTCGCCTCGGTCGCGCCGTACGACGGGACGATGACCGCCTTCACCCCGGCGTCGGCGAAGAATCGGCGAGTGAGCTCCGGATACTCGGTCGAGACCCGGACGCCGTCGGGAAGCTCGGCGGCGTTCTGTGCGGGGTGGTCCGCAGGCACCGCGAGGATGATGCGGACCGGGTTCGAGGTGGCCTTCGAGTACTGCAGTTCGCAGACGCTGTTGACCTCGGCCGCGGTCTCGGTGATCCAGTCGCGACCGGTGATGCCGAGGTCGAACAGCCCTTCCTCGACGTAACGCGGGATCTCTTGCGGGCGCAGGAACATCACCCGGTCGATTCGGGGATCGTCGATTCCGGCGCGGTAGTCGCGGTCGGATCCGCGACGAACCGCGAGATCGGCGGCGTCAAAGAGCTCGAGGGTCGCCTTTTCGAGCGATCCCTTCGGCAACACGAGCGAGAGCACGGTCAAGACCTTTCAGAGCGGAGCAGTGGGCGGGATGTCGAGCGGCTGGCTCGGAAGTCGAACCTGAGGCGGACGCTGTCCAGGCAGACCTGCTGGTCAGTGACCGTCCGCCGTGCCATGGCGAGCGCGACGGTGTGCCCGTAGCGTCAGCGCCGTGTCGACCGCAGCCATTGCGGCCTCCCATCCCTTGTCCTCGCTCGATCCGGGAAGTCCAGCCCGGTCGAGAGCTTGTTCTGCGGTGTCGCAGGTCAGCAGCCCAAACCCTACCGGGACACCGGTGTCGACAGCGATACGGGTGAGGCCGTCCGTGGCAGCCGAGCAGACGTAGTCGAAATGCGGAGTGCCGCCCCGAATCACCACGCCGAGAGCCACCACGGCGTCGGCGGCATCGGCGAGGACGCGCGCCGCAACCGGGAGTTCGAAGGCACCAGCGACCCGTACGACGGTGACATCAGTGACTCTCGCCGCGGCGAGCGCCCGCACGGCACCGGCCAGCAACCCGTCAGTCACCTCGGTGTGCCACTTCGCGGCTACGACCGCGACGGTGAGGCCGCTGCCGTCGAGGTCCGCCGGCGGCGGGGCCCCGGTGCCGCTCATCGACGCGTTTGCATGGTCATCGCTCGCGGCTCGGCGAGGGAACGTCGGACAGCGCCGGCAGAGCGAACGGCGAGAGTGCATGCGCGAGCTTCAATGCGCTGCGGACCGCATCCGGCTCCAGCCGAGCGGCGCGTTCGCTCACTGCCGCCGGAAGCACGTCGGCGCTCGCCTCGGTCGCCTCGTCGTCCACGACGGCGGGAAGGTTCGGAAGGTCGTGACCCATCCGGTCGCGCTTGGTAGTGAGATAGCGCAGGTTGTCCGACGTCACGCGGACCGGCAACGGCACCCGTCCGACGATCGACAGCTGATAACCCTCCAGACCGGCTCGTTTCGACGGGTTGTTGGTGAGCAACCGCATCGAGCGCACCCCGAGGTCGGCAAGGATCTGCGCTCCGGTGCCGTAGTCGCGAGCGTCTGCCGGGAGACCGAGTGACACGTTCGCATCGACCGTGTCCTGCCCCTCGTCCTGCAACTGGTAGGCCTGCAACTTGTGCATCAAGCCGATCCCGCGGCCCTCGTGTCCACGGACGTAGAGGACGACGCCGCGCCCTTCCGCCGCCACCGTCGCGATCGCGGCATCGAGCTGCGGCCCGCAGTCGCATCGCCGGCTCCCGAAGACGTCGCCGGTCAGGCACTCCGAATGCACCCGCACCAGGACGTCGTCGCCGTCGCCGATGTCGCCACGCACCAGCGCGACGTGTTCGATGCCGTCGACGGCGCTGCGGTACCCGACCGCGGTGAACTCGCCGTAGTTGGTCGGGATCCTCGCCTCGGCGACCCGCTCGACCTGTCGTTCGGTCCGGCGGCGATAAGCGATGAGATCCGCAATCTGGATCAGCGCCAGGTCGTGCTCGGCGGCGAAGACCTCGAGCTCATCGAGGCGCGCCATGCCGCCGACATCCTTCTGGCTGACGATCTCGCACAGGACGCCCGCCGCCTGAAGGCCGGCCATCCGGCACAGGTCGATGGTCGCCTCGGTGTGGCCCGGTCGTCGCAACACGCCGCCGTCCTTGGCGCGAAGGGGCACCAGATGTCCGGGCCGGGTGAAATCTGCCGCGGTGGCGTTCGGGTCGGCCAGCATGCGCATCGTCAGTGCCCGGTCGTGCGCCGAGATCCCGGTCGTCGTCCCCTCGCGGGCATCAACCGAGACCGTGTA
The DNA here is from genome assembly GCA_025980465.1 of Frankiales bacterium. Taxonomy (GTDB): domain Bacteria; phylum Actinomycetota; class Actinomycetes; order JAFAQI01; family JAFAQI01; genus JAICXJ01. The sequence goes on along the minus strand of JAICXJ010000049.1, from coordinate 253 downwards.
CGCCGTACCTCTGCGGTCCTGATTGGTGTGATACATCGGCGGAAGCTCGAGCCGATCGCAGTCCGCCTCGGTCAGCGGTACGCAGATGTAGCCCGAGGTGTAACGGACCATGAACGCGACCAGTTCCGGCGTGGCCATCTCGGCGGCGAAGATCAGGTCGCCCTCATTCTCGCGATCGGCGTCATCGACGACGACGACCGGCTTTCCCGCCGCGATGTCGGCGATGGCTCGTTCGACCGTCGTGTGGTCGACC
>JAICXJ010000047.1 GCA_025980465.1 Frankiales bacterium | reverse complement strand
GTCTCCATGGTAAGGAGAAGGTCTACGGTTCGATTCCGTAAGGGGACTCCACGCGGCCGTCAGGACCACCTGTCGGTCGTCGGTAAGGCGGAGTAGCTCAGCCAGGTAGAGCAAGCGGCTCATAATCGCTGTGTCGCCGGTTCAAGTCCGGCCTCCGCTACTGGGCTGAGATCGGGCTATCCTCGATGCTCGGCCGCACCGCTTTGCGGCGGCATTTTCTTCCCGCGACACCGAAGGGTCCCCACCGTGGCAGCCACCGACGTACGACCGAAGATCACGCTGGCGTGCGCGGAGTGCAAGCACCGTAACTACATCACCAAGAAGAACCGCCGCAACGACCCGGACCGCCTCGAGCTGAAGAAGTTCTGCCCCAACTGCCGCAAGCACACCGAACACAAAGAGACTCGGTAGTCGGCAACACCAGCCCGAACCCCCCATCACCGCTGTGAGCAACACTTAGAGCGTGGACCTGGGGGAGTACGAGGCGGCTGGACTGTATGACCCGACTGCGCCCGATGCGGACCAGCGCGTCGACCTGCTCGAGTTTCTCCAGGACGAGGGCTGCTCGCTCGAGGAGATGGTTGCGGCGAACGCGCGCGGCCGGCTGTTCGCCCTCGCCGGCGACCGACAGATCATTCCCGACCGCGACCAGTTCTCACTCGCCCAGATCGCCGACGAGGTCGGGATGCCGATCACCGACATCCACGCCATCTGGCGCGCACTGGGCATGGTCACCCCGGCTGACGACGACCCAGTCGCTTCGCCGGAGGACGTGGCCGCGATCCAGCTGGTCGCCGAGATGTCCGGCCTGCTCGGCCTGCCCGGCGTCCTCGGGATCGCGCGCGTGATGGCGGCGTCACTCACCCGGATCGCGGAGGCGACCGCGACCGCTGTCCGTGGACAGCTGCCCAGCCTCGCGATCGAGGCCTCCGGCAGTGAGGCTGCGACCGCTCGCACCTTCGCCGATGTCGCCGGCTTCGTGCCTCGGATGGGCAACGCGCTCGACGCGTTCTTCCGGCATCACCTCGAGGCGGCTCGGATGAACTGGGAGCGAAGCGACAGCCGCGACCTTCTCGGAAGCGGTGGGTTGCGGGTGGCCGTCGGTTTCGCCGATCTCTCCGGCTTCACCGGCCTGACCGAAGGCCTGTCGATGACCGAGCTCACCAACCTGCTCACCGTCTTCGAGGAGGTGGCCGATGACATCGTGCGGGCCGAGGAAGGCCGCGTCGTCAAGTTCATCGGGGACGCCGTCATGTACGTCGCCCACGACGCCGGAGCCGGGGTTCGGATTGCGCAGGGGCTGATCGAGGCCGCCCGGCTGCGCAGCATGAACGCCCGGGCCGGCGTGACGATCGGCGTTGTTCTCCCACTGGAGGGCGACTTCTTCGGCCCGGTCGTCAACCTCGCCGCTCGACTGGTCGCCATGGCCGAGCCCGGTGAGGTGCTGGTCACCGAGGAGGTCGCGGACAAGCTCGGTGACGATGTCACCGCAGTCGGACTGGGTCCGAGAGCGGTCCGAGGCTTTACCCGCGCGATCGAGGTCGCGAGCCTGCGATAACGTCCGCTGCGACGTGAAGCGCGGGAGTCGCCCCCGCCCGGAATCTGAAGTGAGGACCGCCTCGATGGCTGCCAAGGTGAACTACGACGACGTCGAGGTCGGCACCGAGTTGCCGGCGGCGAGCTTCCAGGTCACCCGGGCAAAGCTCGTGATGTACGCCGGTGCATCCGGCGACTTCAACATCATTCATTGGAACGAGCGCACCGCGAAGGCGGTCGGACTGCCCGACGTCATCGCCCACGGGATGTTCACCATGGCCGAGGCCGGCCGGGTCGTCACCGACTGGGTCGGCGACCCCGGCGCGGTCGTGGAGTACGGCGTGCGGTTCTCCTCCCCGGTGCCCGTCCCGGACGACGACACCGGCACCACTCTCGAGGTCGCCGGCCGGGTCGAGGAGAAACTCGACGACCGCCGGGTCACCGTCGCGCTCGAGGCCCGTGCGCTGGACTCGACGGTCTTGTCGAAGGCCCGGGCGGTCGTTCAGCTGGCCTGATTCGGCCCCTCGGTTGACAGGTAGTGAGTGATCACTTAACATCCCTCCGGTGATGGTGACCGCGACCCGGATGACCGCCGAGGATCGGCGGGCGGACGTGCTGCGGGCGGCCGTTCGCGAGTTCGCCAAGGCTGGCTACTACGGCACCTCCACCGAGGACGTCGCCCGCGCCGCCGGGATCAGCCAGCCCTATCTCTTCCGGCTGTTCCCCACCAAGAAGACGCTGTTCATCGAACTGGTCCAACACGGCTTCGGCCGGGTCCGTGCTGCCTTCGTCACGGCCGTTGGGGACCTCAGCGGCGAGGACGCGATGCACGCGATGGGCGAGGCATACGGCGACCTGCTCCGTGACCGCGATCAGCTGATGCTGCAGATGCACTTCTACGCCGCATGCGAGGACGCTGAGATCGCTGAGGTCGTCCGACGTGAGTTCGGCCGGCTCTGGCGAGAGGTGGTCCGGCTCTCCGGGGCGGACGACGACGGCATGCAGCACTTCTTCGCCATCGGGATGTTGATGAACGTGATCGCGTCGATGGACGCGACCAGCCACAGTTCGGAGTGGGTCAAGGCCTGCGTGCCGCCGGCCTGGCTGACATTGGGCGAGGCCTAGCAGGATTTTTTTTGGTCGCATAAGTAAGTGATTACTCACACAGCATGAGAGGAGACCGTGATGACCGGACGGTCGCGCACCATCTGGACCTTCGTGATCACCAGCGTTGCGCTGTTCATGACCCAGCTCGACAACCTCGTCGTCACGACCGCACTGCCGGTGATCCGGGTCCACCTCCACGCATCGCTGTCGTCCCTGGAGTGGACGGTCAACGCCTACACCCTGACCTTCGCGGTCTTCCTGCTCACCGGCGCGACACTCGGTGACCGATTCGGTCGCCGTCGGCTGTTCCTCATTGGGCTGACCGTCTTCACCCTCGGCTCGGCCGCCGCCGCATTGGCTCCCTCGGCCGGTGCGCTGATCGTCGCTCGCGCGGTCCAAGGAGCCGGGTCAGCGATCGTCACACCGCTGACCCTCACCCTGCTCTCGGCAGCGGTGCCGGTCGCCCGCCGCGGCGCCGCGCTCGGCGCCTGGGGTGCCGTCGCCGGGCTGGCGATCTCGAGCGGCCCACTCGTCGGTGGCGCTGTCGTCCAGGGCTGGTCCTGGCAGACCATCTTCTGGCTCAACGTGCCGATCGGTCTGGTTCTGCTCCCGCTGGCCTGGCGCGGTCTCGAGGAGAGCCGCGGCCCAGCGACCCGGCTCGACGTACCGGGCGTTGTGCTGGCCAGTAGCGGGCTGTTCGGCATCGTCCTCGGCTTGGTGCGGGCGAACGACTTCGGCTGGACCTCCGCCTACGTCCTCACGGCGCTGATCGGCGGGGCTGCTCTGGTCGCGTCGTTCGTCAGGTGGGAACTGCGCACCGCTCAGCCGATGCTGCCGATGCGGCTGTTCCGCTCCCGCGGCTTCACCGCTGCCAACGGTGCGAGCGTGCTGATGTTCTTCGGGATGTTCGGCGCGATCTTCCTGCTCTCCCAGGCGATGCAGACGATGCAGGGCCATTCGCCGCTCGGTGCCGGGCTGCGGATCCTGCCGTGGACCGGAATGCCGATCCTGGTGGCGCCGGCGGCGGGAATCCTCGCCGACCGGATCGGCAGCCGACCGGTGGTCTTCACCGGCCTGGCGCTTCAGGCGATCGGTCTCGGCTGGCTGGCGGTGGTCGTGACCCCGACCGCGCCGTTCACATCGCTGATTGCGCCGTTCGTGGTGTGCGGCTTCGGGATGGCGGCGTTCTTCGCTCCCACCGCCGCACTCGTCCTGTCGACGGTACGACGCGAGGAGGAGGGCATCGCCTCCGGTGCCGCCAACGCGATGCGCGAACTCGGTGGCGTGTTCGGCGTCGCCGTCCTCGCCTCGGTGTTCTCCTCGCACGGCAGCTACGCCTCGCCGCATGCATTCCAGCTCGGCTTGCGACCGGCGGTGCTGGTCGGCGCCGTGGTCGTCGGGCTCGCCGCCCTGGTACTGCTCGCGGTGCCGCGCCGGGGGCCGGCTGTGACGGGTACGCCGGAGGCGGTTGCGGCCTACCCGACCGCCACCCAGCCCCGCCCCACCCGCCGGAAGCCTGCCGCGGTTGCGTACCTATAAAGACGGACTTATCCACAGCGGTTTAGCGTTAGTGCTGGTGCACCTGGGTACCGGCCTCATCATCAGTGGTCGGCGGACCGATAGTCCGGAGTAGCCCGACGAATGAGAGGCGGTGTCCCCGGATGACGGTCCTTCCCTTTTTCCGTCGCGGTCGCCGCCCCGCCGCCGAGTCCGCACCCACCTCCACGCCGGGCGAGGTAGTGGTGTTCTCCGGCGGCGGCAGCCTCGGAGCTGCTCAGGTCGGCGCGCTCCAGGCGTTGTTCGAGGCCGGGGTGGTCCCGGATGCCGTCGTCGGAACGTCCGCCGGCGCAATCAACGCGGCGTACATCGCGATCGAGCCGACCCATGAGCGGGCCGTCGCGCTGGAGCGGATCTGGCGGTCGATGACCCGCCGCGACGTCTTCCCCGACGGCCGGTTCGCCGTCGCCCGGAGGCTGGCCGCTCGCTCGACGCATCTCTACAGCCCGCACGGCATGCGCGCGCTGCTCACCAGTGCCATCCCGCTGGGCGATCTCGCCGAGACCGCGATCCCCTGTCATGTCGTCACGACCGACCTCCTTACCGGCGAAGCCAGCTGGTGGACCGGCGGCGACCCGGTCGACGTACTGGCCGCGAGCTCGTGCCTGCCCGGCCTGTTCCCGCCGGTGCGACTCGACGGCCGCCTGCACGTCGACGGCGGGGTGTCCTGCCCGGTCCCGACGCAGTACGCGCTCGACCTGGGCGCGACCCGGGTCTGGGTGCTCGACGTCGCCCGCGAGTTCAAGGGTTGGGCCGACGAGCGAATGACCGCGCTGGATGTCCTGCTCGAAAGCTTCGCGATCTCCCGGTCCCAGCTTGGCCGCCAGGCGCCGCTGGTCGGTGTCGGCCAGCAGGTGATCGGCCTGCCCGAGCTGCCGGTCGGTCGCCATGACATGCGCGACTTCAGTCAGACGTCGCGGCTGATCACGCTCGGCCGCGAAGCCGGCCGGGCCATGGTCGCCGAGGCCCGCCGCCCGCTGTCGAGGTCGCTGGTCGCGGTACCCGAGCCGAGCCAGTCCGTTGAGGACGCGGGCCAGACCTCCGAGACGCCGACCCTCGCTGAGGCCTGAGCAGCTCGCTACGGCGCGGCGAACAGCAAGACGTGGGGCGCGAGGTCCTTGCTCTGCACGCCTCGATGCGCGGCGAGCGTCAACCCCGCGGCGGTCGCAGCAGCGACCAGGCCGTCGACCGGACGAACCTGGAAACCGTGGGCCATGAGCGGGTCCCGTGCCATCGCCCGCAACCGGAAGGGCCGTCATCGAGGCGTCATGAAGGAGGAGCCGGCCAGCCGCGATCTCCTCGGCGTGCGCGGCGAGAGCGCGAGCAAGGGCCAGTGCGGAGCGGTCCACGCCGTGAACCGTGCCGGCTCCGCCGACCGAGTGCGCTGACCGCCGCAGTCATCAACGGCCGGTTGCGCGAATTGAGCTGGCGGGCAACCGCGCGCCCGAACAGGCCGTGCGGGTCGCCGAGCTCAGCCGCCAGCCGACGCCTGCCTCTGTCCCGAAGGCTCACCACAGCCAACCACTGTCCGTGGCCGGTCGACCGCCGCGAGATGGGGTCAGATCACGCCGGCACTGCGCAGCAGGAACCGGTTCTCAGGGCCGATCAGGCCGCACTCGTCGAAGAACGCCAGCACAGCGGAGGCCGCACGCTTCTTCGTCGCCTGCCAGTGCGGGTTCTTGCGAGCCGCCTTGCGGGCTGCCTTGGGGTCCAGCCCGACCGCCGCATACGCGCCGTCGTTGATCAGGCCCAGCGTCGCCCGATGAATGATCAGCCCGATCATGATCCGGTTGTAGACCCGCCGGATCCGGCCGCTCTTTGCGAGCGCTCGTAGCGATTCCTCACGGGCGAAGCTGATGTGCCGCGCCTCTTCGATCACGTGGATTCGGCTGACCTGCCGGACGATCGGCTGCAGTGACTCGTCGTCCATCGCGTCGCGTTGGAAGGAGTCCAGGATCTCCTCGACGTACATCGTCCCGGCGAAGGTGAGCACGTTGTTCGAGATCGTCTTGAAGATCCGGCCGAGCTCGTGGGAGAGCCGGTTGACTCCGTAGTTCGGTGCCCCGAAGGTCTTCACCATCGTCGCGAACATGATCGAGTGCCGGCACTCGTCGGCGATCTCGGTGAGCGTCCACTGGGTGTCCTTGCGGGTGAGGTCGCGGTCGTAGGCGTGCCGCAGCAACATCTGCATGAGGATCTCCTCGAACCAGATGCCGACGCTGGCGATGCTTGCCACCTCGTGTTTGGTGAGCTGGACCCGCTCGGACTCGGTCAGCTGCTCCCAGCGCCGGGTGCCGTACAGGCTCGAGTACGACGGCGGGCAGTAGAAGACGTCCGGCGGTTGCGGCGCTTCCCAGTCGACCTCGGTGGTCGGGTCGAAGGACAGCTTGGCGGCGGAGCGAAGCAGCCGCTCGCCGGTGCGCTCACGCTCGGGCAGTTCCGTCATCACGGTCGTCATGACCACCATTAAACGTCCCATTGACCAATGGCGCAAGAGGCAATGGTAGTGTCGTAGGTCACGGCAGCGGACCCCGGCCTAATCGAGCGAACGGAGCGCGGTGAGCGAGTATCGGGTCGACGACCTCGCTCGCGCCGCCGGCATGACGGTGCGTAACGTCCGCGCCTACCAGGAGCGGGGGCTGCTGCATTCGCCAGCCCGGCGTGGGCGTACCAGCTGGTACGACGAAACCCACCTCGCCCGGCTTCGGCTGATCGGCCAGCTGCTCGACCGTGGCTACACCAGCGCCCACATCGCCGAGTTCATCGCGACCTGGGAAGCCGGCCACGACATCGGCCAGACCCTCGGCCTGGAGACCGCGCTATTGGCGCCGGCCTCGGGCGAGATCGCCGAAGAGCTGAGCGTGGCCGAGCTCGTCGCGATGTTCGGTGGCGTGTTCGACCAGGAGGCGATCGACGCGGCGGTTCGCATGGGCGTGATCTCCCCGGCCGGGGCGGAGCGGTTCGCCGTGCTCAGCCCGCGGCTGCTCAGAGCCGGCGCCGAGCTGGTCGCCATCGGCGTACCGCTGTTGTCGGTACTCGAGCTCGGCGCCGAGCTGCGGTTGCGGGTGGCGACGGTGGCCAGCCTGTTCGTCTCGGCGGTCGGTCCTTACATCGTCGGCGATCACCAGCCCGGCTGGGTTCCCAACGACGAGGAGATGGCCCGCATCGCCCGGCTCGTCGAGCAGATGCGGCCGCTTGCGCGGGTGGTGGTCGACGAGGAGCTCGCCGGCAGCCTCGAAGCCGGGATCGCCGACTACGTCACCAAGTGGCTCGAGGCGGCGCTGGGCTCGCTCGAGCCGCCCCATCAAGCCGGCTAACGTCCGCGGCCCTGCTGAGCACGGCCCGACCCGCGGCTAGCCGCTTATCTCGCTGAGCAGCTTCGCGAGCCGGCCGACACCTTCGGCCAGATCGTCGTCGCCGAGGGCATAGGAGAGCCGGAAGCAGCCCGGTGCCCCGAACGCCTCACCTGGTACGACGGCGACCTCTGCCTCCTCGAGTACCAACTCCGCGAGGTCGGCCGATGTCCGGGGCGTTCGGCCCCGAAGCGGCTTGCCCAGGAGCGCCGCAACCGAGGGGAAGCAGTAGAACGCTCCCAGCGGGTTCGGGCACTCCACCCCGGGGATCTCGCGCAGCATCCGGACCATCGTCTTGCGACGGCCGTCGAACGCAGCCCGCATCATCGCAACCGCGGACAGATCCCCGGAGACCGCCGCGAGTGATGCCGCCTGGGCCACATTCGAGACGTTGGAGGTGGCGTGGGACTGCAGGTTGGTTGCAGCTGCGACAACATCGCTCGGGCCGATCATCCACCCCACCCGCCAGCCGGTCATGGCGTAGGTCTTGGCGACCCCGTTGACCACGACGCAGGTGTCGGCGAGCTCGGGGACCACCACCGGCATGGACGGCGCGGTGGCGCCTTCGTACCGAAGGTGTTCATAGATCTCGTCGGCGATCACCCAGATGCCGTGCTCGACGGCCCAACGGCCGATCGCCTCGACCGCCTCAGGGGGGTAGACGGCGCCGGTCGGGTTCGACGGCGAGCAGTAGAGCAGCGCCTTGGTCTTTTCGGTGCGCGCCGCCTCGAGTTGCTCGACGCTCGCCAGGTAGCCGCTCGCGGTGTCGGTCTCGATGACGACCGGCACGCCGCCGGCCAGCCGGATCGACTCGGGGTACGTGGTCCAGTACGGCGCCGGCAGCAGCACCTCGTCGCCTGGGTCGAGCAGCGTGGCGAACGCCTCGTACACCGCCTGCTTTCCGCCGTTCGTGACCAGCACCTGGGCGGAGCTGACCTCCAGCCCCGAGTCCCGCTTGGTCTTCTCGGTGATCGCCTGGCGTAGCGCCGGCAGGCCGCCTGCGGGGGTGTAGTGGTGCATCGCCGGGTCGTGGCAGGCGGCGACCGCGGCCGCGACGATCGACTCCGGCGTTGCGAAGTCCGGCTCACCGGCTCCGAACCCGATCACGTCGCGGCCGGCGGCCTTGAGCGCCTTGGCCTTCGCATCGACGGCGAGGGTCGCCGACTCGGCGATTCCACCGATGCGGGCAGAGATCCTGGCGTGCGGGCTCATGGGTCCATCGTCCCGTACCCGCCGGACGGCGGTCCAACCGGTTAGGCCGGGCCAAGCAGCCGCTCGGCGGTTCGACCCAGCCCAGCGACCAGACGTAGACTGCGACGTTCGGAACCCAGCGTTCCGGCGAGTTGATGGCAGAGCAGTGTCGTTGGAAGCAGGATTTGATCGAAAGCAGTGTTGATCAAAAGCAGAGGGCAGTAGCTCAATTGGCAGAGTCCCGGTCTCCAAAACCGGTGGTTGGGGGTTCGAGTCCCTCCTGCCCTGCTAGATAACGAGACTGGGTACGACGAGAACGACAAGGACGAGAACGACAAGGAGGTGACGACGTGACGCAGGCGAGCGAGACCGAACCCCGCGCGGCAGCCGCTGGTGGCAGAGGCGGGAAGCGGCCGGGCTATCCCGAGCGCATCGCGACGTACAACCGCCAGGTCGTCGCTGAGCTGCGGAAGGTCCTGTGGCCGACCCGTAACGAGCTCGTGACCTACACGGTCGTCTCGGTCGCGTTCGTTACCGCGATGGTGGCCTTCGTCGGGTTGCTCGACTACGTGTTCACCAAGCTCGTCTTTCATGTTTTCGGCTGACGATTCCCCGTCCGCCCTTGCCGCTGCGACCTTCAAGGAAGTCCCCGCCCCGTGACCGAGTACGTGCCCGAGCCTGATTCCACCGAGCCGGCCGGCGAGTCCGCCGCCGACGCTCAGGCAGCCGACCCGTTCGCCGCAGCACTGCAAGCCGCCGAGGAGGCGGAGCGCTCGGCGCCGCTCGCGGACCCCTTTGCCACCCCCGCCGCGGTCGAGGAGCAGTCCTCGCCGGCGGAGGTCGCCGCCGCGCTCGAGATCGACGACGCTGCGATCGAGGACCAGACCGCTGTCGTCGATGCACCAGAAGCGGAGACTTCTGAGCTGGTCGAGGAGAGCCCGGCGGAGCCGGTCGCCGACGCCACACCGGACACCGTCGACGAACCGCCCGCGGCCGACGCCCCCACCGGGGCCGAGGCTGCCACTGCCGAGACAGCCGACAGCGAGCCGGGTGAGGCTGAACCGGTCGACGAGGTCTCTGCTGAACCGGTCGACGAGGTCTCTGCTGAACCGATCGACGAGGTCGAGGCTTTCCGGGAGCGGCTGATATCGCTGCCCGGCGATTGGTACGTCGTTCACACCTACGCCGGCTACGAGAACCGGGTGAAGGCCAACCTCGAGTCGCGCATCGCCTCCCTGAACATGGAGGACTACATCTTCGACATCCAGGTGCCGACCCAGCCCGAAACGATCATCAAGGCGGGCAAGCGGCAGACTGTGGAGTCGAAGGTCTTCCCCGGCTACGTCCTGGTGCGCATGGATCTCACCGACGAGTCGTGGTCGGTCGTGAAGAACACTCCCAGCGTGACCGGCTTCGTCGGCACCACCCACCCGACGCCACTGTCGACCGCCGATGTGGTGAAGTTCCTGGCGCCGAAGCCGACCGAGGCGAAGAAGGCCGAGGCTCCCAAGGTCGTCGACTTCTCGGTGGGCGAGTCGGTGACCGTCATGGACGGCCCGTTCGCGACGCTGCCCGCCACCATCAACGAGATCAACGCTGAGGCACAGCGCCTCAAGGTGCTCGTGTCCATCTTCGGCCGGGAGACGCCGGTCGAGTTGTCGTTCAGCCAGGTCAGCAAGATCTGACCTGCGATATCGAGGAATTCCAATGCCTGCCAAGAAGAAGATCGCCGGACTGATCAAGCTGCAGATCCAGGCTGGTGCCGCGACGCCCGCACCGCCGGTCGGCCCTGCCCTCGGCCAGCACGGCGTGAACATCATGGATTTCTGTAAGCAGTACAACGCCGCGACCGAGTCGCAGCGCGGCAACGTGATCCCGGTCGAGATCACGGTCTACGAGGACCGCAGCTTCGACTTCATCACGAAGACCCCACCGGCCGCGCGCATGATCCTCAAGGCCGCTGGTGTCGAGAAGGGATCGGGCGAGCCGCACACGAACAAGGTCGCGACGATCAGTCGTGACCAGGTCCGCGAGATCGCGCAAACCAAAATGGCCGACCTGAACGCCAACGACATCGATGCCGCCGAGAAGATCATCGCCGGCACCGCACGTTCGATGGGGATCACCGTTACCGGCTGATCGCCAGTAGTACCGACCACCTACGCCGTGGGAGGGGCCGCCTGGCCCCGTCCGAACCACAAGGAGAACACGTGGCACGCAGCAAGTCCTACGATTCCGCCGCCAAGCTGATCGACCGCGAGCGGCTGTACTCCCCGGGCGAGGCCGTTCGCCTCGCCAAGCAGACCTCGACGACGAAGCGGTTCGACGCCACGGTTGAGGTGGCGATGCGGCTTGGAGTCGATCCCCGCAAGGCCGATCAGATGGTCCGCGGCACCGTCTCGCTACCGCATGGCACCGGGAAGACCGCCCGGGTGGCGGTCTTCGCGACCGGCGAGAAGGCCGAGGAGGCCCGCGCGGCCGGTGCCGACATCGTTGGTGGTGACGAGCTGATCGAGCAGGTCAGCGGCGGCATGCTCGACTTCGACGCCGCAGTCGCGACCCCGGACCTGATGGGTAAGGTCGGCCGGCTGGGCCGCGTTCTCGGCCCCCGTGGTCTCATGCCCAACCCGAAGACCGGCACCGTGACGATGGATGTCGGCAAGGCGGTCGAGGACATCAAGGGCGGCAAGATCGAGTTCCGCGTCGACCGGCAGGCCAATCTGCATTTCGTGATCGGCAAGGTCTCGTTCTCCGAGGGCCAGCTGCTCGACAACTACACCAGCGCGCTCGATGAGGTGCTGCGGGCCAAGCCGTCAGCGGCCAAGGGCCGCTACATCAAGAAGGTGTCGATCTCGACCACGATGGGTCCCGGCATTCCGGTCGACCCGGCGAAGTCCCGCGGCAGTGTCGAAGACGCCGAATCAGCTGCTCCGGGTGCCTCGGCGGCTCGCGAGCCTGCCGCCGATGCGGCTCCGGCGGAACCCGAGGCCGTCGAAGCCGACGCTCAGAGACCGGACGAAGCCGCGGAGTAGCTCCCCGCGATCGCGCCTTGCGGTCATCGCTCGATGACCGTCTGATCGCGATGATCATGAAGGAACTCGACTTTTGAAGGCAGCCCCACCAGCCAGGTAGGCTTGCCGATACCGAAGACCGCCGGACGCTGGGAAACCAGCCGAAGGTCCCGCGCGAGCGGGCGTCCAGCGCAGGTGAGTGGTACGTCGCAAGACGCGCGATTGCGCGTCGGACACGCCCCGCGCGCTTGCGCCGGGGCGTTTGTGATGTCTCAACGGATCTCGATCCGACGCCGTACCACCGGAAGGAGCCTCATGGCCAGGGCGGACAAAGCCGCTGCGGTCGCCGAGCTCACGACTGCATTCCGCGATTGTTCCGCTGCGGTCCTCACCGAGTACCGCGGGCTGACGGTCGCGGAGCTCAAGGAGCTGCGTCGCTCGCTCGCGGGCAACGCCACCTATTCGGTCGTGAAGAACACGCTGAGCAAGATCGCGGCCCGTGAGGCCGGTCTGGATGCGCTCGAACCGCTCCTCGAGGGGCCGTCGGCGATCGCCTTCATCAGTGGCGACCCGGTCGAGGTGGCCAAGGGGCTGCGTGCGTTCAACCGGGAGCACCCGCTGCTGGTGATCAAGGGCGGCGTGCTCGACGGCGCCACGATCTCGGCCGACGACATCAAGAAGCTCGCTGACCTCGAGTCGCGTGAGGTCCTGCTCGCCAAGCTTGCGGGCGGTTTTGCCGCTCCGGCGACCCAGCTAGCACACGTGCTGGCCGCGCCGCTGCGCCAGCTGGCCCAGGTGCTCGGGGCGCTCGCGGCCAAGGCCGAGGCTGACCCGAACTGGGCCGGGTCGGGCGCGGCTCACGGCGGCGACGGCGCGAGTGCCACCGATCCTCAGCCGGAGACCCCCGCAGGCTCCGAGGCACCTGCCGCCGAGGCTGAAGTTCCCGCCATCGAGGCTGAGACGCCTGCCGAGGCAGATACCCCCGCCGCCCCCGAAGCGCCCGCCGCCCCCGAGCCATCCACCACCGAGGAGACCGACGGCGTCGCTGACGCACCGCTCGAGAACTGACACAGCCCGACAGCTGACACCGAAGGAGTAACACCATGGCAACCCTGACCAACGACGAGATCATCGAGGCCCTCAAGGAAAAGAGCCTGATCGAGATCTCCGAGCTCGTGAAGCAGTTCGAAGAGGTCTTCGGCGTCTCCGCCGCCGCTCCGGTTGCCGTCGCGGCCGCTCCGGCTGCCGGTGGCGCGGCCGGCGGCGACGCCGCAGGCGCCGCCGAGCAGGACGAGTTCGACGTCGTCCTCGAAGGCGCGGGCGACAAGAAGATCCAGGTCATCAAGGTCGTCCGTGAGCTCACCAGCCTCGGCCTGAAGGAGGCCAAGGACCTGGTCGACGGCGCGCCGAAGACCGTCCTGGAGAAGGCCAACAAGGAAAGCGCCGACAAGGCCAAGGAGGCGCTCGAGGGCGCCGGCGCCTCGGTGACCGTCAAGTAAGACGGCTATCCGTAACAGCCGGCCCGGTTCAACCGGGCCGGCTGTCGGTGTTTTGTGCCTCGGCGTCCCCGGCGCCGGGGTGGGTGGCCGATGGGGTCAAGGTGGCAGTAATCTTCCGCTTTGTGAGCCGCCTCACACGAGACGGGTCGCCAACGTCGAAACCTGTCGCCAGCGGCTCAGTCTCGAGCCAGGCGTCACTCACGGGCCCGCTTGCCGGGCGCGAAAGGCGGGACGCGCGTGGGTGTTGAGGTCAAGGTCGAAGGTCTGACGAAGTCCTTCGGCCGCCAGGTGATCTGGGAAGACGTCACGCTGACGCTGCCCAAGGGCGAGATCTCGGTCCTGCTCGGACCCTCCGGTACGGGCAAGTCGGTGTTCTTGAAGCACCTGATCGGGTTGCTGCGACCGGATCGCGGCCACGTCTACATCGAGGGCCATGACGTCCCGAACGTCTCCGAGAAGCACCTTTACGAAGTCCGAAAGATGTTCGGGGTGCTGTTTCAGGACGGCGCGTTGTTCGGCTCGATGACGATCTACGACAACGTCGCCTTTCCACTTCGGGAGCACACCAAGAAGTCAGAGTCCGAGGTCCGCAAGATCGCCATGGAGAAGCTCGAGCTCACCGGTCTGATCGGTGCTGAGCAGAAGCTTCCCGGCGAGATCTCCGGCGGAATGCGCAAGCGCGCCGGCTTGGCGCGCGCGCTGGTCCTCGACCCCGAGATCCTGCTGTTCGACGAGCCCGACTCGGGTCTGGACCCGGTGCGGACGGCGTACCTCAACCAGCTCATCGTCGACCTCAACGCCCAGATCGCGGCGACGATGCTGATCGTCACGCACGACATCAACACCGCCCGCACCGTTCCCGACAACATCGGCCTGCTCTACCGGCGTCACCTCGCGATGTTCGGCCCGCGCGAGATGCTCCTGTCGAGTCAGGAGCCGGTGGTACGCCAGTTCCTCAACGCCCGACGGCAGGGACCGATCGGGATGGCTGAGGAGAAGGACGCGGCTGAGCTCGAGGCGGAGCGCGAGGATGGCGACGTGATGCCCTCGTTGCCGCCGATCCCGCCGCAGATCGAGCCGAGCAACGGTGTCTCACGGCCCACCCAGCGCCCGGCCGGCGACTGGCTGCGCGAGCACGGCGTCACCCCGCCGCCAGGGTCGTTCTCGGGCGAGGGAAGTTACGCCAACTCCACTGCCTCGACGGCGCCGCCGGCGACGACCGAGCGCCCGCGTGCCCGGGTGACGGAATCCGGGCGTGACAACGGCGAGGAGTCCAGCGTGCGAGTCCTCCGCGGCTCGCCGGGGACCCGGCGCAGTTCCACCTCGAGCAAGACCACGGCCGCGAAGAAGACCCCGTCGCCGGCTGCAAAGAAGACCGGCGCGCGCGGTTCGTCGACGGGCAGTAGCCGCAGGCGCAACACTTGAGCTCGGTCAGCGTCGCCGCGCCGTTCCGCGCGAGCGGCAGCTTCTTCGCGATGTGCCTGGACACCTTCGTCCAGTTCTTCCGCTCGATCCGCCACCTGCGATTCCAGTGGCGGGAGATGATCGAGCAGGCCTGGTTCATCGCGAGCGTGACGATCCTTCCGACGGCCCTGGTCTCGATCCCGTTCGGCGCGGTCATCGCACTTCAGATCGGAAACCTGGCGCGGCAGGTCGGCGCGCAGTCCTTCACCGGCTCCGCTTCCGTGCTCGCGATCCTGCGCGAGGCGGCGCCCATCGTCTGTGCCCTGCTCATCTCCGGCGCCGGGGGTTCGGCGATCTGTGCCGATCTCGGCAGCCGCAAGATCCGCGACGAGATCGACGCGATGGAGGTGCTCGGCATCTCGCCGATCGAGCGGTTGGTGGTTCCGCGGGTTGCCGCCAGCATGATCGTCGCGGTCCTGCTCAACGGCCTGGTCTCGGTCGTCGGGGTGATCGGCGGCTACGTCTTCAACGTCATGCTTCAACACGGCACGCCGGGCGCCTATATCCAGTCCTTCACTGCCCTCGCGCAGTTACCCGACTTGTACGTCGGTGAGTTCAAAGCGTTGCTGTTCGGGGCGATGGCGGCGCTGGTAGCGGCCTACAAAGGCTTGAATCCGAAGGGCGGCCCGAAGGGTGTCGGTGACGCGGTCAACCAGTCCGTGATCATCGCGTTCATGCTGCTGTTCGTGATCAACTTCGTGATCACCGAGGTCTACTTCACCGTCGTCCCCCAGAAGGCGATCTGAGGCCATGGCGTCGTCGGTCTCACTTCCTCGCCCGGTCCGGGCCGCCGGTCAGGTCGTGACCCGCCCGGTCACCGTGGCGCTGAGCGGCCTCGAAGCGGCCGGCGAGCAGCTGTCCTTCTACCTGCGCTCGCTGGGCTGGGTCTGGCGGACGCTGGTCTCGTACAAGAAGGAGGTCGTCCGGCTGATCGCCGAGGTCAGCCTCGGCTCGGGTGCACTTGCGCTGATCGGCGGAAGCGTCGGCGTCGTCGCGTTCCTCACGTTCTTCACCGGCACCGAGGTCGGCCTCGAGGGCTACCAAGGGTTGCAGCAGATCGGCATCTCGGCGTTCGCCGGATTCGTCTCGGCGTACTTCAACACCCGCGAGATCTCCCCGATCGTCGCCGGGCTGGCGCTCACCGCCACGGTCGGTGCCGGCTTCACCGCGCAGCTCGGCGCGATGCGGATCTCCGAGGAGATCGACGCGCTCGAGGTCATGGGGATCCCGTCGATCCCGTACCTGGTCACGACCCGCCTGATAGCCGGACTGGTCGCGGTCATCCCGCTCTACGTCGTCGGGCTGGTCTCCTCCTACATCTCCACGCGGCTGATCGTGACGCTCTACTTCCATCAGTCCGGCGGCACCTACGACCACTACTTCCACACCTTCTTGGTGCCGACTGACGTCTTTTATTCGTTCCTCAAGATCATCATCTTTGCCATCGTCGTGATGCTGATCCACTGCTACTACGGGTACTTCGCCAGCGGTGGTCCGGCCGGGGTCGGCGTGGCGGTGGGCCGGGCGGTCCGGACCTCGATCGTCGCGATCAACGTCATCGACCTGTTCCTGTCGCTGGCGCTGTGGGGCGCGAACACAACCGTTCGGATCGCGGGATAGCGCATGGCCTCCCGCGACGAACGACGCCTCCGCATCAAGCGGCGGTTTCAGGGTGTCGCGTTCCTGGGCGTCATCGCCCTACTCCTCGGTCTCACGATCGTCATCTACGACAAGAAGCTGCCCTGGCAGTCCTCCGACACGGTGACCCTGCAGGCTCACCGGATCGGTAACCAGCTGATCATCCCCGCCGACGTGAAGTACAACGGCGTGCTCGTCGGTCGGGTGAGCTCGGTGCACACCACCGGTGATCTCGCGACGCTCACGATGCAGCTGTCGAAGTCCCAGATCCACCACATCCCGGCCAACGTGGTGGCCCGGATCCTGCCGAAGACGCTGTTCGGTGAGAAGTACGTCGATCTCGTCACGCCGGTCAACCCCTCGACTCAGTCGCTCCAGCCGGGCGGGGTGATCAAGGAGGACAACTCGCAGGTCGCCGTCGAGTTGCAGAGCGTGTTCTCGAAACTGGTGCCGGTGCTGCGGGCGGTCAACCCCACCGACCTGTCGATCGCGCTGTCCAACACCGCGACCGCGCTGCAAGGCCGCGGCGCAGAGCTCGGCCATCAGCTCCAGCTCATCGACACCTACTTCAGCCAGCTCAACCAGGATCTACCGAACATCGAGCACGACATCTCCGGCTTGGCGGACCTCGCGAGCAACTACGCCGACGCGTCGCCGGACCTGCTCAACATCCTCCGCAACTTCTCGGTGACGGCGAAGACGTTCACGGTGAAGCGCGACCCGTACGCGCAGTTCCTCGCCGGGTCGGCCGGTTTTGCCAACACCGCGACGCAGGTCTTCAAGAAGAACGGCGCGGGCCTCGTCAGCCTCGCCCACAACAGCGTCGGGCCGCTCAACGTGCTGTCCCAGTACTCGATCGTGCTGGAATGCCTGCCGAACGGGCTGTCGATCTTCGACCGGCAGCGGCTGGAGAAGGCGTTCAAGGGCGGCGAGCTGCACATCGATCTGATCCCGGTGAACAACCGGGGCGTGTACACCCAGAAGGACCACCCCAGGCTCTCGGAGTTCACGAACGCGACGCTGCCCGCCAACTGCTACGGCCTGCCGTACGGCGGCCGCGGCCTGCATCCGGTGAACTCGAAGTACCCGTTCGCCCCCGGCGGCAACTACACCAAGGGTGGCTTCGCCGGCACATCGCCTCCGAACTCGGCCGCCGTCAACTTTGCCGGCTCGACCAACGGCGTCGGCTCGAAGGCCGAGCAGAGCCAGATCGCGGCGCTGCTCGCCCAGCTCACCGGCCAGTCGCCCTCGTCGAACGGTCTCGGCGACCTGTTGCTGGGACCGCTGCTGCGCGGGATGGCGGTGGTCCCGTGAAGGGCCAGACCCTCGGCGCTGCGGTCAAGCTGATCATCTTTGCGCTGGTGACGATCCTCGCGACGATCGTGCTCGGCATCGTCATCAGCAACCGGACTCTCGGTGGGTCACCGCAGGGCTACAAAGCCAACTTTGCGGACGTCACCGATCTCATCACCGGTAACGACGTCCGGCTGGCCGGGGTCCGGGTCGGCACCGTCAACTCGATCAAGACCGTGACGCTGAACGGCCGGACCTACGCGCAGGTCGGGTTCGACGTGGACAAGAGCGTTGCGAAGGAGGCGCTGCTCGACAACACGCAGGTCCGGGTCGAGTACCTCAACCTGGTCGGCCAGCGCTACCTCAACCTGGTGCCGATGCCGGGGGGTACGACGCCACAGCCCCCGAAGTCGGTCATCCCGATCTCCAGGACCCGGCCGGCGGTCGATCTCACCGCTCTGTTCAACGGCTTCCGGCCGTTGTTCCGCGCGCTCACGCCGCAGGACGTCAACAGCTTCGCGCTCGAGATCATCAAGACCCTCCAAGGTGAGGGTGGAACGGTGCAGACGCTGCTCAGTCATACCGCGTCGCTGACGAACACCGTCGCCGACCGGGACGCCGTGATCGGCCGTGTCATCGATAACCTCGTGACCGTCCTCGGCACCGTCCAGAAGCGCAACCAGGGGCTGAGCCAGACGATCGATCAGCTGCAACGGCTGGTGTCCGGGCTCGCCGCCGACCGCACCACGATCTCGTCGTCGTTGAGCAACATCGACAGCCTCGCCAACAACAGCAGCCAGCTCATCGCGGGGATCCGGCCGTACCTCCCGTCGGACCTGACCTCGCTGGCCAAGCTGGCAAGGACGCTCAACACCACGAAGGACGCCGAGAACAACAAGCAGAACGCCCTTGCCGCGTTCCTCCAGCGGGAGCCGGCCAAGCTCAACCGGATCACCCGGACCGCCAGCTACGGCGGCTACTTCAACTTCTGGTTGTGCCAGATGAGCATTGCCGGTCTCCCGGCCAGCCTGGTCCCGGCGGCCTCTCAGTCCCCGTCCTGTCCGGCGGCGTCGTAATGAAGCCGTTCCGCGAGCGCAACCCGGTGCCGATCGGCATTGCGGGTGTCGTGATCCTCGTGCTGCTGCTCGTCCTCGGACTCGAGGCGGGCAAGCTCCCGTTCATCAACTCCGGCCACACCGTGTACGCGGAGTTCACCGACGCTGCGAGCTTGCAGAAGGGCAGCAACGTCCGGGTCGCGGGGGTGCTGGTCGGCAAGGTGACGTCGGTCAAGCTCGAGTACGTGCCGGGCAAGGGCAACGTCGTACGGGTCGGCATGAAGGTCAGCGGCGGCGGCCACATCGGTGCCAACAGCCAAGCGAACATCAAGATCGAGACCCTGCTCGGCCAGGTCTACGTCGAGCTGACACCCAGCCCGGCCGGAGTGTTGGCCAACAACACGATCCCAGTCGTGCACACGACAACGCCGACGTCGATCACCGACGCCTTCATCGGGCTGGGTCGCCGAGCGGGCGCGATCGACGTGCGGCAGCTCGCCCGGTCCTTCCAGGTGCTGTCGAACACCTTCGCCAACACCTCCGGTGACGTGCACAGCTCGTTGGTCGGCCTGGAACGCATCTCGAGCACGATCGCATCCCGCAACGTCCAGCTTCAGGAGCTGCTCAACCAGGCCAACACCGTCACGAACACGCTGTCGACCCACGACGCGCAGATCACCAAGCTGATCGACGACTCGACGCTGATTCTCAACACGCTCAGCCAGCAACGCATCGTGGTCCATCAGCTTCTGGTGCACACCGCGTCGCTGGCCCAGCAGTTGACCGGCCTGGTCTCCGAGAACCGCGCGGTCATCGGGCCTGCCCTTGCGCAGCTGCACGGCACGCTGGGAATCCTGCGGGCGAACCAGACCCAGCTCGACCAAACCCTCCACCTGGTCGCACCGTTCGTGCGTGACTTCACCGACACCCTCGGCAACGGCCGCTGGTTCGAGACCACGATCACCAACCTGACCAACGGCGTCGGTGGGCTCAAGCTCGGAAATTCGGGGAGCCGGTGATGGGCGGCATCATCCGGAGGCTGGGCAGCGGCGTCGTGGCGGTCATCGCGATCGTCGCGGTGATCGTTGTGGCGGTGATCGTCGTCTCGACGACCGGCGGCGGCAAGACCTACAAGTTGACGGCGTACTTCAGCCGCGCCGTCGGTCTCTACAACGGCAACGATGTCCGGATCATGGGCGTCAAGGTCGGCCAGGTCGACAGCATCACCCCCGAGGGCCCGGTCGTGAAGGTCGTCATGTCGTACAACGGCAACGACCGGGTGCCGGCGAACGCCAAGGCGGTCGTCATCACCCCGTCGATCGTCAGCGACCGCTACATCCAGATCTCGCCCGGCTACCGGAGCGGACCCACACTCGCGAACAACGCCGTACTCGGGTGCCCGCCGAACTCGCCGGCGACAGCTGCGTGCTCGAATCAGACCGCCGTCCCGCTCGAGTTGGATCAGATCTTCGGCAACATCAACACGCTCGATGCTGCGCTTGGCCCCCAGGGCGCGAACAAGAACGGCGCGTTGTCGAATCTGGTCAAGATCTCCGCCGCGAACCTCAAGGGCAACGGCGACGCGTTCAACAAGGCGTTGACGCAGTTCTCGGCGGCGATCTCGACGCTCGCCGGAAGCCGCGGTGACCTGTTCGGCACGGTCACCCACCTTCAGCAGTTCACGACGACCCTGGCCAACGACGACGGCGGCGTTCGTGACCTGACTCGAAATCTCGCCAAGGTCGGCGGTCAGCTGTCGAGTGAACGTCACGACCTCGGGGCTGCCCTCGCCAACCTGGCGACCGCGCTGACCGAGGTCCAGAGCTTCGTCGCCCAGAACCGCACCGGCCTCACCGGCGACATCCATGGCCTGGCGAAGGTCACCGATGTCCTGAGCCAGGAAAAGGAAGCGATCACCCAGTTCACCGACCTCGCGCCGCTGGCCTTGTCGGACCTCTCCCTGAGCTACGACCCGGTGTCGCAGACGCTCGACACCAAGGGCGATCTGAGCGTTCCATTGCTTCGGACCGGTCCCTCCGGGGCCCTGTGTCAATTCCTCTCCACGCTCGGGCTGCAGGCGATCCTCGGCGATGTCGCGGCCTGCAACGGCAAGTCGGGCGCCAAGGCCGCTACCAGCACCGCGTCGACCCGCCATACGGCGCCGACCCTCGCCCAGCTCCTGGCGGTGAAGCCATGAGGCAAGGTCGTGGTGCGGCGAACCGCTGGCTGCGATGGCTCGCCGCCGCCGGCGTAGTCAGCCTGCTGGCCGGCTGTGGCTTCAAGGGCGCATACTCACTGCCGCTTCCGGGCGGCGCGGCGACCGGAAAGACCTACACCGTCACTGCGTATTTCCACGACGTACAAGACCTGGTGCCCCAGGCCGCCGTGCGGGTCAACGACGTCGCGGTCGGTGACGTGTCGGGCATCTCGGTGGATACGACGAGGGGCGATCCACACGTCAACATGGCGAAGGTCAGCCTGAAGCTCAAGCAGTCCGTCGTGTTGCCGCGCAACGCCGTGGCGACCCTCGAGCAGACGACCCTCCTCGGCGAGAAGTTCGTCGCGCTGTCCCAGCCGACGAACACGCCTTCGCAGGGCCGACTTGCCAACGGCGACGTCGTCAATGCGACCAGCGAGCTGCCGAGCGTGGAGCAGGTCTTCGGTCTGCTGTCGCAGGTCCTCAACGGCGGCGACATCGGTGATCTGCAGACGATCAACGTCGAGGTCTCCAAGGCGCTCGCCGGGCGGGAGTCTGCGGCCCGTGACGCGCTCGCGCAACTGGACACGTTCGTCGGCGGCCTCGACAACCAGAAGCAGCAGATCGTGCGGGCCATCGACGCGCTCGGCCGGTTCAGCACAGTGCTGGCCCACCAGAACGGCACCATCGCGACTGCTCTGACAGATCTCGGGCCCGGTCTGAGTGTCCTTGCCGACGAGCGGGCACAGTTCACCAAGCTGCTCACGGACCTGTCCCGCTTCGGGAAGGTCGCGACCCACGTCATCAATGCGTCGAAGTCGCAGACCATCGCCGGGCTCCGCGACCTGCAGCCGATCCTCGGACATCTGGCGGCGGCCGGCGCGAATCTTCCTCATGCGCTCGAGATCGCGCTGACCTATCCCTTCCCGCGGGACAGCTCGCAGGCCTCGCCTGGCGACTACACGAACTTCGGATTCACCCTCGACCTCGGTCCGCTGCTGTGCGCCGTCTTGGCCGGCCAGACCCCCGCCCAGATCCAGAACTCCCTCGGACCGCTCGAGTCGCTGATCGTGGGGCTCCTGACCGGCGGTACCGACCACTGCCAGAAGCCTGGAACTGTGACCAGCCCGGTCTCGACGCCGGCGCACCACGCTGCCTCCTCCGGCCACGCAGGAGCCGCGGCTACCACCCCATCGACGCCGACACCCGCGGCTTCGCCGACGTCGAGCCCGCTGGCGCGGCTGCTCAACGGGCTGCTCGGAGGACACTCGTGATCCGGCTGAGCACGAAGATCCAGCTGCTGATCTTCTTCCTGATCACGGTGGTGGGCGTCACCTACGTCGGGGCGACCTACGTCGGCATCAATCCGTTGCGGTCTCCGTACACCGTCCACCTGCGGCTGCCGTCAACCGGCGGCATCTACACGAACGCCGATGTGGCGGAGCGCGGGGTGGTGATCGGCCGGGTCGGCGCCATCCACCTGGCACCGAGCGGGGTCGTCGCGGACCTGAAGATCAACCACGGCGAGAAGATCCCGACGACCGGCCTCACCGCGACCGTGACCGATCTGTCCGCCGTGGGTGAGCAGTACATCGAGCTCGAGTCGACTAGTGACCGGCCGCCGTACCTCGCCTCGAACGAGACCATCCCGTCCGAAGGCAAGATCCCGGTCGACGACGCAGTGATCCTTCGCAATCTCGAGCAGCTGCTGGGCAGCGTCAACGTCCGCGATCTCTCGACCGTGGTCACCGAGCTGGGCAAGGGATTCAACGGACTCGGACCGTCGCTGCAGAAGCTGATCGACAATGGCACCGCCCTGACCCAGTCAGCCCAAAACGCTCTCCCGCAGACCGAGCAGCTGATCAACGACGGAAAGACCGTGCTCGACACCCAGCGCGCGGTCGCGGCCGAGCTGAAGTCGTTCGCCGCGAGCTTCTCCGACGTGTCCGGGGTGGTCAGCGGCAAGGACACCGCGCTGCGGACCATCCTGGACAACGGCAGTGCCGCTGCCGCACAGCTCAACACCCTGCTGAAGGACAACCAGAGCGTTCTGCCCGAGTTGCTCACGAACCTCAACACGTTCACCGGGATCCAGAACGTCCGGCTGCCCCAGACCCGGGCCGTCTTGGAGCTCTTCCCGGCGATCGTCGCGGACTCCTTCTACGCGCTTCCCAAACCGAAGGGCGGCATCTCCACGGCCCGCTTCGGTCTCGTGACCGACTTGGGGCCGGCGTGCACGACTGACTTCTCGAGCACGAGGTTGCGCTCGAACAAGCCGAAGGACTGGGGCGGGGCGGCCAACCTCTCGGCGTTTTGTCGCGGCAACAACGCCGCGCTCGATGCACAGCACATCGACATCCGCGGCGCCCGCAACGTCCCTCGGCCGAGCGGCGACACGTCCCAGGTCACCAACACCGACCCGTACCCCGGCCCGCATTACGGCAGCGCCTTCCCGGGCTCGGGCAAGGTCGGGCCCTGCGGGACGCCGACCTGCAATGGACACCTGCGCAGTGCTCGCTCGGCCGCCGCCGGGGCGTCCCCGGCGGTGTTTGCCGCGCCGTACGACCCCAGCACCGGTGTGGTTCAGGGATTCGACGGCAAGCTGTACCAGCTCGGTCTCGATGGACCGCTCGCACCCGTGTTTGGCTCCTCTTCATACACCTGGCTGCTCCTCGCGCCTACCATGCGCTGAGCGTCGCCCCGTGCCGCCGAGCCAGGAGGATCTGATCGTGCCTGCCCAGGACACGGCGCGCTTCCGTGCCCGGCTGGTCCTCATCGTGGCGATCGCGGTGATCGCCGCCACCTGCGGCTTGGCCATCGACGCCGGCCGGCACGTCTCGAGCGGAAAGGACGGCACCGATACCCGGATGCGAATCACGGCCCTTGCCGGGGAACTCGCCATCGACTTCACCTCGATCGACTACCGAACCTTCGAGCAGAACACCCAGCGGATTGCCGCCCGAGCCACCCCAGAGTTCGCCAAGAAGTACCGGGCGACGGTGGCGGCGTTCGCGCCGCTGTATCGCCGCGGCAAGGTCATTCTGACGACGTCGATCCAAGCCGCGGGGCTCACCTCTTTAGCGGCCACGAGCGCCACCGCCGTCGTCGCGTTGAGCGGCACGGAGACGAGCGCGACCAGCAGCTCTCCTGTTCCGCAGGAGTTTCGCATGCAGATTGGGCTTCAGAAGATCGGCAAGCACTGGCTCGCCTCGCAGGTGGAGCAGCTGTGACCGGAGAACCTGAGCACCCGAAGCCGACCGGTAGCTGGCCTTCGTTGCCGCCCACCGAGCCCAGCGAATCTGACGCCTTCGAGCCACAGACCGCGGCGGGGCCGGTGTCGACCGCGCCCGGGTGGCAAGGCACCGGAGCGGCCGAACCGACCGAGCCGGCCGAGACGATCGAGCCGGCTGAGACGATCGAGCCGGCTGAGCCGACCCAGCCGACCGATCTGCCAGACGAGGTTGAGTCGACCCAGCCGACCGATCCGCCAGACGAGGTTGGTTCGACCCAGCCGACCGCGCCGATCGCGGCGCCGGTGCCGGGCGAGCCAATCGAGCAGCTGCCGTCGACTGAGCAGATGGAGTTCACCGCGCCGACGAGCCCGGCCGGCCCACTATCGCCGAGGACACCGGCGGAACCGCCAGCGCCGGCAGCGCTCGCGGTGCCTGAGGAACCGATCCGGCCGCTGGAGCCGGTCCCGTCGGCGAGCGATCCCAGACCTCGCTCGGCTCTGACAATTGCCGCAGTCGTGGCGGTTGTGCTCGCGGTAGCAAGCTCAGCCGTGCTCGCAGTCCAGGTCCAGCGTGCCGCGCAGTACAACGGCCTCGGCTCGGCTCGGCAAGCGGCGTTGGCGGCGGCCCGAACTGAGACAGCAGCGACCCTGAGCTACGACTACCGCCACCTCGACGCCGACGTCACCTCCGCCGAGCGGGGCCTTTCGAACCGATTCCGAGCCCAGTACGCCCACACTGTCGCGACCGAGGTGCAGCCGCTGGCGGAGAAGAATCATGCTGTTACCTCCGCAACGATCCCCGCCGCGGGCGTGATTTCGGCGACCCGTTCGCGGGCGGTCGTCCTGGTCTACGCCGACCAGGTCGTTCAGAACAATCTGCTGAAGGCGTCGTCGAGGCTGGACCGGTCCGAGATCCGGGTGTACATGGTGAAGCAGGGCGGCCGCTGGCTGATCGACAACCTGAAGCCGTTCTGATTGCGGCCACGTACGCCCCAGCCGCCCCACGAGTGCCCAATTTTCGGCGAGTTTCCCGCGTGCGCACTTGACTCGGGCATCCCTCGCAGGCATCCTGCTGCGCAGCGTTGACTGAATATACGTTGGCCGCGACTGGCGGCCTTCTCGACAGCGCGCCCGTTCGGGGCTATGCTGCTTGTTTGCGCTGCCTCCCGACTTCGTCCGCTTTTAGTAGCGGGTCGCTTGGCGTGCGCTCCTAAAGACTGCGGGCACTAGGAGAAGGACCACACTTGGCCGCCTCGCGTTCCAACGCACCTGCACCATCCACCCTCGCACCACGTCGCATCTCCTTTGCGCGGATCAACGAGCCGCTCGAGGTACCGAATCTGCTGGCGCTGCAAACGTCGTCGTTCCAGTGGCTGATCGGGTCACAGGTTTGGCGTGACTCGGTCGACTCGGGCACCGCGTCGGGTCTGGAGGAGATCCTCGCCGAGATCAGCCCGATCCGCGACTTCTCCGACACCATGTCGCTGGAGTTCCGCGAGCCGAAGCTCATGGACCCCCCGCACTCCATCGAGGAGTGCAAGGACAAGGACATGACCTACTCGGCGCCGCTGTTCGTGATCGCGGAGTTCACGAACAACGAGACCGGTGAGATCAAGAGCCAGACGGTGTTCATGGGCGATTTCCCGCTCATGACCAACCAGGGCACCTTCATCATCAACGGCACCGAGCGGGTCGTCGTCTCGCAGCTGGTTCGTTCGCCCGGCGTCTACTTCGACCGGACCCTCGACAAGGCCAGCGACCG
>JAICXJ010000028.1 GCA_025980465.1 Frankiales bacterium | reverse complement strand
GAGCGGGTCTAGCGGGACCCGTCAGTCAACAGAGCGGGTCTAGCGGGACCCGTCAGTCACTACCGGCTTCAACCGGAGGTGGTTTCGAAGTCGACGTTGGCTCGGGCAGCGACCCGCGGTGCAAGCCAGTCGACCACCTCGCGATGAGCCGCAGCTTCGCGGTAGGTCTCGAGGGCGTCCCAGTCGTCGTGGGTGGTCGTGAGCGCCAGCTGCCATTCCGAGTCGGATCGTCCGGCATCGACGCCGACCGCAAGCGAGCGAATGCTCTTGATGCGGCCTCGTAGCGCGTCGAGTTTCCCCTTGGCGACCGCGGCGTCGTTCGGATCGTGGAACTGGTACAGCACGACGTGAGTGATCACGGTTCGAAGATCGCCGGTGGCGGCCCGACTCAAACCCGTTGAGCGGCGGGCGATCAGCCCAGCAGCGCGCTGATTTCCGCGTCGAAGTCGATGACGTCGAACTCGCACCCGGTCGGGACGACGGTGAAGGTCTCCAGCAGGAACTCGAACACCTGATCGCGTGGCGCGAGCAGCGTGGCCAGACAGTCCGTCGCGAGCGTGATCCGCAACTCCCGACTGTCCAGGTCGCTGGCCGGCTCGATCGTGATGTCGCCCTCGCCGGATGGCTCCCTGATCCCGTCAGCGAGCAGGTCGCGGGCGAAAACCCACAGCACCGGGTCGTCGCAGTCGGTACCGATCGCGAGTGTGACGGCGAGCGGGTCGGCCGGGTCGTACCGCAGCTCACCGGACAGCTCGGCGTCACCAGTCGCGGCGCTGACCGACAGCACGATCGGCGTGGTGACGGTGCGCGACGAGTTGAGCATGGCTGGCCTCCGAGGGGCGCTATCCGGTGGTCGGTCACCCCTACAACGAGCAACCGCCCCCGGGGTGACGGCCCAGGAGGGAAGGGTCCGTCAGTGGCTCAGCGGAAGGACGGTGTGCGCGGCTTTGGGAGCAATTCGATCCAGGTCCGGCCGGGTGCCAGGTTGATCTGGTGGCCCCGGCGATCGCGCAGTTGGATCGGGCTGCTGATCCTCGGTCGGTTCCAGGTGCCGGCGATCAGCTTGCCGCCCCGCAGCACCCACACCGGGTTGCTTCCGACCGTGACGTCCAGCGGTGACGGGTTGCCGAGCACGTCGCGCAGGCCGGTGCTGGCGATGTCGACCGACATGATCACGAGGTTGGTCGCCGAGACTCGAGCACCGTCCGATACCCGATCCGGCGAGCCGTCCTGAGTCCGCAGCCACCGGTTGTTCGCCCAGGCCCAGCCCGCGCTAGCGGCCGGCCAGCTCATCGACA
The DNA here is from genome assembly GCA_025980465.1 of Frankiales bacterium. GTDB lineage: Bacteria > Actinomycetota > Actinomycetes > JAFAQI01 > JAFAQI01 > JAICXJ01. Next base: position 40,316 of record JAICXJ010000028.1, on the reverse strand, counting down.
CTCGGTGGGCCGGGCGGGCACTCGGATCGATCGCCCCGTAGTGGAACAGCGGCCGCGGTGCCGTCAGCGAGTGCCGCTGGGCGACGCCGGTGCGCAGCATCGCCGTCGTCGAGGCGAACACGTTGTGCGGCGCCGGCCGGCTGTAGTCGCGGTGGTAGGTGCCGGGATAGGTCGCCTGGGAGATCAGGACGGCACCGCTGTTGGCCCGGATCGGCGGCAGGTCCTTCGGGTTGGCGCCGGAGAAGCCGAGCACGCTGCCGTGTAGAAGCGCCAGGATGTCGGCGTCGGAGATACGCGCCGAGCGAATCGGGCCGACGCTGCCGGCGGACTGGCACTGGAAGATCGCCATCAGGCGGGTGAGACCACCCTCGACGAGTTCCTCGAGGACGACGTCGGCATTGTTGATGCCGGCCTGCGGAAGCGCCGGGGCGATGTTGTCGATCTTCACCGCCAGCGCGGGCCGGCCGGCGTGCTCGCCCTTACCCTGCGGCAGTCCGGTGAGCGGGCAGACCGGACCCACGTTGGCGGCGTTCGAGGCGGACGGGTCGGACCCGCCCTTCGGCCCCGCACTTGGTGACGAGCTGTGGCATCCCGCCAGCGTCAGCGTGGCAGCCGCGATGAGCGCGACCGCAGGGATGCGGTACCTGGTCAGCTGCATGAGTGCGACGCCCCTGTCGTAACGGTGGGTCGGTTGGCGGAGGGAGTGCTGATCTTGACCGGCTTCACGCCGTCGTACGTCGATCCGACGATCAGGTCGATGCCGTTTCCGATCGAGCTGTCCTGCCGCAGGATCGAGCCGGTCACCGCGGCCGCAACAGTGCGGGCGGACTCGGCGCGGCTTGGACCGTATACGACGACCGTCTGAGACGAGTTCGTTCCCTTCGGCGCATTTCCTGTGCCGCTCACCGAGAATCCCAGCGGGGTCAGCGCGCTGGCGGCCTTCGCGGCCAGTCCGGACGTCTGGGTGGCGTTGAGGACCTTGAGCGAGATCGAGCTCGGCGGGATGGTGAGTTTGCTCGGCCGGACGACGTTGCTGATCGGTCGGTCGGCGCTGAAGTCGTGGAACAGCCGCTTCGCCAACACCGGGTCCCACTCGACCGCCGAGCCCACCGGCGTCAGCAGCGAGGTGTTGGACAGCGGGACAGTCAGCAGGTCGACATGGCTCGGTGACATCGAGTGCAGCTTGCGGGCCAGGCTGAGTTCCTCGCCGGTCCCCAGCCCGGAGTCAGTCGTGAGCGAGCCCGCCACCGCTTTGAGGAAGCCATAGAGCTTCGGCAGGTCGAGCAGGACCCCGGCGCTCTCGGCCTTGTTGAGCATGGCGGCCATGAACTTCTGCTGTCGCTGGATCCGGCCGAGGTCGCCCTGAGCCGGATCGAACTCTCGAGCCCGCACATATTCCAGCGCCGTCGTCCCGTTCAGGGTGACGTTTCCGGCCGGGATGTTCAGCCCGCTGCCGACGTAGCCGTTCGTCGCCGGGTCGAAATGCACCGGGTCGTTGATCGGATTCGCGTTGCAGATCGTCACCCCGCCGAGCTTCGAGACCATGTTGACGAAGCCGAGGAACGAGATCTCGATGAAGTGATTGATGCGGACGCCGGTGTTGGCCTCGACCGTGCTGACGGTCAGGTTCGCGCCGCCGAAGGAGTACGCCGCGTTGAGCTTGTTCTTCTGGCTCGGGATCACCGCGGCGCCGTGGGGGCATCGACCGTGGTTCGGGGGGAGACCGCCCGGGCAGTGGGCCGGGATCGTGACATAGGAATCGCGGGGGAGGCTCACCATCTCGGCCTTGCGGCCGTCGGACGGGATGTGGAGAAGGATCATCGTGTCCGAGCGTTGGCCGACGTCGTGGCCGACGTGCAACGCCTTCTCTTGGGCATGAGTGAGACCCGCTCGGCTGTCCGAGCCGATGATCAGCACGTTGAGACCCTTGCCGCCGATCGCGCTCTCACACGAGGGGCAGGGCTTCTTGTGGATGGCGTGAAAGATCCCCAGGACGGCGACGTAGCCGATGATCGCCACGATCAGCACGATGCCGACCAGCGCGCCGGCACTGGTGCCGAGCAGCCGGCGCCGGGTCCAACGCCGGAACCAGCCAGGTCCCCAGCGGCGGTATTCGCCTCCTGGCGGAGGAGTTGGGCCACCCGGGCCGCCGCCCGCCGGCGGCGATCCTGCCGGCGCCGAGGCCTTGGCAGCCTGAGGGCGCTTGGCGGCAGCGGTCCGTCGGGTCGCGGGCCGCCGAGGATCCAGCTCCGGGGGGAGCTGACGGCGCGGCGGCTGACGCGAGCCCCCTTGGTCGCCATCGTGGGGTCCTGTCACCGTGCCGAACCTCCGACGATCGGGTCTGTGCATCGCGCTGCAATGCAGGAGAAAACTGGGCGGACCGACCCCGAACCGATGCTACGGGCACTCCTCGCCCGCGGCCTGGATGCCACGCGGTAGCGTGCCGCGCGATGACTGACTGGCCCGCGGTGTCGGTGGTGCTGCCGGTGCTGAACGAGGAGCACCACCTGCGCTCCGCGGTCCGGTCGGTGCTCGATCAGGACTACCAGGGCGAGCTCGAGGTGGTCCTCGCCCTGGGTCCGTCGAAGGATCATTCCGACGCGGTCGCAGCCGAGCTGTGCGCGGATCCCAGGGTCCGGGCCGTGAAGAACCCGACCGGACGGACACCGAATGGGCTGAATCTCGCGATCGCGACCAGCCGGTTCCCGGTCATCGCGAGGGTCGACGGCCATTCCTCGATCCCGCCGGGCTATCTCAGTCGCGCCGTCGAGCTGCTCGAGCGCACCGGTGCCGACAACGTCGGCGGGCTGATGTCGGCGCGTGGGGTCACCGAGACCGAGCAGGCCATCGCCGCTGCGATGACCAGCAAGCTTGGGGTCGGCAACGCCCCGTTCCACGTCGGGGGGACCGACGGCCCGGCGGACACCGTCTATCTCGGGGTGTTTCGGCGCGCGGCGCTGGAGCGGGTCGGTGGGTACGACGAGACCTTCGCCCGGGCGCAGGACTGGGAGATGAATTACCGGATCCGCAGTACCGGCGGTCTGGTGTGGTTCTCCCCGTCGCTGTCGGTGTCGTACCGGCCTCGCAGCTCGCTGACCGCTCTCGCCCGGCAGTACTTCCATTACGGCCGCTGGCGCCGTCATGTGATGCGCACTCATCCGGGATCGATCAGCCTTCGCTATCTCGCGCCGCCGCTGGCATTGCTGGGGGTGCTGGCCGGCCTGCTGGCCGGGGTAGTGGGCCTCGTCGTGTCGACTCCGCTGGCGATCGCCGGGCTGGCGTTGCCGCTCGGCTACCTGCTCCTCGTCCTGACCGGCTCGATCCTCGTCGGCGTCGGACTACCCTGGCGGGCTCGACTAGCTCTACCCGTGGTCCTCGCCACGATGCACATGTCATGGGGGGCCGGCTTCCTGTCCTCGCTGCCCTCCACGCTCGATTAGCAGTCAAATACCGGCTAGCTCAGACACCCCGGTTTCGCCGCCGAGATCGACGAGATCGTCGGTGACGGCGATGAGGTGGGGGTGCCCCCCGTGGTGGGTGTGGAGGTCGACAAGGTCACCGGCACAACCTTGGTGAAGTCCGTGCCCACGATCACGGTGATGCTGGATCCGGCGGCCGAATCGGCCGTCCGGACCGAGCCGGGCAGCGCGGCCTGAGTCGTCTGGGACGACTGCACCTTGGATGGGCCGTACTCGACCTGGGTGGTCGTGTAGTTCTGGTTCGCCGCATCGCCGATCGTGCCGATGTGGAACCCTGCGGCGGACAGCTGGGTCGCGACGGTGTGGGCGAGTCCTTGCTGGGCCGTGCCATTGAGCACGTTCACCGTGATCCCGTTCGGGGCGACGATCAGCCGGGGGCCACTCGGGGTGGCACTCGGGGTGGCGGAGGTCGTGGCTGATGGCGTCGGCGTGGTGCCGGGGATCGCGGTGTCGTCGCGGATGGCGGCCCACAGCGACGGTGCCTTGCTCGGATCCCACAGCACATCGCCATAGGGCAGTCCCGGGGCGGACAGCACGTTGGGGACCGTCAGCAACCGGACCTTGCCCGCGCCGGCGCTGTGAAGCGCGTTGGCGAGCTTGTGCATCGTGCCGAGCCCGATGCCGTCGGTCGTGATCGACTCCGCTGCGGACACCAGGAAGTGCTGCAGCTTGAACGGGTTGACCAGCAGGCTGGTGCCGGTGGCCTTGCGGATCATCGCGGCGACGAACTCCTGCTGGCGCTTGATCCGTGGCAGGTCACCGCCGCCGTCGAGGGCGTAGCGCGCCCGCATCAGGGCGAGGGCCTGTGGTCCGTTGATCGCGACGCTCTTGCCCGCGGGGAGGTTCAGCCCGCTGCCGTGATAGCCCGAGGCGTCGTGCACGATCGGGTCGTACAGCGGCCTCGCGACGCACATCTTCACCCCGCCGAGCGCCTCGACCATGTGCTCGAAGCCGGCGAAGTCGATCACGGCGTAGTGGTCGACGTGGATGTGGGTGAGTGTCTCGATCGTGTGGACCGTGCAGCTCGCGGCGTACCTGTTGTTGTAGGTCGCACCGATCGAGAACGCCGCATTGAACTTGTTCAGCTGTGGCGCCGACAGCTGGTTGTGCGGCCCGATGACGCACGAGGGGATCTGCACCCATGAGTCGCGCGGGATGCTGATCATCGTGGCGCCGGATCCGTGCGCCGAGATGTGCAGGATGATCGTCGTGTCGGATCGGGCACCACCGATCTTCGAACCGCCGGTCCCCTTGCCGCTGGCGCCGGCCCGGGTGTCCGAGCCGATGAGGACGAAGTTCTCAGCTTTGGTGACCAGCTTCTTCGGCCGCACCGTGCCGGCCGGAGTGGCGTACGGATCGGTGGTCAGCTTGCTCTTGATGTAGAAGTAGTCCGCGACGACCAATCCGGTGCCCAGTACCAAGATGCTCACCAGCGTGATCGACACCCACTTGAGGGTCGACACCCACCACCGGCGCCGGTGCGGCAGAACTGTGCCAGGAGGCAGCGCCGCGTCGGACGGCGACGGTTCGCTACCCGCCGACGCCGGAGGCGGTGTGCCCCCCGACGTCGGAGGCGTGCTCACGGAAGGGCTCCTTAGCGGCGCCCGGTGGCGCCACGCTGAGCGTCGATGATATGTGTCGGGACCTGAGATGCACCTGAGACATCACGCAGCGACCATCGGTTGGTCGCGATGTCCGGGCGCAGCCGCGTGAGGTCACTTACCCTGAAACCACTGTGACGAATGTGACGCGACCGTGGTCGCAGCGGGCGGCCGTGCTAGGCGCGGCGGGCACCGTTGCGCTCGCCGGGCTCGCCATGCCGGCGCACAGCTCGGCGGCGGTCGCGGGCGAGGTCTACCGGGTGCCGCCGGGAGGTGTCTTCACCCTCCACGGTCGTGGCTTCGGCCACGGCCACGGCATGTCGCAGTGGGGCGCTTACGGCGCCGCCAAGATGGCGAACCTCTCGGCGAACCAGATCCTGCACTTCTACTACCCCCACACCACGCTGGCGACGAAGCCGACGACCCAGATGGTGCGGATCCTGCTCACCGCGGCGGCCGCGTCGTCGACCGGGTACGTCGCGGTTGCGCCCGCGGCCGGGCTCTCCGTGACGCCCGCTGCCGGCACGCCCTCGGTATTGCCGACCGCATCGCCCCACGCGCAGCCGATCACCGAGTGGCGGCTGAAGCCGGTGAGCACGACGCTGACCTTGCAGGGCCGGTGGGGGTCGGGCTGGCATGCCGTGACCCGGCAGCTCGCCGCGCCCGTGGTCATCTCCGACACCGACTCGGTGGTGCCGGTCGTCGAGCCGGGAAGCGGGAACGCCACCCAGACGATCAACTACCGCGGCGTGGTGGAGGCTGAGATCTCCTCGGGCCGGGCCGAGGCGGTCAACCTGGTGAATCTCGAGGACTACCTTCGCTCCGTCGTACCGTCGGAGATGCCGGCCAGCTGGTCCGCGGCCGCACTTCAGGCCCAGGCGGTGGCTGCCCGCACCTACGCCCTTCGCGGGATCCAGCATCCGAAGGCCAGCTGGTTCGACCTGTTCGGAGATACCCGTGATCAGGGATACGGCGGGGTCGGATCCGAATCGCCGCGGTCGGACTCGGCGATCCAGGCCACCGCCGGTGAAGTGGTGGTCGACTCCACCGGCGCGCCGATCCTGGCCCAGTACTCCTCAGCCGACGGTGGCTGGACCGTGTCCGGTGGCGTCAACTACCTGCCGGCGCGGGCGGATCCCTACGACGGCGCGGTACCGAACACGGCGCATGCGTGGACCGCGCCGCTGGCAGCCGCAACGATCGCCTCGGCGTTTCCCGCTGTGGGCGCATTGAAGGCGCTGGTCATCACCGGCCGGGATGGTCACGGCGTGTGGGGCGGACGGATCACTGGGATCGCGCTGCGAGGTACCCGGGGATCGGTCTCGATGACCGGGAGCACGTTCCAGCTCGCGTTCGGGCTTCGCAGTCCCTGGTTCCGCCCGACACCGACACCCGGTCCGCCGCTTCACCTGGCCGCGGCGGCCGCCCACCGCACCGTCACCGTGAGCTGGAAACCACCGGCGGCGATCCGCGGTGCAGCGCCGGTCACCGGTTATCGGATCACCCTCCGCCCCGGCGCAGCGTCAACGAAGGTCAGCGCCTCAACGCTCAGCGTGTCGTTCAGCAAGGCGCCGGTGGGCACCGACACCGTCACGGTCGCGGCCACGAGTACGGCGGGCCGGGGTCCCCGCGCGACTGCCACCGTGCTGGTCAAGGCACGCCACTAGCAGGTCGTAGAGGACGTCGTCGGGGTCAGGCGCCTCCTCGGCGATGGTGGCGACGGCGAGCTCGATCGCAGCCCCGAGCCCACGGTCGCGGTGCTGGTCGAGGCTCACCGGCAGCGTCTCGAGCCGTTCAATTGCTTGCCGGACGGCGGTCTCGCATCCCAGCAGCGCGAACTCGCTGTCCAGGCTCACCGCGTCGGAGCAGAACCCCTTGGTGTCGCCGGACGCCGCCCGTTCGAGCCCGAGCAGGCCGACCACCAGCACCCGGCGCCGGTCACCCACCGAGTACGGGATGGCGGTGAGCAGGCAGCGGCGGGCGAGGTCGTGGCGCTGCGTCAACTCCAGCCGGCCCTTGGTGGTGAGATCACTGGCCAACAGCCCCAGCCGCTGCCGCTTGGCGTCCCCGCTGTAGTCGTTCACGGCGCGTGCGATCGCCGCCAGGGTGGGATCGGTGCATCGCGGCGCATCGCTGAAGGCTTCCCCGGCCAGCACCGAGACGTACTCCATCAGACAGGCGCCGTGTCGCGGCTTGCGATGCTTTCCCCGCATCAACACCGGCATCGCTGACGGAACTCGCATGGACACCTCGCACCGGTGCGCCGATCCTGCTGAGCCTGTCCTACCGCACCATCCGGAATTGCACCAGACCCGCACGGATCTCGACCGGCCGCGCTAGCGTCGCGAGGTCCCAGTGCCGCCCGGCCGGAAGAGAACCGCATGTCCATCATTGACGAGCTGCTCGACAACAACGTGCGCTACGCCGAGGGGTTCACCGGCCTTGCCACCGCCGCGCCGAGCAAGCGGGTAGCGATCGTGGCGTGCATGGACGCACGTCTCGACATCTACCGGCTGCTGGGCCTGCAGATCGGCGAGGCCCACGTGCTGCGCAACGCCGGTGGCGTCGTGACCGACGACGTGATCCGATCGCTCGCGATCAGCCAGCGCCTGCTCGGCACCCGCGAGATCGTGGTCATCCACCACAGCGAATGCGGCTTGCTGGGCTTCGACGACGACACCTTCAAGAAGCGGATCGAGGCCGAGACAGGTACGACGCCGCCCTGGCCGTCGAAGTCGCTGACCGACCTCGAGGCGGACATCCGGGCCTCGGTGGCAGCGGTGCGGAGCTCGCCGTTCCTCGCCGACACCGACAACGTCCGTGGGTTCGTGGCCGAGGTGGCAACCGGGCGGCTGCGCGAGGTCTAAAGGCGGCCCCTGCTGACGGGCGTGCTGCCTAGGCGTGGTCGGCGAGATAGCGAGCCGCCAGCTTCTTGGGCGCGCGGAGCAGCCAGGCCTCGACGATGAGCTCCTCGAGGTCGTCGATGCCGATGACGTCGAGCCGCACCAGGATTGCCGGGTAGCCGTTGAAGTGCGGCGTGGTGAAGTACACGTCCGGCCGATCGGCGATCAGCGCGAACTTCGCTCCCTCGTCCGGCACTCGGGCGCCGAGGATCTCACCGGTCGGAGCCTCGACGCCGAGCGCGTCGAGATCGGACTGCCGCAACGGCCGGTCCCAGACGAAGAGGTTCGTGTGCACCTTCCACTGCAGGTTGCCACGGCCGATCCTCTCGGCGGTGTCGGGAAGCGCGAGGGCGATTCGCCGGACGTCGTCGAAGGTGGCCATGGCGAGCAGCACCCTATGCCGCGGTGCTGACCTGGTCGGCGAGGAAGTGGTCGATCATCTGCCAGGTGGTGGTGCGTGCTTTTCGCCCGGCAAGCACGCCGAGGTGGCCGCCAGGGGCGGTGTCGACGACGACGTCGGGCGATCCGGGAAGCAGATCGGCGAGGTGATGGACCGCGCCGACCGGCGCGATCACGTCGTCGCGACCGGCGATCACCAGCACCGGCACTGACACGTCGGCGAGCGAGATCAGCCGGCCGCCGAGCTCGATGCTGCCGTCTGCCAGGTCGTTCGTCCGCATGAAGCGGTGATAGAGCTGGCCGAAGGTTCGCCCGGGGTAGGCGTACATGCGGGCGGTGAAGGCGTCGACGGCCTCGATCTGGGCCAGGAAGTCACGATCGTCGAGATGGGTGAGGATCGCCAACGGTTTCGTGACGTACTTGTCGACGCTTGAGAGTTGGAACGCGCGCTTGACCAGCGGCGCCGGTGCCCCGCCGAGAGCGCGGTAGATGATGGTGCCGAGCCGCCCTCCGGTGCGGATCGCGATCGGCCGCAGCGGCGCGATGAGGGGCACCTGGGCGACGTCGAACGGGCTCGCGATCGCGGTGATCGAGGCGATCGGAAGGTCCGGGCGGGCGGCCTGCGCCAGCAGCGACATGATGCCACCCAGGCACCACGCGACGATGTGCACCGCAGCGTGGATGTCGCGGGACGCGACGTCGATGGCGTCGGGGAGGACCGTGTCGACCCAATGCTCGAGCCCGAGCCGGCGGTCGGAGAATGCGATCGGGCCGTAGTCGACCAGGTAGGTCGGATGACCGCGACCCACGAAGTGCTCGGCGACGCTGCAGCCGCGACGCAGGTCGAAACAGCTGGCCGGGGCGGCCAGCGGCGGCACCAGCAGCACCGCGGGAGCGGACGAGGGCTGCGATCCGCGCGGGTGATAGCGGCACACGGTCGTCTGCGGCGCCTCGTGGAGTACCTCCGACGGCAGCGGAGTGAGGTCGGCGAGCGACCGGTTCGAGATCCACTCGTAGAGATTTCCGGCCGCCTTGGCGGTCGTGGCGGCCGAGGGGAGCCCGATCGCGACATCTGGCCCGTAGGGAAGCCGCAGCGTGGCCATCGCAGAATCGTAGGGCCGGGCGCGGCGGGATCGCTCTGATCCGCCTGGATCAGCTCGTGACGACACCGCCGGGCGTGCTGTGGGGACCCGGTGGGCTGGCGGGGATCACCCCGAGCCGTCCCGACTGGTAGTCCTCGAACGCCTGCAGCACCTCGGACTTGGTGTTCATCACGAACGGTCCCATCCACGCCACCGGCTCGCGGATCGGCCGGCCGCCGAGCAGGAGGATGTCGAGCCCGGAGGGGTGGCGGGACTCCTGGTTGTCCGCTGCCGCCACGGTGATGCTGCCCCCCTCACCGAACACCGCCAGCTGGCCGGACTGGACCGGGATCAGCTCGGTTCCGACGCTGCCTCGGCCGGCCAGGACGTAGCCGAGCGCATTGAACTCGGCCCGCCACGGCAGGGTGAGGCTGGCGCCGGGTGCGACTGTTGCGTGGACCATCGTCATCGGGGTGTACGTCGTACCCGGACCGGCGTGACCCGCCAGCTCCCCGGCGATCACCCGGACGAGCGCTCCCGCGTCCGGCGAGGTGAGGAGCGCGACGTTGCCGGCGCGCAGGTCCTGGTAGCGCGGTGCAACCAGTTTCTGCGCCCGAGGCAGGTTCACCCAGAGCTGGACCCCGTGGAACAGTCCGCCGCTGGCGACCAGCGCCTCGGGGGGTCGCTCGATGTGCAGGATGCCGCCGCCGGCGGTCATCCACTGCGTGTCACCGTTGGTGATCACGCCGCCGCCGCCGTTGGAGTCCTGGTGTTCGAAGGTGCCGTCAATGATGTAGGTGACGGTCTCGAAGCCGCGATGAGGATGCCAGGAGGTGCCCTTCGGCTCGCCGGGCGCGTACTCGACCTCGCCCATCTGGTCCATGTGCACGAACGGGTCGAGATCGGCCAGCTCGACGCCGGCAAAGGCCCGGCGAACCGGGAACCCCTCACCCTCGAAGCCGGTGGGCGCCGTCGTCACGCTCTTGACCGGCCGGGGCGCGGCGGTGGCCGGCTCGAGGACCGGCACCCGATCGAGAAGGGTCAGGTCGGGAACCGTGATCGCTGGCATCGCACACCTCCGCTGCGGGGTTCTCGATCGGGTAACTTAGTTGATCACGCAACTATTCCCGGTACGACACCCCCTGCTCATCGGTGCGCGGGCCGGGGATGCCACGGAAGCGGAACGGCTCCGCGCTGCGACCGGGCTGGACGTACCAACACTCGGCGGAGCGCCCGCTGGTCACGGCGGCCATGAAGGCGTCGACGACGGCATCGACGGTCAGTAGCGTGATCCCGCCGGCGATCAGGACGTCGCGCATCGGTTCGACGATCGCGGTGTCGGCGAAGCCCGGGCAGATCGCATTCACCCTGATGCCGTCATTGGGCCAGCTCTCGCCGATCGCGCGGACCAGGCCGACGACACCGTGCTTGTTGGCGCCGTACACCGGGTCGAACGCCGTGCCCACCAACCCCGCCAGGCTTGCGGTCGCGACGATGTCGCCACCGCCGCCCGCCCTCATCGGCCGGTAGGACGCATGGGCGCCGAACACCACCCCGTCGAGGTTGATCCCCATCGCGCGCCGGTACGACGCCAGGTCGAAGCTGTCGTCTAGCTGGTCGCCTGTGGCGATGCCGGCGTTGAGAAACGAGATGTCGAGCGTGCCGAACTCCTCGACCGTCGCGGCGACCGCGGCCTTGCACTGATCGAGATCGCTGACGTCGCACGCGACGAAGCCGCCGCCGATGTCCTTCGCCACCGCGCGGCCGGCGGTCTCATTGATGTCGGAGATCATCACCGTCACGCCCTCGGAGGCGAGCCGGCGCGCCGCGCCCTCGCCAAAGCCCTGGGCGCCACCGGTCACCCACGCCACCTTGCCGGCGAGGCCGGATGCGACCTTGCCGGCGAGATCCGTCATCGGCCGCCGCCGAACAACTCATCGGAAATCGCCTTCGACCAGGGCCGGGCCAACTCCCGCAGCCGATTCGTCCGGTCCGCACCGAGGTGCTCGTACGGCGCCGCCGCGCGGGCGTTGGTCTGCGCCTCGATCCACTCGCGCTCGGCGAGCCCGGTTGGTGTCAGGGTGAGCTTCTCGTCGGTCGTGATGAGCCCACGGTCACGGGCCCGCTGGACTCCGGCGGCCCACTCCTCATCGGTCCAGCCGCGCGTCGCCCGGATCATCGCCTCGCTGGCCCCGATGCCGTGCGCGCAGTAGGTGATGAGTGCATCGAGTGCGTCCTGTCCGGCAACGACCAACGCGGCGATGTGGCCGTCGCCGCGGTGCTCGCGAAGCAGCGTCTGCGCGTGGAACAGCTGCAGGTGCGGCGCGTCGGGCCAGGGCAGCGTCCGATGCGCCGCGAACAGCGCCCGGCCGACCGGGTCGAGGACCGTGGTCGCTTCCCGGGCGAGACCGGCGGCCTCGGTCATCTCCGGTGAGCCGAGCACCTCCTCGCCCAGGATCCGCCGGTACGCCGCGTCGGTGCCGGCGTACCGCGCCCCGATCAGTTCTTCCGGGGTGGTGACCTCCCAGGCCGAGGGGATCGCTCGAGCCACGAGGGCCGGCGAGAAGTTGAAGAAGGTCGCGATCACCAGCTCGAGCGAAGCCGTCCCCAGCGGCGCCGCTCGGGACGGGAAGTAGCTGCGCATCTGGCCCTTCAGGCCGAGCTCCGCGTAGCGCTCGGCCGGCTCCGGGGCGAAATAGGTGACCGCGTGGAGCGGCTCGAGCGTGCGGTGGGCCTTCAGCGCCAGGTCGCCGGCCGCGGCCTCGCGCGGCTCTGAGGAGGTCATCCGCCGACCTTAGTGAGTGCTGTCCCCACAACCGCCACCCCCCATGGCGGCGCCGAATTGATCGTCGATACCCTTTCCGACGGGTCGCCGGCTTCGGCGGCCTGCACGCCCGGTCGCCTAATCCCGCCCACCGGGGCGTGCTGGACGACCGACGGTTGGGCGGGAGCGGAGGACCCAGGTCCTTGGGTGCCGTACCAGCCGGCACTCTCGGGGTGAAGCCGCACTGCGCAGTCTGCAAGTCACTGGGCAGAGCGCGGCCGGGCGATTTCTCGCGTCCGAACCCGACAGCTAACTTCGCAGGCGTCCGAGGAAGAGCTTTCCGTGCGGTCTCGCACTCGTGCGACCTTTTCGGGCTGTCCGCGAACTTCCGGGCGACCCCAGCGACTTCGTCGCGTCACCTGCGCCGCTCTTGCCGGCGGCATGCTGGCGGGCAGCCTTGCCGCCGCGACCCCGGTCGGCGCCGCCTCGGCAATGAGGGTGGAACTTCACCGACTGCGGATCTGCGAGTCCGGCAACAACTACCACCTCGACACCGGCAACGGCTACTACGGCGCCTACCAGTTCGCGGAGCGGACCTGGCGTGGTCTCGGCTTCCGGGGCCGACCGGACCGGGCCCGGCCACTGATTCAGGACCGGGCGGCCCGCAAGCTGCACTCCCAGCGCGGCTGGGCGGCCTGGCCGTCGTGTGCGAACCGCGAGCACCTGCGGTAACCGACCAGCTGTCCGCAGCGACCGGTGCCCAGATCGCGCTAGACGTCCCTGGTTCGCAGCAGGTACCAGCCGATTGCTGCCGTGCCGACGCACCAGATCATGAACACGATGAAGCCCGGCCACGGCCGCAGCGAGTCGTTGTTGGTGTACACGACCTGGGTGATCGCCCCGCCGGCATTCGCGGGCAGGTAGCGGGCGAAGTCGACCTTCCAGGCGTGCGGCAGCAACTGGCTGACGCTGGGAAGGATGAACACCAACGCCACCAGTGTGGTGATCGCCCCGGCGGTGTGGCGGATGATCGTCGCCAGGCCGGTCGCGAACAGTGCGATGCCGCCGATGTAGAGCGCGGCACCGATCACGGCGCGCAGCACGCCGGGCGCGTGGATGCTGACCGCGAGGTGGTAGTGAGCGAAGATCTGCTGGCAGATGAAGAACGCACCGAACGCGATACCGATGGCCAGGACCAGGCTGATCGCGGTGACCAGTAGCGCCTTCGCCGCGAGCGTGTAACCACGCTGCGGGATCGCGGCCATCGTCGTACGGATCGTGCCGGTGCTGTACTCCGAGGTCATTGCCAGGATCGCGAAGACGCCGAGGGCGAGCTGGGCGAAGAACAGACCAGCGGTGCTGAATGCGGTCGGGTCGAACTCCAGTCGGTCGTGGAAGGACATCGAGTGGTAGTCGTGGGCGTTGCCGGCCGAGATGGCGCAGCCGAGTCCGATGCCGAGCAGGATCGCGACGACGATCGTCCAGTATGTCGAGCGGACGGTGCGGAGCTTGGTCCATTCCGACGCGACTGCGTCGCGGAACAGCGCCAAATCGATCATGCCGCATCTCCCTCGCCGCCGATTGAGCCGCCAGGAGCGCGGAAGTCGACCGCTTCCTCGGTCAGCTCCATGAAGGCCTCCTCGAGTGAGGCGGTCGCGAGCGTGAGCTCGTGGAGTACGACGCCGTTGGCGGCGGCGAGCTCGCCGACCTGCTCCTGCGTCAGCCCGGTGATTGAAAGGCTCCCGTCCGGCTGTGTCGTGGCCCCTCCCTCGTGGGCGTCGACGAGCGTCACCAGCTGAGCTGCCTGCGGCGAGCGGACCCGCACGTGACTTCCCGACCCGAGCCGGATCACCTCCGCCGTCGACGCGTCGGCAATGAGTCGCCCCCGCCCGATCACGATCAGATGGTCGGCGGTCAGCGCCATCTCGCTCATGAGGTGACTCGAGACGAAGATCGTCTTGCCCTGGGTCGCCATGTACTTGAGCAGGTTGCGGACCCACAGGATGCCTTCCGGGTCGAGCCCGTTGACCGGCTCGTCGAGGATCAGCACCTTCGGATCGCCGAGCAGCGCGGTCGCGATGCCGAGCCGCTGACCCATGCCCAGCGAGAACTTCCCCGCGCGCTTCTTCGCCACCGACGTCAGGCCGACGAGCTCGAGCACCTCGTTGACCCGTTTGCGGTCGATGTGGTTGCTCTTCGCGACCGTGACGAGGTGGTTGTAGGCGCTGCGCCCGCCGTGGATCGCCTTGGCCTCGAGCAGGGCACCGACCTCGGTCAGCGGCCGGTGGTGGGTGGTGTACGGGGAGCCGTTGACGGTCACGCTGCCCGCGGATGGCTTGTCGAGGCCGAGGATGAGCCGCATCGTCGTCGACTTCCCAGCGCCGTTCGGCCCGAGGAAGCCGGTGACCGTGCCCGGCTCCACCGTGAAGCTCAGATCATTGACGGCGACGACGTCGCCGTAGGACTTCGTGAGGCCCCGGGCCTCGATCATGTCTCCTCCACGCGCCGGTTATGAACCGTTCGTCCCGCGGCGCCGTGTCACGAGGCAAAGCGGGTCTGGGTGCGCCCGAGACAGGTTAGTCGGGGACACCGCCACCCGAGGCGCAATTACAGGGAGCAGCGTGTCTCGTCGGGTTCATCACAAGGCCGTCGGTGTTCTCGCAGGTACGGCGCTCGCCGCAGCCGGTGTGATCGGAGTCGCGAACGCGTCGCCGTCACACTCAAGCGCGCTGGCGGCGCGCCACGCCAAGGTCTCCCTGGCCCGCACCTCGCATGGCAAGGTGCTGGTCGGTCCCAACGGGCACTCGCTCTACGTGTTCACCAACGACACCAGGAACCGGTCGCACTGCAAGTCCGCCTGCAGGACGTTCTGGCCGCCGCTCGAGAGCACGGCTGCACCGCGTGCCGGGACGGGCGTCAACGCCAGCAAGCTGGGTCGCACCGGCGCGGGGCAGGTGACCTACTACGGCCACCCGCTCTACTACTACTCGGGTGACAGCCACGCCGGTCAGACCCGCGGCGAGGACCTGTTCGCGTTCAACGGCTACTGGTACCTGGAAAGCGCCCGAGGCCATTCCGTCGTCTAGGAGCCTGCTCCGAGCTGTCGTGGGGAGTGCCGACATGAAGAAGTTGCTTGCGGTGACGATGCTGGTGACGGCTGCCGCGCTCATCGGGCCAGCTGCACTTGCTACGCCGGCAGCCACTCATCACACGACCGTCGGCACGAAGCACGGTGACGGCCGCAGTGTTCTCGAGGCGAGGAGCCGCTTCGTCTACACGCATCTGGCGGCCGGCGGAAAGGAGGTCGGCTGCAGCGCCTCGTGCCTGAAGATCTGGCCGCTCGTCACCTCGCGGGCCACGCCCCGGGCGATCGACGGAGTCAAGCAGCACCGGCTCGGTACGACGGCCCATCACCAGGTGACCTACTACGGGCACCGGCTGTACTACTTCACCTACGACAGCCCGACGGTGCCGTTCGGCAGAGGAATCACGTCGTTCGGCGGCAAGTGGCGGTTGATCACCGTCACCGGTACGGCGGGGTGAGCCTGCCCTCGCTTGGGCATTATTGACGCGCCGCTAACAAGGTGTCAGCCGCCGCGATGACCCGCCCGCGGTAGCGCCGCCGGCTAGCTGGCGGCGTGGAACGCCCGCGAGTCGGCCGCGGCGACCTCGCTGAGATGTCCTGCGACGATTGCGTGGAGCGTGCCCGCCAGCAGCCGGTGGGCCTCCTCGCGGGTGAGCCGCCGCTCACCGAGCCACTCGCGTGACACCGCCAATGCAAAGGCGCCGTAGGACCGAAGGGCGGCGCGCTGCGCCAGTGGCGCCCATTGCGGGTCGCCGCCGAAGATCTCGATGATCCGGTCGACGTAAGCCTCCTCGACCTCGGCGATGACGCGCTCGAGCTCGCGGTCGCGCCCGAACCCCGAGCCGCGAGCCAGGGCCAACCAGAACTGCCGGTTGCGTTCGGCGTTGTCGAGGAACAGGTCGACATTGCGGGCGACCACCGCATCGACGGAGGCGTCGGGGTCGCCGCGCTCGGCTGACGGTGGCAGCCGGGTGAGGTAGCGGACCACCGCGAGGTAGAGCTCGCGCTTGGTGCCGAAGTAGTGGTTGAGCAGACCGCGTGTCACGCCGGACTCGCTGGCGATCTCCTCCATCGACACTTCGGCGAAGTTGTTGCGAGTGAACAACTTGCAGGCAACGGAGAGGATCTCGGCTCGGCGCTGCTCATGGCTGAGGCGGCGCCGCCGTCGAGTGGGTGCGGTCATGCGGCTCGGTGGTTGTGGCCCGCAGCCCGCAACCACTTCGGTGGCTGTAACGGGGTGTCACGTTTCGCGACCAGGGTGACCGGTAGCCGACGTACCGCCCCGGGTAGCGCCCGTTGCGCACGCGAGGCGACGAAGAACGCCCGCAGCGCACGCTCCTGTCGCGGTCCCCAGGTGAAGCCGAGCGGTGCGCGCAGGTGCGCCGGTAGCAGACCGGCGGTGACCAACGACAGCGGCGGCCCGGCCGCGACGCGCAGGGCGGTCGGCAACGCCGGCTCCCGCAGCTGGCCGGCAACTTCGCACGCGACCTTGGTAGGTCGCAGGGTGTCGCGGCAGATCGTCTCGACGTAGTCGGTGAAGTCGGCGAAGCTCGACGGACAGTGACCTTCCGGCACCCCGCATCCGTATGCGAGGAGTTTCTGCTCTTCCATGTAGCGAGCCTTCATCGCCGGAGTGAGCTGTCCCAGGCTTCGCTCGTGGACGACGAGTGCGGTGTCGACGAGGGTTGCCCAGACCCACAGCTGCAGGTCGGGATCGAGGGCGTCATACGCCGTGCCGTCGTCGGCGACTCCATTGACCATCGTGTGACGACGCTTCAGCCGGTCACCGGCGCGCTGCGAGGCGTCGGGCGAGCCGAACATCATCGTCATGACCGTGTCGAGGGTCGAGAACAATCGTGACCATGGATCGGCCTGGTAGTTCGAGTGCTGGTCGACACCGGCCGCAACCAGCGGATGCGTGACCTGCATCAGCAAGGCCCGGCCACCACCGAGCAGCAGTGCCGGCTCGCGGGCGATGCGCCAGGACAGCGAATCGGGTCCCACGGGCAGCTCGCGCGGTAGCGGGCCGAGGTGCGCCAGGTCTCGTGGCATATCGGAATGGTAGCGCAGTTATTGGCGCGGCGCCAGTAGTGGGATAGGGTCGGCAGCAGGCGAGAGAGGGAACGACATGAACCAGCTGGCGGCGCGTCAGGCACTCAGCCCGGCGGAGCGGGAGTCACTGCGGGAGGCGATCGCGGGGTTCTGCGAGCGCGAGTGCGGGACGCGGGGGCAGCGCGACGCGCTGACCAATGGCGGTCAGGAGCACCACAGCGACACCATCTACCGCAAGATGGCCGCGCTCGGCTGGCCTGGCGTGTCGACGCCGGAGGAGTACGGCGGCGGCGGCGCCGGGATGACCGAGTTGTGCATTGTGCTCGAGGAGACCGCGAGGGGCCTCGCGCCGATCGCGAGCATCGGCCCGACCCTCATCGTCGGCGGCGCGTACGAGCGGTTCGGCAACGAGGCTCAACGCAAGGAGATCCTCACCAACATCGTCGGCGGCGGCACCGAGTCGATCGCGATGTCGGAGCCGGGTGCCGGCTCCGATGTCGGCAGCCTCACCTGCCGCGCGGAACGCCGCGGTGACGAGTTCGTGATCAACGGCCAGAAGACCTGGTGCTCCAACGCGCACTTCGCCGACCACATCCTGCTCATCGCGCGTACTTCTACCGCGGGCACCAAGCACGAGGGGCTGACGATGCTCAACGTGCCGGCCGATGCGGCGGGTCTCACCATTCGCGGCATCGACACGATGGGCGGCCGTGAGGTCAACGACCTGTACTTCACCGATTGCGTCGTACCGGCAGCAGCGGTCGTCGGTGAGGTCGATCAGGCCTGGATGCAGTTGATGGCGGGACTCAACCTCGAGCGGCTGATCCTCGCCGCGATGATTCTTGGCGTCGCGCGGCGAGCTTTCGACGACACTCTCGCCTACGTCAAGCAGCGCGAGCAGTTCGGGCGCCCGATCGGGAAGTTCCAGGCGTTGCAACACCGCATTGCGGATCTCGCGACCGAGCTCGAGTGCTGCAAGCTGATGGTCTACGACGTCGCCGCGAAGGTCGACGCCGATCCGTCCCGCATGTTGCCGCGGGAGGCGTCGATGGCGAAGCTCAAGATCACGGAGACGGCGAAGAAGATCGCCTTGGAAGGCATGCAGATGATGGGCGGCTACGGCTACTCGACCGAGTTCGACATGGAACGCCACGTCCGCACCACGCTGGTGTCATCGATCTACGGCGGCACGAACGAGATTCAGCGTGACATCATCGCCAAGACCTACGGCCTGTAGGGCTACCCCGTCCGGCCTTACGCGGGAGTGGCTACGGCGCGCTGCCGAGCCTCGACCTGGATGTAGGGCTCGCCGAGCCCCCACCGCAACGTGCCCATGAGCAGTTTGGCCGAGCGGCGGGTGAGCCGGCTGTCGATCGCCTTCGGCACCGCGGAGACCTTGCTGGGCGAGCGGATGCCGTACAGCCGCTGCGCCCATTCCGGCATCGTGTCGAAGGCGGCGCGCATGATGACCAGGCTGCCCGCCTTCGACACCGGGTCGGGTCCGAACGGGCGGCGGAAGAAGTCAGCCAGCTCGGCTGTCTCCTCTGCGAAGGTGAGCAGCGGTCGCATGGTGGCGAAGTAGTCGGCGACCTCACTGCGAGTGGCCGGGACCGGCTTGGTCGCACCGAGCTTGATCGCGAACTGAGCGTACTGCGAGTAGTACTCGTCGATCCGAACGCCCGAGAGCGGCTTCGGGTGGTAGCGCAGATGCCCGCGCATCACGCTGTATGCCTGCGTCATCGCGGTCCAGATCAACTGGTCGTCGCTGTTCGCGTCGTACGGCCGGCCGTCCGGCATCTCGCCGTTGACCCGGTTATGCATCTTGCGGACCATGTCGCAGGTCTTGTCGATGACCGGCACCGAGCCGTAGGTCATCGCATTGACGAAGGAGGCGGTGCGGCCGAGCCGAGCGAGCGGATCGTCGCTGTACGACGAGTGCTGGTTGGTGCCGTGCATCGTCGGCTGGTGCAGCGCGCCGAGCAGCAGCCCGGACAGCCCGCCGATGAGACAGACCACATCGGAGTGCACGTACCAGATCGCGCTTCCCGGACCGAACAGGCCAGGGTCGCCGGCAGGCTCGTTGAACTGCACCCCCGGCAGGCCGTCAGCGCTGACGGTCTTCCACCAGGTCTGACGAATCGCCGACTTCGGCGCATCGAGAATCGTCGCGACGTCCATTTCTCGCCTTCCGATCGTGCTGAGACATGAAACATATCAAGTCTCATGTCTCAGATCAGGGTAGGCTCACGGATCGTGACGGTCGCCACGGAGAGCCGGGTCACCGCCTCGCGCGACCGGATTGTTCTGGCGGCCGAGGAATGCTTCGCGCGCTACGGCGTGGCGAAGACCACCGTCGAGGACGTCGCCGCGCTCGCCGGAACCTCACGGGCGAGTGTCTACCGCTACTTTCCCGGTGGCCGCGACGAGATCATCCTCGCGGCGCTGCTTCGATCGGCCGAGGAGTTCATCCCGCAGATCCCGGCACGGCTGCGGAGCAGTCGATCGGTCGGTGATGCGATCGTCGAGCTGATCGTCAGTGCAGTGGAGTGGGTGCGTCGCGAGCCGTGGCGCGAAGCGCTGCTGTCCACACCGTTGTCGCGGTCGTTGGATCCGACCGACACGGCTGCGCCGTACGCACTGTGTGCCGAGTTCATCGCTCCGTACTTCGAAGCTGCGCGGATGGCCGGCCTGGTCCGGCGACAGGTGCACCTCGATGACGCGGTCGAATTCGTCGTCCGCACGATCCACTCGTTGCTGGTCGTCCCTGGCTACAAGCAGCGATCCGACGCCGAGTTGCGTGCTTACCTTCGGACGTTCGTCGTAACGGCGTTGCTCGCCTGACCTGACCGCTACGCGACTTTGAACGCGGCGATGCTCGCCCGCAGTTCGGCGGCCAAGACGTTGAGCTGCGCGGCGGCGGCCGCGGATTGCTTGGAGCCAACGGCGTACTGACGGGAGACGTCGCTGACCTGCGTCATGGCGGCGACCACCTGGTCGGAGGCGGAGCGTTGCTGTTGGGTGGCGACCGAGATTTCCTTGGCTGCGGTGGTGGTCTCGTCGACCATTCCGGAGATCCGTTCGAGAGCATCGACGACGCCGCGGGCAAGGGTGGAGCCGTTGCGGACGTCCTTCGCCCCTTCCTCGCTGGCGAGGATCGTGGCGTTGGTCTCAGCCTGAATCTCCGAGACGATGGCTTGGATCTGGCCGGTGGAGGTTTGGGCGCGCTCGGCGAGCTTGCGGACCTCGGCGGCCACGACCGCGAAGCCGCGCCCGTTCTCTCCGGCGCGGGCGGCTTCGATCGCGGCGTTGAGGGCGAGCAGGTTGGTCTGGTCGGCGAGGTCGTTGATGACCTCGATGATCCGGCTGATCTCCTGGCCTTTCTCGCCCAGCGACAGCGCACGACCGCCGATCTGTTCGACTCGGGCAGCGATGGTGTCCATCGCCTCCACACTCGCGGTGACCGCATTGCGGCCTTCCTCGGCGTGGCGCAGGGTCTCCGCGGCGTAGCGGGCGACCGCCTCGGACGTCTCCGCGATCTGTGCGGCGGTCGCCGCGAGCTCCTCGATTGTTGACGTGGTCTCGGTCACTGCGGAGGACTGCTGGGTCGCCGACACCGCGTGCTCCTCTGCGGTCGCAAGTAGCTCGCCGGCCGCGGCTACGAGCTGCTCGCCGCCACCACGGACCTGCCCGACGAGGTTGCGCAGGTTGCCCAGCGTCTCATCGAAGGCCGTCGCCAAGTTGCTCAACAACTCCTGCGCGACCGACTCGGACTCCACCTGCACCGACAGGTCACCCTGCGCCGCAGCCGCCAACGCATGGGAGAGCTCGGCCACGGTCCGGTGCAACTGATCCCGCTCCACCTCACTACTCACCCGTTGCCGTTCCAACGAGCTCGACACCGCAGCACCGAGCAGCGCGACCATCGCCTGACAGACCGTGATGAGAATGATCGCCGCGATCGCGTTACGGCTCGTGTCGTGAGCGACGGCGCACGCCAGCAACAAAGCGGCGGACATGCACAACGACTGTCCGACGGCGATCAGCCGACTCGGTGCGATGACGGATGCACCAGCCGTCGTGACGAGCATCAGGATCCAGAACGGGCCGGAGACCCCCCCAGTCAGGGCGACAACAGCGATGACCACAGCCATGTCGAGGACGCCCATGGTCACCAGGTAGGGGATCTCGAGGCCCGGGGCGCGTCGCATCATCGACGGCGTCAGTCGCTGCATCGAAATCGGCAACAGGCCAACCGCCAGCCAGCCGTAGAGCACAAGCTGATGGGTGTGCTCGAGGTTGTGACTGGCCGACGCCATGACAGCGATCGCGATCGCCGCCGCGACCAGTTTGCCGAGGCTCGCCAACGACGACTCGATGCCAATGCGGTGCCACGCCAACACGGTGACCTTCCCCAACCCGTCGATTCCCCAACTGACGGTTTCATCGGGTATTTCGGCATTCCGGTGAAGTGGAACGCCCGAATTCGTCCGAAAAAAGGTGGGTTTGTCCCGCCCCATACGATCGGCCAGCCAGTGATCAACGGCCTGAAAGGACTCCGGTGGCCCTCCAGTCGTTCTCCCACGTCGGGATCTGTGTCAGCGATCTCGACCGGTCCACGCGGTTCTACTGCGAGGTGCTTGGGTTCCGCGAGCAGTTCTCCTTCGACTTCACCGACGAACTGCGCGCGACGATGGAGACCGACGGCGGCTTCACGTCGCGGATGTTGGGCCGCGGCGACCTGCGAGTGGAGCTACTGCACTGGCACGACCGCGCGCCGGACGGAGACGGCACTCGCCGTCCGATGACGGCGAGGGGGATCACCCATCTCGCGTTCCGCGTCGAGCGGGTGGACGAACTGTACGACGCCGCGAAGCGGTGGGGCGGCGCGGCCCACCCGACCACCTACAGCGCGCTCGACGGCGGCGTGGAGGTCGTCTACCTCACGGACCCCGACGGCGTACGGATCGAGTGCATGGCCGGCGTCCCCGATCTCGCCTGATTGCGGCAGCAGTCGCCCATGCGGCACGTGGCGAGCGCTCGCCCACCTTCAAGCAATGTGGCATTGCTATGCCCCGGGGCCAAGCGATGCCACATTGCTATGGCAAATCCGTGGTTGGGAGCTCACATCGCTCAGGCAATGCCACATTGCTCAGTGCGCCGACGAGCTGCTGTCGTCTCGGCCGGAGCCAACCGTCGAGGTCGATCGGCTGTCTCCACCACCTCGTGACGGCCACGGCTTCCGGCCACACCGTGCGGCGCTAACGTGCAGCCGTGGCAGATCGGGCGAGCGGGAAGGAACCGAAACGCTACGTCGTGACGGGGTCGGCATCGGGGATCGGCTCTGCCCTACGGAGCCGGTTGCGTTCCTACGGACACCAGGTCCTCGGGATAGATGTGGCCCACGCCGATGTGGTGGCAGATCTCGGCACCGTCGATGGTCGCGCCGCGGCAGTCGCTGCGGTCATGGATCGTGCCGGTGATGGCCTCGCCGGTGTGGCGACCTGCGCCGGCCTGGCCGGCCTGCCAGGTCGACCGGCCTCGACGCTGGTGAGTGTGAACTACTTCGGCACGATCAGGCTCATCGAAGGCGTGCGCGATGCGCTCGGCGCCGGCCGGGGCTCCGTCGTCGCGATCAGCTCCAACTCGACGACCTGCCAGCCGGGGTTCTCCCTCGAGCTCGTTGATGCCTGCCTCACTGGAGACGAGACGGTGGCACGGGAAGTAGCCGACCGCGGTGACTCGCTGGCGGCGTACCCGGCAACCAAGACCGCGGTCGCCCGCTGGATCCGGCGGAACGCGCCCGCGCCGGAATGGATCGGGGCCGGGATCCGGCTGAACGCCGTGGCACCAGGCTTGATCGAGACGCCGCTTGCTGCCGAGCAACGCGACGATCCGACGATGGGTCCACTGATCGCGGGGTTCCCGCTTCCAGTTGGTCGCGGCGGAACGGCGGACGAGGCGGCGGCCGCGGTGGCGTTCCTGCTCGACAACGAGTACTGCGTCGGAACGATCCTGCTCATCGATGGCGGCACCGAAGCGTTGCTGCGCCCCGACCTCTATCCGACCCGGTGGGAGTCCTGACGCAGGGTTTGGGAAGGATGAGGTCGAAGTAGTTCTCGGCGCTCTCTCGCCTCGCGACCCTCGCCATGAACAGGAACCTCTCGATGACCCCTCCCACACCGCCGCTGCTGCGTCGCGCCCTGGTCGCCGTGGTCGCCGTCGGTTCCGTGGTCGGGGTGGCGCTGAACGCTGCGGGGGCGAGTGGCGCCCGCTCGCACAGCGGGGCACCGGCGGTGCTGTCGGCGCCGAAGAGCCTGGTGGGGCTTGCGCCCGAGCTGCCTCACTCGGTGATCGCGGCCGCGGGCGCGCCGGAGAGCGGCTGGCGACCTGGCAAGGCGCGCTACGGCACGGCCTCACGTAATGACATCGCCGTGAGGGGCGCCGCCGGCACGACGATTCGAGTCAACGAGATCTATCCCACCGACAGGTCGGGCAACCCCGCCAAGGGGAAGTTTCCGGTCATCCTCACGATGACGCCCTACGGGAAGGGCAGTGGCGGCAGCAGCGCGCCCGGTTCGGCGAACTCCGCCGGCGGCGGAAGTCCCACCGGTGGCGCCAACAACTACCTCGTGCAACGCGGCTACATCGACATCGTCGAGGACGTGCGCGGCACCGGTGACTCCGGCGGCCAATGGGGCCTGTTCGATCCGATCCAGCAGCGGGACGCGATCCACGTTCTTCACTGGGCCGCTCGTCTCCCGCACTCCAACGGCCGGGTCGGCACCTACGGCCCGTCGTACCTCGGTATCGACCAGATGTTGCTGGCTGGCACGGTGGGCAAGCACTCGCCGTTGAAGGCAATCTTTCCGATGGTTCCGGCGAACGACATCTACCGCGACACCTCTTTCATGGGGGGACTGCTCGACGCCGAGTTCAGCAGCGTCTACCTCGGGCTGACCGGCACACTCAACACACTCTCCCCACCCCTTGATGCACTGAGCGACCCGTCGCTACTCGCCGACCTCGCGAGCATCGAGACCGACCACATCGGCGGTCTGGCGTCGTATCACGCAAACTTCACGGCGCAGACGCTGGCGGGCTCGGGGGCCGACTACGACGAGACGTACTGGAAGGACCGGGCGCCCGGACAGCTTCTCCGCCGGATCGTTGCCAATCACATTCCGGCCTTCATCGTCGGGGGCGAGTTCGACATCTTCCAAAACGGTGAGCCGCTCAATTACGCGGGGCTGCAGAACGCGTGGGCGCACCGGTCAGTGAACGCTCCGATGCAGCCCGAACAGCGCACAACCGGCCGGTATCAGTTAATCGTCGGACCCTGGGAGCACCTCAACGCGTCGACGGTCGACGTCAACTCACTCGAGCTGGAGTGGTTCGACACCTGGCTCAAGCACAAGCACACCGGCATGGGCAGTACGCCGACGCCACTGCACTATTACGACCTCGGCACCGGGACGTTCGACGAGACCACGACCTACCCGTTCACCGACAGCGCGCCGACCAAGTTCTACCTGGGAGCGAACGGCGCGCTTGCCCGGCACAAGCCGACGACAGCGGGTACGACGAGCATCGACTGGTTGCCGGTGGGATCACCATGCGGCCGGCCGATCGACCAGTGGGTCATGGGCGGCATCTCGATTCCAAGCCACACCGCCGGCGTCCTCGCGCCGTGTGCCGACGGTGACGCGTTGTCGAAGCTCGGCCCAGGTGTGACGACGTTCACGACCGCGCCGTTCCGGCGGGCTCGCAGCATCGCCGGTCCGATCGCCGCGACCCTCTACGCCACCGCGAACACCAGCGAGACCGAATGGGTCGCCCAGATCGACGAGGTCACCGCGGGCGGTCGCTCCTACCCACTCACCGAAGGCGCGCTGCTCGGTTCGCTGCGCGCCGTGGACTCGAGTCGAAGCTGGCGCCAGCATGGTGTCGTCGTACTGCCCTTCCACCCCTATACGAAAGCCTCGGCGCGGCCGGTCGTTCCGGGCCGGCAGACGACATACCGGATCCAGATCTTCCCGACCCTGGCAACGATCGCGAAGGGTGATCGACTCCGGTTGACGATCTCCACCGCGGACGTCCCCCACCTGACGCCGTTGCCCGCGGCCGTGCCGAAGCTGATCGGCGGGATCTACTCGATCGCCCACTCGCCGCAGGCGCCGTCGTCGCTCACCGTCGACCTCCGCCGGCCCTGAGTGGTTACCTCGCCGGACGGGCGAGCAGTGGCGACGCGAGCAGGGCGCCCAGCATCCAGGCTGCGGCATAGGTGAAACCGGCGACCGCCGACACGTTCGCCCACAGCAGCCCGACCACCGCCGAGGACGTCAGTGCCCCGACGCCCTGTACGACGCCGAGCAGCCCGAAGCCGTTCGGCCGTAGCCGGTCGGGGAGCACGTAGGCGACAGCGGCCGACTCGGCGGGTTCGCCGAAACCGATCCCCGCGCCGGAGAGGACGAAGGCCAAAAGCAACAGCCCCCACGAGTGTGGTCCGGCGGCGAACAGACCATATCCGGCGAGGTACGTCGCGCCAGCGACCGCGATCGCGGAGCGGGGACCGGAACGATCGATCATCCGGCCGGCGAGTAGCGCGGTGCCGGTCGCACTGAGGTTGTGGGCGGCGTACAGCAACACGGCGAGGCTGGTCGCCGCGGCGATCGACCGACCGCCGTGATGCAGCAGGGTGGTTGCCCGCAGGATCAGCAGCGACGCCGCGATGTTCCCGAGCTCGAACAGCGTTGGGGCGGTGAGAACCCTGGTCAGCCCCGCCTGGTGCAGTTCACGCAGGTTGTAGCGCAGGACCTTGCGGCCCTTCGATGCGCCGACCCCTTTGGCCGCTTCGCGTGCCGCAACCGAGATGGCTACGGCGGCGAGCAGGCCCGGGATGGTCGCGATCAACAATGCCGGCCTGATACCGAAGACCGCCACGAACAGCGCAGCCAGCAGCGGTCCGCCCACCGCGCCGAGGTTGTCCCCGGCCCGTTCGAGACCGCTGGCCCGGCCGTATGCCGTTGTGGGCACCAATGAATAGAGCAGTGCGTCTCGGGCCGGCGAGCGGATGCCGCGGCTCATCCAGGCGACCGATCGAAGGATGGCGACCTGCCAGACCGCTCCGGCCAGGCCCACCGCGCCGGTCGCCAGCGCCGTACCCAGATAGCCGCCACGCACCAGCCGGGCCCGGCCCGTCGGCTCGGCAGCGAGCGGGCCGCCGGCCAGTTTCGCCGCACCGACCAGCGCGTCGGCGACGCCTTCGATGACACCGAGCGCTCCCGGCCCGGAGTGCAGGGTCGAGGTGACGAACGTCGGCAGCACGCTTGTGGTCATCTCGTGGCCGAGGTCGGAGAACAGGCTGGCCGCACCGATGCTGGCTACGCCGGAGGTGAGCCAGTCCTCGGTTTCGGACGGCGCCACCGGCTCGATCGTGGGCTCGGTCACGCGTTGACCCTAGGCCCACTGATGGCACATGCGTGGGGCCCTGGGCCCACTGATGGCACATGCGTGGGGCCCTCGCCGTCGCCGGCTGGTCGTTTGCTCGGATTGCGTCTCGGGCAGGCTCAGCTCATGAGCAGTGAGTCCATCGACCCGGCGGATGTCGTCTCCTACGACGAGATTCGGGATGCGCCTGATCGCGACCGCGACGGGGTGCGGTCCCTTCACGACACCGAGGCCGAGCAGGGCGACGAGGACGGCATCGACGACGCTTTCGAACTCGATCAGGATGAGGCGCGTGAGCTCGGCGGCAACGTCGATCGCGTCGGCGGCGAGACGCCGCGGCTCGACTAGCGCGCTTGCCCGCCGCCACGGTCGAGGTAACGCAGGGCCCGCCGGGCGGCGTTGTGACCCGACATGCCATGTACGCCGGCGCCGGGTGGGGTAGACGCCGAGCAGAGGTACATGCCGGGGATGCCGATCGCGTACGGGTCGGTGGAGATCCGCGGCCGGAATACCAGCTGCCGGGCGTAGTTGGCACCACCCGCGATGTCGCCGCCGACGTAGTTCGAGTTGTAGTCCTCGAAGTCTGCCGGTGACATCACGTGCTTGCCCACGATGCGATCCCGAACGCCCGGCGCGAACCGCTCGAGCTGGTCGAGGATCGGCTCGGTGGCATCGTGCGGGTAGTTGTTGGGCACATGGGCGTACGCCCACACCGGATGAATGTCGCCGGCCGAGCGTTGCGGATCGCAGAGGTACTGCTGGCCGACGAGGATGAACGGCTGTTCCGGCATCCGGCCGCGATAGGCCTCCGCCTCGGCCGTCGCCACCTGCTCCAACGTGCCACCGACATGGACTGTGCCGGCGCGGTGAGCGGCATCCGCCTGCCACGGGATGCCGCCTTCGACGGCAAGGTCGAGCTTGAAGGCTCCGGGGCCGTACTTCCACCGAGCGAATGCCCGCCGCGCCGTGGCGGGCAGGTCGTCACCGGCGATGCTCAGCACGCCGCTGGGGGTGGTGTCGAACAGCACAGTGCGGCTGGTGGGTAGGTCAGCCAGCGTCTTCACCGGGGTGTCGACCTGTATGGTGCCGCCGAGCTCGGTCAGCAGGCTGGCCAATGCGTTGACGATCGACTGTGATCCGCCGGCCGGTACGGGCCAGCCTCCCGAGTGGCACGCCGCCACGAACATCGCACCGACGCCTGCCGTCGTCGGCCATGACAGCGGAGTGAAGACGTGGGCCGACACTCCCGCGAACAGTGCCCGGGCTTCGTCGGTGCTGAACCGGCCCGCGAACCTTGTCGTCGAGAACAACGCCCGCAGTCCGAACTTCGCGAGGACGACGGGGTGACGAGGGAGGTGGAGCAGCGGTTGGAAGAACTCGGCGGCGAGGGCAGGGAACTGGGCGGCGAGGGATCCGAATGCTCGTCGCCACGCGTCGCCGTCGGCGCCGAGGCCCGTGACGGTGTCGTCGATCGACCGGACCATCACCCCGACCCGGCCACCGTCGATGGGATGCGCAAGATCGATCTCCGGCCACCGCCATTCCAGACCGTGGTCCTGAAGCGGAAGCGAGGTGAGGTACGGCGAGCCGACAGCGAACGGGTGCACCGCCGAGCACACGTCGTGCCGGACGCCGGGTAGCGTCAGCTCTCCGCTGCGGCTGCCACCGCCGATCGTCGATGCGGCTTCGAGAACCGTGACCGAGCGCCCGGCTTCGGCCAGCGTGACCGCGGCGGCCAACCCGTTCGGTCCGGCACCGACGACGACCGCGTCGAGCCCGGATCCGGACCGGGACCTGCTCAACGCGGTGCCTGGACCGATCCCGTCGGCGGCGCGGCAACCGCGGCGACTTGGAGCTCCGGCGCTGCCGGCTTCATCAACGGCATCGATGCGGCTCCCACCCGTGGTCCGATCGTTGGCGATCACGA
The DNA here is from genome assembly GCA_025980465.1 of Frankiales bacterium. GTDB lineage: Bacteria > Actinomycetota > Actinomycetes > JAFAQI01 > JAFAQI01 > JAICXJ01. The sequence continues at coordinate 11,577 of JAICXJ010000028.1, read as the reverse complement.
TACTGAGGTCTGTGAATCAGGTATTCGCCCCAGCCAGACTCGGCCCGGTGACGCTGCGCAACCGCGTGATCAAGGCCGCCACGTTTGAGGGGATGAGCTACCGCGGACAGGTCACCGATGCGCTGATCGACTTTCACCGCACCGTGGCCGCAGGCGGCGTCGCCATGACGACGGTCGCATACTGCGCGGTCTCACCAGCGGGCCGTGGCGCACCGAATGAGATGGTGCTGCGTCCGGAGCTGGTGCCGCAGCTTCGTCGGCTGGTCGAGGCGGTGCATGGTGAGGGCGCCGCGATCAGCGCCCAGATGGGTCACGCCGGACCGGTCGGCAACTCCCGCGTCACGAAGTCGCGGGCGCTCGCCGCATCGAGCGGCTTCAGTCCGCTGGGTACCCGCTACCACGAGATGAGTACGGCGGACATCGAGCGTGTGATCGCCGACTTCGGAGCCGCCGCGAAGGTGCTGGCTGATGCCGGCTTCGACGCGGTCGAGATCCACATGGGCCATCACTACGTCATCAACTCGTTCATGAGCCCGAAGTTCAACCGTCGTACTGATGACTGGGGTGGGTCGATCGAGAACCGGGCGCGGTTTCCACGCGAGATCGCACGCGCGGTGCGGGAGGCGGTCGCCGATCGGGTAGCCGTCATCGCGAAGTTCGAGATGCTCGACGGAGTGCCGAAGGGACTCGGCCTCGAGGACAGCATCCCGATGGCGCGGCTACTCGAGGCTGACGGGACGCTCGATGCACTGGAGCTCACCGGGGGTGGCTCGCTCGCCAACCCGATGTTCCTGTTCCGCGGCGACGTCCCGCGGAAGGAGTTCGCCGCGACTCTTCCGGCTGTGTTGCGGCCGGCATTCCGGCTCGTGGGAAAGCGGTTCATGCCGGAGTACCCGTTCGAGGAGGGCTACTTCCGCGACGATGCCCGGAAGTTCCGCGAGGCACTGACGATGCCGTTGATCCTGCTCGGCGGAATCAACCGTCTCGACACGATCGACGCGGCGCTGGACGAAGGGTTCGACTTCGTCGCGATGGGCCGAGCGCTGCTTCGCGAGCCCGACCTGATCAACCGCATGTCCTCGGGGACGGTGTCCGAAGGCATCTGCATCCACTGCAACAAGTGCATGCCGACGATCTATCGCGGCACTCACTGCGTCCTGCTCGACGCCGCCGATCGGCCGGGTGTGCGGGTCGCCATCACGGCCACCGGCGGTTAGCTGTCACAGCCGGCCGAGGTATCTCGTCTACCTGCGTGAGGGGACACGAAAGGGTGGTGAAGACATGACGGCATCGGTAGTCCCGTTGATCGAGAAACCGCGCGGCCTGTTGCGGCGATACGCGTGGCGGTACTCGAAGAAGAAGATGGGCGACGTCGCCGACCCGGTGAAGGCGCTGGCGCACCATGGCGGTGTGCTGGTTTCGAACGGTGCGCTCGAAATGGCAGTCCAGAAGGGCTGGACGAAACTCGATTCGCATCTGCAATGGCTCGCGCAGCAGGCGACCTCCGGCCAGATCGGGTGCTCGTGGTGCATGGACTTCGGGTACTACGAAGGCATGCAGTCGGGCCTGGATCCACAGAAGGTCCGCGATGTCCCGCGCTGGCGAACCTCCGACGTCTACGACGAGCGGGAGCGAGTGGTTCTCGAGTACGCCGAGGTGGCGTCCGCGACACCGGTCATGCTCGATGACGACCTGGTAGCGAGGCTGCACGAGCAATTCAGCGACGAGCAGATCGTCGAGCTCGCTGCGTGGGTCGCGTTGGAGAACTACCGCTCCCGCATCAACGCCGGCCTCGGCCTGCACAGCCAGGGCTATTCGGCGAAGTGCGACCTGGCGCCGAGCGGTGTCTGAGCTCGACGACGCCGAGGAGTTCGTCGCGCAGCGAGCCCGGCTCAAGGCGATCGCGTATCGCATGCTGGCTAGTGACTCGGATGCCGAGGACGTCGTGCAGGAGGCGTACATTCGCTGGCGCGATCGGGGCGACCGCGAGGTCGAATCGAGCGCGTCGTACCTCGCGACGGTCGTCGTTCGGCTGTGCATCGATGAGCTGCGATCGGCACGGGCTCGTCGCGAGTCCTATGTCGGCCCATGGCTGCCGGAGCCGGTCCTCGTCGAAGAGGTCGGCCCGGCCGACGCCGCAGTGCTGGCCGACTCGCTGTCGCAGGCGTTCCTGGTGTTGCTCGAGGAGCTCGCTCCGGTTGAGCGGGCGGCGTTCTTGCTGCATGACGTCTTCGACTACCCGTACGGCGAGATCGCGACCATGCTCGACCGGGAGGTGCCGTCCTGCCGGCAGCTCGTGAGCCGGGCTCGGCATCGGGTGGGCGAGCGGCGCCGCCGGTTTGACGCCGACGAGCACGCCGGACGCGAGCTGGCCGAGCGTTTCCTCTCCGCTTGCTCAACCGGCGACATCGAGGGATTGCTCGACATCGTTGCCGAGGACGTCGTGGTGTGGACCGACGGCGGGGGCAAGGTGAAGGCCGCGCTCAACCCGATCTACGGGGCGTCGAAGTCGGCACGCTTTCTGGTCGCGATCGCCCACGACGTGCCGGCGACCGCCGAGATCCGTCCCGAGACCGTCAACGGCCAACCCGGCTTTCTCTTCGTCGAGGACGGGGTGGTCACCGTCGCGATGTCATTGGAAATCCTCGACGGCCGCATCGTCGGCGTCCGGGCGATCACCAACCCGGACAAGCTCGTCCATCTGGCGCGATAGGCGCGATAGCAATGCGCCAGTTGACCTGATCGCGGCGCGGGGTTTGATTTCTCGGCTGTGGGTACGGTGGGCAAGGTGTCCCGAACCGACCGGGCACGACTCCGGAGCAATGCGACCGCCGCCGTAGCGCTGGGTGTGTCGCTGCTACTCGCCGCCGCCTGCAGCTCGTCGAGCGGTGGCGCCCCGGCGTCGGCCCCGACCCACAGAGCTGTGCTGACCAACAACCACTCGCCGTACCACTTCGCGGCGGCGTCCGGACTGGTCTGGTACGTGCTGCCTCCGGCGGCACGACAGCGCAAGTGTCAACTGTCGTGTCAGGCGAGAGTGGTGAAGCCGGCGTTTCGCACTCCGGCGATCGCAAGCGTGGACACTGTCGCCACCGCAGGCGGCAAGTGGCGGCTGATCATCCAGCTGCGCCGGCGGGCCGCCGCACAGCTCGCCGCCGTCAGCCGGCATCACCGGTCGGGTTCTGAGATCGTGATCGGTGTCGGGAGGCAGCTATTGGTGCACGCGCCGCTGCGGTTGCCGATTGTCGGGGGCGTCTGGCAGATCAGCGGCCTGCGGTACCGCACGGCGGTGATGATTGCGACTCAACTGCGTCGTATCGCCGCCGGCTACCCGACCCCGACACGACACCATCACCGGCATCGCAAGCAGCATCATCACAGCCGACGTCATCACCGGCGCCACCATCACCGAACGCACCGCTAGCCGTGCCGGCGCGATCAGCCAAGCGGCAGGCACACGGAGCAGAAGTCCTCACCGAACGGCGTCAACAGGATGCTGCGCCGGATCGTCTTGCCCCGCCCGGCTTCGCGCAGCGCTGCTGCGACGTCGGGCTGCGCTTCGAGCACCTGATACCGCAGCCGGTCGGTGACGGGCTCCCGTGAGAACCAGATCAGCCCGAGCCGAAACAGGTTGTTGAGGTACGCCGGTACGCGGTCGAGGTGACGGCAGCCCGCCTGAGCGCCGATCATCGTCAGCCCGGGCGCGACCAGTTGCGATGCGATGTTCAGCGGGCGGCTGGTGCGAACGTCGACCGCAGGTTGGGCTCCTTCGGTATAGAGCATCCGCAGGATCCGGGCTTCGTCCGGAGCGAGGTCGCTCAGGATTCGCGCGTACGCCGGATGCAGGTCGTCGTCGTGACTGAGGTCGGACGACCGGCGCAGCAACTCGGCGCCGACCTCTCGCAGAGGCCGCTCCACGACGGTCACCTGGACCGGGGGCGGCGAGGGCGGGACCATCCGGTCGAGAACGCTGCCGCCCGGCATGGCCGACAGCGGAGACTCGCCGATCCCGAGCAGGTGCCTGGCGTTCGCGCGAAGCTCACTTCCCAGTGAGCTGAGGATCGCGGTCGGTGACTGGCCGGAGATAACGCCGCGAAACACGCGGCTTCCGGTGCTGAGCGATGCGCCGATCGACCATTCCGCCGTGCGCCACCAGGCCGCTACCGCGAACCGCGCCAGCTGGGGCGCGGCGCGCAGGACGGCAGCCGGTTCGCCGTCGTCGGCGCGCAGCACTTCCGGAATGAGTGCCTCGCGGTGATGGTCGGTCAAGGTTGGTCCTGGCGGGCGCACTCGGTCAGCCGAAGATCGCGAGATGGATCAACCCGGCGCCGAAGCCGAGTACGGCGCCGTGCAGGTACAGCAACCACTCGTCCTCCTTGACCGCGGTTCGCAGCATCTCCGCGAAGTCGTGCGGAGCCATTGTGCGCATCCGGGCGGCGAGCAGGCCAAAGATGGCCTTGTTCTGCCGGGCCCCGAACTCCGGATCGTTGAACGGCGTCATCGTGTACTGGACCGCTTCCGAGGCGAGTGACGCCCGGATCGAGTCGTAGGTCTTCGAGCCGATCGCCACCCGCACCAACCCGGACGCCCGGCCGAGTGAGTCATCGATCGCCGGCCGAAGCGCACTCTCCACCAGCGCTCGGGTGCGATCCGATCGCGGTCCGTTCATCAGGTCGTCGCCGATGTTCGCGATCGTGACGATGTCGTTGGCGATGATGCCGGCGTACACATCCGCCACCTCGGGCTGACGACGCATGAACAGGCCGTGGAAGGTCATCCCGAGGATCCGGTGGGGCGCGACCGGTTCGAAGATCATCCGGATCGCGACCAGGTTGGTGATGTAGCCGATCAACACCCCGCCGATCGGCAGCAACCACCATTGCGGAAATGCTTTCGTGATGAACGCCAGCGGCACTCCCAGGAGCAGCCCGAGGACGAAACCGAAGTTCTGGATGAACTTCAGCTCCTTGCGCCCGACGTCGAGGAAGATCCGGTTCGCCAGCTCCGGTTGCGCCGAGATCCGCCTGATGACCATCAGCTTGATGTCGAGCAGCTGATCGATGTGCTCACCGATGTCACGAGTGACTTGATGAACCACCTCGGGTAGTTGCTGATCGACCCGCTCGTGTAATGCCTCTCTGGCTCGGGTCGGCAGCGTCGTCCAGAGCTCGGGGTACTCCCGCTGCATGATCCGATCCACCAGCGCGTGCACGTCCTGCCGCGAGTTCACCAGGATCTGCTCGGCGATCTTGTCCGGCTCGAGTTGCTCGTAGAACTCCCGCGGGCTACCGAGCTTGGAGATTCCCTTGTCGACCGCGATGCTGCCCATCTTGGCGGCGCGGGACGGGATGATGCCCTGCCAGCCGAGTCCGCCCTGCATCACGCCGGGGATCTGCTGGACCTTGCGCGGGAGCAGCCCGACCAGCGGCTGGAGGCGCCTGAACTGCAAGCCCCGGAACTGGACCGGATAGAACAGCATCACCACGCCACTCCAGTTCGTGACGTAGCCGATGATCCCGGTGAACAGCGGAATTGTGAGCAGTTTCAGCGTGTGTTCGGTGAACATCAGCCGCCCCGCCGTCCGGACATTGCGCTTGTTTTAGCAGAATAAGAAGCATGACAGGTGAGGGAGAGCCGTTGCGGGTGGCCGTGGTCGGGGCCGGTCCGGCCGGCATCTACCTCGCCGAGGCACTGTCCAATCAGGCCGACGGGCCGGTTGCGGTGGATGTGTTCGACCGGCTGCCGACCCCGATGGGCCTGCTCCGCTATGGCGTGGCGCCGGACCACCTCAAGATGAAGAACCTCGGTACGACGCTGCAGCGCGCCCTGGAGCTGGACCCGGTCCGGTTCGTCGGCAACGTCAACGTCGGCTACGACGTCACGGTGGCCGACCTGCTCGCCGACTACCACGCGGTGGCCTACACCTACGGCGCGGCGGTCGACCGCAAGCTCGGCATCCCGGGGGAGGACCTTCCGGGCAGCGTCGCCGCGACGCACTTCGTGAACTGGTACAGCGGGCATCCGGATATCGCCGATGACGTGATCCTCGACGCCGAGAGTGTCGTCGTCATCGGGCTTGGCAATGTCGCCCTCGACGTCGCACGAGTGCTGATCCGCGACCCCGAGGAGATGGCCACCACCGACATCCCCGACAACGTCCTCCAGCGGCTGCGCGAGTCACCGATCCGTGAGGTCCACATCGTCGGCCGGCGCGGTCCGGAGGCGGCGAAGTTCACGATCAAGGAGCTTCGCGAGATGGGCGAGCTCGCAGGGGTCGACGCCGTTTGCGATCCGGCGTACCTCGACGCCCTCGGCGACATCGAGGCGATCGAGGAGAAGGAGGTCCGCCGCAACGTCGAGGTGTTCAAGGACTGGTCGACGCGCACGCTGACCGGGGCGCCGCGCAAGGTCATCATGCATTTCCACTCGACGCCGACCGAGCTCCTCGGCACCGACCGGGTCGAGGCGATCAGGTTCACCAAGCCGGATGGCTCGACGTACGACATCCCGGCCCAGCTGGTCTTCCGGTCGGTCGGCTACTTCGGCATCCCGCTGCCCGGCGTGCCGTTCGACGACAAGAACGGGGTGATCCCGGTGGTCGACCATCGGGTGCAAGGCGGAACGGTCGAGATCGGTGAGTACGCCGCGGGCTGGATCATGCGCGGCCCCACCGGAGTCATCGGCACCAACCGAAGCGATGCGAAAGGTGCGGCGACCGCGATCCTCGCCGACCGGGAGACCCTCGAAGCGAGGGATGTCACGCCGGGAAGCGTGTTCAAGCTGCTCGATGAACGTGGTATCACCCCGGTGCTGATGGACGGCTGGAACGCCATTGACGCCGCCGAGATCCGCAAGGGCGGCACCCGTGGCAATGCCCGCATCAAGATCGCGGTGCTCGAGGACCTGCTCGCCGCGGCGGCCGGCACCGACGCATAACAAAACTCAGTCGCGCGATCGTTGATCGGCCCCTACCGTTCTCGGTCGTGATGACCACGATCGGCTCGCTCGACGACCAACCGGCTGTGCGCTGCCCGGATGCTGGTCTCGAGGTGCTGTCCTTGGACGATGCCCTCGAACTGGTCGGCGACGCCTTCTCGGCCGGGGTGCGGACCGTGGTGGTACCGGCCCGCCGGCTGCCGGCCGAGTTCTTCATCCTTCGAAGCGGCTATGCGGGGGAGTTCGTGCACATCTTCGCGAAGTACCACATGCGGCTGGTGATCTGCGGCGACGTGTCGCGGGCGGTGGCGACCAGCCCGACGTTCGCGGCGTTCGTACGAGAGGCGAACCGCGGCCCGCAGCTCAACTTCGTCGACTAACCCGTAAGGGCATCGAGTTGTCAGGAATAAGCGCGCTTAGCTGGCGCCGAGGGTCCTGACAACTCGAACTGGAGGGGAGAGGATCGGGCGGAGGGGCCTGATCCGGGAGGTACGTCGATGCCGTTCGACCTCGTCATCCGCGGTGGGACCGTCGTCGACGGCAGCGGCGGTCAGCCTCACACCGCCGACGTCGCCATCAGCGGGGACCGCATTGTCGAGGTCGGGACGGTCGACGGCAGCGGCGCGCGCGAGATTGCTGCGGCCGGGGCGATCGTCACGCCTGGGTTCGTCGACATCCACACCCACTACGACGGCCAGGCCACCTGGGACAACAGGTTGCAGCCGTCGTCTCAGCACGGTGTGACAACGGTCGTCGCGAGCAACTGCGGCGTCGGGTTCGCCCCGGTGCGCCCGCAGGATCACCACCTGCTCGTCGAGCTGATGGAGGGCGTCGAGGACCTGCCCGGCGTCGTGCTTCATGAGGGCTTGTCGTGGGAGTGGGAGTCGGTCGCCGACTACCTCGACGTACTCGACAGCCGTGAGTACGACATCGACATCGCCGCTCAGGTGTGCCACGCGCCGATCCGGGTCTACGTGATGGGGGAGCGTGGCGCCAATCGCGAACCGGCGACGGCGAACGAGATCGCCGAGATGGGACGGCTCGCCGCAGCCGGGGTCCGCGCCGGCGCCCTCGGCTTCACCACCTCGCGCACTCTCAACCACCGCACCAGCCGTGGCGATCCGACCCCTACCCTCACCGCCGCTCGCGAGGAGCTCGTCGGGATCGCGCAGGCGATCGGCGAGACCGGACGCGGTGTGTTGCAAGTGGTGTCCGACTTCAGCGTCGACGGCGAGGGTGACACGTTGCTCGAGATGATGCGAGCGTCGGGGCGGCCGCTGTCGTTCTCGCTGCTGCAGACCGCGCCTGGCTCGGGGTATCGCGGCAAGCTCGATCTCCTCGATCGGGCCAACGCCGAGGGGCTGGCCATGCGGGCACAGGTCGCCGCTCGCGCGGTCGGCATCCTGGTCGGACTTCAGGCCACGGTCAACCCGATCAGCCGGTGCCCGTCGTACCAGGCGGTAGCCGAGCGGCCGGTCGCCGAGCAGGCGAAGCTCCTCAATGAGCACCGGGAGCAACTCGTGGCCGAGGCGCGAGAGTCGATGGCGCGGCTGCCGTTGACGATGGTGTTCGACCTTGGCGACCCGCCCAACTACGAGCCCACTCCGGCGGACAGCGTCGCGGCCCAAGCCGAGCGGCTCGGCGTCGATCCGGTCCAGCACTATGTCGATCTGCTGCTTGCGGACGACGGCCGCGCGCTGCTCTACGTCCCGATCCTCAACTACTCCGACGGCAACCTTGACGCCGCCGCGGAACTGCTCGGGCATCGCCACACTGTGCCCGGCCTCGGCGATGGGGGCGCGCACGTCGGCACGATCTGCGATGCGAGCTTCTCCACGACATTGCTGACGCACTGGGCGCGGGACCGCAACCGCGGTACGACGTACGACCTGCCGTTCCTCGTGCAGCGGCAGTGTCGCGCGACCGCGGAGACAGTGGGTCTTCTTGACCGCGGCTTGCTGGCACCCGGCTACAAGGCGGACGTCAACGTCATCGACTTCGATGCCCTCGCGCTGTCGCGACCCCGCATGGTCCACGACTTGCCGGCCGGAGGGAAGCGACTGATGCAGGATGCGACCGGATACCGCCACACCATCGTGTCGGGTGTCGAGACCTACGCCGATGGCGAGCCGACCGGCGCATTGCCCGGTCGTCTGGTACGCGGCCAGCAGGCCGACCGAGCGGGAGCGACGCGATGACGACATCAATCGCCGGGCTGCAGGTGCTCGAAGCCCAGTGCGAATGGACTGCCGCCGACGTGGCTGACGAGGCCGGTTGGACGGAGGTCCTCAGCGACGCCGAGCTGACCGAGCTCGACGCGTCGCTGCGTCATGCGTTGAAGAAGTCCAGCGACGTGCTCGAGCTCGGGCGCGACGACTTTCCGCTCCCGACGCTTGCGCCCCGGCTCGAGCGCATCGTGACCGAGCTCATCGACGGTCGCGGCTTCGTCCGGCTGCGCGGCATCGACCGAGCCGCCTACACCCAGGAGGAGATGGAGCTCCTGTACTGGGGGATCGGCATGCACCTCGGCCTGCCGTGGGCGCAGAACAAATACGGTCATCTGCTCGGCGACGTGACCGATCAGGCGAAGCGAATCGACGACCCGACGGCGCGCGGCAACGAACTTGGCGGGATCGCACTTCCGTTCCATTGCGACGGCTCTGATCTGGTCGGGCTGATGTGTCTCGAGAACGGCCGTGCCGGTGGCCTGTCGGCAGTCGCCAACTCGGTGCTGATCCACAACCGGCTGGTGCGGGAGCGGCCTGAGCTGGCCGCGGCGTTGTACGACGAGTTCCCCTACGACTTTCGCGGTGAGCAGGCCGAGGGGCAGCAGCCCTTCTACCGGGTGCCGGTGTTCACCCAGTGGGACGGACGGCTGTTCGTCCGCTGCATTCCGCCGTACATCTGGGCCTCGCAGCGCCATCCCGACGCACCCCGACTGACCGACAGCCAGCAGGAGGCATTGCGGGTCGTCGTGGAGATGGCGGAGGACCCGGCACACCACGTCCTGATGGAGCTACTGCCGGGCGACATCCAGTTCATCAACAACTACCACGTGCTGCATGGCCGAACGGCGTACGAGGACGACGCCGCATCAGGCCGGGTCCGCCACCTCAAGCGGCTCTGGCTGGAGACCACCGCGTTGCCGAGCCGCCCGCCGTACTTCGCCAACCATCGCACCCACTGGAACGCCAACCGGACCGCGAGTCACCTCAAGGTCGGCTCACATTAGTTCGCGGCGGCCAGCTCGAGGCTGCCGAGGGCGAAGATGCAGTTGTGGAGCGGCAGCGGCCCATTGTCCCAGTGGCCGGTGATGGCGTCGGCCGCGATGCGGGGGTCGGGCGCGAGCTCAGGCTTGCTGCGCGGCCACGCATCACTCTTCGGCACCGGGAGGCCATCAGCTCGGTAGAAGGCCAAGACGTTGCGGCCGAGGTTCTCGACGTGCCAGCCACCGCGAATCCGACGGGTCTTGCGTCCGAGGTGCAGCGGGTTGCCGTTCGCGTCGTCGGTCTGCACGACGTACCGGCAGTCGCAGCTCACGCGACGCCCGGTCGCCGGGTGCAGCCGCTGGCCGCCTTCGATCTGATAGCCGTCGGGCGCGGTGTCGTCGGCGCTGTCCGCGGGTGGCGTCCCCGCGGGGACGTGGACGGTCAGGTCGAACCGGCTCGCGCCGAGGCCAGGCAGTCCGGCGCCATCGCCGGAACTCCTCGCCTGGACCTTGAGGTGCTCCCACGCTGCGTCAGCGAGCGCGAGCAGGGCGTCGGCGCGCGATTTGGCAGGTCGGCGGCTGGCCTGGAACTCGCGTTCCACCGCCACACACCCGTCCACGGCCGGCACCGCCCGCTCGGTGATCTCCTCGATCTGCGGGTCGGGCTGTGGCAGCACCGCCTGCGCCGCCTCGATCGCCCGTACGAACACCGCACCCTGCTCGGGTGGAAGCCGGAAGGAGCCGACCAAGGACCCGTCCTCCGCCACGCGATAGGTCAGGAAGCGAGCGGCTTGCTGCGCCTGCACCTCCTGCTGAGTGCTCGCTCGCCGCCGGGCGGCCACGATCCGGTCAATGTTGGCCGCGGAGGTCTGCTGCGCCCAGTCGATCAGCGTCGCGATCGTCGCCTCCGCCGCTACCCGGCTGATCGAGCGCACCTTCGAATACGACAGCCGACCCATCCGGAACGGCTCCACGAACGCCGGGAACTCCCGCAGCTTTCGCGCCGCCCGCAGCTGCTCAGCCGCGGTGTGCCGGCTCACCCCGCATCTCCAGCCCAGCCAGTCCGCTGTCGAGCGCATCTCCCAGGACCGCCACCCCTCGGCGGCGTCGAACTCGCCCACGAGGAGCAGCAGGTCACACGTCGCACCGGCGATCTGCGACGACAGCTCGACGATGCGGGCCTCGAGCCGCTCGAGCGGCATGGCGGGGGTAGCGACTGGATCAGGAATGGTCATCGACATGGGACCGATCCGACCACCCAGGTACGACGATTTTCGAGCAATACCAGCCGAAATTAGGCCGTCGCTGTGGATAATCTAGTCCCCGCCGGGACTGGCGAATCCTTCTCGGGCAGATGCCGGCTCCGTGGTCGCGGGTCGGACCGACAGCCCTCCGATTCGGTCGATTCACTGTGCTGTTGGTCGGCGTGCTTC
>JAICXJ010000077.1 GCA_025980465.1 Frankiales bacterium | reverse complement strand
GATGCTGCCGTCCGACGAGTTGTTGACTGCCGCTACTCCGTTGACGCTGAGCGAGCAGGCCGAGCTGCCACCAAGTGTCGCCGTGGAGGCCGGACCGATGAGCTCGAGCGGTGGCGGGTTCGCCTGACCGCCGCCGCCGTTGTTGGCGACCGCATTCCAACCGCGCGGGCTTGCGGTCACGTGGAAGGTGAACGGATCGTTGCCGTTCTGAGCCAGCGTGCTGTCGTACTCCAGGGCCGTCAGCGTGACGTAGTCGACGCCTACCCCGCCCGGGGTCGTCGGCGTGGCGTTGATTCGCGATCTGTTCGCGCAGGTCGTATCTGGACTGGCCAGTGTGCTGTCCGAGCAGGTGATCGTGATCGCGGCGTACGCGGTCCCCGACCCTGACGCGCAGTTGGTGGCGTCCTGACCGATCCCACCCTGGGTGCAGGGATTGAATACCGAGGCCCCCGATGGCGGAAAGATTCCATGGGCCAGCACCTGCGTCGACTGCGGGGTGTCGTTCAAGCAGGCGGTGCGCAAAAGCGTGTGGTTGGAAACGGTGTAGATCACCGAGTCCGCGTTGTTGCCGCCGTTCTGGGGCGACCAGCTCAGGCCGAGCAGGTACGACGAGCTGCCACAAACCGGTGTGTTCGACGTTGAAATCTGCTGCGCGCTCGTCACGTCATGAACGAAATAGGTCGATGCGATCTGCGCGTCGTGTGAATCGAGAAGGCGGGTGGTCGTGGTCGCCTTGTTCTTGAACGTCGTGACCAGGCCAAGTGCGATAGCGCCGGCGATGATCGGGACGATCGCGATGACGATGATCAGCTCGATGAGGGTGAAGCCCTCATCGCGCCGTGCGGTAAGTCGTCGTATCACGTCGTCATCCTTTGCATTCTGCGAATCACGCCGGGTGAATCACGCGGGTGTGGTGGGCGCGCCCCCTCGGCGCGCCCACCATCCCACCTAGCGGTGTTGAACTACGACGCGGCGCAGTTGCCCGTGCCGTTGCTGGTCACAGCGCCGCCGGAGCCGATGGTCACATCGCCCGGGTCAGTCCGCAGCCACGGTCCGTGACCGTTCGAGGCCGTCGTCAGCGTTGCGACCGAGCTTGGGAAGTTGCCGTCGTGCTGAGCCGCGTACGCCTCTACCGCGGTCTGAACGGTTGCGACATCGCTCTGGCATGCCGAGGTCTTGGCGTCCTTGGTGGAGGTTCCGACCGCAAACACGACGATCGCGGCGAGGATTCCGAGAATCACGATGACGATCAGGAGCTCGATGAGGGTGAAGCCGCTCTCGACCTCCCGCCGCTCGCGAAGCCGCTGGAGCGTGGTCCTGCTTTCCATTTCGTTACCTTTCGTTGGGTGCCGGTCCAGGCCGGCCTTCAGTGACATGAATGCGGGTGAATCACCCGAGGTCATGCAGGTCGGCCCCCTCCCTTCGCGGTGGCGACGAGCGCGCTCATTGGATATGCACCTGGCGATAAATGCCGTACATCGCGGAAATGAGTGCGATCGCCACGAAACCCACCACAACGCCCGCGGCGAGGATTACCGCCGGCTCGAAGAGGCTGGTGAACCGCTTGAGCTTGTAGTCCAGCTCGCGGTCGAAATAGGTCGCTGCGACTTCCAGCTGGCTATCGAGCGTTCCGGTTGACTCGCCCACCTTGAACATCTGGCGAGCCGAGGCCGGGAAGAGATTGGACTCGGCCATGGGGCCAGCGAGTCCCTCGCCACGCATCATGCCTTCACGCGCCTTGGCGAGACCCTTCTTGAACACCGCATTGTTCGTTGCCGTCGTTGTGACGACTAGTGCCTCAGGCAGCGGCACGCCCGACATCACCATCGCCGACAGAATTCGGCAGAAGCGCTCGAGGATCGCGTGCCGAATGAGGTCACCTAGCATCGGCACCTTGAGGACAAGCGCGTCGACTTTCGCGTGGCCTCGCTCGCTCTTCAGAGTTGCGTAGATGCCTGCTGCGATCAGGACGATGCCACCCACCAGCACGAACCACCAGTTGCTGAAGAAACCCGCAATCGACAGCAGCATTCGAGTCGGCAACGGTAGCTTCGCGTTGAAGGACTTGAAGAACGTCTCGAACTTCGGGATGACATAGACGGTCAGGACGACGACCACGACGATTGACAGCGCGAACACGATCGCTGGATAGAAGGTCGCCTCCTTCACCTTGCGTCGGGCCTCGAGGTCGCGTTCGATGTAAACCGCTATCCGGTCGAGGCATTCATCCAGGTGACCGGTGTATTCCGCGGTAGCCAGGATCGCCGAGTACACCTCGGGGAACGCCTCGGGGTGGGCTGCGGCCGCGGCGGCGAAGGTCTCACCGGAGCGAAGCCGATCCATGACGTCGGCGAGCGCCTTGAGGAAGACCTTGTCGTCCATCTCCTCGGTGATGGCTTCGAGAGCATCGAGCATCGGGACTCCGGCGCGGACGAACACCGCCATCTGTCGCGCGAAGTGCATCAAGTTGCGGCGCTTGACCTTCTTCTGAGTGATCTCGAAGCTCATCGCACGCTTGAGCACGCCCGGCTCGTCGGCCTTCGAGGGCGCTGGCTCGTCGGGCGGCTCGGGCTGGGCGGGGATGGTCTCGGCGCCGACGTCGACGGTCATCGCTGCGCCCCCTTAGAACGTGTAGATCGCACGCATGACCTCCGAGATCGTGGTGACGTCTTGTGCAATGAGCGACAGCGCCTCGTCCTGCAAGGTGCGCATGCCCTGGGAGATGGCCAGCCGGCGCAGTTCCTCCTGGGTGGCCCAGCCGACGACAAGCCGCTTGATCTCGGGCGTGACCCGCAGCAGCTCGTAGACACCGATCCGGTCGAGGTAGCCGGTGCCGGAGCAGAAGTTGCAGCCGACGCCTTTGTAGAAGGTCTCCTTCATCGGAGCGCCGGTGCCCTCGAAGAACGTCATCTCATCCGTCGTCGGCGTGTAGGGCTGGCGGCAGCTCTGGCAGGTCCGGCGTACCAGCCGCTGCCCGACGATGCCGAGCACCGACGAGGCGATCAGGAACGACTCGATGCCCATGTCGAGGAAGCGGTGCAGCGCCGCGACGGCGTCGGTCGCGTGCAGCGACGAGAGCACGAAGTGGCCGGTGAGCGCGGACTGCACCGCGATCCGGGCGGTCTCGACGTCGCGGATCTCGCCGACCAGGATCACGTCCGGGTCCTGCCGCAGGATCGACTTGAGACCAGTGGCGAAGGAGATGCCGGCGGCCTCGTTCATCTGGATCTGGTTGATCGACGGGATGACGTACTCGACCGGGTCCTCGACGGTCATGATGTTGCGGTGCGGCTCGTTGAGCTCGGCGAGCGTCGCGTAGAGCGTCGTCGTCTTGCCGGAGCCGGTCGGGCCGGCGCAGAGGATCATCCCGAACGGCGAGCGCGAGAGGTGAGTGAACTCTTCGTGCTTGTCCGCGGGCATCCCGAGGTCGTCGAGCCGCAGCAGCTGGCGGTTCTTGTCGAGGATCCGCAGCACGCAGATCTCGCCCCAGATCGTCGCTGTCGTGGCGACCCGCAGGTCGATGTCGCGACCGTCGATGTTGGTCGAGATCTGGCCGTCCTGCGGGCGGCGGCGCTCGACGATGTTCATGCCGGCGAGGATCTTCAGCCGCGACACCAAGCCCGGCCCCATCTCGACCGGAAGCGAGAGAACGTCGTGCAGTGCGCCGTCGATCCGGTAGCGGATCCGGATGAACTTGTCCTGCGGCTCGATGTGGACGTCGGAGGCCCGTTCGCGCAGCGCCTGGGTGATGATCCGCTCCACGATCGCGATGACCGGCGAGTCGACGTCATCGTCGGGGCTGAGTACCTGCACCGCCGGACGGGCGGTCGCCGTCTTGTTGAAGGCGTCGAGATGCTGGTCGATGCCGTCGAGTGCGCGGTAGGTGCGGTTGAGCGCATGCACGACCTGCGTGCGCGGCGCGATGCCGAGCGCGACCGGGGTCCCGAGCTTGGTCGCCAGCAGCTTCGCGGTGTCACGGTCGGGATCGCCGGCGACGATGCGCAGCGTGCCGTCCTCGGTGACGTCGAGCGGTACGACGAGCAGCTCCCGAGCGAGCGACTCTGGCAGCTTCGCCACCGCTTCGGGCTGCGGCGACTCGCCGCCGAGGTCCACCAGCGGGAGCTCGAACTGACCGGAAAGCGCTTCGGCGAGCTGCTCGTCGGTCAGCAGACCCGCCTCGACCAGCTGGGCGCCGATCCGTCGGCCGGTCGACGCCTGGTTGGCGACCGCCTCTTCGACCGCGGTCTGGGTGACGTAGTTGCGCTCGACCAGCAGTGAACCAAGCCGCGGGACGCCGTCGTACTGCTTCGGCAGCTCATCGCCAGCGGGATCGACAGTCGCAGTCGAGGTCGCACCTGCCGCAGCCGGCTCGTCGCCGGCCGCGTGCTTGCTCGTGCGACGGAACGGGCTCACTGGTTGCTCCGGGAAGGTTGGGCGCCGAGCTCGATCACGCTCGGGCGGGTCGCGGTCTGCTCGACGGCTTCGGCGAGGTCGCCGCCTTGGTCAACGACGCGCGCGGCGAGGTCGCCGAACGGCGAGTTACGCGACATCCCATTCACGATCAGCGGGACACCGGCCCGCAATGCGCAGGTGACGCCCGTCTCGGCCGCGGTGGGCGCGTCGACCGGACGGGCGCGTGAGGTGACGACGGCGTCGATCCCGACGTCGAGCGGGCAGACCCGGTCGGCGCGGAACGCGTTGCAGGGGAACGCCGGCTCGCCAGGCTGGTGACAGCGCAGCACGGTGTGGCCTGCTACTTCCAGCGTGGAGGCCGACTGCTCGATCGCCCAGTCGTCGGTGCCGACCGCGAGGACGGTGCGGGCTACCGCGGGCGCAGCCTGGTCCGCCCGCCGCTTGGCAGCGTGGTCGGAGACCGGTTGCGTCGTCGGCACGTGCCTAAGAGTGGACATTCCGACCCACTTGCCCACCGATTTCAGGCCAACAGTTACCCAACTTCGGTGGGTGAAGTGTGCCCGAATGGGCGGTGAAGGCGCTACGGGCTAGTAACGTTCTCCACTGGGACCTCCCGGGGCAGTTGGTCGCCGCGCGCCGGGGCGCGCACGCAGATATCGCACGCATATATAAGGAGGGCGATGGCGGGGGCCGTCGAGCCGGAGTCGACCGTCGTGCTCGTCATCGACGATGACGACGACGTTCGCATGCTCCTGTGCGACCTGCTGACCGACGAGGGTTTCCAGGTGCATTCGGAGGCGGAGCCGGCGGGCGGGCTGGCGGCGATCGACAAGATCGAGCCCCATGTTGTCCTGCTTGACATGGGTATGCCCCAGATGAACGGTCTCGACGTACTTGCCCACATTCGCACCAAGAGCGATCTTCCGGTCATCTTCGTCACCGGTCGCGGCGGCGAGACTGATCGGGTCGTCGGGCTGCGGATGGGCGCCGACGATTACGTCGTCAAGCCGTTCAGCTCAGCTGAGCTGGTGGCCCGCATCCACAGCGTGCTGCGGCGTTCTCGGTCGGCGGGGCCCGCGGAGCCGGAGCCGGTCGCCGAGCAGACCGAGAGGTTCGACTTCGGGCGGCTGCGCATCGACCTCGCCACCCGCGAGGTCACGATCGACGGCAAGGACGTCCCGATGACGGCGCGGGAGTTCGACCTGCTGGCCTTTCTTGTCGCGGCGCCGCGGCGGGTGTTCAGCCGGGAGCAGCTGCTGTCGAACGTCTGGGGGTCCTCGACCGCCTGGCAGGATCCCGCGACCGTCACCGAGCACGTCCGCCGGATCCGGCGCAAGGTCGAGGACGATCCCGACTCGCCGCGGTGGCTGCTCACGGTCCGCGGCGTCGGTTACCGCTTCGAGCCCTAAGCGCGACGTCACGACACCGCACTCGTCGGCGTCGGCGAGTTGCCATCAGGTCGCGTTCTGCGCTGTTGGCAGGAGAGCGCGGGTGATCGCGGCCACCAGGTCTTCTGGGGTGAACGGCTTCGCGACGAACTCGGCGTGGTACTCGCCGCGGTCGGCTGCCTTGGAGAGCTTCTCGGCGTAGCCGGAGACGAACACCACCGGGATCGGGCGGATGGCGCGTACGGCGCGGGCGACCTCGGGGCCACTCATGCCGGGCATCGCGACGTCGGTGAGCAGCACGTTGATCTCCTCGGCATGCTCGCGCATCAGCTCGACTGCATCGAGGCCGTTGTCGGCCGTCATCGTGTGGTAGCCCCGCTCGCGCAGCATTCGCAGCACCATCCAGCGGATCTCGTGGTCGTCCTCGACGAACAGGATCGTTCCGGTGCCGGTCGCTGCGGAGTCCGACGGCATCGGCAGCTGGGTGCGGATCACCCGGGTGACCTCCTCGAGCACCTCGGGCAGGACGATCGAGACCGTCGTTCCCTGGCCCAGGGCGGACGTGATCGTGATGTCGCCGCGGTTCTGCCGGACGATGCCGTACACGGTTGACAGGCCCAGACCGGTGCCCACCCCAGGGTCCTTGGTCGTGAACAGCGGGTCGAGGCAACGGGCGAGGGTGGCCTCGTCCATGCCGATCCCGGTGTCCGCGATGCGCAGCTCGACCCAGCCCACCGGCGGCTCGTCGAAGTCGGCCAGTGAGATGACACCGGGCGGCGCGACCGCCGTACGGTGAACGCTCAGCGTCATCGTGCCGCCGTCGGGCATCGCGTCGCGCGCGTTGCCGGCGAGGTTGAGCAGCACCTGCTCGAGCTGGAGCTGATCGATGGAGATCCGGGCGTCGTCGTCGCCGGCCTCGCGCACCACCTTGACCGTCTCGCCGACCATCCGGCGGAGCATTCCGGAGATCTCGTCGACCACGTCGGCCGGGCGCAGCACGATCGGGGTGACGACCTGCTGCCGGCTGATCGTGAGCAGCTGCTTGGTGAGCTCGGCGCCGCGGGCTCCGGCGCGGGCGATCGCCGCGATCCGCTCTCGGTTGGAGTCGTCCGGGCCGAGCCGGCGAAGCAGCCCGTCGGTGTAGCCCTGGATGACGGTGAGCAGGTTGTTGAAGTCGTGCGCAACACCGCCGGCGAGCCGTCCGATCGCCTCGAGCCGCTGGGCTTGCTGGAACTGGGTGGCGAGCTGCCGGCGCTCGGTGTCGTCGGTGACGACGAGGACGAAGCCATGCTCGGACTCGGTCTCGGTCCACGCCGGGGCGAGCATAAGGACCAGCGAGCGCTCGCCGCCCTCGCCGGCAAGGATCAGGTCGGCCTGCTGCGCCTCGTGGCTCGTCTTCACCCGGGTCGCCAGGCCGCTCACGAACGAGCCGACGTCTGCCGGAAGGTCGGGCGGGCACCCCTGCGGGCCCCAGCCAAACAGCTCGCGCGCCGCCGGATTGCAGTCGTGCACCGACAGCGCGTCGGTGAGCGTGACGATCGCTGCGGGTGAGGCGCTGAAGATGGCCTGGATCCGGGCCGCGCCGGCGCGGGTCTGCTCGTTGAGCGCCTCGTTGGCCAGCGACGTCGACATCATCCGGGCCAGCAGCACCAGCAGCGACTCGTCCTCGTCGGAGAACAGCCGCCCGGTCGTCTCCACCATCACGAAGCCGCGCTCGCCGTCCACTGTCACCAGCGGTACGACGACACAGCGCTCCGCGACGAGTTCCTGGTCGGCTGGCGCAATGAGGTCGCGCGGGACGTCGATGTTGCGCATCAGACCCTCGCCGGCGCCGAGCACGGCGACGGTGTCGGGGGTGAACGGGCGGATCAGCCGCCGCCCGGTCTCGTCGTACTGCTCGTCGCCGACCGCGAGCACGACCCGGCTGCCCGGGTAGAGGTGACCGGCGCCGCGGGCGCAGATCTGCAGGATCTCCGAGCGGGGCGAGTCGGCCTCGACCGCGAGTTTGGTGTCGAGCAGGCTGCGCAGACGCTGCAGGTGGCGGGCCGTGGTCGCGGCGTTGTGCCGGGCCTCGCGGTAGAGCAGGGTCGACTCGATCGCCAGCGCGATCCGCTGCGCCAGGTCGTCGATCGCGGCGTGGTCGGCGGGGCGGAAGCCGCGAATCTCACGTGCGGTGCCGAGCAGGAGCGCGCCGAACGCCAGACCGCGGACCTGGATCGGGGAGATGACGTAGGACGTGATCCCCATGTCGATGAGCTCGCGGTTGAGGTCGCGATCGTGCGCCTCGGGCTCCGGCGGCCCGGTCATCACCCGCAGCCGGCTGCGGCCGGCGGCCATCGTGCCGCGGATCGGCTCCAGCGCGGCTGCCGAGAACCGGACCGGGACGTCGTCGGTGTCGAGCCGGGCGGCCGCGAGGCGCAGGTCGCGGTCGGTCTGGCCGTCGGCGAGGAAGACGGCGGCGAGGCTGGCGAAGTCACCGACGACGGTGTTGATGACCTCGGTCAGCTGGCTCTCGTAGTCGTCGACCGAGCGCAGCAGCACCCGGCTGGTGTCGCCGAGCATCCGCATGTGCTCCTTGGCGCGGGCGTGGCCGAGTGAGGCGCGCCACTCCCGCTCACCAAGGCGGGCGGTCTCGATGGCGGTCGTCATCCGGTCGGCGGCGATCTCGAGCAGCCGGAACGCGCCCTCGTCGTACCTCAGGTCCTTTCGGTGACCGACCGCCACGACGCCGACGGTGGTCTCGCCGATCTTCAGCGGGGCGGCGGCGGCCGACCGCATCGAGGAGATGAAGCTGGGTATGGCGAAGGTCTCCGAGTTCGCCCGGTTGACCGATTTCGGCCGGCCCTCTTTCGCGACCAGCCCGGTGAGTCCCTCGCCGTACGGGATCCGGGTGCCGATGTCGGCCGGGTCGCACGCCCCCGCGACGGCACGGATGGTGAGGTTGCTGCCGTCGCCGAGGAGTACGGCGGCGCAGTCCGCCTCGACCGCCGCGAGGAGTCGCGCGACCATCTCGGTGAGCGCTGGGTCGAGCGGGATCGCGCGAAGCGGGATCGAGGCGATGTCCTCGAGGCGAAGCAGCTGCTTGGAGACCTGATCCAGGGCGCGGCGGCGCTGGAACCGGTCGCGGTCGACGCCCGCGAGGACGGCGGCGCTGAACAGGCCGAGTACGACGACGGTGACGACGAGCGACAGCCAGCTCTCGACCGCGGCGAGGGCGATGAGCACGCCGGCGCAGGCGATTGCGACCAGCGGCCAGCCTCGGAGCAAGTTTTGTTGACGCCAGTTGCGCGTGACCGGCCCGCGCTCAGGCGCGAACTTGCTGAGGTCGGGGCGGACTCGCACCCTTCAACTGTTCATGGCGATCGCCGCGTTGTCACGCAATTCGGATCACTGATGGCGGATCGGGCTGCTACGACGCTCGGCTCGGAAGTCCTCTTTGCACAACAAGATCCCTTGGGATGTTGGGAGATTGTTGTCCGCTGAAAGGTTCTGTGTAGTCGGTTCGAACCAACGCTGTTTCCCAGTGCCCCGTCCGGGGCGCGGGACGAGCTGTGATCCGTCAGGCGTTTGGTCGCCAGGCCTCATTCCGGGGCGGGCTGACGGGGAGCACAGGGCGAAACCGACGTCCCAG
>JAICXJ010000067.1 GCA_025980465.1 Frankiales bacterium | reverse complement strand
GCCACGGCAGTGCGGCGGCGACCGGCCGGGTATCGAACCAGCCGGGGGTCTCAACCCCGGGGCGGAGCTCGACGGTGTGGTACCACTCCTGAGAGTTCAGGTAGGCCCGGAGCTGATCGTCGGAGAGCGATCGCGGATCGGTGTCGGCCGGTGTCACGACGCCGGTTGGGCGGACTTCAGGGCGCGCCACCATGCCTCGTTCTCCCGGTACCAGTTCAGGGTGTCGGCGATACCGGTCGCGAAGTCCACTTGCGGCCGGTAGCCGAGCGACTCGCGGATCTTGCTGTCGTCCAGGGCGTATCGCCGGTCGTGGCCGAGCCGGTCGGTGACCATCTCGACCGACGACCAGTCCTTGCCGCAGGCATCGAGAATCATCCGGGTCAGTTGCTTATTGGTCAGCTCCGTGCCACCGCCGATGTTGTAGATCTCGCCCGCCTCGCCGTCGATCAGTGCGACGGCGATCCCACGACAGTGGTCGTCGACGTGGAGCCAGTCACGGCTGTTACCGCCGTCGCCGTACAACGGGACGGTGCGGCCCTCGAGCAGGTTGGTGACGAACAGCGGGATGACCTTCTCCGGGTACTGGTACGGCCCGTAGTTGTTCGTGCATCGAGTGACGACGACATCGAGGCCGTAGGTCACGAAGTAGGAGTGGGCGATCAGATCGCCTCCGGCCTTGGACGCCGAGTACGGCGAGCTGGGAGCGAGCCGGTCGGTTTCGGTGAAGGCGCCGGTGGCGATCGAGCCGTACACCTCGTCGGTCGAGACGTGCAGGATCCGCGCCACCCTCGCTGCGCGGCAGGCGTCGAAGAGGGTCTGGACGCCGACGACGTTCGTGGTCACGAACTCCGCGGCTCCGGCGATCGATCGGTCGACGTGCGACTCGGCCGCGAAGTTGACGACGAGGTCATGTCCCGGCACCGCGTCCGCCAGCGCCGCCGGGTCGCGAATGTCGCCCTGCACGAAGGTGTAGCGCGTCTCGTCGGCGACCGGCGCGAGATTGGCGAGGTTGCCGGAGTAGGTGAGTGAGTCGTAGACGGTGATTTCGGCGTCCGCGAGACCGGGGTAGCCGGTCGTGAGCGCCGTCCTCACGAAGTGGGAGCCGATGAACCCAGCCCCGCCAGTGACGAAAACCCGCACGCCGAAACAGTAGTCGAGTGCGCCGCTAGTACCGTCAGTGCGCGATGAAGGGGATCATTCTCGCCGGCGGGACCGGCTCTCGGCTGTGGCCGATCACCCGCGCGGTGTCCAAGCAGCTGATGCCCGTCTACGACAAGCCGATGATCTATTACCCGCTGTCGACGCTGATGCTTGCCGGGATCCGCGACGTCCTCGTCATCACGACACCTGATGACAGCGATCAATTCGGTCGCCTGCTCGGTGACGGCAGCGACTTCGGGATCGCAATCTCCTACGCCACACAGCCCGAGCCGAAGGGGCTGGCCCAGGCCTTCACGATCGGCGCCGACTTCCTCGCCGGCGACGGTGTGTCGCTGGTGCTCGGCGACAACCTGCTGTACGGCGCCGGACTAGGCACCCAGCTCGCCGACCTGCGCGACGTCGACGGCGGCCACATCTTCGCCTACCGCCTCGCCGATCCGACCGGGTACGGCGTCGTGGAGCTCGGCTCGGACGGCCGGCCGGTGGCGATCGCCGAGAAGCCCGAGCACCCGACGAGCAGATACGCCGTCCCAGGGCTCTATTTCTATTCGAACGACGTCGTCGAGATCGCCCGCACCCTGACGCCCAGCGCGCGTGGCGAACTCGAGATCACCGCAGTCAACAGCGTCTACCTCGAGCAGGGCCGGCTCGAGGTGAGCGTGCTGCCGCGCGGAACCGCGTGGTTCGACACCGGGACGTTCGCACGACTCGTGGAGGCCTCCGAGTTCGTGCGGGTGATCGAGGAGCGCCAGGGCTTCAAGATCGGCTGCCCGGAGGAGATCGGCTGGCGCAACGGTTGGATCGACGATGACGGCCTGCGGCAGCGGGCGGCCGTCCTCAAGGCGAGTGGGTACGGCGACCAGCTGCTTGACCTGCTTGACGCGTCGGGGCGGACCGGCGAGTGAGGACGACACGGGAATGAAGATCGAACCCCTGCGCCTCGATGGCGCCTGGCTGTGCAGTCCGAGTCGCTTCACCGACCCCCGCGGCAGCTTCGTGGAGTGGTTTCGAGGCGACCTGATCGCCGCGGCCACCGGCCGGTCGTTCTCGATCTGTCAGGCGAACCACTCCACCTCGCGGCGGGGCGTGATCCGCGGCGTGCACTTCAGCGATGTCCCGCCCGGACAGGCGAAATACGTCTACTGCGCAACCGGCGGGATCGTCGACATCGCCGTCGACCTGCGGTCCGGTTCGCCGACGTTCGGTCAACACGCTGCAGTCATGCTGAGTGCGGACGAGCCGCGCGCGCTGCTGATCAGTGAGGGGCTGGGTCACGCCTTTTGTGCCCTCACCGACGACACCTCAGTTGCCTATCTGGTGACCACGCCGTACGACCCGGTCCGCGAGCACACCGTGTCGCCGTTCGACCCCGAGCTCGCCTTGCCATGGCCGGAGGACCTGGGCGACCTGACGCTGTCTGACAAGGACCGCGACGCTCCGAGCCTGGCCATGGCCGTCGAGTCCGGGGTCTTGCCGACGTACGAAAGCTGTCGCCGCCTCGTCGACTGAGGTTCGGTGGGGTGGCCGTTAGCGATCACCCAGGGTGGCGTGCTTTGCTCGATGTCGTGTTTGGGGTACGCCGGCTCA
Source organism: Frankiales bacterium (assembly GCA_025980465.1). Taxonomy (GTDB): domain Bacteria; phylum Actinomycetota; class Actinomycetes; order JAFAQI01; family JAFAQI01; genus JAICXJ01. The sequence goes on along the minus strand of JAICXJ010000067.1, from coordinate 12,740 downwards.
GTGGAGTGGCCGCCATTCTGGTGCTTCTGGCGGTGACGGTCGTGCTGGTGGGCGCTGCGATCATCCGCCACCACAACCATCAGTCGGCCTCGTCGTCACTCAGCCCGGCGGTTCTTCCGCCGACCGTGATCGCGAAGCAGCATGCCGCAGTCGCCACCGCCGCGTTGACCGGCCCGGCTCCGCTGCTCACCCTCTCTAACTCGACGACGGTGATGTACGCGCGCGCCGGATGCCGAACCGCACCGAATCTCATGGGGTCTGCGAGCGGCGGCGTGAGCTGGGTCAAACTGGCCGCACCGGCCCCCCACCTGCTTCGGCTGCAGCTGACCAGCGCGAAGAGTGGCTACGCCATCGGCGCCAGTGCGAGTTGCAGTCCGGCGCGGTACCTGACGACCGGGACCGGGTGGAGTGCGGCGGGCGGTGTCGGTGGGGTCTGGTTCCCGACACCGAACGGGGTGCATTCGCCGGTCGGAACTTCGACGCCGTGCGGCACCGCCCACCCGCAGCCGATCTCGCTCGCCTCGGTCGGGGCGAAGCGAGCAATCGTGATCTGTCAGGTCGGGGTCTATCTCACGACATCCGGCGGTCGACAGTGGGGCGTCACGGGCGACGTGCCGGCCGGTCACCCGCTGAGCGTCGCCCTCACCACGAGGAACCGCGGCGTCATGCTGCTTGCCCGCGCGCCTTCCTGCGCCGGATTGCGGGTCGCGCACACCCACGACGGCGGCGTCACCTGGCAGCAGGACTCGTGCCTGAGTGGCCTGAGATCCTCGGCCGGCATCGCGTTGGCGCCCAACGGGACCGGGCTTGCGACAGCAGCGAAGACCACCGAGTACTACACGACCGACGGTGGACTCACCTGGCGCTGAGCCTGAGGCTTGCCGTGGCTAGTGAGGCTTACGCGCGAGGACCTGCATCCGGTCGTGCAGGTCAGGGGCGACCAACCGCTCAGCCAACCCGATCCGGCGGCTCACCGCGTTCGTCGTACGCGCCAGTGCCGCTGAATAGCCCGCGAGTCGATCGGCGTAGTAGCCAGCGGTGAAGACCTTCGGGTGGGTCGTAATGCCGATCACCTCGAGCCCGCTGTCCTCGAGCAACCGGCTGACCGAGCGACGGGTGAAGTACTGGACATGCATCGGCAGCACCGACCACCATCGGGCGCCCATCGCTCTCGCCAGCCGACTGCCGGCGTCCGGCGTCGTCAGGTACAGCACACCGCCCGGCTCGACGATGCGGGCGGCGGTGTCGATCGCCGCCCGAACGTCGAGCAGGTGCTCGATCACGTCGCACATGGCGACGCAGCGCTGCGAACCGTCGTCGACCCCGGGAGCCGCGAGGTCACCGAGCCGGACATCGAGGCCGCGCTCGCGGGCCCGGTCGACCGCCCAGCTCGAAGGCTCGACACCGGCGGCCGACCAGCCGCGCTCGGCGGCCGCCGCAACGAACGACCCGGTCCAGCAGCCGATGTCGAGCAGCGCTCCCGGACGGACAGTGCCCTCGATCCAGCGAAGCCCTCGGCACGAGGTCTCGAGCTGACCTTCCGCCTCGTCGACCGACACCGGGTCAGCCGCGGCGCCGTACGCCGCTGCCAGCGCCTCGGGGCTCGGCGTCACGGCGAGCGAGCCGTGCCCGCAGTCCAGGCACCGCCGCACCTCGCCGACGGTCTCGCCGTAGCGGTCGGCACTCGGCCGGAACGCTTCGGGGTTCACGCCGTTCTCGGTCGCTTCCGAGGTGACCCGCCACCGCGGCACGCTGCGACTGCCGGCGCAGACCGGGCACTGCCACTGAGTCATGTCAGCCCCGTGTCATCGCAAGGTGGCGGTGGTCCGGGCGTCGGCAATGATGGCGGCGGCCGCTTCGCCGCCGAGCCGGACGCCCTCACTCATCCCGCGGTCCTGCGGATAGATCTGCGCCGTGGTCGCGACGTAGAGCCCGGCCAGCGGTGCCCGAAGATCAGGGATCGACGCGCGATATCCGAGCCCTACCAACGGTGCGGCGTACGGCGCGCGGAACGGGTGCACCGCCGTCACTGACGCCGGGTCGAACCGGCGGTACACCGAGGCGAGCTCGCCAAGCCACTGCTCGGTAACGGCGGCCGGGTCGGCAGTGGCCAACTCCTCGTCCTGGGTGTAATAGCGACCGAGATAGGTCACGTGACGGCCGCCGTAGTCGCTGCGAGGCAGCAGGTTGGTGTGTTCGATGATCGCGCCGAATCCGAGACGCCGATCGCAGACGTTGGTCCAGTACACATCGGTGATCGGTCGATCGGTTTCGATGACCGAACAGATCACGCCCAGCCCCTGCGCCTCGCGCCACCGCGCGTCGACGAACTCGTCGGGGACGATGCGGGTGATGCCGGGAAGCGCACCGGTGTAGAGCACACTGTCGGCGTCGACGTCGCCGGACGCCGTGGCGACTCCGAGCACCCGGGCGCCGTCATGGCGGATCGAGGACACCCGACTGGTGGTGCGGACCTCCACACCGAGCTGCTCGAGCCGCACCGCCAAGGCATCGAAGAGCTGGCGGAACCCCCCACGGAGGTAGCCGAGCTTTTCGCCCTTGCCGGCGCGAGCGCCCCGACGTTGCGAGAACCGCCCCCACATCCAGGCGGCGGGAACGTCGGGTGCGGCCGACCCGAACTTCGCCCGAAGCAACGGCTCCCACAGGGCGTCGACGGCTGCCTGTCCGGTTGCCTTGGCGAGCCACTGCTGCGCCGGGACCGAGTCGAGCGGCTCCCAGTCCTTGACCTGCGCCAGCCGCAGCCCGCCGAGTCCCATTCTGATCCGCTGATCGATCCGCAGCGGACCGAACCGGAGGATGTCCAGCGGAGTGGTGAACGGCCAGATCCGGCCGTCGTTGAGGACTCCCATGCTGCTCGGCAGCCAGGCAAGACGCGCCGACAGTCCGAGCTCTTCGATCAGGGCCCGGATGTGGACCTCGTGGGGAAACACGTGGTGGTAGAAGCACTCGAGCGGGGTGCCGGCGACCTCGAAGGAGACGACGAGTCCGCCCAGACGATCGCCGGTCTCGAAGACGACGACCTCGACGCCCGCCTCGGCGAGCCGCAACGCGGCCGACGCACCCGCGATTCCGCCACCGACGATTGCGGTTCGGGTCACCGAGCGGGCTCCGTCATTGGGAGGGCCCTGTCATTGGGAGGACCCTGTCATTGGGAGGACCCTGTCATTGGGACGACCCCGGCCGAAGGTGCGCGGATTCCATCCGCGACAGCCGGCCGTGCATGGTCGCGAGCTCGGAGAAGGCTCGGAAGATGACCTTGAGGCTGGCGCCCTGCGGCTGGCCGGCCGTCCGCGGGTAATGCGTGACGCCGACCTCGACGACCCGGTAGCCCGAGCGGCCGAGCTTCACCATCAGCTCGGTGTTGACCATCGCGCCGACGCTCTCGAGTTCGAGACCGTCGAAAACCTCGCGCCGGAACAGCTTGAACGCGCAGTCGATGTCGCGGACCGGAACGTAGAACAGCGCCCGGACCAAGTAGTTCCACGCCAGCGCATTGATCTTTCGGAAGAACGGGTCGCAGCGCTTGATCCGGTAGCCGGCGACGACGTCGACCCGGTCGATCAAGGAGAAGAACTCCCGCAGCTCGTGAAGGTCGAACTGGTTGTCGGCGTCGGTGAAGAAGACCAGATCCAGCTTCGCGGCGAGGAAGCCGCTCTTCAGCGCTCCGCCGTAGCCCTGGTTGACGGCGTGCTGGACCAATCGGACCCGGTGCTCCTCGGTCGCGAGTCGGCTGACGATTGCGGCCGTTTCGTCGCGCGACCCGTCGTCTACGACGATGACCTCGTAGTCGGCGCAGTAGTTCCCGGCGACCTCGATCGCAGCGCGCACGGCGCGCTCGATGTTGGCGGCCTCGTTGTGCGCCGGGAGGACGATGGACAGCCGGTGCTTAGGTGTCTCGTCCATTTCCACAAGTCTAAAAGAATCACCCGGACGGCGGTCTTTTGTCGTAGTTGAGGGCCGCCCGCCGCACGTTATTGCGCCGACCGGCGGTTCGAGCTCGACGACGGCAACGACGACATTGTCGATGTGAGCGAGCCGACCTCCAGACGACCGGCCACCGCGCTTGCGATGCACTTGCTCGGAGCCGGCGTACCGCTGTCCCTCTTGATTGACCTGCTCTGCGTGACTGGACCAGATTCACCGGCAATTTTTGCCCGCGAGCGGTCCGATCGCATCCCGCCGCGGTAGTGCAAAGGACCCCAACAAACCGGGCGGAACTGGGCGATCAGTCGCCCAGACCGACCGCCTAATAGTCCCTCCGGGTGACAGATAACCACTCCGCCTTGTCATGCGCTGCAGGGGGTGAGTGGTCGACGCTCTGTAACAGGTCGTATACGGAGGGACGTCATGGCGTTGTCCTGGTCTATGAGTCGGACCAATCGAGCCGTTGCAGCGGTGGGTGTGCTGGCGGTCGCTTGGGCTACCTCCGGCACTGTCGCATTGTCATCGGGGACTAGTGCGGCCGCGGTGTCGCGCTCGGTCTCGGCGGCGGTCGACCCGGCCCTGTCGGGTCTGAGCGGAACCGTGCACGTCGTCGTTCAGGGGGCGCGCAACGCCGAGTCCACGGTCGTGCGCATGGGCGGCACGATCACCCATGACCTGCCGTTGATCGATGGCTTCTCCGCTTCGGTCCCGGCGCGCGCCATCGCCCGGATCGCCAAGCTCCCCGGCGTACGGGCGATCACCAAGGACACCCCGGTGACGGTGATGGCCGCGCCGATGACCAACCTTGGCGGCACCCATCCGCAGGACGTCTACCAGCAGGTCGTCGGCGCTGACGACCTGCAGGCCGCGGGTGACAACGGCCACGGGGTGAGCGTTGCCATCATCGACACCGGCGTGTCGTCGATGGCCGACACCTCCAGCCGGCTGGTGAGCATCGCGCAGGACCCGTTGGGCCTGACCCACGCGAACTGCATCAACTTCGCGGGCGACGGAACCTGCACCGACAAGTACGGCCACGGCACGTTCCTCGCCGGTCTGATCGCTGGCACCGGCGCGGCCTCGGGTGGCCAGTACGCAGGTGTCGCGCCGGGCGCCAAGATCGTCTCGGTCAAGATCGCCGGGGCCGACGGCTCATCCGACGTGTCGACGATCATCGCGGCCCTGCAGTGGGTGATCGCGTTCAAGAACACCTACAACATCAAGGTCGTCAACCTCTCGCTCGGAACGAACGCCACGCAGTCCTACCAGTTGTCGCCACTGGACTACGCGGTGGAGAAGGTCTGGAACGCAGGCATCGTCGCGGTCGTGTCCGCGTCGAACCTCGGCCCCGGCCCGGGCACGATCGACAAGCCGGCCGACGACCCGTACGTCATCACAGTCGGCGCGATCGACGACAGCGGCACGGCCACCCTCAACGACGACACGTTCCCCGCGTTCTCGGGTCAGGGGCCGACCGCGGCTGACGGCCTCGCGAAGCCCGACGTGGTCGCCCCTGGTGTCGGCCTGATCTCGCTTGCGGCGCCGGGCGCCGCGATCACGACGAACTTCCCGCCGGCCATGGCGCCGCCGTACCGGCAGGGATCGGGTACGTCGATGTCGACTGCCGTCGTCTCCGGCCTGGTGGCCGACATGCTGTCGGCGAACCCCAGCTGGTCGCCGGACCGGGTGAAGTACGCGCTGATGTCGACGGCGCAGCCCGACGCCACGAGCGACCCGATGTCCGTCGGAGCCGGGCTGGTCAACGGCTACGCCGCGCTGAGCGCGCCGGCTGGCCTGGCCAACCAGGGCATCACCCCGGGCACCGGCCTCGGCAGCCTGCAGCTTGACCGCGGCACCGTCGATGTCGTGCTCAACGGCCTGGGCGGCATCTTGAACCCGGGTGCGCTGACCGGCGAGATCACGGCCAATCTGACGCCGTGGAACGCGCTCACGATGCTCATCGCGACCTTCACCGGCAGCTCCTGGTGGGGCAGCTCGTGGTGGGGCAGCTCGTGGTGGGGCAGCTCGTGGTGGGGCAGCTCGTGGTGGGGCAGCTCCTGGTGGGGCAGCTCGTGGTGGGGTAGCTCGTGGTGGGGCGCGGCATGGTACGGCGCCTGGCAGTGACCCCAGGGCGGGCGGGTGCGCGCCGGACGATGCCGGCGCGCACGAAGTTCTTCGTCACCGGGGTCGTGATCCTCGCGATCACGTTGGCTTTCGACGCCTCGGCCGCGGTCCCGGTCCGTCATCACGTGGCGGCCGGCTACCTGGTCGTTTTCGCGATCATGATCGCGCTGGCCGAGCGGCTGCAGGTGCGCTACTTCTACTCCGGCCACGTCGAGGCGGTGACTCTCGTCGAGTCGGTCTTCGCGCCGCTGGTCTTTTGTGCCTCCGGCCGGGACGTCGTGCTGACCGTCGCCGGCGGTGTCCTGCTCGGGGAGATCACCGGCCGCAACGGCATCACCAAGTCAGTCTTCAACATCGCGCAGTGGGTCGCCGCCGCGAGTGCCGGCTCGTTGTCGCTGCACCTCAGCGGCACCGGCAGCACACCGGCCGAGAGTGCGCTTGCCCTGGTCGGAGCGATGTTGGTGGTGTGGATTGCCAACCAGGTCCTCATCACCGGAGTGCTGTGCTTCGTGGCCGGGCATCCACTCGGATCACGGGAATCGAGTGTCGTCTCCCTCGTCGTACTTGGCCGGCTGGGCAGCTTCGTCGCCTCGACGGTGCTGGGACTCCTGATGACCGCGGCCTTCCTGTGGCTGCCGTGGGTCGCGCCGTTGGCGATGATGCCGCTGGCGTTCATGTGGTCGGCGGGCAGAGCGGAGACGTCACTGCGCGCCGATCGACGGCTCCTCGATGGACTCCAGCGCGCCACGCACCATCTGGCCACGTCGCTCAGCGCGAGCAGCGCGCTGCCGCCGTCGCTGGCTGAGGCGCGAGCCGCGTTCGAGGTCAAGGAGATCCAGCTGGTGCTGGTCAGTGATTCGGGCTTCCCGATGATCTACCGGTGCCAGGACGAGGCGGACGGCGGATGCACCGCCGAGATCGCACCTCACGGCCTTGCGGAGCTGTTGGTCGACTCGCTCGATGAGCCGACGCGACTCGGATCGTCCGGGAGTCAGCTCGCTGCGGCGCTTGGCGCGATGGGATATCAGCGGGCGCTGGCAGCGCCGCTCCTCGCCGGCGACACCAGGCTAGGGGTGCTTCTACTGCTCGATCGCGAGGGCGCCGAAGGCTTCGAGGACGGCGAGCTGTCCATCGCCGGCGCGCTCGCGCGTGAGATCGTCGGCTTTCTCGAGCGGGTCGAGCTGGTGCGGGCCATCGACGACGAGCGGCGAAAGCTCGCTGACATCGTTGAGAACACAGGTGATGGCATCGTCTCGCTCGACGCCGACGGCACCATCCTCTCGTGGAATGCCGGCATGGCCTCGATGACCGGTTACACAGCAGACGAGATGGTCGAGACCCGTCACTTCGGCCTGCTCCGCCCGCGCGACGCCCAAGGTAACGACGTGCACTTCGGCACCTGGGCCAGTGGGCCGGGCACCGATGGTCTGGCGACCGACCTGCAGGTGGTGGCCGCGGACGGCTCGACGGTTTGGCTGTCGTGCTCCTACAGCCGGGTGCCGGCTCGCGAGGGCAGATCCGAGAGCTTGATCACCGTCGCGCGAAACGTGACCAAGGCGCGCGAGCTGGACCTGCTCAAGGACGACTTCATCGCGGTCGTGTCGCATGAGCTACGTACCCCGCTGGTGCCGATCAAGGGCTGGGCGCAGACATTGCTCAACCGCGGCGACCGGCTGACCGAGGACCAGCGGCGTACCGCGGTCCGCAGCATCCTCACTCAGGCACAGCGACTCGAGGCGCTTGTCCTCAACATCCTCGAATCGTCTCGGGTCGAGGCCGGGCAGTCCGAGGCGCTCGACTCGGTCGATGTCGCGGCGGTTGCGATCCGCGTGGTCGAGGACGTGCTCGCCGCGCGCCCGGATCGCACGATCCGAGTGGCCCCGCCGACAGTTCCGTCGCAGGTTCGCGGCTCCACGGTGTGGATCGAGCGTGCCATCTCCAACCTGGTCGCCAACGCGGTGAAGTACTCGCAGGACGACCAGCCGGTCGATGTCGTGGTCGCGGTCAGCAACGGCGCCGTCTCGGTCAGCGTGACGGACCGCGGTCCGGGGATCAGCCCTGACGCACAGGAACGAATCTTCGACCGGTTCGAGCGGCTCGAGGAGTCGAACAAGCAGACCGGTACCGGGCTCGGCCTCTACATCACGCGGCGGCTCGCCCGTGGCATGGGCGGCGACGTCACCGTCTCCTCGTTGCCCGGTGCCGGGTCGACGTTCGTGCTGACCCTGCCGGAAGCCAGCAACGCCGTGCCAGGACTCCCGGCACCGCGCAGCGCACCCGAGGTCGTCAACCTCGGCTAGCCACCGGGCGCGTCAACCGTGTCGAATCCGCGACACGGGGACAGATCGCTCGTAACGTGTCCGCATGACACCGCTTGCGCGCCGACTGAGTTTGATGGTTACCACTGCTGTCTGCGGTGGTGCACTTGTCGTGGCGAGTGCTACGCCGGCCGGCGCGGCGATAGGAACTGCCACGGCGACCCCGTCGAGTTTCGCCAACACTGTGACGGCGCAGGTCGTGGCCGTCACGACGACCACGCCGTCCCTGGCGTACACGCTGGGGACGAGCGCGCAGCTGGTCGGCCCGGGCACGCTCAAGGACACCTACGCTGGCACTAACACCTCCAAGGCGAGCGGCTCGTCAGGTTCGTCGTTCACGACGACGTTCGATCTCGTCACCGCCGCTGGCCTGCCGGCGGCGCCCGGCACCTACACCCTCGACGGCTGCTCGCTGTCGTGTGGTTTCCCGATCGATTCGGGTTCGGTCACCGTCACTGGCGCCCCTCCGGTACCTGGCACTGTCAGCACGCCGGTCGTGGTTGATCCCGGCGGCACCGCGACGATCACCATCCCGGGGACCGGCTTCGCGAAGGACGAGACGATCTCGATTCCCCGGCCGGGCGGGGCAGCGGCCGACGCGACCTTCACCGAGAACAACACGACGAGCACGGCGACCAGCCTCACCGGATCGCTCAAGGTCGGCTCCACCGTGCCCGCCGGTGTCTATGACCTGCGGATCACCGACACCTCGGGTCAGGTCGGTACCTGCCGCGGCTGTCTCCAGGTCAGTGGCTCGACGAGCGGGCCGGGCCCGGTCAAGAATCTGACGGCGACTGCCACCAGCGCGACCACCGCCACTGTCAGCTGGACCGCGCCGACGACCGGTACGGCGCCGACGAGCTACTCGGTCGTGGTGTCGAAGACATCGCAGACGACGACCGACAGCGGGATCACGGTGACCGTCAGCGGCACTTCTGCCTCGGTGTCCGGACTCGCGGGTTCCACGGCGTATTTCGTGACCGTGACGCCGAGCGCGGGCACGACCGCCGGGACGCCGTCCGTGACCTCGCTGCAGACCCCGAACCCCACGGCGCTGTCGTTGAGTGCGTCGAAGGCGTCGCTCGTCGCGGGCAAGTCGGTCACCCTGTCCGGCGTACTGGTGCGGGCGGTCGGCTCGAACGTCCAACCGTTGGTCGGTCAGACGGTGACGATCGCCGCCAAGTCGGACTCGGGTCACGTCAGCAAGGTCGCGGATGTCACGACCAGGTCTCAGGGCGCGTACCAGATCAAGATCTTCCCGAGGACCGATGCCACCTACGGGGCGCTCTTCGCCGGTGGTCCCGGCACCAACGGAGTACGTGACGCACCGGCCCTGTCGAATGCTTTCCCGTCGGTGTCCGTCGCGCCGCTGGTGGTGGCCGCCGCCCAGCGCACGAGGCTGGGCAAGCACGCCACGGTCCACGTCCTGGGCACCGTCACACCGAACGAGGCCGGCCGAACGGTGAGGTTGGTGCGCATCGACGGAACCGGCAGGGCGCACACCATCGGCCGGGCGACGCTGAGCCCGGGGTCGCACTTCTCAGTTCGGGGCAACGTGCCGAGAACCCGTGGTGTCTACGAGCTTCAGGTGCGGATCAGCCGGCGGCTGGGCAACCTCGCCGGGCAGTCGGCGACCTTCAAGGTGCACCGGATCTAGCAGGCACTACAGGAACAGCGGGCCGCCCTGGCGCGGGCCGTCCTTGACTGCGAGCAGGTTCGCCTTCACATAGGGGATGTCGATCTGCTCGTGGACCTCGGAGGGGAAGTACGTTCGCAGGTGACTCACCTGTAGCTGGGCGATCAGCGTCGGGATTGTGACCCGCAGCTCCGCGCGGACGAGGTAGGAGAAGCTGTTCTCGTTGTAGAAGGACACGTGGCTCGGGTCCTGGAACGCCCCCCGCCCGTCGGTGCTCGGGGTGTCGGTGAGCAGTAGGCCGCCATGGCAGAGCACCCGGTAGCACTCGTTGAGAAACCAGGATCGCTCGGGCAGTCGCTGCAGGATGTCGACCGCCTTGATCACCCCCACTGAGTCGTCGGGGAGATCGAATCGTCCGGGGACGGTGTCGACCTGGGCGATCGTGAAGCGCTCATCGATCTCGAGGTCGCCGACCGTGGTCGGCATCCGGAAGGCGAGGCTGTGGCGGCCCTCGCGGGCGGACCAGGCCAATGCCAGGTCCTCGATGTGCTCGAGGTAGAGCTCCACCGTCTCGTCCTGGATCCGGGCGTTGGTCGCCGGATCCGCCTGCGCGTTGCGCTGGTGGAACCGCTGCAGGTACAGCAGCTTCGGGATGTGGACGAATGAGCCGTGCTGGAACAGCCGGATCATCAGGTCGTGGTCGTCGAGGATCGTCCGCGCCGCGTCGTACCCCCCGACCGCCTCGTAGGCGGATCGCCGAAATGCGCGAACGTGGTTAGGGGCGTACCAGATGTAGCCGATGTTGTGCGGCGTCGGCGCCATCGCGTGGCATCGCAGAAACCGGGCGCCCCCGCTCGACTCCCAGTCGTACTGCCATCCATGTGAGAGGTCGAACTGGTTGTCGCTGGGTGATCCGTCCTCGTTGATGTGCGCGAAATCCGAGTAGGCAAGGACGGCGTCCGGTCGGGCAGTGAAGGCGTCGACGATCTCGATCAGTGCCGCTGGCAGCAACCGGTCGTCATGGTCGAGCTCGACGAGGATCTCGCCGGTCGCCCGCGCGCAGGCTTCCTGTTTGGCGGCGCCAACGCCGCGCAATCCGGACGCTCGCTCGACCCGGACCCGGGGGTCGTCCTTCGGTGGCGTCCAAGAGCTCGCCTTACCGTTGAGCAGCACGATCCACTCCCAGTCCGGAAAGGACTGGGCCGCGAGGCTCTCGTAGCACTCCTGGAGGTAGCGCGGATTGTGGGTGGGCGTGAAAACCGAGACCCGCACTGCAAACGACCTCAGGAAGCGGCGGCGGTGGACGTGGCGACGGTCGACGGGGTCGCGGACGGGCTGCCCCCACCACCTCGGCTGGCTGCCACCTTGGCGAGGATTAGGCCCCGAAGCCCCTTGGGCACCTTGTTGATCAAGGTTGGGTCCTGTTTGATCGCGGTCACGATGTCGCGGGTTCCTTGCTTGACCTGGCCCTGACCGTTCTCGAGCAACCCGAGGTTCAGGTAGGCCGTAGGTGCGACTGGCTGCAGGGCGATCACTCGCTTGTACAGCGCGATCGCGTTGGGAGGGTCGCTGTGCGAGAAGATGATTGCCTCATTGAACATCGCGGGGATGAATCTCGGGTGCGCCGTGAGTGCAGCGCCGTAGTAGGTGAGAGCCTTGGTCAGTTCGCCGCGGGTCTGGGCGATGACGCCGAGGTCGTACTGCGCGAAGTAGTTCGATGGTTGCGCCTTGGCGATCTTCAGATACAGCGCTTCAGCGGCGGCCAGCTTGCCCTGATGCTGAAGCTGGATCGCGGACGCGAGCTCAGATCCCACATTCGCCTTACCGCTACTTCCGCCACTCCCGCAGCCCGCCGTGAGAAGAAGTCCCAGAAATCCGAGTCCGGCGCCCAGCCGTGACCAGCGCTGCCCTTTGCCTTGCGCGCCAACGAAAACGGACACCTCGGACGAATCTCCTCGATCGACTCGGCCGACAGGCCGACACCAACTTTTCTCGTTGTTGCTTCCAAGGACCTTACCCGTGTGCTTGGATGACCGACTAAGCGAACATGCGACCACCTCAACAGGGCGGGGAGTGTTGATTGATGGCCTCGAACATTAGCCGTCGGCAGCGGATCGGTGCGGCCGGAGCCGCCGCCGTTGCGATTACCAGCGCGGCCAGCGGCTGGGTGGGAACGGCACACGCCTCAATTCCCGGCGCCGGCGGAAAGATCCGCGGCTGCTGGCAGCCGGGGACCGGCACTCTTCATGTCTTTTCGGTCAACCGCAGGCTCGCGCACTGCAAGCCCGGCTGGAAAACGGTGGTGTGGAACGTCCAGGGCCGGCAGGGCGCGACGGGCGCACGTGGGGCACAGGGCGCCGCAGGACCGCAAGGTGCGGCTGGACCGCAGGGTGCTCCAGGTGCGCCGGGAGCCCCGGGTGCGCCAGGCGGACCCGGCTCGCAGGGCCCGCAGGGCGCTCAAGGCTCCTCGACGGGCACCCAGGGTCCCCAGGGCACCCAGGGTGCGCAAGGCGCTCAGGGTGCTTCCGGCTCCGGCTCAGGCTCTCAGGGAGCCCAGGGTGCGCAGGGTGCTCAGGGTGGCCAGGGTGCTCAGGGCGCTCAGGGCGCCCAAGGTGCTCAGGGCGCTCAGGGCGCTCAGGGCGCTCAGGGTGCCGCGGGTGCTCAGGGTGCGGCCGGCGCTCAGGGTGCCGCGGGCGCTCAGGGTGCGGCCGGCGCTC
>JAICXJ010000018.1 GCA_025980465.1 Frankiales bacterium | reverse complement strand
GCGGCCCCATTTGATTGCGCCGGCGCGGCGACTCCCCCGACCCTGACCGTCACGGAACGGCCGACCGCATCGGCCATCTGCGACGCGACGGTCCGCTGCCAGATCAGCTCGTAGAGCCGGTACTCGTCGGTGCCGAGTTCGGCCCTGACTTCAGCGGGAGTGCGGAAGCTGTCTCCGGCCGGCCGGATCGCCTCGTGCGCTTCCTGGGCATTCTTGACTTTCCGCTCGTAGCGCCGCGGCGCATCCGGGACGTAGTCCGCGCCGTACAGCTCACGGGCCTGGGTCCGGGCCGCGTTCAGGGCCGTGTCCGACAGCGTCGTCGAGTCGGTCCGCATATAAGTGATGTAGCCGTTCTCGTACAACCGCTGGGCGAGCGACATGACCAGACGCGCGGTGAGCCGCAACTTGCGGCTGCCTTCCTGCTGCAGAGTCGAGGTCATGAACGGCGGGTACGGCGACCGCCGGTAGGGCCGCTCCTCGACCGCCCGGACGGTGAAGGTGGAGTCGGTGAGGCGGGCGGCGAGCGAGGTCGCATCTGCCTCGTCCAGATGCACGACCTCGCGACTGAGCTCGCCGTTGTCATCGAAGTCCCGGCCGGTGGCGACCCGTACGCCATCGACCGCGACCAGTGCGGCCTCGAAGGACGTCGGGTCGCCAGGAGTCGCCGGCTCTCGGCCGGTGTCGAAGCTGCCCTCGAGATCCCAGTACTCGGCCGACCGGAACCGGATCCGGGCCCGTTCGCGCTCGACGAGGAGGCGGGTGGCCACGGACTGCACCCGGCCCGCCGACAACCGCGGCATGACCTTCTTCCACAGCACCGGCGAGACGCCGTACCCATACAGCCGGTCGACGATCCGCCGGGTCTCCTGGGCGTCGACGAGCGCGCGGTCGATGTCACGCGGGTGGGCAACAGCATCTCGGATCGCCGACGGGGTGATCTCATGGAAGACCATCCGGTGCACCGGCACCCGTGGCTTCAGCACCTCGAGCAGGTGCCAGGCGATCGCCTCGCCCTCACGGTCCTCATCAGTGGCGAGCAAGAGCTCGTCGACGTTCTTCAGCGCGGCCTTGAGCTTGGCAACCTGCTGCTTCTTGTCCGGGTTGACGACGTACACCGGCTCGAAGCCGTTGTCTACGTCGATGCCGTAGGTCTTCCACAGGTGTTTCTGGGCCGGCGGCATCTCGCTGGCGCCGCCGGGCAGGTCGCGGATGTGACCGATCGAGGACTCGACGACATACCCGTTGCCGAGATAGCCGGCGATGGTGCGCGCCTTGGCGGGCGATTCGACGATCACCAACCGACGGCGACCATCGCCGTCGACCGGTCGTTCGTCAACTTCGCTCACGCGTTCACTCCCGCTTCATCTACAGCTGTGGCCAAGCATCGTCCGGGGCCCTGTCCGGTGGATCGCCGATCAACTCGAGCAACCGCCCGAGCCGACGACGGCCGACGATGCGATAGGCCGGGCCATCGGCACGCGGCCCCACGAGGACTCCCGGAACGCCGGCCATCGACAACGCCGAACCCACCGCGAGCCACGCGTGCTCATCGCTCGCGCCGAGCGCAAGGGTATACATGCCGGCGCTCGACCGACCCGCGGCGAGCGCCCACCAGCGCAACCTCGGCCCGTCCAGTGACCATCCCGGCGGTGGGCATTTCACCGCGCCGAGGGTCCAGCCATCCGCAATCGGACGCAACTGCGCGAGCCATGGCGTACCTACCGTCGTACCTGCCTCGGCCGGACCGATCTCGGCGGTCAGCCCGAGCATCGCGCGCATCTCATCAGTGAGAACGGAGACCCGCCACTCCGCCTCGACGACAACCGAGATCCGGGCCGTGGCGTCGCGACGAACCACCTGACCATTTCCCGCCAGCAAGCCCTCGAGGTCGGTCAGCGCAGGCTGGCGCGCCGTCGCACCGAACAGCGAAAGCTGGCTCATCCCCCGTGAGGTTACGGGGAAGGGGTTAGACGACGACGCTCTTCGGGGCGCTGTCGCCCGCCATGTCGACCTCGCGCCGCTTGCTCACGACGACAGCGACGACGATGCCGCCGAGTGCGAGGACGCCGACGATGATCCGAACTGCGTTGTTCTGGTGCGGTCCGTGAACGCCGTACTTCACCACGGTCGGCGCGATGAGCAACGCGACCAGGTTCATGACCTTGATCAGCGGGTTGAGGGCCGGGCCGGCGGTGTCCTTGAACGGGTCGCCCACGGTGTCACCGATAACCGTCGCGGCGTGCGCGTCGGAGCCCTTACCGCCGTAGTTGCCGTCCTCGACCAGCTTCTTGGCGTTGTCCCAGGCACCGCCGGAGTTGGCGAGGAAGATCGCCATGAGAACACCCGCGGCGATGGCTCCGGCGAGGTAGGCGCCGAGCGGCTCCCACCCGAGCCAGAAGCCGACGGCGATCGGCGCCAGGACCGCGAGCAGACCCGGGGTCGCGAGCTCGCGGAGGGAGTCAGCGGTGCAGATGTCGACCACCCGCGCGTAGTCGGGTCGCACCGTGCCGTCCATCAGGCCCGGCTCGTTGCGGAACTGGTCGCGCACCTCGATCACGACTCGACCGGCGGCTCGCGCGACCGCGTTGATTGCGAGGCCGGAGAACAAGAAGACGACTGCCGCGCCGATGATCAAGCCGAATAGCACGTTCGGCTGGTCGACTGACAGACCGAAGTGGAACTGCGGATTCTGCAGCAGCTTGACGTCCTTCACTGAGGTTGCGAACGAGCCGAAGAGAGCTGTCGCAGCCAGGACCGCGGTCGCAATCGCGATGCCCTTGGTGATCGCCTTGGTCGTGTTTCCCACCGCGTCGAGCGCCGTGAGCACCTCGGCGCCTTCGCCATGGACCTCACCGGACATCTCCGCAACCCCTTGGGCGTTGTCGGAGATCGGACCGAATGTGTCCATCGCGACGATGACGCCGACCGTGGTCAGCAGGCCGGTGCCGGCAAGCGCGACGCAGAACAGCGCCAGCACCACGACGCCGTGGCCGAGCAGGAACGCCACGTAGACGGCCGCACCGATCAGCACGGCTGAGTACACCGCGGACTCGAGGCCGACAGAGATCCCGCCGAGGATGACGGTCGCCGGACCGGTCAGCGAAGCCTTGCCGATGTCCTGCACCGGCTTTCGGTCTACCTCGGTGAAGTAGCCGGTGAGGACCTGGATCGCACTAGCCAGGACCAAACCGACGAGGACTGCGAGGAACGCCGTCACTCGTGGGTTGCCGGACAGGCTCGCAACGTCGAGCGAGGCACCCTTGCTGGCGAGCCCGTGGAACGACGACGGCAGGAACACAAACGACACGATCAAGGCGAGGATCGCCGCGACGGTCGCCGAGATGAAGAACCCCCGGTTGATGGCGGTCAAACCGGTTCGGTCGCCGTCTCGCGGCGCCGTGACGAACACTCCGAGCACGGCGGTGAAGACACCGACCGCAGGGATGAGCAGCGGGAACACCAGACCGTCGCGGCCAAAGGCCACCTGGCCGAGCAGCAGCGAGGCGACCAGCGTCACCGCGTAGGACTCGAAGAGGTCGGCCGCCATACCGGCGCAGTCGCCCACGTTGTCGCCGACGTTGTCGGCGATCGTGGCGGCGTTACGCGGATCGTCCTCGGGGATGCCCTGTTCGACCTTGCCGACCAGGTCGGCGCCGACGTCGGCCGCCTTCGTGAAGATGCCGCCGCCGACACGCATGAACATCGCGAGCAATGCGGCGCCGAACCCGAAGCCCTCGAGCACTTGCGGCGCGTGTGAGTTGAAGATCAGCGTCACGAGGCTGGCACCGAGCAGGCCGAGGCCGACGGTGAGCATCCCGACCGTGCCGCCGGAGCGGAACGCGACCCGGGTCGCTGCCTTGGCGCCCGACTGCTGGGCGGCAGCGGCTGTCCGGACGTTCGCCCGGGTTGCCAGGGTCATGCCACAGAAGCCGACGAAAGCAGAGAACGCTGCGCCGACGAGGAAGAACAGCGAGCGGCCCACTCGCGACGCCGCGTTGTCGGCGGGCAGGATGAACAGCAGTCCGAAGATGATCACCGCGAACGGTGCCAGCGTCCTGAACTGCCGGTTCAGGTAGGCACTGGCGCCTTCCTGAACCGCCTTCGAGATCTCCTGCATGCGTGGCGTGCCCTGATCGAAGGCAAGGACCTCGCGAGCGAAGAAGGCCGAGGCCACCAGGGCCAGAGCAGCGATCACGGCCACCACCGCGACGATGCCGCGGTCCCCGCCGGTCAGCGAGGCAGCGCCTGCCGCCGCGGCGTGAACGACGGCAGGCTGAGAGTGCAGGGCGAGCGAGGACATCCAGATCCTTCGGTTCGTCGTCAGCGACTGATGGCAGCCACAAAAGGTGCTGTGGGTGCCCGCGGCGCACGGGTATCGGGCGGTGAGTCTAGTAGGAGCAGGTCAGCCTGTTGGCCCGGGTGCCAGAAACCTGACGGTGGGTCAGATCCCGCCTCGACGCAGGGTCGTCGGCCACACCATGGTTACCCGGGTCGAGGCGCCGTCACTTGCCACGTCGAGGTCTTCCACCAACCCACTGATCACGGCGAGACCGAAGCCTGAGGGAAGCGTTTCCGGAATGTCGTCGTCGAGCGCTCTCGAGGACACCTCATGAAGATCGATGTCGGCGAGAACGCCGGCCGGGTCCTCATCGAGCGTGCCGCGATCGACCACTTCGACCGAGAACCGGTCGCGATCGTCGGACAACTGCATCATGACGGGATGCTCGCCGCCGAGTTGGCTGTGGACCCCGACCGCGCGCGAGCAGGCCTCCCCTACCGCCAGCCGCACCTCGTCGAGCATCTCCTCGGCGACGCCGGCTCGCCTCGCAACGGCGAGCGCCACCAACCGCGCGGTCCGTACGTGCGCCGTGACCGCCGTGAAACTGACCTTTACGGTCGCCATATCGAGGGGTACGAAGCGTGAGTTCAGGCGTCCGCCGAGAGCGCCTCGGTGACCGAGGCGTGAATCGGGAAGACCTTGGTCAGCCCGGTGATTCGGAAGATCTTGAGGATGCGGTCCTGACTGCACACGAGATGAAGCGAGCCGTCGTGAGCGCGAACCCGCTTCAGCCCGCCGACCAGCACTCCCAGCCCGGTGGAGTCGAGGAAGTCGACACCCTCGAGGTCCACCACCAGCTGGTAATGGCCTCCGGAGACCAGGTCGATCAGATGCTCGCGGAGCTTCGGGGCGGTGTAGACGTCAATCTCACCGCTGACGGCAACGACGGTGCGGTCGCCCTCAGACCGAATCGCGACCGAAAGATCTGGATCCACGTGTTCCTCCAGCGAAGCGGTACGGCGCAGCTTCCAATGCACCGTCATCCAATCATCACCCTCAGTTGGCGCCGAAGGGGCCGCCGATCCACGAGCTGGCGCTGGAAGCACCGCCTACTAGCCAGCGGCGTCCTACCCCGCTGGCAGACTGCCCGAACGTGGTAGCGCCACTTGATCGTCTTCTGCGCCCCTGCGGGGTCGCGCTGGCGAGCCGTCGTGAGCGTGTCACGCACGTCGAGCACGTCCCTGCGCGGAGTGGTTCGGTCACCAGCTGGCCGGACTGGGTGGATCCCGCGCTGCTGAAATCGCTCGCCGCGGCGGGGGTCACCGCCCCCTGGTCGCACCAGACCGAGCTCGCCGAGCTGGCCTGGGCCGGGCGCTCGGTCGTGGTGTCGACCGGCACCGCCTCCGGAAAGTCGCTCGGCTACTGGCTTCCGGCGCTGACCACGGCGCTCGCTGGTGGCGGCACCACGATCTACCTCGCACCGACCAAGGCGTTGGCCGCCGATCAGCTACGAGCCGTCTGCGAGCTCGATCTCGACGGGCTCCGAGCCGCCACCTATGACGGCGACACTGCGATCGAAGATCGTGACTGGGTACGCCGGCATGCCGAGGTGATCCTCACCAACCCCGACATGCTGCACCACAGCGTCCTGCCGCAGCATGCGCGCTGGGTCACGACGCTGCGTCGGCTCCGCTTCGTCATCGTCGACGAATGCCACAGCTACCGGGGAGTGTTCGGCTCGCACGTCGCCCAGGTCCTGCGCCGACTGCGACGGCTCGCCGCGCACTACCAGGCCGATCCGGTGTTCATCCTCGCCTCGGCCACCGTCTGCGACCCGCGGCTTACCGCCACCCGCCTCCTCGGCATGAATGTCGAGGAGGTGGTCATCGATGGCTCGCCGCGAGGGGCAGTCGACGTTGCGCTGTGGGAGCCACCGCTGTCGGAGCTCGCCGGCGAGAACGGTGCACCGGTGCGGCGCAGTGCGACCGCCGAGACCGCGGACCTGCTCGCAGACCTCGTTGTCGAAGGGGTGCGCACCGTCGCGTTCGTGCGGTCGCGGCGCGGTGCCGAGTCGATTGCGCTTGGCGCCCGGCGGGCACTGTCGGACGCGGCCCCCGAGCTCACCGAGCGCGTGGCGGCGTACCGGGCGGGTTACCTGCCCGAGGACCGGCGATCACTCGAGCGATCGCTGCATAACGGCGACCTGCTGGGGCTGGCGAGCACGAACGCGCTCGAGCTCGGCGTCGACGTCAGCGGGCTCGATGCGGTGCTGATCGCCGGCTGGCCGGGTACTCGGGCCTCGATGTGGCAGCAAGCCGGCCGCGCCGGGCGTGGCGGCAGCGATGCGCTCGCGGTCCTCGTCGCCCGTGACGATCCGCTGGACACCTACCTGGTGCACCACCCCGACGCGGTGTTCGGCCAGGCGGTGGAGGCGGCCGTCCTCGACCCGGACAACCCCTACGTCCTCGGGCCTCATCTCGCCGCCGCGGCCGCCGAACTGCCGCTCACCGACGCGGATGTCGACCTGTTCGGACCAGCGACGCCGGCCGCCGTTTCGACACTGGTCGATCAGGGCCTGCTGCGACGCCGGCCGGCCGGCTGGTTCTGGACGGCCCGAGGACGCGCCACCGACCTCGCCGACCTGCGTGGCACCGGTGGAGACCCGGTGCGGATCTGTGAGGTGATGACCGGCCGGCTGCTCGGCACCGTCGATGCGGCAGCGTCGCACTACACGGTTCATCGCGAAGCGGTGTACCTGCACCAGGGTGAGACCTTCGTCGTCCGCGAACTCGACCTGGACGCCGGCATCGCACTGGTCGATCGCGACAGCCCCGACTGGACCACGTTCGCGCGAGACGTCACCGACATCCGGGTGGTCGAAACGCTTCGCAGCGACGCCCGCGGCGGGGTCGGGCTTCACCTCGGCCGGGTCGATGTCACCAGCCAGGTCGTCTCGTTCCTGCGCCGACGGATCGGTTCCGGCGAGGTCCTCGGCGAGGAACCGCTGAGCCTTCCCCCGCGTGAGCTACGCACGGTCGCAGCGTGGTGGACGGTCACCGAGGAGCTGCTCGCGGCGGCCGACATCGACGCGGCAACCCTTCCCGGCGCAGCACACGCTGCCGAACACGCCTCGATCGGCCTCCTCCCCCTGGTCGCGACCTGCGACCGCTGGGACATCGGCGGGGTGTCGACGGCGTACCACCCGGACACCGGGGCCCCGAGTGTCTTCGTCTACGACGGACACGCCGGGGGGGCGGGCTTCGCCGAGCGCGCCTACCACAGCGCGCAGCGGTGGCTGACGGCCACGCGCGACGCGATCCGGTCGTGCGAGTGTGAGGCCGGCTGCCCGTCATGCGTGCAGTCGCCGAAATGCGGAAACGGCAACGAGCCGCTGGACAAGGCCGGTGCGGCCAGGCTGCTCACCGCCGTGATCGACGCCTACTGGACCGAGACCAGCTGAGCGCTCAGTAGGTCTCGCGACCCGCCCAGGTCCGGATATGGAAGGCCAGCAGAAGCAGCACCGCTCCGGCACCGATGCCCTGCCACAACGACCGACTCGAGAAGCTCGAGCTGATCACGTGGCTAATGCTGCGAACGGTGGACTTCTGCTTGTCCGCGACGATCGGCGCGGGGTACGCGATCTTGCCGCCCGGCTTGCCGAGGTGCAGCGGCTGGGTCGAGGTGTCGCCGCCGGGCAGGGTCGGCAGTCCGAGGGCAGGAAGGACACCGCCGCTGAGGGCATGGCTGCGGTGGTGATGGCTCGGGGTGCCGCCGTTCACGCCGAGCCCGCCGAACCTCAGTGCCCCGCTGCCGCTGCTGGACCCGCCGCCGGCGCCCAGTCCGGATCCGGATCCCGAACCGCTACCCGAGGTGCCACCGCCGCCGCTGCCCGACGTGCCACCGCCACTGACCGACGGCGTGCCGGAGCCAGTCGGGCTCGGGGTCGGCTTGGGGCTCGGCCGTGGGGTAGTGAAGGTCCCGCTGGCCGTTGACGCCGAGCTCACGAGATGGCCGGCGCTGCACGACGCCGTCCCGCATGAGCGCACTGCGACGATCGAGAACTTCTCGGTGTGACCGACGACCGAGCTGCCGAGGTTGACCGGGCCGGTCGAACAACTGCCGCCGGTGCAGTCAGTGGTCGGCGCCGCGAGGGTGTTCCCGTTGGGGTCGGTGATGTCGTAGGAGGAGATGTCCGGCTCGGCGTTCTTGATCCAGGTGAAGGTGGCGTTCGAGCCTGAGGTCGCCACCGCAAACCCTCGGGCCGGCGCGGGCGGGATGAGCAGGGTGAAGTTGACGACGGTGGTGCGGCCCTCGTTGTCGAGTACGACGGTGTAGACGCCGTTCATCGCCGGCACCCCGCCGGACCAGGCCGGGCCGGCGGTGTTGACCTCACTGGCGGACGGGCTGAGGCTGACCGGATTCACACAGTCGCGGGCTGCGCTGGCGAGAGTCGGGTTGACGACACCCGGGCCACTGATGGACACGGTGATCGGAGTCTTGGAGTTCAGGCAGTTGGGCTGTGCCACGGCCTTGATCGACGGCGACTGGTTGAACGTGTAGGTGTAGCTGCTCCCGCCCGCGACGGTGAGGGTGTCCGGGTTTCCCGCGGCGAAGGCGAGTGTCGGCCCGAAGCCGACGGCAGCCAGGCCGACCGCCCCCACGGCCGTCGCGAGTCGCAGTCCCCTGCCGCTGGCACGCCACTCGCTCATGCCGCCCCCTTCTTGTGGTGCCCGTTGAGCGTCGAGCTGATCATCTCCAGCCGCAGCACGATGCGCTGCGCGTCCGACCCGAGCGGATTACAGCTGGTCAACGTCAGCCAATGGCCAGCGCCAAGGACGCCCCGCTGGCTGATGACGTCGAAGTTGGTCGGCTGCACGATGAATGGGTTGCGCGTCTCCCCGCTCGGTATCCCGATGTACGCCGGGGGAACGACCTCGTACGTGCACTGACCGATCGGCGTGATCAGCTTGACGGTGTCGCCGACCCGCATCTCATTGATCCGGTTGAACGGCCGACCGTAGGTGGTCCGGTGTCCCGCGATCGCGACGTTGCCTTTCGCGCACGGGTACGGCGTCTGCGGGTAGTGCCCGGCGCCTGCCTGCAGCGCCGCGATCGAGGTGCCTTCCACGACCAGCACGTTCACCTTCACCCGCGGGTTGTTGATCTCCAGCTGGGTCAAACCTTGTCCGGTACGCACGTGTCCCTCGCGGTAGAGGGTCTGAAACTGCGGCTTGTTGAACAGGTTCACGACGTGGCGCTGGTTGTACCTGCCGACGATGTCGGTATAGGCCGGATACGCGAACATCGCGATGGCAGCGACCACGAGCAGGCCGACCAGTCCGGACACCGCGGTCGAGCCACCGCCCCGGCGAAGCGACAGGCCGAACAGGCGACGCAATGGCAGGCCGTCGTCGGTCGCCGGCCCAGGCAGGAACGACGGCTCTGGGGCCGACGACGATGGTCCAGGCACTGGGAGTCCTTCGGGCACGCGAATCTGGCTGCTAGCTCAACGAGCCCAGCACCTACAAGGTTACGACGCGGGCTAGTTGATCCCTTTGTGTCTTTTTTCGGGCGTGTCTGCACCCGGCTGAAGACTTTTCACCGATTCGCGGCGTTGAGCGAACGAAGCCCGGCACTCGCCGGACCGGCGCGGGCCACCACGGTCGCGGATCCGAACGATCGCAGTCGGCCCGGCATCGCGATCCGCACCCGGACCGTCGCGATGGCGTCGGCGAGGACGCAGCTCTCGACGGCCGCGCCATTCGCCCGGGCGATCGCTGCCCCGGTGTCGCACGCCGCCGACGGACCTTGCAGGGCAGCGCCGGCCACTGCCAAGGCCATCTCGTCGGCGGCCGTCGCCGCGCGATGTCGCACCAGCACTGCGGCGCCTACCGCGAGCGCGGCGATGGTCACCGCCACCGTGATCAGGATCGCGCTCAGCATCCACACCGTGGCGCTTCCCCGCTCGGATCCGGTCATGACGGCCGCCCTCCGATCGACTCTCGCGCCGCCGTCGCCTGACCCCGCGTGAGGATGCCCGGAAGCTGCCCCGGCAGGCCCGGCGCAGCGAGCCGGGCAGTGACGACCGCGGTGATGGTCGTCGGCGTCGTTGCCAGTTCGAGCCGGGCACCGCGCGGAGCGGCTTGCAGCGCCGTCGCCCGCACGACGGCCATGGGTTCACCTCGCGCCGCCAACCGCACCGCGAGTGCCGCGGCGTCGGTGCAGCGGACCTGATCGGTCATCGCGATGACTGCGCTCACCGCTGCCATCGCCGTGATGACCAGTGCCGGCAACGCCACAGCGAACTCCGCCGTGACCATGCCTGCGTCACGTGGGTGAGTCGGCCCGGCCGCGCTTCCCAGCGCACGGACGGGCCGACGCACCGAGTTCACAGGCCGAAGTGCAGGGCGCGCGAGATGACGTCCTGGAGCAGATTCTGTACCAGGCCGCTGGTGAGCACCTTGTAGAGCAGCCCACCGAAGCCGCACGCCGCGACCGTGCCGACGGCGTACTCAGCGGTGGTCATGCCGGCGTCCGACATCTGCCGACCTCGGCGTGCCAGCCTCGCTCGAAGGTTTGTCACTGTGATCTCCCCTCACCTGCCGGCAACCGGCCGGGACGGGCCGCGACGATGTCGTGGCTCGTCAACGGTCGACCGCGCGGCGTCGCCACACCCCCGTACCGGGCCCGATGTGGAGGAGCCGCGACCCACCTTCGGATGTGGATGCCCCGCACCGTCAGCCGAATGTCAGTGCATCGCGGCGAACAGCCCGATCACGAGCGGCACCACCGCCACCAATACGAAGGCCGGAAGGAAGCACAACCCGAGCGGGAGGACGACCCACACGCCGGCCCGCTGGACCCGTTCCTGGCGGGTCGCCCGACGCTGGTTGCGGATTCGAGCGGCAGCGCGGGTGAGGTCGCCCGCCACCGCCGCTCCACTGTCCGTCGTGCGAGTGGTCACGCGCGCAGCGGGCGCCAGCCATGGGTCGGCGGCCCAGGGGGCCCAGGCCTCGACGGCGCCCGCTCCGAGCCGCAGCTGGACCGCGGTGGTCAGACACGCTGTGCGGGTCACGGGATCCCCGGCCTCGGCGGCGGCGTCGAGGGCGTCAGGCATTGACAGACCACTCGTCAGGCACCCGGCAATCAAGTCGAGCACGATCGCGACGTCCTCGGCGACGGCAACCGGTTCGCTGGCGCGGCCGGCCGCGAGAATGCCGACAGCGGAAACCGCACCCACAACCACGCCCAGCACGCCACCGAGCCCCACCACGGCCGCTGCCGCCGACGCCACCGCCACGCCGACGCGCGCGGTTGCGAGGCCGGACGCGGCCCGACCCCGGCCGACGCGGCTGACCGCCAGCGCGCGCCGGCGGCGACGGCCCCGAGCGGCGCGAGGTGCCCACATCGCGAGCGCCAGCCCGAGCACGACGGCGATCAGCATCGCGTGGCGCTCGCCGTGATTCGGCGCAGCAGCCAGATCCCGAAGCCATCGAGTCCGGCAGCGACCGCCAGCAGTCCCCAGCCGACCGGTTGGTGAAGCAGCAGCCGGAGTGGGTTCGCTCCCATCGCCTGACCGAGCAGTACTCCGAATGCCGGCAGCACGGCGAGCAGCAGCATCGTCGCGCGGGGTCCGGCGAGGGAGGCCTCCAGCTCCTGCCGAAGCCGCAGGTCGGCGTCCATCGCCTCGCCAAGTCGTTCCAGCACGGGCGCGACCCGACCACCCGCGGTTTCCGTCACCCGCCACGCCGACGCCACCGATCGGAGCCGGTCCGCTCCCGCAAGTGCCGCCGACCGAGCCAGGACCTCCGCGGCGGACCCGCCACCGGCCGCGACCCGGTGGGCCTCGCTGACCGGCTCTGCGAGAGGTCCCGCGACAGCAGCGACCGCGGCTAGTGACTCGGCGGGGGTTCGGCCGGCCC
Source organism: Frankiales bacterium (assembly GCA_025980465.1). Lineage (GTDB taxonomy): Bacteria > Actinomycetota > Actinomycetes > JAFAQI01 > JAFAQI01 > JAICXJ01. The sequence goes on along the minus strand of JAICXJ010000018.1, from coordinate 44,075 downwards.
GCAGCTCGCCGGCCAGCGCGAAGGTGAGCTCGACGACCGCCGCTGCTCGAAGCGCCGCGGTCTGCGCGTGACGACGTGCGCGCCGAACCGAGACCGTCGTCGTCACGGCCGCGGCCCCGGCACCCACATCAACGGGCGACACCCCGAGGGCGATGGCCGCACCGGCGGCCGCGACGGCGAGAGCGATGATCATCGAGTGGCTGGGCCGGCCGCGCTCACGCGGCCGATCAGCTCGCCAGGCCCGGAGCCGGTCGGCCGGCGACCGGCCTCGCCACAACGCGACCACCAGCGCCAGCGCCAGCGCGACCAGCCACATCGTCACCGTCGGTCCAGTCGGTCGTCGAACGCGTCAGCCGCTGCCCCGCGGCGTACCGCGCCGGCATCGAACAAGTACGCCGGCTCGACCCGCGCCGTCCCGTCCGGCAGCGCCGCCAGCATCGCGATGCCGGACACCCGGCGCCGGCCATCCACGCCACGCGACAGGTGGATCACCGCGTCGATCGCCGCCAACAGCAGGCTGTGGGCCGTCGGCCGAGGAACGCCCGCCTGCCCGCACAACGCCTCGACCCGCGCCGGGAGCTGTTGCGCGCGGTTGGCATGGATCGTGCTGCAGCCCCCCTCGTGTCCGGTGTTGAGCGCGGCGAGCAGGTCGAGCACCTCCGGGCCGCGCGCTTCCCCGACGACCAGACGGTCCGGCCGCATTCGTAACGCCTGTCGCACCAAGACCTCGAGGCTGACCGCCCCCTGCCCTTCGGTGTTGGGCGGACGGGCCTCGAGCCGGACCACATGCGGGTGGGCAGGTCGAAGCTCGGCAGCATCCTCGACCAGGACCAGCCGCTCGGCCGGGTCGGCCAGCGACAACAGGCTCGACAACACGGTCGTCTTCCCGCTCCCGGTGCCGCCGGTGAGGATGAAGGCTGCCCGGGCGGCGATCAGCCGCCGGAGCAGGTCGACGCCCGCCACCGGAAGCGACCCGAGGTCGACCAGGTCGTCGAGTGAGAACGCCCGCCGCGGTGGGACCCGCAAGGACAGGTGAGTCCCCTCCGGGCTGACCGGCGGGATCACCGCGTGCACGCGGGTGCCGTCGGGCAGCCGGGCATCGGCGTACGGCGCGGCGTCATCGAGGCGTCGGCCGGCGGATGCGACAGCGCGGACGGCGAGCCGGCGGGCCGCGGCCTCGCTGTCGATCAGGACCTCGGACCTGACCGGTCCCCGACCGCGGTCGACCAGCACCGGCCCGGCACCGTTGACCAGCACGTCGGTGACAGCCGGGTCGCTCAGCAGCTGCTGGAGCGGGCCGAGGCCATTGAGGTCTGCCGCCAGGCGCTCCGCGGCGTAGCGACCGGTGGCCAGGTACTCGCTCATCGCGACATCGCGGCACCGCACTCGACGTGCAGAAGGGCCCGCGCGGCATCCGCCAGTGGGCCACGACGCCGACCGGGCTCGCCGCGCAGGGCCGCGGCAGCGACCGCCGGCTCGCTGCGCAGCGTCGTCAGCACCGGATGTCCGAGGCCGGCAGCCACGTCGCGAGCAGAAAGTCGGTCCCCGCCGGGATCGCGCACGATCAGCTGGAGCGAGCGCTCCTGCGGAACCCATCGCGCCACCAGCGCCGCCGTCGCCGCGACGGCCCGGACCGTCGCCGGCACCACGATCGCCAGGATGTCGGCGGCTGCGAGACAGACCTCGCCGCACTCGTCGAGTCGACGCGGCAGGTCGATGACGACCTGCGGGAACGCCCGTCGTGCCGCTGCGATCACGCCCGAGGTCGCCCTGGCGGTGACCTCGACGGGCTCGACGCGGCCATGCGAGAGCAGCGCGACCCCAGCGACGGTGCACAGACCGGCGACCAGGCGGCCCGGGTCGATCGGGTCGCTCCGGCCGAGGTCCGCCCAGCGCAGCCCTGGCCGAGTCTCGGCGCCGAGCATCACGTCAAGGCCGCCGCCGAGCGGATCGGCATCGAGCAGCACCGCGGGCCCAGACTGCGCCGCGGCAGCTGCGACGGCGGCGGCGAAAGTCGAGGCACCGGCGCCGCCGCACCCGCCCATGACGGCTACGACGCGCCCACCGGATCGGTCGCCCACCGCAGCGCCGATCAGCTCGGCAAGGCGGGCCTCGTCGCCTGGAAACCGCAGGACGTCTGCCGCGCCGAGGTCGACGGCTGCCCGCCACTCGACCGGGTCGGGGTCAGCGGCTCCGACCACCAGGACCGACCGTCGGTGGGGCAACTCGAGATCGGCGATCGAGCGGAGCAGGTCGAGGCCCACGACGATCACCGCTGCCGATCGCCAGGCAGTTCTGACGGCGTGGCTCGCACGCTGCAGATCGAGATCGGCACCGGCCAGCGCTGCCGCGCGCATCACGGGCGTTGCCAGCCCGTCACTCGCGGTGACCAGCAGGACCCGGGCCGCTGCCATGGTGCGACGATGCCGGAAGCGGGGTGCCGCGCCGACCATCCTGGGGTCGCTGGGGACGCCCGCGCCGAAGGGTACGGCGGTGGACGGCGGGGACCCCAGGACATAGGACGGCCCCCGCCGGGGGGGTAGCGGGGGCCGTCTCAAGATCCGGCCCCGGGGGGGTTGGGCCGGACCAGTCTCCGTTAGCGTCATCGAGCCGGTGACTGTCCGACACCGTGCCCGCGTCACACATCGGCTAAACCTGGAAGTTCACGAGATTCTTTGCCGGGTCTGAGCGCCCTCAAAATACGATGGGGATATGTCCGAATCGGCGGCGTTCTTCGACCTCGACAAGACGATCATCGCCACCTCCTCCACCCTCGCGATGGGCAAGTCGTTCTACGCCGCCGGCCTGATCGGACGGCGGGATGTGATCAAAGGCGCGTATGCCCGGCTGATCTACCACCTCGGAGCCGTCGACCATGACCGGATGGAGCGGATGCGCCGCGACGTCGCCCGCACCGTGGCCGGATGGGATTCCGATCGGGTCAAGGCGGTCATCGAGGAAGACCTGATCACCCTCATCGACCCGCTCGTGTACGACGAGGCTGCTGCGTTGATCGAGGGGCATCACGCCGAAGGCCGGGACGTTGTGATCGTGTCGAGCAGCGGAGAGGAGATCGTCGGCCCGATCGGCGAGCTCCTCGGCGCCGATCACGTCGTCGCGAGCCGCAGCGTGATCGACGCCGGCCGTTACACCGGCAGGGTCGAGTTCTACGCGTATGGGCCGTACAAGGCCGAAGCGATGCGGGCGCTGGCCGCAGATCACGGCTGGGACCTCGAGGCCAGCTACGCCTACACCGACTCGTTCACCGACCTTCCGATGCTCGAGGCGGTCGGACATCCGCACGCCGTGAACCCTGACCGCGCATTGCGGCGCGAGGCGGTCGCCCGCGACTGGCCGGTGTTGGACTTCCGCCATCCGGTCCGGCTCCGCGCCCGAATCAGCCGGGTGCCGGCGCCGAGGACGCCGGTTGCCGTCGGCCTGGCAGGTGCGGCGGTGATGGCGGCTGCGGCAGGATGGCGGGTAGCGCGCGTTCACGGCCGCCGCGCTGGGTAAGGAGGTTGGTGTGGCATCCACCCGCACGTACGGCGGTGAAGGAACTCCGGTCGACGAGCAGTCGCTCGGCGAGCTCTTCGCCACGGTCACCCGTGACATGTCACTGCTGGTCCGCCAGGAGATCGAGCTCGCCAAGAGCGAGCTCGCCGAGCAGGCGAAGCGCGCCGGGGTCGGTGCCGGGCTGCTCAGCGGCGCCGGGGTCGTTGCGCTCTTCGGCCTGTTCCTGTTGCTGTTCGCCGCGAGCTTCGGGCTCGCCGCCGGCGCGAACATCCCGGTCTGGGCCGGCTTCCTGGTGATCGGCGGCGGCATCGTGCTGATCGCCGGGCTCCTCGGGAGTCTCGGGGTGGTTTCGTTGAAGCGAGTCCAGCCACCCAGCCGGTCGATGCGCAGCGTGAAGGCCGACCTCGAATTGGCCAAGCACCCCCGCCATGCCAAGGAAACCGCGCCGAACGGCCGGATCTCGCTGAACGGCCATACCGAGCGGGCCTAACCTTCTCGCGTGGCGACGCGGCGACGGCTGGTTGAGGAATCGGCCGTTCTTCTGAGCGGGCCATGGACACACCGGGACATCAACGCCAACGGCATCCGACTCCACATCGCCGAGGCGGGCTCCGGTCCGCTCGTGCTGTTGCTCCACGGGTTTCCGGAATTCTGGTGGAGCTGGCATCACCAGCTCGAGGCGCTGGCAGCTGCCGGGTACCGCGTCGTCGCGCCGGACCTGCGCGGGTACGGCGCCAGCGACAAGCCGCCCCGCGGCTACGACGCGCCTACCCTCTCGGCTGATCTCGCCGGGCTGGTCCGGGCCTTGGGCGAACGGGAGGCTGTTTTCGTCGGGCACGACTGGGGCGGTCACCTGGCCTGGTCGGTGGCGGCACTGCACCCCAGCGTCGTACGACGACTGGTCGTGCTCTCGATCGCGCACCCGTTGCGGATGCAGGAGGCAATGCTGCGAGACCGTCGGCAGCGCAGAGCAAGCCGCTACATCATGCGGTTCCAGCTGCCCTGGGCTCCGGAACGCTGGATCGTCGACAACGACGCGGCCAACATTGCCGGGCTGCTCCACAGCTGGGGCGGCCCCGGCTTTCCGGATCCGCAGACTGAGCAGCGCTGTCGCGAGGCGATGCAGATCCTCTATGTGCCGAACCGGGCCTTGGAGTACTACCGCTGGGCGGTCCGCTCACTTCGTCGTACCGACGGCCGGCGCTACCGCCAGGCGATGACCGCGCCGATCACCGCTGCGACCCTGCAGATCCACGGCGGGCTCGATCCATGTGTGCTGCCCTCCACCGCTGAGGGCTCGCGCCGTTTCGTCAGCGGAGAGTATGAGTGGCTCCAACTCGACGGCGTCGGGCACTTCCCGCACCAGGAGGTGCCGGACCTGGTCACCAAAGAACTACTCCGCTGGCTCAGCTCGCCGTGACCCCGGCGCGTGACCCCCGGCTGCGCGACCAGCTCGGTCGCCCGCAGCCGATCGGTGCGCCAGGTGAGCCGGTCAGCGATGCCCCCGCGTTGCCGCCGGCTGATGCGCTTGCCGCAGCGGACCGACTGCTACGGGACGGCCGGCCCTTCACCGCTCACGAGGTGCTCGAGGCGGTGTGGAAGTCCCCCGGCACCGCCGACCGCGAGTTCTGGCGGGGGCTCGCGCAACTCGCAGTCGCCGTCACCCACGCCTGCCGGAGCAACCCGACCGGCGCCCGCTCGCTCGCCGAGCGGGCCGCAGCCAACCTTGCGCCCTACGCCGCGGAGTCGCCCTACGGCGTTGATGTCGACGGCCTGCTCAGGTGGTGCCGGGCGGTCGAGGCCGACCCGACGACAGCGACGATGCCGCCCCCACTCGGCGGCGGATGAGCCGCCCGCGGGCGATCGACTGGCGAGCCGAACGGCTCAGGCCGCGTGAGCCCGTTGGCGAGCACGCAGCGCGAGGGTCGCGAGGAATCTGCTCGCACTTCGCCGTACGACGGCCGCTGAATCGCAGTCAGCCGCGATCATCGTCACCCGCACCTCGCAGCCCGGCTCCTGGGCTGGAGTGATCCGGAGCTTGCCAACGGCCGGCCGGCCGTTGGCATCGGTGGCGCTCACCGCCGCGATGAACCCCACGCTACTGCGCCGGGGTGCGTCGATGACCAGGTCAGGTTCGTTGCTGCCCTCGCCGGCGAGCAGTAGCGCGACGCTCGCCGGATCGGCGGCGAGGTGACGCTCGACATCAAGTCGGCGGCTCACAAATGTCTCCAAAGGTTGCGGTTACTGGGTTTTATCCGCTGCTTGCAATAGTACGCACCCTGCTTGCGACCTCACTGCCGAGCCGCGCTTGGGAATTGGCTCACCCGAAGGTGAGTTCAGTCACAGCCCTCGGTCGAAACCGGCGCGGTCGCTGCCGCACCGACGCTCGCGTCGTGAGACACCTCGCCCGCGGTGAGGGCGTAACCGGTGTGGGGGTCATCGACCGCGGCTGCGAAGACGACGCCCGCGACCCCACCCTGGGGCGTGAGCAGCGGGCCGCCGGAGTTGCCCGGCCGGACCGTCGCGAACAGCGAGTAGATCTCACGGGTGATCTGGCGATCCTGATAGATGTCCGGGCCCCGAGCACGCTGCACGGCACGCACCCGCGCCGACCGGGCGTCGAACGGGCCGTTCTCGGGGAAGCCCAGCACGATGGCGTTGCTGCCCTGGGCGAGCTGGTCCGCGAACGGAAGCGGCGCGATGGACAGGCCGGGTACGTAGAGGACCGCGACGTCTCGCTCCGCGTCATAGAGCACCACGCGGGTAGCCAGCCTCCGGCCGTCGGTGGTCTCGATCACTGGCGACCGGACGCCGGCAATGACGTGAGCGTTGGTCATCACCCGATCCGTCGCGAAGACGAAGCCGCTTCCCTCGAGCTGCCGCGAGCAGGAGGGCGCGACACCGGACACCCTCACGACGTCGGGCTCGGCCCGTCGTACGACGCGGCTGTGAGCGAGCGCCGGATCCGGCGGCGAGACCGGGACCACCCGGTCCGGCCCGATACCACCGAACACCTCCGGCAAGCCGTCCTGGTCGAGGAGCCGACGGAACGACGCGAACCAGGTGTGCGCGCTTTGCGGCATGAGCTCGTCGACCGTGCGAAGGATGCGCGAGTTCCGCACCTCTCGGGACGCCCCGGTCGCCGAGGTGTGGGCGAGAGCAGTTCCGACCAGCCAGGCGACGAGCATCACCGAGATCACGCTCACCACCCCGCCGCCGACGGAGTCGATCGTGCGGAGCGGACGCCACCGGAACTCGCGGCGCAGCGCGACGCCGATGACGGTGGCGAGGAGCTGACCGACGACCGCAGCCACAACGACGACGAGCAGTCCGAACAGCGCCGGGTCGATCCCGAGGCTGAGGTTGCCGTGCAGCGTGCTGGCGTACTTCGCCCCGAGCGCGCCACCGCCAATGAAGCCGACGAACGACAGCAGGCCGATGACCAGCCCTTGCCGGTAGCCGCTCACGCCGAACGCCAGGCAGACCACGATCAGCGCCACGTCGAGGGTGTCCATGACCGCGATCCCTACCGCCTGGGCAGCGGGATCGGGAACGCAACGGTGACGGTCCGATCCCACGGCCGCTCCCAACCGCCGAGTCGCAGCAGCTGGTCGAGAATGCCGGCGGTGAACCCCCACACCAACATTCCGGCGACCTGGAAGCCCGGCGAGTCGTACCGCAGCGGGTGATTGACCACCACCCGGTTTGCCGGATCGGCGAGGGCGGCGATCGGTACTCGGGCGACCGCAGCGACCTCGACCGGATCGACCGGCGCGACCTCGCTCGGCGCGCGCCACCAGCCGAGCACCGGAGTCACCAGGTGGCCGCTCGGCGGCAGGAACAACTGCGGCATCGTGAGCAGCACGTCGACCCCCGCCGGATCGAGACCGGTCTCCTCCTGTGCCTCTCGAAGGGCAGCTGCCTGCGGGCCCGCGTCGGTCGGGTCGATCCCGCCGCCGGGGAACGCCGGCTGACCGGGATGGTGACGCAGGCCCTCACTACGCCGCAGCAGCAACACATCCGGACCCTCAGGACCTTCGCCGAACAGGATCAGGACAGCCGACTCGCGCAGCCCGTCGACGTCGTCGGGCGGCACCATGATGCTGGCCGGGTCAACAGCTGCCGCCGCCGCGATCAGCGGCCGCAGCCAGTCGGGTGCCGCGCTGCTCATCTCGGCAGGGCTCATGTGACGTGCAAGTACGTCGCGAGGTCGGCGCGCAACTGCGCTGCACTCGTGTACTGGCCGCTGTGAATGTGCACGATCGTGCCAGCACTGCTGAGGAATGCCGTCTCCGGCGGCCCCTGAAAATGCAGCGCCAGCAACAGCTTCTTGTCGGGATCCACCACCGACGGATACCTCACCGGCGGTGAGACGTGAGCTCCGAAGTCCAGCGCACTTGCTGGGTCGTCTTCGATGTCAACCCCGAGGAAGCGCACCGTCGCGCGGTCAGCGTCGTACGTCGAGGACAGGAAGCCGGCCTCTAGCTGGCACGGTCCGCACCAGGACCCCCAGAGGTTGACGACAGTGGGTGAACCGATTAGGCCGGCGAGATGCACTGCCGGCCCGTGGCCGAGACAGTCCAGAGTGAGGTTCGGAAGCCCACCTGCGACAGGACGGGCCGAGGAGGTCGGGCACGGCGCGAGGTGAGCCTTCGCGATCAACGCCGCGTTGCGGTCCGAGGTGGCCGTCGGGCCGGGATGGACTGGGCTCGACGAGGACGAGCAGGCCGTCGCGACCAGGGCCAACCCCGCAACCGTGGCGGCGAGCGCACGCCGGCGAATCATGCCACCGGCGCCATCTGCGACGCCGACTTCAACAACTTCTCCGCGAGGACCGGATCGGTCGGCCCGAGGCCGTACGACGGGCACAGCTTCGCCAGTGGACAGGCGCCGCACGCAGGCTTGCGGGAATGGCAGATCCGCCGGCCGTGCCAGATCAGCCGGTGCGACAAGCCGGTCCAGTCTCGCTTTTCGAACAGCGAGCCGACGTCGTGCTCGACCTTGACCGGGTCGTCTTCAGCGGTCCAGCCGAATCGCCGCGACAGTCGCCCGAAGTGGGTGTCGACCGTGATGCCCGGTACGCCGAAAGCATTGCCCAGGACGACGTTGGCGGTCTTGCGACCGACGCCCGGAAGGGTGACGAGGTCCTCCAGTCGGCCGGGTACGTCGCCGCCGAACCGTTCGGTCAACGCTTGACCGAGGGTGATCAGGCTGTTGGTCTTGGCCCGGAAGAACCCGGTCGGCTTGATCATGGCTTCCATCTCGGCGCGGTCAGCCGCCGCGTAGGCGGCCGCGGTCGGATACTTTCGAAACAGAGCGGAAGTGACCTCGTTGACCTTCTTGTCGGTGCACTGTGCGGACAGCACGGTCGCGACGAGCAGTTGAAGCGGGGAGGAGAAGTTCAGCTCGCAATGCGCGTCCGGGTAGGTGGTCTTGAGCACTCGGTCCATCCGCCTCGCCCGCCGCACCAGTGCAGTGCGGGTTTCGGGCGGCGGCACATGACGAGCGTACGGCCGGGTAGCCCGTAGGAGTGATGCACGGTCCAGGTACCTCAAGCAGGCGAAAGGGGCGGCCGATGCGCGAAGTGACTACTGCGGAGCGTGAGCATGCCTAATCGGCCGACTGCGGACCGGCTATCGACGCCGCCCGAGCGCAGTCCGCAGTTCGCGCACCTGTCGCTGGGCGGGTTGCGCCATTACCGCGGCACGCTGTCCAGCGAGGAGAGCCGGGTGTCGTATTGGCGCCGCATCATCCAGGCGCGCCTGGACCTGGTGCGGGCGACGCTGACAGGTACGTCGACCACCGTCGAGGATCTGCGCGCGGTGTTCGCCGAGCATCACGTCGGGGGAAACCGCACTGCACTGTTGTCCGTGATGCCGATCGACGACATGCCCCCGTTACCGGATCTCGCGTCGCTCTGGTCGCGGCAGCCGGACGAGGGAGATGAGGCCGCCAACGAGCGGCTCATCCAAGACCTCACCAGGGCGGAGTCCCAGTTGTCGGCGTACCGCGCCGCGCTGCATCGCCGACTTGCTGACGCGACCGGTGAGTTGATCGCTCGCTACCGCGAGCAACCCGACCTGTGCCTGACGGTGCTTCCGGACCGCGACAACCCCACCCGGGTGTCGTTGTAGCGAACCCGCGGCCCGGAGGTTTGAGACCTCGCCGAGCTTGCAATAATCGTTGGCAATGTTGACGATTCTGCTGGTCGCCTTCCCGCTCCTGCTGTTGCTGGGAGTACTTGGCGCGGCGCGTCTGGAGCGGTTCGTGGAGCGCCAGCCACGGCGTCGCGTCGCTACCCTGACAGCGGCCGACGAGCCGGGCGCCAGCCAGTTGGCAACGGTCACCACGCTCGCCCGCTGACCATCGAGAGTCACCCCCGGTAGGGTCCCTGACGACAAGGCCAGATCCGCGCGTCAGGGGTGGAGGTCGGCGTGGAAGGGGTACTCGCATCGGTGCCGCTGTTCGCGGCGCTCGACGACGAGTCCGGTGCAATGCTCGAAGCGCTGATGACCACCCGCAGTGTCGCCCGCGGCCACATGGTGTTCCGGGAGGGCGATCCTGGCGACCGGCTGTTCGTGGTTCTCGACGGCAAGGTCAAGATTTCACGAGCCGCCGCCGACGGGCGCGAGAACCTGCTCGCCGTACTCGGGACCGGTGAGATGTTCGGCGAGTTGTCGTTGTTCGATCCAGGCCCCCGCACCGCGTCGGTCTCAGCGATCACCGATTCGACTCTCGCCTCACTCGATCATGACGATCTCCGGCCACTGCTCAACGAACGCCCGGGCGTGGCCGTGGAGCTGCTGCAAGCCTTGGCGCAACGGTTGCGACGGACGAACGAGGCCATGGCGGACCTGGTCTTCACCGACGTACCCGGCCGAGTGGCCAAGGCGCTGCTAGATCTCTCCGACAAGTTCGGCGTCCCGGAGATCGAAGGGATCCGGGTCCGACACGACCTGACTCAGGAGGAGTTGGCACAGCTCGTCGGAGCGAGCCGGGAGACCGTCAACAAGGCCCTGTCGGAGTTCGCCCACCGTGGCTGGCTGCGGATCGAGGGGCGCAGCGTGCTGCTGCTCGACGCCGAGCGGCTTGCCCGTCGCGCTCGCTAGTAGCAGCTAGCCCAACGCTGCGAGCGCCTTCTGGGACGCGGTCAGCTCGCCGCGCAGCTCGGTCGCGCCGGACAGCGCAACTGCCTGCCGGACCGCGAGCCGGCCGGCCGGGACGTCGCCGTTGGCGGCGAGGCATGACCCGAGCACCCGCAGCGTGACGATCCGTGATCGCACGTCCTGAGCCGGAACCTTCATCGCCTGCTGCACGACCTGCAGCGCCTCGGTCGGCTCACCGAGCTCCAGCAGTACGCCGGCGAGATGTGCCAGTGCCTGGCGCCGCGGGAACGCCAGCGATGCGTCCTGGACGACTTGGGCCTCACGCAACAGCTCGACCGCCTCGGCGGCCTCGCCCCTGGCGCGTAGCGCCTGCGCCAACAGCACCCGCAGCGCGACCAACGCGGCCGGCTTGAGGTCGAGCCCCGTGGTGCGTTCCATCGCAGATCGAGCCGCTGCCTCGGCGGCCGCTGCGTCGCCCAGGTCGAGCCGGCAGTAGCCGATGGTCACCATCGCGAGGACCGCCGGCATCGGGTGGCGGCATCGAGTCGCAAGGTCGACCGCGTGCTCGAGTCGGCGGATGGCCTTGCGCTGCCGGCCGGCTCCCCGCAACGCGATGGCCGAGGCGATCGAGGCCATGCACTCGCCCCACGAGTCACCGAGCGCATGGAATCCCTCGTAGGCCGCCGCCGACGCCTCCAGCGCGGTCCGGATCTTGCCGAGCTCGGCCGCCGCGAACCCGTCGATCGTCAGGCAGGCGGCGATGCCCCAGTCATCGCCCATCGCCCGGCCGAGTGGGAGCAGGCCCTGGGCGAGATCGCGCGCCTCCTCCAGCCGGCCCTGGAGCAGTCGGACGAACGCCTCCGTACCGGCGCACCAAGACAGCCCGCCGTCGTCGTCAAGACTCGCGAAGACGTCAGCGGCGGCCGAGAGTCGCTGCTCGGCCGCGGGGTAGTCGCCGCGAGTCGTCGCGCTCCAGGCCAGGTGTTGAAGTGCCCAGCCGGCGCCCCGCCGGTCGCCGACCCGCTCGGCGAGGTCGAGAGCCTGCTCGAAGCGCTCCTCAGCCGCACCCATCCGGCCGGACAGGAAGGCGATCATCCCGAGTTGGCGCAGCGCCTCGCCGGTGACCCGGTCGTGCCCGGACTCGCTTGCCGCCGCGAGCGCCGAGACGAGCGCCTCGATCGCAGCTGTCTCCTCACCGCGTCGGCGCAAGAGGTCACCCCAGACGACGAGAGCGGCAGCCCTGGTTCGCTGGTCACGCGAGGTCCGCGGTTCCTCGAGGTCGGTTTCGGCCTCCTCGAGACGATGCAGCGCGACCCGCGCCGCGGCGCGCCGCACCTTCGTCGCCGCCAGCGTCGAGTCCGACACGGCGCCGTCGGCCAGTTCGACCGCCCGGGTCAGCAAGGACTCCGCCCGCGCGTTGTCATCGCGGGCCAACGCTGCCGCACCGAGCCGGTCGAGGGCGCCATACCCGATCTCGCGAGCGGACCAGGCGGCGTCATCACGCGCAAGGTTCATCTCCGCTGCCAACCGCACCGCCTGCTCGGCCTGCGCGGCGACCAGCGAGTCGACGTCGACGACCGGACCTTGCAGGCCACCGACCGCCCAACGCGCGACCGTCGCATGACGGCGGGCTCGTTCACCCTTGGGCATGCCCGCGTAGGCAACATCGCGCGCGAGGGCGTGGGTGAACACGAAGTGCGGGGTGACCTCGCCGGCATCTCCGACCGGCCGGATGATGCCGCGCGACAGCAGCTCGTCGAGGGCGACACCGAACTGATCCGCGGCCTCATCGATCATCGGCTCAAGCGACCGCAACATTTCTAGCGTGAAGCGGTTGCCGATAACGGATGCGTCTCGAAGCAGGGTGCGGGCCGCCGGACTGAGGTCGTCGATGCGCGCGGCGAGCACCGCCTGAACACCGGCGGGAAGCACGTCGCGGGGCAGTTCTCCGGTGAGTCGCCACCCTTCACCGTCGCGGCGCAACAGGCCGCGGTCGACGAGGAGATGCAGCAGCTCGGCGAGGAAGAACGGGTTTCCCTCGGCCCGGGACAGCAGCAGCTCGCGGGTCTCCGGGTCGAGCTCGGCGCCGCCGAGATAGGCGCGTAGCAACCGTTCGCTGGCCGCGTCGTCCAGCGGCGCGACCGGCAGCACCTCGAGATCGGGCATGCCGTCCCACCAACTCGCCGTGAGCAAGTCCGGTCGCCCGACCGTCACGAACAGCACGGCGCCACTGACTTCGTTCGCCAACTGGCTCACGGCAGCCAACATGTCGCCGGTGGCCCACTGGGCATCGTCGACCACCAGCACCAACGGACCTTCAGCCAGCAGGGCAGCGAGTACGGCGACGACCGCCTCGACGATCGGGTCGCGTAGCAGTTCGCTGGTACCGGGAGCTGCGGTGTCACGCGGTCCGATGGGTGCCCACTCGACCAGACCGAGCAGCGCAAGCAGCCGATCGGTCGTGAGGGCAGTGATCGGTCGGCCCCCGCCGACGCCGGTGTCGAGCCGGGTGAGGGTGCGACGCACCCGCGCGATCGCGGTCTCGGCGCCGTCCTCCTCGGTGATGCCGAAAACCGTGCGCATCCATTCGGCCAGGGCCGACAGCTCCCGGCTCTCGCCGTACGGCGGGCAGCGGCCCCACAGCACCCGGACTGCCGGCAGCTCGCCGGCGAACTGCGCCAGCTCCCAGGCCAGCCGGGTCTTCCCCACCCCGGCCTCGCCGGTGACGACCACCGAGGCCGGCTTGCCGCGCTCGACGACGTCGAGGACCCGTCCCACCATCCGGCCGAACTCGGCATCGCGGCCGATGAACGGCGCCTCGTCGCCCAGTCCGAGGCGCGCTGCGCCGGGCGGCCGGATTCCGACCAGCTCGTAGGCGGCGACCGGCTCCCGCTTTCCCTTTAACCGCAACGGCGGCAGCGATCGCCAGGACGCGATCGACATCGTGGCGAGCGCTGTGGTGCGACCGGCATAGACGGCGCCGACACTGGCTGCGTCCGACAGGCGCGACGCCGTGTTCACGGTGTCACCGACCACGGTGTAGGACAACGACGCCTGCACCCCGGCTAGCACCTCGCCGGTGTTGAGCCCCACCCGCAGCCCCATCCGGCGACCACCGCCGGCCTCCTCCGCCATGAATCGGCGCACGACCGCCTGCATGTGTGCCGCCGACCGGACCGCCCGCTCGGTGTCGTCCTCATGTGCGGTGGGTGCGCCGAAGACCGCCATGATCCCGTCGCCGGTCAGCTTGTCGATCGTCCCGCCGAAGTCGGTGACCGCCCTGCCGAGCATGGCCAGCACATGATCGGTCACCACGCCGACTCGCTCCGGGTCGACGTCCTCCGCCCACGCGGTGAAGTCGGAGAGGTCGCCGAACAGCACCGTGACGATCCGACGTTCGGCGGTGGTCTCGGCCGCCAACTCGGAGGTGTCGAGCAGCGCGCCGCAGGAGTAGCAGAACCGTGCCGACGGCACCGTCGGCGTACCACACACCGGGCAGACCAACGGCGGGCCGTCGACCGGGCTAGCCATGGTCGCGGAGATAGTCGAGCTGAGCGCGCACCGATGACTCGGCGTAGTTCCACAATGACTCGTCGACGTCGGCGTAGACCCGGCGTACGACGTCCTCGACCGCAGTGTCGCCGGCAGCAACGGCCGCCCGGACCTGCTCGAGCCGCTCCCGGCGATGCACCAGGTAGTAGTCGAGGACCTCGACCGGTTGCTCGACGACCGGACCGTGGCCCGGCAGCACGAGGTCGACGTCAGCGGCAGCGAGATCGCGGAGGCGCTGCAGCGAGTCCAGGTACGCCGCGAGCTCGCCGTCGGGGTGGGCGATCACGGCGGTACCGGTCCCGAGAACGGTGTCGCCGGTGAGCAGCGCCCGGTCCGCCTCGACCAGCAGGCTGATCGAGTCACTGCTGTGTCCCGGCGTCAGCACCGTCAGCCACTCGATGCCGGCGATCTCGCTGCGCCCGGGTCGGTCCGGCACCGGCTCGGCCCCGAGGCACAGCGCCGGGTCCCGGGCGACCACCGGAGCTCCGGTCCGCTCGTGCAGCTGGGGGGCGCACTCGGCGTGATCGAAGTGACCGTGAGTCAGCACCACCAACGAGATCGGTCCCAGCGCGGCCACCTCGTCAAGGTGGCCGTTGTCGATCGGGCCAGGATCAACGACCACGCACTCCTCGGCGCCGGGCCGGCGCAGCACCCACGTGTTGGTGCCGTCGAGGGTCATCGGCCCGGGGTTCGGTGCGAGCAGCCGGGATGCCGTCGTGGTGACCGGCTCGAGCCGACCGCGGCTGACATCCACTCACGTCACCTGCTCGTGCGGATAGTCGGGATGGTCGGGCAGCAGGAACTGCAGCCGGTCGTCGTCGTCGAGGGTCAGGATCGGCAGGATCCGCCGTACGTCACGCCCGGCGGCCGCAGCGAGAACGGCGTCGACCGAGTCGAACTCGGCGATGTCCTTCAGCGCCGCGAGGGTTGGCGGCATCAGCATCATCTCGCCGCGCTCGCTGCCCGCGACGGCGTCCGCGGGTCGCATCCACACCACCCGATCCGCCTCGCCCCCCACGTGCCGCGTCCGCTGTCCCGCTGGAAGAGCCGCCACGAAGAAGCGGGTGTCGAACCGCTTCGGCTCGACCTCGGGGGTGAGCCAGTGCGCCCAGCCATGCATCAGGTCAGCCCGCAGTCGCAGCTGCCGCCGCCGAAGCAGGTCCGCGAGAGACAGCGATCGATCCAGCAGGGCCAGCCGGTCGGACTCCCAGTCGTCTGCGCTGGTGTCGCTGACGACGCTGTCCGCGCTGGGTCCGGCAAGCATCACGCCGGACTCCTCGAAGGTCTCCCGGACCGCCGCGCACACCAACGCGCGCGCCAGCGGCTCGTCGCTCGACAGGGTGTCGGCCCACACTGAAGGTGCCGCTCCCACCCACGACTCGTCGGCGAGGTCCTGATCGCGCGGGTCGACTGAACCGCCAGGGAAAACGAAGGCGCCCGCCGCAAACGCCATCGACGCGGTACGGCGCAGGAGGTACACCTCGGGCCCCGGTTCGCCCTCGCGGAGCAGGATGACGGTGGCGGCGTGGCGCGGCTCGACGGGCTGCAGCTCGCCGGATCGCAGCTTGCGCACGATGCTGGTGATGTCGCCGAAGACGTCCTCAGCAGCGCGCTCGCTCATCGGGCGCGCAGCTTCACGAGGAGCTCCACCTCGACCGGCGCACCCAGCGGTAGTGCCGCCACGCCCACCGCGCTGCGGGCGTGCCTGCCGGCGTCTCCGAACACCTCACCCAGCAGGTTGCTCGCACCATTCACGACGCTGGGCTGCCCGGTGAACTCAGGCGCACTCGCCACAAATCCCACCACCTTGACCACTCGCTCGATCAGATCGAGGTCGCCGACCTCGGCCTTGATCGCCGCCAGCGCGTTGAGCGCGCAGATTCGTGCCAGTTCGCCGGCCGTCTCCGCACTCACCCCACCACCGACCACTCCGGTGGTCGGCAGTTGACCGTCGACCATCGGCAGCTGGCCGGAGGTCCACACCCAGTCATCGGATCGCACCGCGGGTACGTAGGAGGCGAGCGGCGGAACGACCTCCGGAAGGCTCAGCCCGAGCTCGGCGAGCCGATCATCAACGACGCCCACGCGGAATCACTCCGCCAGCGGACGCTTGAAATATGCGACCAACTGCTCGCCACCGCCGGGGGCCGGGATGACCTGCACCAACTCCCAGCCGTCAGAGCCCCACTGGTCGAGGATCTGCTTGGTCGCGTGCACCAACAACGGAACGGTCGCGTACTCCCATTTAGCCACCCCCGCAGCCTAGAGCGGCACCGCTACCGAGCCGTGTCGCGGAGCGACATATCCGCCCGGCCCAACGGCTTTGTGAGGGTTTCTACGCGGACTGAGCCCGCATGCTCCGAAGCAGCCGCTTGCGCTCGAGTTCGTTGAGGCCGCCCCAGATGCCGTGCGACTCGGATACGGCGATCGAGTAGTTCAGGCACTGCTCACGGACCTTGCAGCGGCGGCAGAGCGCCCGCGCGATCCCCTCACGCAGGTCCTTCTCCGGCTTGCGCTCGAAGTGACTCGGTGCGTAGAAGTACGTCGCGTTGCCGGTCTGGCATTCGGCACCCGCGCGCCACGTCAGTTCGTCGTACATGGCTGGGCTACCTCCCGTGCTGGGGCGTTCTGGAGATCAATTCGGCACACCCGTTCGATTTCCTGCCGCGCAGTCGAGGTGAAATGCCCGCACGCTCGCGCGGCCCTACCCTTGTCGCGTGAGCGACTTCCCCGCGGTGAAGCTCCACGTGGTGAGCGGAAAGGGCGGGACCGGCAAGACGACGGTCGCCGCATCGCTCGCGCTGGCGCTGGCCGCCGGAGGCCGACAGGTGTTGTTGACCGAGGTCGAGGCCCGGCAAGGGATCGCGCAGCTCTTCGACACTCCGCCGCTTCCGTATGAGGAGCGGCGGGTCGCGGTCGCCCGCGGCGGCGGCGAGGTGTATGCGCTCGCCATCGATCCGGAACTGGCGCTGCTGGAGTACCTGGAGAAGTTCTACAACTTGCGGCGGGCGGGCGCGATGCTGCGGAAGCTCGGCGCGATCGACTTCGCCACCACGATCGCGCCGGGGCTTCGCGACGTCTTGCTGACCGGGAAGGTCATGGAGGCAGCTACCCGGGAGCGCCGAGGCGGCGGCCGGCTGTACGACGCGGTCGTGCTCGACGCCCCGCCGACCGGACGGATCGCGAAGTTCCTCAACGTCAACACCGAGGTCGCGGCGCTGGCCCGGATGGGTCCGGTGCGCCATCAGGCCGACAGCGTCATGGCGTTGCTGCGGTCCAACAAGACAGCGATCCATCTGGTGACGGTGCTCGAGGAGATGCCGGTGCAGGAGACCGTCGACGGCGTGGCGGAGCTGCGGTCGTCCGGGCTACGGCCGGGCGGGGTGATCGTCAACATGATGCGCGATCCGCTGATCCCGGATCACGCGCTGGCCGACGCCGCAGCGGGAGTGCTCGACCTCGCCGAGGTCGAAACCGGGCTGAAGGCGGCCGGCGTCGAGGCAACTGCGGCGACCGTCGCCGCGCTGGCGGCAGAGGCGACCGACCATGCCCAGCGCGTGCAGTTGGAACAGCAGGAGCGGGAGACGCTGGCCGCCCTGGAACAACCGATCTATAAGATTCCGCTGCTGACCGATGCCTCGGAGCTGTCCGGGCTGCACGACATTGCCAAGCGGCTGCAGGACCAGGGGATGGTCTAGGTGTCCGATGTGCTGCCGCTGGACGTCGACGGTCTGCTGTCGACGGCGGAGATCATCGTGTGCTGCGGTGCTGGCGGGGTCGGCAAGACGACCACGGCTGCCGCGCTCGCGGTTCGGGCTGCCGAGCAGGGACGCACCGTGTGCGTGCTCACCATCGATCCGGCCCGGCGGCTCGCCCAGTCCATGGGACTGACCGAGCTGGACAACACCCCACGCGCAGTCGACGGCATCGACGAGACTGCGGGCGGGCGGCTCGACGCGATGATGCTCGACATGAAGCGGACCTTCGACGACATCGTGCTGCAGCACGCGGACGAGGCCCGCGCACGGCAGATCTTCGCCAATCCGTTCTACCTGTCGCTGTCGTCGAGTTTCGCCGGCACCCAGGAGTACATGGCGATGGAGAAGCTCGGTCAGCTCAAGACGGCCGGTACCTGGGACCTGATCGTGGTGGACACGCCCCCAAGCAGGTCCGCGCTGGACTTTCTCGACGCGCCGCAACGGCTCGGTCGGTTCCTCGACGGCCGGATGATCCGGATCCTGACCGCTCCGGCACGGGCCGGCGGACGTGCCTACCTCAAGGTCTTCACGATCGGCGTCAAGGTGTTCACCGACGTGCTGAACCGAATCCTCGGCGCCCAGGCGCTGAAGGACCTCAGCCTGTTCATCGCCTCGTTCGAGACGATGTTCGGCGGCTTCCGGGAGCGTGCCGACCAGACCTACAAGCTTCTGAAGGAACCGGGGACATCGTTCCTGGTGGTCGCCGTCCCGGAGCGGGACGCGCTGCGGGAGGCGGCGTACTTCGTGGAGCGGCTCGAGGCCGACCAGATGCCGCTTGCCGGCATGGTGCTCAACCGAGTGCACGCCAGCGGCGCGCCGAGCCTGTCCGTGGAGCGATCGCTGGCGGCGGCGGAGTCGCTCGACGAGGCCGGCGGCGAGGAGCTGACCGCAGCGGTGCTGCGGCTGCACGCTGAGCGACTGGCGAGCGCTACCCGTGACGCGCGCCGCGCCGAGCAGTTCCACTCGGCGCACCCGAAGGTACGGATGGTTCAGGTGGCGGCGCAGGCCGGCGACGTTCACGATCTGGACGGACTTCGCGCCATCGGCGGCGAGTTGGCCGGTGGACTCGCGGCGTCCGCTCCCGCTGCCGCTGCGGGCTAGCGGCTGGGTCAGGCGTCAGGCGTCAGCTGGCGACGGCGCCCTGGACCACCTGGGTCGCGGTCAGGTCGGCGGTTTCGAAGTCATGCATCGCGGTTTCCAGCAGCGCTCGCCACGACCCGACGTTCGGGCGGCGGCGGAGCAGCGCCCGGCGCTCCCGCTCGGTGAGCCCGCCCCACACCCCGAACTCGACTCGGTTGTCCAGCGCGTCGGCCAGGCACTCGGTGCGGACCGGGCAACCTCGGCACACGGTCTTGGCCCGGTGCTGGGCAGCACCGCTCACGAACAACGCATCTGGCGAATCGGTGCGGCAAGCGGCTCGGCTCGCCCAGTCCTCGGTCCATGGCACTCGCTAACAGTACGAAAGGGACACCACGGTCCGCACTACCCGTTCGTACCGTTTTTGCCTAGTCCTTTCGGGCTATATGGCAGCGTCGACCGGCCGAATCGAGCGTGAGCGGCCATACTCAGGCCGGCCAGGCCCCCGCCGTACGCTGGGCGGGTGCAACGCCCGACGCTCCTTCAATGCATCGGGTTGCTCGCTGCGGTGAGCCTCGTGGCGGGCATCATCGTCGCGGGCATGCTGCTGCCGTTCGTGGGCGGTGCCGGGCTGGTCGCGCGGAGCATGACCAACGATTTCGCCAACCTTCCCTCCGATCTGACCGCGAAACCACTCCCGCAGGTCTCGAAGGTGCTGGCCGCCGACGGCTCGACGATCGCCACCTTCTACTCCCAGTACCGGCTCTCGGTCCCGCTGTCGGCGGTGCCGTTGGACATGCAGCGGTCGATCATCGACATCGAAGACCACAGCTTCTACGAGCACGGCGGCATCGACCTGAAGGCCACGGTGCGCGCGCTACTCCGCAACGGCGCCACCGGCTCGGTGACCCAGGGCGGTTCGACGCTGACCCAGCAGTACGTGAAGAACGTCCTCGTCGAGAACGCCCGGACCAAGCAGCAGCGGGCGCAGGCGGTCGCCGACACCCTGGCGCGGAAGGTCCGCGAGGCGAAATACGCGATCGAGCTCGAGCACAAGCTGACCAAGGAACAGATCCTCGAGCGCTACCTCAACATCGTGTACTTCGGCGACGGCGCCTATGGCATCGGCGCGGCAGCCCGGCACTACTTCAACGAGCCGGTGCAGAAGCTGACGCTTCCGCAGTCGGCGCTGCTCGCCGGCCTGGTGCAGTCGCCCGAGGCCTACAACCCCCGCTTCTTCCCGAGCGCCGCCAGGGCTCGCCGCGACGTCGTACTCGACCAGATGCTCAAGTACGGCGCGATCAACCAGGCGACCTACGACCAGGCGATCGCCACCCCGGTGCGGCTGCACATCCATCAGCAGCCCAATGACTGCGTGTCCTCGAAGTACCCCTACTTCTGCGACTACGTGAAGCACGTCTTCGAAAACGACCCCAACCTAGGGCTGTCGCTGCTGCAGCGGGGTGGCCTCACCGTGCAGACGACGCTGAGCCCCAAGGTCGAGCGCGCCGCGGAGCACGGCATCCACGCCTACGTCTATCCGCACGAGCCGGTCTCCCACGTCGCGAGCGCGGAGGCGGTGGTGCAGCCCGGCACCGGCCAGATCAAAGCCCTCGCCGTGAGCACGCCGTTCGGAAACAACCCGAAGAAGGGGCAGAACAGCATCGACTACGCCGTCGACGAGAAGTTCGGCGGCAGCGCCGGCTTCCACGCCGGGTCGACCTTCAAGCTGTTCGTCCTGGCGGCGGCGCTGAAGGAGGGCATCCCGCTCGGTACGACGATCCCCGCGCCGTCATCGCTCACGATCACCGGCCTGACCGATTGCGCGGGTCGCCCGGTTGCGCCGTGGCCGGTCCACAACGCCGCCGACGGCGAATCCGGAACCTTCAATCTAGAGTCCGGCACGTGGTTCTCGGTCAACACGTTCTTCGCCCAGCTCGAGAAGCGGACCGGTGTTTGTGAGCCGGTGAAACTCGCGGAGTCGATGGGAGTCCGGCAGGGCACCGGTTCCCCGCCGGAGCAGATCGGGCCGTTCGTCCTCGGCGGTGGAGCCCAGTACGGCTTCACGCCGCTCGACCTCGCCGGCGCCTACGCAACGATGGCGGCCCACGGCGAGTACTGCTCCCCGATCGCCATCACCAGCATCGTCGACCGGTCCGGACACAGGTACCGGGCGCCGAAGTCGCATTGCGCACAGGTGGTGCCCGCGGGCCTCGCGAACACGGTGACTTCGATCCTCGAAGGTGTCCTGACGAAGCCGGGTGCGACCGGCGCCGGCCTCGCGCTGTCCGGCCGGCCGGCGGCGGCGAAGACCGGGACTCTGGACAACAACGTCGGGTCCTGGTTCGCCGGCTACACCCCGCAGCTCGCCTCGGCGGTATGGGCCGGTGATCCGAAGCACCCGAACAAGTCGCTGAACTTCCTTCCGATCGGACCCACGAGCTATCGCGAGGTGTTCGGCGCCACGATCGCCGGGCCGATCTGGAAGGCGACCATGGATGCCGCGCTCGCCGGCGCGCCGGTCGAGCAGTTTTCCGGGCCCGACCAGTACTACTCGATCGGGGTCAGCCAGACGGTGCCCGACGTCACCGGCGACAGCCCCGCGGACGCGGAGGCGGCGCTGCGACAGCAGGGCTTCAACCCGGTGCTGGCCGGACCACAGGTCAACAGCAACCAACAGGCTGGGACGGTGGCCATGACGACCCCGGCCGCCGGCAGCCCGGCGACGCAGGGAAGCACCGTCGTGATCGTGTTGAGCAACGGCATCGCTCCGACAGCCAGCGCCACGGTCTCACCGCCGGCTTCGTCACCGGCGTCGTCCAGTCCAGCCCCGGTGACCACCACGCAGACACCGCCCGGGCACCTGCCGGGCCACGGCCACGGACATGGGCACCGGCACTAGCCACCGACCTGCGGTCAGCTGCCGAGCTGGCGACGCACCTCGGCCGCGATCCGGCCGCCGTCGGCGCGGCCTGCCACCACCGGCTGCACCACCTTCATGACCTGTCCCATCGCCGGTGGGCCCCCGGCGCCGGCCTCCGCAATCGCGTCCCGGACCAGGGTGACGAGCTCCTCGTCGGTGAGCTGGGCCGGTAGGTACTCGTCGAGCACCGCGCCTTCGGCCCGCTCGCGCTCGGCCAACTCAGTGCGCCCGGCGCCATCGAAGGCCTCGGCGGCCTCGCGGCGCTTCTTCGCCTCCTTGGCCACTACCTTGAGCACCTCGTCGTCGGAGAGCTCACGGGCAGCCTTACCCGCCACCTCCTCGGTCGTGACGGCGGTGAGCACCATGCGCAACGTCGCGGTCCGCAACTCATCCCGCGCCTTCATCGCCGCGGTCATGTCGGCGCGCAACTTCTCCTTGAGGGCCATGGCGCCAGCGTAGGAGAAGCCGAGCCACCGGCCTCCTAGCCTGGAGGCATGCGTCGTGCCTGGTCGGTCCCGCTCGGCCTGGCGGCGACCGGGGCGGCGGCAGCCGGCTACGGCTGGGCGTATGAGCGCAAGGCATTCCGGTTGCGCCAGTTCGAGGTGCCGGTGCTGCCGGCCGGCAGCCCACGGCTGACCATCCTTCACATCTCCGACCTGCACGCGACCCCCGGCCAGCCATGGAAGGTCGCGTGGGTGCGATCGCTTGCCGAACTCGAGCCGGATCTGGTCATCGACACCGGCGACAACCTCGCCTCGCGACGGGGCGTCCCGATCGTCCTCGATGCGCTCGGACCGTTGCTGGATCGCCCCGGCGCATTCGTCCCGGGCTCAAATGACTGGTTCGCCCCGACGTTCAAAAATCCCGGCCGCTACCTGATGCCGGACACCGGTGTCCGGCATCATGGGTCGCCGCTGCCGTGGGGCGAGCTGCGGGCCGAGTTGGTCGCCGCCGGCTGGCACGACCTCACGCACCGCCGTACGACGCTGTCGCTGCGTGGCGTCACGGTCGAGGTCGCGGGAGTCAGCGACGCCCATCTGCGTGCTGACCACTACGAGCGAATCGCCGGCCCGACCGCGGCCGATGTGGGGATCGGGTTGTCTCACTCGCCCGAGCCCCGGGTGCTCGACGCGTTCGCGGGCGACGGCTTCTCGTTGTTGATGAGCGGTCACACCCACGGCGGTCAGCTACGCCTCCCGGGGGTCGGCGCTCTGGTGACGAACTGCGGACTGGACCGCCGGCTGGCACGAGGCCTGGCGAGGTGGCCCGCCGGCGGGTGGTTGCACGTCTCCGCCGGACTCGGCACCTCACCGTACGCACCAGTGCGGCTCGCGTGCCCGCCCGAGGCGACCCTGCTCACCCTTACTCCGTCGAGTTGACCTCGGACCCTGCCCTAGACTCGACGACGCTTTCGGGCTTTCGGGATGTAGCGCAGCTTGGTAGCGCACCTCGTTCGGGACGAGGGGGTCGCAGGTTCAAATCCTGTCATCCCGACCAGATGCGGGTGGTGACGATCATCGTCACCACCCGCGTACTAGGTCCTATCCCCGCCGGTTGCGGCGAGCCCACCCTGCTGAGATCCGAATGCCCACTAGGTCTTGACGACCTTCAGCGTCCTGGAGGCCCCGGCGGCATTCCGCGAGGTCGCACCGATGGCCACCAGCAAGTGGTAAGTGCCGGGCGCGACATTGTTGATCGAGAACCGGTATCTCGAGGAGCTCGACAGCCTCGCCGTACTCACCCTTACCCGCCGGCCGTGCAGCCTCCGGTAGAGGGTCACCTTGTGCCCGGAGGCGCCAGGTGCGACATGTCCGCTGATGACGAGACGTGACCCATGCTGCCTGAAGTGGATCGACACCTTCGAAGCAACGCTCGTCGATCCGGCGGTCGCCGCGGACCTGCCGTACCCGATCGCCGTCTTGGTCGCCGGCTGCCCGAGGAAGTGCGCGTGATACCTGCCGCTGTAGCGGGGCTCGAAGGAGAAGTTGTAGAAGCCACCGCCGCTCGTCGTCGTGGTGGCGACGAAGTGGTTGATCCCGCGGTGGTCGACGTAACTCAGCTTGATCGACTTGTTGTTGAGTCCCTTGCCTGATGAGGCATCCACCAGCTCACCGGTCAGGGTCACCAGATGGCCGAATGTCAGGTGCGACGGGGTGCGATGCAGCAACAGCATCGTGCCGTGGGTCCCCTTGCTGGCCGCTGCGGGATCGATCGTCAGGGCCTTGGGCAGCGTCGAGGTCTGGGCCGGATCCGCTGTCGTGCCGGCTGGAGCGTTGGTCAGGGTGAGGTTGACCGTGCTGCCAGGCGGAGTGTTGGCGTCGACCGCGACCGGGACCGACAGACTCAGGACCGCGCCCGAGGCGTCAGCGTGGGGTGTGGTCTTTCCGGGGATCAGTCCGGAGCCGGCAGGGAAGCTCACCTTCGCCCCGCGGAACAGGTGCTGTCCGGTGATCGTGACCGTGGTGATCGCCGCGGCCGGGATGTGAGTCGGGCTGACGGCCGCGACACTCAAAGCACCGGACGGCAGTATCGAGAAGCACGCGCTACAACTGCCGAACGACGCCGAGTTGCTGTCGTCGGTCAGTTTGAGGTCGTACTTTCCGGGCGCATCATCAACGATGTTCACCGTGCTCGACCAGGTGTTTCCGGTCGCTGTGCCGTCGGTCGTGACGACACCCTGGCCGGGTACTGCCGGGTTGCGAGTCATCGTCAGCGTGTAGGCGTGGCCGGTTGTCAGGCTGCTACCGGTTACCTGAAGCGCCTGCTGGCCGGCGACGTTCGTCATCGATGCGGGGCTGACACCGGTGATCGCGAACGGCGACACCGACACGCAGGATGCGCAGGTCGTCGTACCGCCGAACGAGTCAACCAGCTTGAGGTCGTGGGCGCCGACCCGCGTCGAGGGACCGACCGAGACGGTGCCCTTGATGTCCGTCGTGTTGATAGAGGCCACGCTGAAGACGATGTTGTTGTCATCGGGAGTCGTGACGCTTACCCCGCCGGCCGACTGGTTCGGAGCGAACGACCCGGCGAGGTCGAACGGCACACTCGCGGTGTTGAGACCCAGCGACTTCGGCGAGAACGACGTGACTGCCGGGCCCAGTACGACGGTGAAGAACCACTGGTTGCCCGATGGCACGCTCGCCGAGCTTGATGTCGTGGAGCCACCGTCCGGATTGATGATCGTCACCGGGCGCTGGCCGGTGGCGGCATCCGATGCGACGTCGATACCGAGGACCTGGGCCGTTGTTGCGTTGGGGACGTTCACCGCGCCGTTGGCGGGATCGAGCGTGACGCCGCTGCCGAAGGAGACGGTCGCGCCGGGCTGGAACCCGGTCCCGTCGAGGGTCGCGGTGCCGTTGACGGAGTTCTGGCCCCGGGGGGAGGCGGTGACCTTGGTGATCTTCGGTGCCGCATCGATCGTGATGGCCGAGCTGGCCGAGCTGCCGTCCGGGTTGGTGACGACGAGGAAGCGGGATCCGGTCGTCGCGGTCGGTGTCGCGCTGAGGTGGGCATTGATCACCCCGGACGAGGCGACGCTCACACCGCTTACGGTGACGTCGGTGCTGGCCGCCCCGCCGAGTGTGGTCTTGACGACGACCGTGGCACCCGGCTGGAACCCACCACCGAAGATCGTCTCTGGCAGGTTCTGTGCGCCCTCGCCGACAGCGGGTGCCGACAGCGAGTCGATGATGACGTCGGGAGCCGGGACGACCGAGGCGCAGTGCGCGCAGCTTCCGCTGAGCGCGTTCGTCGCCGTCACGACGACGTCATCGGTCTGGACCGTGGCGCCGCTGGTGTTCAGCGTTCCCTTCAGCGCGGTCGCACTGCTGTGCGCGAAGTCCGGGGTGAAGACGACATTCGGATCGGTGACCGTCGTACTGCTGTTGCGGAGCGTGACCGAATCGCCGTCAGCAAAGCCGGTGCCGGCGATCGTCACGGCCAACGCACCCTGATCAGTCGCGATCGTCGACGGGGTGATCGACGTCGGGTGAGGCGCGACACCCGTCACGGCGAGGGTCGTCGTGTCACCAGAGCACCCGCTCGCGCATGTGACCGTCAGCGTGTAGGAGCCAGGAGGTGCCGGGAGCCCGTTCGGGTCGAGGTTGAAGGTCCCGGTCACAGTTGACCCGGACGCGCTCACGCCGGTCGCGTTGAAGCTCGCCCCACCCGGACCCGAGATGCTCATCGCCGGAAGGAGGACCAGCCCGCTCGCCGTTACCGAGACCTGTTGGGCGGTCGCCGTGTTCGCGACGCTGCTCGGCGACGGCGCCGACAGCGTCGCAGCCGCAGGAGTGGCAGAGATGGTTGCCGCGGCTGCACTCACCACAAGGGCTGAGGTAGCGATCGTGACAAAACGGCGTGCGGATGGAAGCACGTAGTCTCCGACGTGTTGAGTGGGGCGGTATCGGTCGGGCAGAACTGTCTCACAAATCGGGGTATGTCAGGTCAAGGGATCCCGCAGCGAAATCGTTCGTGGGACACGGGTTTCAGGACAAACGGGATGACTCTTCCTGAACAGGGACTGCCGGTCGACGAGGTGCTCCGCCGGGTCGAGCAGGCGGCGGCCGCCGACCTTCCGTGGCGCGAGGGACTCGGCTGGAGCCTCGTGTACAACGCCGGTGAGGATCACATGTCCCTTGTAGAAGCGGCCGGTGCGCGGTACGCCGACGCGAACGGCCTCTCGCACTCGGCGTTCCCGTCGCTGGCCCATTTCGAGTCCGAAGTGCTCGAAATGGTCGCCTCGATCGTGCACCCGGCCACGACGAGTCACGGCATCTTCACGACCGGCGGCACCGAGTCGATCCTGCTGGCGGTGAAGGCCTATCGAGACGCACGCGGCGAGGGCCGGACCACCATCGTGGTGCCGCGGACTGCGCATCCGGCATTCGGCAAGGCCGCGCAGCTGCTCGGCCTACGCACCCGCGTGGTCGAGGTCGATGCAAGTCGGCGGGCCGACCCCGGCGCCTTGGCGGCAGCGATCTGTGATGACACGCTGGTCGTCGGTGTCTCGGCACCCAATTTCCCGTTCGGCGTCGTCGATCCGGTCGCCCCGATCGCTGCGGCGGCGGCGGAGCGGGGCGTCGGCGTCCACGTCGATGCTGCGGTCGGGGGATTGTTCCTGCCGTTCGTTGACGGCTTCGGCAAGCCGTTCGGCCTCGACGTACCTGGTGTCACCAGCGTGTCGGTGGACCTACACAAGTACGGCTACGGCCTGAAGGGCGCGTCGGCACTGATGTTCGCCACGAAGGAGTTGCGCCACGGGGCGTACTTCCTCGACACCGGCTGGCCCGGAGGATCGCTCGCCTCGGCTTCTGTCACCGGCACCAGATCCGGTCGCGCGGCCGCGGGCGCCTACGCCTCGTTACTGCGGCTTGGCCACTGCGGCCTGCGCGCCACCGTGCAGGAGATCATGGCCACGACCGGGCGACTCGTCCGCGGCCTGGGCGCTCTCGGCATCACTCCGGTCACCGAACCTGACATGAGCGTCTTCGCAGCGGGTTGCGAGTCGATCGACATCCGAGCAGTCGCCCGGGGCCTGCAGCAGCGCGGATGGTGGATGGATGTCCAGTCCGATCCCGACGCGCTTCACTTCGTGGTGATGCACCGTCACGCCGCGATCGTCGACCGCTTCCTTACCGATGCGGCTGCCGTCGTCGCGGACCCGCCACCCCGATCAGAGGCCTCCGCCGGCGGCGCCTATGGCGTGATGGTGCGCACCGATACCGGAGCTGCTGATCCCATCGAAGCGCTCAAGCACTACCTCGACGGTCGATATGATCAGACATCGTGACGCCGCGCGACGAAACGCCGCCGGCTGCTGCGCTCGGCGAGTTGGTAGCGCGATGCGCGGATCACGACCTCGCGACGGTGGAGTCCTTCGGATGGCAACCGACACTCGCGCGCGGCCAGCACGTCGCGCAGGGTGTCGCCGGTGCGGCAGCGCTTCCGCACGACCTGGTCGCCGCCGTCAGCGCGCTCGCGACGTCAACCGACCTGCTGTTGCTGCTCGGCAGCGACGACCGGGTGGTGCCGCACGCCGGACGTAACTCCTACGGTTTCCCGATCTGCGACCGGCAGCCGGTTGCGCTGCTGTCCTCGTGTACGGCGAGCCCCCCGGGGGCGGCCGATCTCGTCGCAGTGGACACCTGGCGTCGTGGGCTTCTTGATCGCCTTGTGGTGACCCACCGCTCAATCGCGCCCGGCGAGTGGCGGGCACCCATCGCAACGGCGATCGCCGAGCTGGTCGGCTTGCCGCCGGACCAGGACCGACGGTTGGTGCTCATCCCCTCGGGAACCGACGCCGAGGCGCTGGCCGCCGCAATCGCCGTGTATTCGCACGGCCGGCAGGTCGTCAACGTCGTGGTGGGCGCGATCGAGACCGGGAGCGGCACGGTTCGTGCAGCGGGTGGGCTTCGCACGACCGCCACGACTCCACTGCGTGGCGAAGCCCGAGTCGGTGACCCACTCGACGGGCTGGGACCGGATCTGATCCGGGTTGTCACCGTCGACGTGCGCGACGCCCGAGGTCGGGCCCGGCGGCCTTTCGACGTCGAGGCCGAGGTCGAGGCCCATGTCGAGGCTGCGCTATCCGACGGCGCGACTGTCCTGGTGCACGCCCTGGACTGTTCAAAGACCGGCTTGAGCTACCTGAATGCCGACTGGGTCGCGACCTGGCGCGGCCGGCACCCGAGCGCGCTCCGCGTCCTCGTCGACTCCGCCCAGGCGCGCACCACCCGGGAGCGGATACAGGGCTTCCTCGCGGCCGGGGCCAGCGTGATCGTGACCGGATCGAAAGCGATCTGCGGCGCGCCCTTCGCCGGCGTACTGATGCTCGACGACGCGTTCCTCGCCGACGCCGAGTCCTGCGACCGGCTGCCGGCGGGCTTGGCGTCGATGCTGTCCACCGCCGACCTGCCTGAGCAGCTGAGCGGACTGGCGGCTGGCTGGGAACCGGTGAACCTCGGGCTGCTGGCCAGGTGGCAGACGGCGATCGTGCAACACAGCCGGTACCTCACCATCCCGGTTGCCGACCGGGTCGGCTGGCGCGAACTGGTCGTCACCCGACTCGCCAACGGCCTGCGAGAGGTCGGCGGCGTCGATGTCTTGCCGCCGATCGAATCGTCGATAGTCAGCTTCACAGTGTCGGGGGCGGCCGGGCCGCTCGGGCGTGAACCACTCGGTCATGTCCACCGCGCGCTGGCCGACGTCGGCATCTACCTCGGTCAGCCGACCGAGCTGGTCAGCGACGGTCAAGCCGTGCTACGAGCGGCCGTCGGTGCCGCGACGCTGACCGCCGCGGCTGACACCGGCGACCCGGTGGCGGCGTTGGACTCGATGGTCTCAGCGACGGTGGCCGCCATCCGCGACCAGGTGCAGACCTACTCGCGGGTTACCTGAGCGGTTGCACCACCATCTCGAGGTGACATCCGAGCCATGATGCGGCTGCCGGCACGACGCAGCATCCTCGGCGTCGTCAGCAGTGTCGAACCCGCCGGCGTCGATGCGGCGGCGACCCGGCTGGCATCCGCCTACCGTGACGTGCCCGGGCTCGAGACCTGGACCGTCACCGCGGTCGCGATTCCGGGGGCGCGGGCCGGCATCGTCGTCCTCGCCGACCAGCTGCTGAGCCTCTCGGCACCGTCGATCCTGGTGTGGGGACTTCCGCTCGGCGCTGGCGGAACGGCCACCGACGACGAGATCCGCCGGGTGCTGAACGATCCGCGAGCGGTCCGCGACCTCGCCGGGGTCTTCGTCCTGGTCCGGGTCGAGACCGACTCGGTGCGGCTCGTCACGTCCCACGACTTCGTCTTCACGCTGCGGCGCTCTGGCGCCGCGTTCGCGACCCGGGCGGTCGCCGCTCTGGCTCTCGCCGATACGCCGCCACGCATCGAGTCGACCGCGGTGTACCAGGCCGTCGCTTGGGAGGGCTCGGTGGCCACCGGCGAGATGCTCGCCGACGTCGCGGGCTGCGAGGAGGGCATGCACGTCGAGGTCGACGCCGGCGGGGTCACGACAACCGATGTCGCACCGCTGTCCGAGCGGATGGCCGAGGCGGCGCCGCTGACGCCCGCGGCGTTCCGTGAACTCGTCGGCGCGCAGACACTTCGCGCCGCCCGGGTGGAAACTGCCCGGCTCGCGCTGACCGTCGGCCGCGACAGCATCCTGGCGGCATCGTGTCTGGCCGAGGTCGACGGGGCAATGCCGACCTACACGTTGGGATATCGCGGCTACCCCGACAGTCGTGGCGCCCGCTCCGCCGCGCGCGTGCTCGGCTGGGAGCACCAGACCATCGAGGTGCGGGATGCCCGGGGCCGGCCGGTGACGGAGCGGCAGGACCCAACCGCCGAGTGCGTGGACGGCGACCTGGTTGACTGGCTGGTGCGCTACGCGGCATGGGGTGAGGGTCTGCAATCTCCCCGCGATGCCCTCGTTGGTCACCTCGCGTGGCCCGGCTCGCGCTTCGTGTCGGTCACCGGCCATGGTGGTGAAACCGGTAGAGCCTTCTACCGGCTGCGGCACCCCGATCAGTCACCCGCAGACGCGATCGCCGTCACCGGGGCGGGCACCAACCTGCCGAATGCCGGTCGGGCTCGGTTCCGCGAGGAGATCCAGGCCGAGGTCGACCTGGCCGCGGCCGCCGGCCGGCGCGACATCGCACTCGACCTCATCTACGCCCGGCGGCAACGTGGCTGGCTCGAGCACACCGGACTACCGGACGCACCGGCGACCGACATCGTGCCGATCTACCTCGGTACGTCGGTCTACCAGGCACTGGTCAACATCCCGCTCGAGTCGCGGCTCGACGGCAGCTTCTTCGCGACTGCGCTGGAGCTCGACCCACACGACCTGTACGCCGTCGCCAGCCGCGGCGCCCGCCGCCGACGGTGGGGTCGACGGCCGCGAATCCCGAGCGACTGGCCGCTGCTGCAGGACGTGATGGCGCGGTTCGACCCCGGCGGCTGGCTCGCTCGCGACGTGCTGGGCGCACAGTGGTGGTCGTGGGCGGCTGAGAACGCGGCGAGCCAGTGGTGGGTTCGGCTGCTGCTCTGGCGAGCAGTCGGCGTCGAGGCGCTGCACCGGTGGTGCGCCCGTTCCGGCTGACTGGCAGCATGGCTGAATGCGAAAGATCGGATTGCTCGGCGCCACCGGCTACACCGGCCGCCTCACCGCGACGGAGTTTGCGCTCCGCGAGATCCCGGTCCGGCTCGGCGGTCGATCGGCCGAACGCCTCGCCAAGGTCGACGCGATCGACGGCAGCGAGCTGGCGGTGGTGGACACCAACGACCGCGGAGCGCTCGATCGCTTCCTCGACGGGCTGGACCTCGTCATCTCGACTGTCGGGCCGTTCGAGCTTCTCGGCCGGCCGGTGGTGCAGGCCGCGGTCGACGCCGGCGTCCACTACATCGACTCCACCGGTGAACCGGACTTCATGCAGTGGGCCTACGACACCTTCCCGAACGCCGACACCGCGATCGTGCCGGCCTGCGGCCACGACTACGTGCCGGCGGACTGTGCGGCATCGGTGGCGGCGAGCACATTGGACGGTCCGCCGGAGCGAATCGAAATCGGGTACTCGCTGCGCCACGTCAAGGCCACCCGCGGAACGGCGCGAAGTGCGCTCGGCGCGATCCTTTCAACCGACGACCCGGGAGTGCGGCGTACGACGGTCGACGGCCGGGCGGCTATCGAGATGCCACTCGGCGACAGCGTCGTCATCCCGCGTTGGGCGCCGCACGCGACCGTTACGTGCGCCGTCACGACATCGACACCCGTCAGCCGGCTGGCGCCAACCCTCAGCCGGGCAGCGCTTCCGATGCTCCGCCTTGCCAAGCCAGTGCTGCACCGGCTGGTCGAGCGGATGCCGGAGGGTCCGACCGACGCGCAGCGATCCGCGGCGAAGGCAATGATCGTCGCGACAGCCAGCCGCGGTTCACAGTCGACGACAGTTCGCGTCGAGGTGAGCGACGTCTACGCGTTCACGGCACTGGCACTCGTCGAGTGCGCGCTGATGGTGGAAGGCAAAGGGCCGATGAGCCCGTCGCAGGCGATCGACGCGGCAACCTTGCTCGACGCATTACAGGGCCCGCTACTCAGCTGGCAGCGACCAACTCCGCAATCTGTACCGCATTGAGTGCGGCGCCCTTCCGCAGATTGTCGTTGCTGACGAACAGCACGAGCCCGCGGCCGTCAGGCACGCCGGGATCCCGGCGGATCCGCCCGACATAGCTGGGGTCGCGGCCGGCCGCCTGCAGCGGCATCGGCACATCGGACAGCTCGACACCCGGAGCACTGGAGAGCACCTCGGCCGCGCGCTCAGGTGAGATCGGTCGGACGAACTCAGCGTTGATCGACAACGAGTGTCCGGTGAACACCGGTACTCGCACGCACGTCCCCGACACCAGCAGGTCGGGAAGACCGAGAATCTTGCGACTCTCGTCGCGCAGCTTCTGCTCCTCGGTCGTCTCGCCCAGGCCGTCATCGACGATCGAACCCGCTATCGGAAGGATGTTGAACGCGATCGGCGCGACGTACTGCTCCGGCTGCGGGAATGCGACCGCAGTCCCGTCGTGGGTCAGCTCGGCGGCCCGGTCGACCACCTGCCGCACCTGCTTGTCCAGTTCGTCGACACCGGCGCCGCCACTGCCGGACACCGCCTGGTAGGTGCTGATCACCAACCGCTGCAGACCGGCCTCGGCATGCAGCGCGGCCAGCACCGGGATCGCCGCCATCGTCGTGCAGTTGGGGTTGGCGATGATTCCCTTCGGGGCCGACGACGCCAGCGCGCCGTTGGCCTCGGTGACGATCAGCGGAACATCCGGATCCATCCGCCAGGCGCTGGAGTTGTCGATGACGACCGCACCGGCGGCGGCGTACCGCTCGGCCTGTTCGCGGGAGGTCCGGGCGCCCGCGGAGAACAGTGCAATGTCCAGGCCGCTCGGGTCGGCGAGTGCGGCATCCTCGACCACGATGTCGTCGCCCCGCCACGGCAACGTCGTGCCGGCGGAACGCACGGAGGCGAAGTAGCGCATCGAGGCGACCGGGAATTCTCGCTCGGCGAGCAGTCGGCGCATCACACCACCGACCTGCCCGGTCGCACCGACAACCCCGACGTGCTGGGGTTTCATCTTCCGGTTCCGGCGTGCACGACGGCGGGAGCGCCGTCGGGATCGTCGAGGCCGAAAGCCTCGTGGACCGCCTTCACCGCGGCCGGCACATCGGTGTCCTGGCAGACGACCGAGATCCGGATCTCCGAGGTGGAGATGTTCTGCACGTTGACGCCGGCCGACGCAAGGGCTTCGAAGAACGTCGCAGAGACCCCAGGATGTGAACGCATCCCGGCGCCAACGAGCGACACCTTGCCGATGTGGTCGTCGTACAGCAATGATTCGAACCCGATCGACTCGCGGACCTTCTCCAACGCCTCCAGTGATTTCGGACCGTCGGCGCGTGCCAGCGTGAACGACACGTCGGTGCGACCGGTAGAGCCGGAGACGTTCTGCACGATCATGTCGATGTTGACGTCGGCGTCGGCGATCGTTCGGAAGATGCCTGCCGCCTCGCCGGGCTTGTCGGGGACGCCGACCACCGTGACGCGTGCTTCGGACAGGTCATGGGCGACACCGGAGATGATCGCCTGTTCCACTAGTTCCTCCTCGGAAATGCCGACGACCCAGGTGCCAGTCTTGTCGGTGAACGACGAGCGCACGTGAACGGGTACGGCGTAACGGCGCGCGTATTCCACGCACCGCAACATCAGAACCTTCGCCCCCGACGCCGCCATCTCGAGCATCTCCTCGTACGAGATTCGCTCGAGTCGGCGCGCGGTGGTCACGATCCGTGGATCGGCGGAGTAGACGCCATCGACGTCGGTGTAGATCTCGCAAGAATCGGCATCGAGAGCGGCCGCAAGTGCGACGGCGGTGGTGTCCGAGCCGCCCCGGCCGAGCGTCGTGATGTCTTTCGTGTCCTGTGAGACACCTTGGAAGCCCGCGACGATGGCGATGTAGCCGTTTCCCAACGCTTCCTGGATCCGGCCCGGGGTGACGTCGATAATGCGCGCCTTGCCATGGGTCGAATCGGTGATCACGCCGGCCTGCGAGCCGGTGAAACTGCGGGCTTCGAATCCCTGATTCGCGATCGCCATCGCCAGCAGCGCCATCGAGATCCGCTCGCCCGACGTGAGCAGCATGTCGAGCTCGCGCGGTGGCGGCAGCGGCGAAACCTGCTGAGCGAGATCCATGAGCTCGTCGGTGGTGTCTCCCATCGCCGAGACCACGACCACAACGTCATCTCCGGCACGACGCGCGTCGACGATCCGCTGCGCCACCCGCTTGATTCGCTCGGCGTCCGAAACCGACGACCCGCCGTACTTCTGCACGACGAGAGCCATGCGATCAAGTCTACGGATCCACGACAGCCCATCTCGCGTTGTTATTGCCCTAGCGTGCGGGCATGGGCGAGGACGAGATGGCACGGATCTTTCACGTCACCACCGCCGCGGAATGGCAGGACGCGACCGCAGCAGGCGTCTACGTCGGCTCAACTCGCGATAAGTCCCTCGCCGACGTCGGCTACATCCATTGCTCATTCGCCGCTCAGACGGCGGACATAGTCGCAACGATCTACGCCGACTGCACCGAACCACTGGTCCTGCTCGAGATCGACCCGACCGCCGTCCCGGCCGAGATCAAGGTCGAACCAGCGCCCGGCACGGACCAGACCTTCCCCCACATCTACGGCCCCCTCCCCGCCCCCGCAGTCATCCACGTCCACCCCCTCACCAGCTAGCCCGTCACTCAGCCCAGCGAGGCCGAGCCCCGGTTCGCGGCGCGGTTTGCGGCCGGCGCGTCAGCTACGACGAGTAGGCGCGACGGCCTTCGAAGGCTCTGCCGAGCGTCACTTCGTCGGCGTACTCGAGATCGCCGCCGACGGGCAGCCCGGACGCGAGGCGAGTGACCGTGATCCCCATCTCCTTCACCATGCGCGCGAGATAGGTGGCGGTCGCCTCGCCTTCGAGGTTCGGGTCGGTCGCGAGGATCAACTCCGTGACTGTGCCGTCGGCGAGCCGCATCATCAGTTCCCGGATCCTCAGGTCGTCGGGGCCGACACCTTCGATCGGGGAGATCGCGCCACCGAG
Organism: Frankiales bacterium; assembly: GCA_025980465.1. Taxonomy (GTDB): domain Bacteria; phylum Actinomycetota; class Actinomycetes; order JAFAQI01; family JAFAQI01; genus JAICXJ01. The sequence continues at coordinate 9,005 of JAICXJ010000018.1, read as the reverse complement.
GACGTGATAGCGGCCACGGAACTCCCGGGTGCGTTCGATCGCGACGACGTCCTTCGGTTCCTCGACGACGCAGATCACGGTGAGGTCGCGGCGTTCGTCGCGGCAGATCCGGCACTGGTCGTCTTCAGCGACGTTGCCGCAGATCGAGCAGAACTTGACCTTGTCCTTCACCTCCGTCAGCGCGTCTATCAGCCGGCGCACGTCGACCGGGTCGGCAGCGAGTAGGAAGAACGCGATGCGCTGGGCGCTTTTCGGACCGACCCCGGGGAGTCGCCCGAGTTCGTCGATCAGATCCTGGACCGGGCCCTCGTACAACAGCGGCTCTTAGAAGCCCGGCAGACCGAGGCTGCCGCCCATGGAGCCGGCCATCGGTCCCATCTTCGCCGCGGCAAGCTCATCGGCGTTACTCTTCGCGTCGCGGACCGCGGCAACGACCAGGTCCTGCAACGTCTCGATGTCGTCAGCGTCGACGACCGACGGCTCGATCGCCAACTGAGTGAGCTCCCCCGACCCGGTCATCGTCGCCTTCACCAGACCGCCCCCCGCGCTGCCCTCCACCGTCGTCGCGGCAATCTCTTCCTGGGCGGCGAGCAGGTCGCGCTGCATCTTCTGCGCCTGCTTCATCAGCTGTTGCATGTTCGGCTGCGGAGGCATGCTCCGAGCCTACGGCGCCGCACCGACGGACAGCGACCTCGGCGCGCCTGCGGCCGGTCGGTCAGGTCTGGTCGATCTCGCCGATGACCTGGGCGCCGAGGTTCTCTTTCAGCAACGCGAGCGCGGCATCGTCGGCTGCGCTCGGTGAGTCGTCCGCGACGTCGACCGAGTCCTCCAAGTCGGAGTCGGTGTCATCGTGTGAACTGTCCGGGGCCGGCGCCGAGGGACGTGTCGGCTCGCTGGAAGGCGCCCGCGCGCCGGCAGCGCCGCCCGAGTCCATAGTCGCGACCTTGAACTCGACACCGACCACTTCGTTGAGCGCTACGACGACGGTGTCCGACACGTCGCCCGCGAAGCGCTGCGCGAGCAACGGTGGCTGGAAGGAGATCGTCAAGGTCGACCCGGACAGCCCCTCGATGACCGACGACATCATCAGCGCATGAGCGGTCCGGCTCTTCGCCTTCACTGCATCGAGCACATCAGCCCACAACCTGCGAACCGCTGAGAGATCGACAACGGCCGGCTCCGTCGGGGCCGCCGGCGGCGGCGGTGAGTCCGAAGAAACCGAAACCTCACCCTGCTGCGAGCGAGTTCGTGCCGGACCGTCTTCCTGCAGCGCCGACACTGCGGCAGCCGGAGGCTCCGAGACGGACGGCGGTGGGGACAGGTCCGGAGGAGGCGTGTCGCGAGTCTGCGAGCCGCCAGCCGATGGCGGGTCTGTCCGCACCGCCGGCGAAACCGGCGCGACGGAACCAGTGACGGCGACCCGCTTCTCCAGCCGGTCCAAGCGAGCGAGCAAGGCCTCGACGGAGCTCGCCGCACCGGGCAGCAGAACGCGCGCGCACGCCAGCTCGAGCACCAGCCGCGGCGAGGTCGTGCCTCGCATGTCGACGAGCGCGGTGGCCATCACGTCGGCAGCTCGGGACAGCGCCGCCGGGCCGAATCGCGTGGCCTGCGACGTCATGCGCTCGAGCGCGTCGAGCGGCACATCGAGCAACCCCTTGTCGGCGGCGTCCGGTACCGCGTCAAGCACCAGCAGGTCGCGGAACCGCTCGAGCAGGTCCTGCGCGAACCGCCGTGGGTCGAGCCCGGCATCGATCACCCGGTCGACGGACGCGAACACGCCGGCCCCGTCCGACGCCGCGAACGCCTCGACCACCTCGTCGAGCAACGCCGCGTCGGTGTACCCCAGAAGTGTCAGCGCGCGGTCGTACGTGATCGTGTCGCCACCCGCGCCGGCCGCGAGTTGATCGAGGATCGACTGCGCGTCGCGGGCCGACCCGGCGCCGGCACGCACCACCAGCGGCAGGACTTGCGGGTCGATGTCGATGCCTTCTCGCTTGGCGAGATCAGCGAGGTGATCGCGCATCAGCGACGGTGGGATCAATCGGAACCGGTAGTGAAAGGTGCGCGACTTGATCGTGGTGAGGACCTTGTCGGGCTCAGTCGTGGCGAAGATGAACTTCACGTGCGGCGGTGGCTCCTCCACCACTTTCAGCAGCGCGTTGAATGCCGCCGAGCTGATCATGTGCGCCTCGTCGATCACGTAGACCTTGAATCGCGAGGAGACCGGGGCGAAGAACGCCCGCTCGCGCAGGTCGCGAGCGTCGTCGACCAGTCCATGCGAGGCAGCGTCGATCTCGATGACGTCGAGCGAGCCCGGACCGTTCGGTGCCAACGCCAGGCATGACTCGCACTCGCCGCACGGAGTCGCGGTCGGTCCCTTCTCGCAGTTGAGCGAGCGAGCCAGAATCCTCGCGCTCGACGTCTTGCCACATCCGCGTGGCCCGCTGAACAGATAGGCGTGGTGGATCTTGCCGGACTCCAGCGCCGCGCAAAGCGGCTCGGTGACATGCTCCTGACCGACGACCTCGGCGAAGCTGCCCGGACGGTACTTCCGATACAGCGCCAGCGACATCGGCAGCGGCCTCCTCGAACCCGCGGGCGAGCTCTGCGATCCACACGTACGGCGACCCCTCGCACACCCGCCAGAGCCCGCTTACCCTTGCTGCCTTCCGGCCCTGGGGGAGTTGGGCGGGGTAAACGCCGCACGAGGGGTCGAGGCCCACTGTAGTGGCGCCCGCCGACGGTGACGAGCCAGTCCACAGTGCCCTTGCCGCTGGCTAGAATCGGCGACGGAGGATTCGCCTAGTTGGCCTATGGCGCACGCTTGGAAAGCGTGTTGGGGGCAACCCCTCGCGAGTTCGAATCTCGCATCCTCCGCCGATCCGGCCCGAGGTCGCGGCGGTTAGGTCCCTGCCGTGAGCCTCGTCACATCGGGCGCCCGATTCGCACCCGAATGTCGGAACCGCTAGCTCTAGCAAGCACCTGACACGCGTATCGACCTGCGCTTTTGGCGGTTCTGAACGTGTTTTGCTATGGTCGTGCTTGCTCGGAGCAAACGCCCGAGACGGTGACAGCGCGCCAAATCCTGCCGGCTGTCACGCGCAGAAGACGAACGGCAGGACCGGGGGAACCACCCGCGAGCCCGCTCGCATGGGGTGAAGCCGGCAGCACCATCGCCGGCCGGGCACCTTCCAGCCCGAACCCGTCAGCTCACTTCGGAGGCGCGAGGAAGGGATACCTCCATGCGTCATGCCCGCACCCGCTATCGCGGTCGGCATCGCACTCCGTCACAGGCCGCGCGGCTGACCGCCGTGAGTGCCGTTGGGATCGGAACCGCCGCAGTGACCGTGCTGACTCAGGCCACCGCCGACGCCGCAACGACGGTTCAATGGGACCGCGTCGCTCAGTGCGAGTCAGGCGGCAACTGGCACATCAACACCGGCAACGGCTACTACGGCGGCCTGCAGTTCTCGCAGGGCACCTGGGACTCGTTCGATGTCGACAACTACGCGGCCCGCGCCGACGAGGCGACGAAGAACCAGCAGATCGACGTCGCGAACCGAGTTCTTGCTCGCCAAGGCTGGGGTGCCTGGCCGGTCTGCTCGCAGTACCGCGGCGACCCGGGCCCGGCTCAGGTACGACGCAGCCACACCCACAGGGCTTCCCACACACCGACGCTGTTGTCGCACCACGAGCAGGTCCGCAGCGGCAAGCGAGTCGAGCACTACACCGTGAAGTCCGGCGACACGCTCATCCAGATCGCCAAGGTCCACCACGTGAAGGGCGGCTGGCGGGCGATCTACCGCCACAACCGCCACGTGATCGGTTCGAACCCGAGCATGATCCACGCCGGCCAGCACCTCGTCCTGCCGGTCAAGTAACACCACCGAGAAACCGCTCCTCGGGAAACTCGCTCGCGGCAGCGCCGCGCGGGCGTTCCCCGTTACGGCGATGGGTGGATCGACTCGAGCATCCGCGTGAAGTCCGACTTTGCTTTGCTGCTGCCCGCGTTGAGGAAGACGACCGCGACCGAGCGGTCGTCGCTCGCGAAGGTCACGACGCTTCCAGGCTGGCCCTCGATCGTCACGTCTGCCTCCACCGCTTGGCCGACCGGAAGCGTCATCTCCCGCACCGAGCTCACGTCCACGTTGAATTCCGACGGAAGCAGCCCGGCAGTCTGCAGCTGCGCGGCCTCAGTGTCAGCGCTGAACGGCCGTCCGTAGGGGCCGCCTATCACCTCCACGATCGCGTCGTCGGGGCCCCGCAGCGCTGCGTCGATGCCGAAGGATTCCACGGTGGCGTTGGTCACCACCGACCACCCGCTCGGCGCCGTCATCGCGACGCCATCGACATCGACCACATGCGAGGGGCCGAGAACGACAGCGATTGCGGCCACCGTGAGGACGCCGTTGAAGCCGACGTGAGCAGCGATCGAAGCTGCGAGTCCTCGCTTGATGTACAGACCACCGAGAACCGCGCCCATCGCGCTGTAGTAGATCAGTGCTGCGCTGTTGAGATGCCAGATCGCAAAGGCGAACGCCGAGAGCAGCAGCGCTGGTGCCGTGCCGCGCGGGCGAATCGACTCGAGCAGCAGGCCACGGAACAGGGTCTCCTCGATCAGCGGCGCGGCGAGGCAGGTGATGAGGACCGTGATGACGATGTGGGTGGCATCGCCCTCGCTCATCAACAGCACGATCCGCGGGTCGGGACGCAGATGGCCGGAACCCGCGCTGATCAGCCAGAGCAGTACGCCGGACAGGCCGGCACCCACCGCGACGCCGATCGCGGCCCGGGACACCAGCCGACCAGTCCCCCACCGCAACGACACCGACGGGGTGATCTGGCTGACGATCATCACCGCCACTACCGCGTAGAGCCCGAGCGTGAGGACCAGGTCGTAGCGAATCAAGGTCGCCGGCTCGATCGACGAGCGATTGCCGAGCAGCGAGCCAATCCCCTGCATCACGGCCCCGAGACCGATCGCAATCGCGACCAGGATCCCGGCGCGACGGTCGAGCAACCGGCCATCCGACCCGGATGGCGGCGGCGGCACCGGCGGCGGCGGCACCGGCGGCGCCCAGCCAGGGTGTGGTGCAATCGGTGGTCCAGCGGGCGGCGGGAACGCGAAGCCGGTCTGAACCGGGACGTCGACCAGTGGCGGCGCCGACGCGTCGAGGGCAGTCACCCCGAATCGAGATGGTGCCGCCACCGCCATCGCCGGCTCCGCAGCCCGAAACGGCAGGTAGCACTGACCGCACCATGCCGCGGTCGGCGGCGACACGGCGCCGCACTGCGGGCAAGTGTGCACCGCGTTCTATCGACCGAAGCGCGGGCCCGCTTGACCGCCGTACGGCTTATGTCCCGGTTTCGTCGGGGGGCTCGGCGCCGCTGGCGGCCGGGCGCAGCGGGCCCGTCAGCAGTGGTCGCGCCTCCGGCGGGAGCTCGCCGGCATGCCGGCGCAGCAGGTAGAAGGAGGCTGACGCGAGGTACAGCAGCGGCAGCAGGGTGCGGAACGCCTCGGTGCGGCTGCCGGTCGCGCCGCTGTTGAACACGCCCGGGCCGGCGATCCGGAAGATCTGATAGGTGCCGGCGACCAGCGAGATCACGAGGATGACGACGCAGACGAATGACACTGCGGCGATGAAGCTCGATCGCACCCGGCCGGCCGGGTCGCCGAAGGCGACACCCGCGGTGCCGCGCTTACCGGCCCGGAGGTGAAGGAGATACATCGCGCCTGCGACGAGCGCGAGCAGCGCGGCGATCACGACAGCGCGGGCCACCGCGTCGCCGACCGGATGTCTCACCGGGCTGGCGACGGTCAAGTTTCCCGACGTCACATTGCCGAAAAGGTCCTGAACGCTGCCTCCCGCGTTCGGGGCGCCACGGTTGGTCGTACCGATGAGTGAGCACAGTTGCGCCACGATCACGAACGTCGAAAACAAGGTGACGAACAACGTGACGAACGAGACCGCGTAGAGATACACCACTGCGGGTCGCCGCCCGGTCGGGTCGGCATCGGCGCGGTTGGAGACGACCAGGATCACGAAGACCCCGCCGATGAGAATCGGCAACAGCAGGATGACGCCCGCGACGATTCCGATGATGCTCACCAGGCTGCCCAGACCCACGTCCGCCTCCTCACCCGCCGCCGCTTCTGCGGCCGGCGGCTACGCCGCTTTGTGCGCTGCCGCCCTGATGTGCCTGAAGAATCTGTTCTGCCGAAAAGTAGCCGACGATCACCGTCCGTCGGTGGAGGTCGACGTCGTGTCCGCCGCGCAGATTGCGCGCTACTTCAATGCCCGCCGAAGCGCCTCGATCTGCGCCGTCACGAAATCGCGCGATACGGACGCCTTCGGACACATCACATCGAACGCGTGGTAGCCGCCCTCCACCACCTCGAGGGTGCAGTCCACCCCGCAGTCACGAAGACGCTTCGCGTACTCGACGTCCTCGTTGTAGAACAGATCGGCGGTGCCGACGCCGATCCACGCCGGGGCCACCCTGGCGAGGTCTCGAGCCCGGGCGGGTACGGCGAGGGGAGATACGCCGTCGATGCCCACCGGATGGCCGAGGTAGGACGACCAACCCAGGCGGTTCGCCTTGTTGTTCCACAGCCGGGTGGGGATGTCATCGAGGTCTGAGCGAAGGCCGGTGCGATCGTCGAGCATCGGATAAAGGAGAAGTTGCAGCGCGACAGGCAGATCGCCGACATCGCGCATCCGCAACGCCACCGCGGCCGCGAGCCCTCCGCCGGCACTTGCGCCGCCAATTGCAACCCGCGTCGGATCGATGCCGGCCTGAGCGCGGAGCCACCGCAACCCCTCGTAGCAGTCATCGAGTGCGGCGGGGTACTGATGGCCGGGTGCCAGGCGATATTTGACTGCGCCGACGAGGATGCCGAGCTGGTCGGCGATCCGTCGGCAGATCGCGTCGTCCTGCTTCGGCGTACCGAGGATGAGACCGCCGCCGTGGACCCACAGCAGCGCAGCTTGCGGCTGCGCTATGCCAGCCGGTCGGTGGAGTCGGATCGAGGCCGCCGAGTTGATCGCGTGCTCAGTCGCGTCGGACCGAGCGGGTTGATACGAGCCGAGCTTCTGCGCGAGCGGCGCGAGCGCCAGCGGGATTCCGCCGCGCGGCAAGTACCGCGCGACACTGCGAGTCTCCGGATGAAACGCAGTCAGCGCCCTCGTGCGTCGTGATGAGAGAGCGCGCGTTGCGGCCGTCGCCAACTTGATCACCGGATCATGATGACGGCCATCCCCGCGGCGGCGGCAGGGACCACCGCCGCGGGAAAGGAATCAGTAGCCGTATCCACCACTACTGGAGCTACTGCTTGAACCCGCGGTGGCGCCGGATGTGACCGGCGTGCCTTGCGCGGTCAGCGCGTACCAAACTCCGCCGAAGGTCTTGATGCCTTCGCCGTGACCCTGTCCCGCCGCGCTGTCACCGGCGTACTCGTAGAGCAGCCAGCCGTTGTACGTCGCGTAGATCTCGCCGTTCGCCCTTTTGCTGCCGAGCAGCGATGCGTCCAGTCCGCTTCCAGCGGTGGGCCTCTTCAGGCCGGTGGGCAAGGACAGGTCGGGCCAGTACGTGGTGCAACCGCTGGCGTCGGTGCACGGAAGGTTTTTCTTCCCCGCCTTCGTGAGGATGTAGACGGTGCGACCGCGGCCGTCAACGACGACGTTGCCGAGGCCGGAGACATTGGCGAGGCTGAATTTCGCCGCCGGAGAGGAAGAGCCCCCGGCGGCCGGGGTGGTCGGTGGCTGACCGCCGCTCGTCACGCTGGGCCCACCCGAGCTGCCGCTTCCACACCCGGTCAGGATCACCGCAGCAAGTCCAAGCCCGGCTCCTACGGCCATTCGCCTGGTGGTCGCGGCGCGCGGTGCGCCGATCGCAATCATCAACTGCATTGCCTCCTTCGTGGCGGGCGCCGGCTCAGTACCGGCCGTGTTGACAGCCACGCAGGAGGCTTCGACGTGGTTCAAGGTGTGGGCAAAATGTCGGGAATCGTGTGGCGCGTGAGGCACAAGTGATCTGACCGACAACCACCCTTATGCATCTTGACATTTCCGGATATGTTCCCCCACCGCAGGCATCCTGCATTGATTCAACGGGTCGGCTCTCACTGGTCACGGGGGAGTGCGTGCCGCGAATGAAAGGGGAGGTGCGATGCGGGGACGCATTACAGCTCTGGCGCTATTCACCCTCTGCGGCGGCGCGATTGCCGCCCCGATCGGGTCGATCGCGTCAGCGAACAGCGTGCACATCTGCCAGGGCGGCCACAACTGCAATGGCAACGGCGGCTCGGGCGGCTCCGGCGGCTCGGGCGGCTCCGGCGGTAACGGCGGCCAGGGCGGTTCCGGCGGTTCCGGCGGCTCCGGCGGTGGCGGTGGTGGCGGCGGTGGCGGTAGCACCGGCGGCACCGGTGGTAACGGCGGCGGCAGCACCGGCGGCACCGGCGGCGGCACCAACACTCAGTGCGGCAGCGGCAGCGCCGGCCTCGTCAACGTGACCGCGATCGTCTGCCCAGGCGGAAACTCGGTCCTGTCCGGCATCGGATCAAGCGACAACACGCTCGTGAAGATCCTGTCGCTGTAACCCCTCAAAAATCGGCGGAGGCCGCCGGCGGGACATTCCGCCGGCGGCCTTTGTTGTCGGTTTTGATCCCCCCGATGCCACCGAGTTGCTTTCTTATAGATTTTGCCCGATTTGGTGCCGGTGGGGCCGGTGAGGCGATGCCCAATTTCACCCGTTTGGGCCTTGATATTTCGGGACATATCCCGCTCGTCAATATTCGGGTTCGGCCCTCACGACTCCGGGGAAGTGCGCGCCGACGGTTGAGCACGGGAGGCGCGGATGCGGGGACGCATTACAGCTCTGGCGCTATTCACCCTCTGCGGCGGCGCGATTGCCGCCCCGATCGGGTCGATACCCTCATCCAACAGATAGCACAACAGCCAGGGCGGCCACAACTGCAAAGGCAACGGCGGCTCGGGCGCCTCCGG